>JBEKHO010000001.1:0-353080 GCA_050012215.1 Steroidobacteraceae bacterium
AAGACGGTCTCGCGCGCCAGATTTTCGATGGCTGCATCCGCATCGTGGGGACGATTTACGTGTCTAGCCAAACGAGATTCGCGAGGGATGGCTATCTCAGCGATCCATTGCTCGATTCGCTTGACGGAGCCATGCAATGAACGGGCGGTGCCAGCGAAGTTGTTGCCAAAGATGTTACCAAACCAGCTTTAACTTGTTACCAATGGGCCGGTTTGATCCCCACGAGGATGGAAAAAGCCTTGCAGATCAATGGTCGGGGTGACAGGATTTGAACCTGCGACTCCTACGTCCCGAACGTAGTGCTCTACCAGGCTGAGCTACACCCCGAAATCGCGATCTATCAGTGCTTGCGTGCCACAGCGAACCTTGCCAGCTCGCTCAATCCCTCTTTGAATCTGGATTCGGGAAGGGGTGCCAGCGCAGCAAGAGCCTGACCTACCTCGCATTGCGCGAGCCGGGCAGTGTACGCAAGGCCCCCGAGGCTTGCAACGGCTTGGGTGATTTCGCCCAGATGTTTCAGTCCGCCTTCCTCGATGGCCTCGCGGATCATGGCGCGTTGGGTGTCGTTGCCGTGCTGCAGGGCATATATGAGGGGCAGGGTAGGCTTGCCTTCCGCCAAATCGTCGCCGAGGTGCTTGCCCAGGCTGAGCTCGTCCGCCTGGTAGTCAAGGGCGTCGTCGACCAGCTGAAAGGCCGTGCCGATATGCTTCCCGTACCGGGCGAGCGACTCTTCTATGATGGGGGAGACGTCGCTCAGGACGGCGCCGATCTGTGCACCGGCTTGGAACAGCCTCGCGGTCTTACGATGAATGACATCCAGGTAGCGGGCCTCGCTGGTGTTCGGATCGCGCGCGTTCATGAGCTGCAGGACTTCGCCCTCGGCGATGGCGTTGGTGGCATCGGCCATGATATCCATGATGCGCATCCGGTCGAGGCTCACCATCATTTGGAAGGCGCGGGAATAGAGGAAATCGCCCACCAGCACGCTCGGCGCATTGCCGAACTCCTCGTTGGCGGTCTTGGTGCCACGACGGAGCGACGAGCCGTCCACCACATCGTCGTGCAGGAGGGTGGCGGTGTGAATGAACTCGATGATGGCCGCCGCTTCGATATGCTTTTCCCCGCCGTGTCCGCAAGCGCGAGCGGCGAGAAGCACGAGCAGGGGCCGCAGCCGCTTCCCGCCAGCGTAAATTATGTAGTTCGCCACCCGATTGACGAGGGTGACGGGGCTGTAGAGCCGATGTTTGACGACCCGGTCGACTGCTTCGAAATCGGCGGTGACGAGGTCGCGAATTTGTTCAAGTGTCATGGAAGGCCTGGCGCAATGCGCCATGGTACCTAAGAAAGCCGCGACTTGGGCTACAACCGCCGAAAGTCCAGGCAGCGTAAAATCTGTAGCACCGCTTTGGCATGGTCACGGTGCAATCTCGCCTGCATCATTCATGGCGCCGCGATGGTATACCCGGCCGAGTGGCGGGGGCCCCTGTGCTCGATCGAAGTCACGAAGCGGGTGGTGTCGTCAGCTGCATATGAGGCGGGTGACCATCGCCTACACGGCATGATCGAGACGGGCGTGTCGTGCCGCGTGGATGACTGTCACAGGTAACGCGCAGAATTCATCCTGCGGGAAGCAATGTGCTCGCTTGACGGGGAGGCGGACCCGGCGGCACGATCCCTGGCAACATTTGCTGCAATGCACTAGGGGCTGACCAGGCGGCCTTGGGCGGCCAGACCCAGCTATTTGACCAAGATCCGCCCCCACCGTACAATTCGCGGCTCTTTTGCGGGCCCCCGAGGCTCGTCTATCTGGAGTCGTCAAACATGTATGCCGTGATTGCCACGGGCGGGAAGCAATACCGCGTCCAAGAAGGTGCGATTGTGCGCATCGAAAAACTCGCCGCCGACCAGGGCGCAAGCGTCGAATTCAACCAGGTGCTGTTGGTCGGTGCCGGCTCCAGCGTGACGTTGGGTGCCCCTTACATCGAAACCGCCAAGGTGACTGCGACGGTTGAGTCGCATGGCAAGGGCGACAAGGTGCGGATCGTCAAGTTTCGCCGGCGCAAGCATTACAAGCGCGAGAAGACCCATCGGCAGCCCTATACCGATGTGAAGATCACGTCCATCGTCGCTTAAAAATCCGAAGGAGATACTTACATGGCACACAAAAAAGCCGGCGGCAGTACTCGTAACGGCCGCGACTCACATTCCAAGCGTTTGGGCGTCAAGAAGTTCGGCGGCGAAGGTGTTCTCGCGGGCAACATTCTCATCCGTCAGCGCGGCACCCAGTATCGCGCCGGCGTGAACGTCGGCATGGGCACGGACCACACGCTGTTCGCCACTTCACACGGGGTGGTGGAGTTTCGTATCAAGGGCGCCGAAGGTCATACTTACGTCAACGTCGTCGCCAAGTAACGCCGTGGCGGGCGAGAGCGCCCGCTGCCGGTAGAATCCGAAGGGGGCAGGGCAATCCTGCCCCCTTTTAGTTTCCGCGGCTCCCATCTCATGAAATTCATCGACGAAGCCAAGCTCAAAGTTCAAGCCGGCAACGGCGGTCGCGGCTGCGTGAGTTTCAGGCGCGAGAAGTTCGTTCCCTTCGGAGGTCCCGATGGCGGGGACGGCGGACTCGGCGGCAGCGTCTACTTGAAAGCGGTCGAGGGGATGAACACGCTCGCGGACTTTCGCATTGCCAAAACCTATCGGGGTCAAAACGGCGAGGGCGGCAGCGGCAACGACTGCACCGGTCATGGCGGCGATGACATCTACGTTCAGGTCCCGGTGGGTACGGTGGTATCGGACCTTGCCACCAGTGAGCAGTTGGGCGACCTCATGGTCGAGGGCCAGACGCTGCTGGTGGCCAAGGGAGGCAAGGGCGGGTGGGGCAATACTCGGTTCAAGTCGAGCACCAATCGCACCCCGAGGAAGTCCGGTCTCGGACTCCCGGGCGAGAAGCGCGACCTCGGCCTCGAACTCAAGCTGATCGCCGACGTGGGCCTTCTGGGCCTGCCGAACGCCGGCAAATCCACGCTGATTCGGGCGGTCTCGGCCGCGCGGCCAAAAGTCGCAGACTATCCGTTCACGACGCTGCACCCGAATCTCGGGGTGGTGAGCGCCAGCCCGGGGCGCAGCTTCGTCATGGCGGACATTCCGGGGTTGATTGAAGGTGCGGCGGAGGGGGCGGGTCTCGGCATCCGGTTCCTGAGGCATCTGCAGCGCACCCGGATCCTCCTGCATCTGATCGATATTGCACCGCCCGATCCCGACGCCGATCCGGTCAAGGATGCCCGCACCATTGTTGGCGAGCTCAAGAAATTCGCGGCCGACCTCGCCGCCAAGGAGCGGTGGCTCGTCATCAACAAGATCGATCTGTTGGAGCCGGCGGAGGCGACGCGCCGATCCAAGGAGATCGTGCGACGGCTTCGCTGGAAGGGGCCCGTGCTACTGATATCAGGGGCGACCGGGAAAGGGACCGATGAACTCAAGCAGTCGGTGATGCGCTATCTCGAGGAACATCCGCGTCCGGCCGCCGGCGCTGCAGATCCCGCGGCGCACGTGGCCTGAAATCCCCGTCAGGCTATTTCGCCGCCAGCGCGCGGACTTGCTTGGTCAGGCGGCTCTTGTGGCGGGCTGCCTTGTTGCGGTGAATGATGCCCTTGTTGACCATGCTGTCGATGATGGGCGTGGCAGCGGCGAGCGCGGAGGCCGCGTCATCGTGCTTTCCGGCCTTAAGCGCGAGCGTCGCCTTGCGGATGGCGCTGCGCAGACGCGAGGTCAGGGCATCGTTTCGGGCGCGATGCTCGGTAGACTGTCGGGCCGCCTTTTCAGCAGATTTCGTATTCGCCAAGCGTAGACTCCTCGAGGCCATGAGGGTCGACGGGCGCCCCCAAAAGAGCCGCACATTCTCCGGCTCGGGCACGTCATTGTCAATGCACCCGGCGCCGGGCTGTTGACAGCCGCAGCGCGATTTCGGGCCGGGCGACAGGGACGAGATGCGTATAATGATGAGCTTTCGCCATGGAACTAGTGCGCGGTCTCAACAGTGTCTCCAAAGCTCTCCGGGGCTGCGTTCTTACCGTGGGAAATTACGATGGCGTGCATCTCGGCCATCAACAGATGATCCGGGCGTTGAAGCGGCGTGCGGCCGAACTCGGCGCGCCGTCGACCGTGCTGGTGTTCGAGCCAAGCTCCAAAGAATTCATCGATCCCGACGCTGCGCCGGCCCGGCTCACGCGCTGGCGCGAGAAATTCGCCGCGCTTTCGGCGCTCGAGGTCGATCGGTTGGTCACGTTGCCTTTCAACGAAAGCATGCGACGCATGAGTCCGGAGGCGTTCGTGGACGAGCTCATCGTGGGTGGGCTCGGAGCGCGCCATGTGGTGGTGGGAGATGATTTTCGCTACGGCAGCAAGGCCTGCGGCACGATCGAGAGCCTGAAGGCCGCGGGCCGCCTGCGCGGCTTTGGCGTGGATCAGGTGGAGCCTTTCGTGCTCGACGGCCTGCGGGTCTCGAGCACGGCCGTGCGCGAGCGTTTGGAAGGTGCGGATTACGCGGGTGCGGCGCGGCTGCTCGGCCGCCCGTACCGGATGGTGGGCCATGTTGCCCACGGCAAGGAGCTCGGGCGAACGTTCGGGTTTCCCACGGCCAACCTGCATCTCATGCGGCGCAAGTCGCCCACCGGAGGTGTCCTTGCCGTGCGGGTGCATGGGATCGGCGCCGGCGCGCGGAACGCAGTTGCGAGCTTGGGGACTCGCCCGACGGTGAACGGCACGGAGCCCCTGCTCGAGGTCCATGTGTTCGATTTTAGCGGCGATCTTTACGGCCGGTTGATCGAGGTCGAGTTCGTCGCAAAACTGCGCGACGAGGTCAAGTTCGATACCGTGGACGCGATGGTCGCGCAAATGAAGGTTGACGCCGCGAATGCTCGCGAGCTTTTGTCGAAGGTGACTGGTGGCTGACTACAAACAGACGATTAATTTGCCGCAGACCGGCTTCTCCATGAAGGCGGATCTCGCTAACCGGGAACCCGCGATGCTCGCGGCGTGGGAGCGCGACACTCTCTACGAGAAGATTCGGGCCGCATCCCAGGGCCGTCCGTCGTTCGTGCTCACCGATGGGCCGCCGTACGCGAACGGCGCCATTCACCTGGGGCACGCCGTCAACAAGATATTGAAGGACATCATCGTCAAGTCGCGCACGCTCGACGGGTATGACGCGCCGTACGTGCCCGGCTGGGATTGTCACGGCCTTCCCATCGAGATGCAGGTCGAGAAGACCCACGGCCGGGTGGGGCAAAAGATCGACGCCAAGGCGTTCCGCGCCGCCTGCCGCGAGTACGCGCTGAAGCAGATCGATTCGCAGCGCAAGGACTTCAAGCGCTTGGGCGTGCTCGGCGATTGGGATCACCCCTACCTCACCATGGATCCGCGCTTCGAGGCCGAACAGCTGCGCGCCTTCTCGCTCATCATCAAGAACGGCCACGTGTACAAGGGCTTCAAGCCGGTGCACTGGTGCTTGAACTGCCGCTCGGCATTGGCCGAAGCGGAAGTCGAGTACGAGGACATCACTTCGCCGAGCATCTTCGTGCGTTTCGAGGTGATCGATCGGATGGATCTCTCGCGCCGTTTCGGCATGGTCACGGAAGGCAGCGAAGTCGACGAGGGAGTGCCCACCTCAGTCGCCATCTGGACCACCACGCCCTGGACTCTGCCGGCCAACCAGGCGGTGGCGGTCCATCCGCAATTCGACTACGCGCTCGTCGAATTCGACTTCGGCAACGGCCGCGAGCGGTTGGTGCTCGCGACCGAACGCATCAAGCCGCTGATGCAGACCCTTGGAATTTCCGGCTGGACGGTGCTGGCCGAGACCAAAGGGGCGGTGCTCGAGAAGCTCGAACTGCAGCATCCTTTCTATGACCGCCGCGTCCCGGTGATTTTGGGCGATCACGTCACGCTCGATGCGGGCACGGGCGCCGTGCACACCGCGCCGGGTCATGGTCTGGAGGATTACGTCGTCGGGCGACGCTACGGGCTCGACGTGGAGAATCCAGTCGGCGGAGACGGACGTTTCCTCGCATCGACGCCGCTGTTCGCGGGCGAGGGCGTGTTCGATGCCAACGCCCACGTGATCGAAGTCTTGAGAGAGCGCGGCCGCCTGCTCAAGGGCGAGCCGTATTATCACGCCTATCCGCATTGCTGGCGTCACAAGACGCCGGTGATCTTTCGCGCGACACCGCAATGGTTCATCAGCATGGATCAGGCGGGCCTTCGCAAGGCGGCGCTCGAGGCGATCTCGCATGTCGATTGGATGCCCGCATGGGGCGAGCAACGCATCAGCGGCATGATCGCCGGCCGCCCCGATTGGTGCGTCTCCCGGCAGCGGACTTGGGGCGTGCCAATCCCGTTGTTCGTCGACAAGGAAACGGGCGAGCTGCATCCGAAGACCTTCGAGCTCATCGAGCTCGTGGCCAAGATGGTCGAGCGCGGCGGCATCGACGCTTGGTTCGACTTGGATCCGGCGACCCTTCTCGGGCCGGACGCTTCGCGATACGACAAGGCCACCGACGTGATGGACGTGTGGTTCGACTCCGGTGTGGTACACCACGCCGTCACGCAGATGCGCCCCGAAATCGTCTCCCCGTCGGACCTGTATCTCGAGGGATCGGATCAGCATCGCGGCTGGTTTCACAGCTCGCTCCTGACCTCGGTGGCCATGCATGGGCGTGCGCCATACCGTGGCGTGCTCACGCATGGATTCACGGTGGACGAGAAGGGCCGTAAGATGTCCAAGTCCGTCGGCAACACCCTGGTGCCGCAGAAGCTCACCAGTACGCTCGGCGCGGACGTGGTGCGCCTGTGGATCGCGGCCACCGACTACGCCAACGAAATGAGCGTATCGGACGAGATCTTGAAGCGCATGGCCGACTCCTATCGGCGCATCCGCAATACGTTGAGGTTTCTGCTCGGCAACATGCACGGATTCGATCCGGCCACCCAGGCCGTCGCGTGGAACGATCTCGTGGCAATCGACCAATGGGCGATCGGCGTGGCGTTCAGCCTGCAGAATGACGTGGTCACGGCGTACCGCAACTACGAATTCCACGACATTTACCAGGAAATACACAATTTTTGCGTGGTCGAGCTCGGCGGCTTCTATCTCGACATCATCAAGGACCGCCTGTACACCACCGGTGCGAACAGCCTGCCGCGTCGCTCGGCGCAGACCGCGATGTATCACATTGCCGATGCGATGGTGCGCTGGCTCGCGCCCATCTTGAGCTTCACGGCTGAAGAAGTCTGGAGCTTCATGCCTGGCGCCCGCAACGAGTCGGTGTTCCTGAACGTATGGCACCAATTCCCGGCGGGCGCCGAGCGCGGTTCCGAGATCGACTGGCCTGCGTTCATCGCGCTCAAGGCGGACGTGGCGCGCCAGCTCGAGCGCCTCCGAACGGCCGGACAAATTGGCGCGCCGCTCGAGGCGGAGGTCACCGTTTATGCGCCCGCCGCCGAGGCCGAAAAAGTTTCTGCGCTGCACGACGAACTGCGCTTCTTGCTGATCACGAGTCAGGCTCGGGTGGTCGAGACCGACACGCCGCCGACGGATGCCGTCCCGAGCCAGGCAGAAAATGTCTGGATCGAGGTCAAGCCGAGTTCGCAGCCCAAATGTGTGAGATGCTGGAATTTGCGCAGCGATGTGGGGAGCGATCCCAAGCACCCGGAACTTTGCGCACGCTGCGTCGTCAATATTGACGGGCCCGGCGAGGAGCGGAAATTCGCATGAGCGATCATGAAAACCGGGGCCGAGCCGCAAAATGGCTGCTGCTGTCGGCCATCGTGGTGCTTATCGACCAGCTCACCAAAGGCTATATCTCCCGCCGTTATGGCGAGTTCGAGTTCACCACGGTGCTGCCGGTTCTCGACATCACGCGGATGCACAACGTGGGAGCCGCGTTCAGTTTCCTCGCCGATGCGTCCGGATGGCAGCGGTGGCTGTTCATCGCGCTCGCGGTGGGAGTGAGCGTTGCGATCGTCGTGTGGCTGTTCCGGATGCCCCGGTCCAAGGTTCTGCTGGCCGCGGGCCTCTCGCTCGTGCTCGGCGGGGCGATCGGCAACGTGATCGACCGCATTCGACTCGGATATGTCGTCGATTTCATCCACTTTCACTGGGATCGCGCGTATTTTCCGGCTTTCAACGTCGCGGATTCCGCGATCACCGTCGGGGCGGCGTTTTTGCTGCTGGATGCGCTGTTCGAGCCCAAAGGCACCAAGGTAAAGGCTTAATCATGCATATACTGCTCGCCAATCCGCGCGGCTTCTGTGCCGGTGTCGACCGCGCCATCGACATCGTGGAACGGGCCATCGACCTGTTCGGCGCCCCCATCTACGTACGGCACGAGGTTGTGCACAACAAGTACGTCGTCGACCGGCTGCGCACCATCGGTGCCGTGTTTGTCGAGGAGTTGAACGAGGTACCGGACGGCGCGACGGTGGTGTTCAGTGCTCATGGCGTCTCGCGCGTCATTCAGATGGAGGCGGCGCGCCGGGCGCTCAAGGTGTTCGATGCCACCTGCCCGCTGGTGACGAAGGTGCATATGGAAGTCACCCGCTACGCGCGCGAGGCTCGCGAGGTGTTCCTCATCGGACATGAGGGGCATCCGGAAGTGGAGGGCACGATCGGCCAGTTCGACACCTCATTCGGAGGCAGCATCTACCTGGTCGAGACCGTAGAGGACGTGCAGAAGATTCAGGTCAGAAACCCCGGCCATCTGGCGTTTGTCACTCAAACCACCCTGTCGGTGGACGATACCGCCTCCATCGTCGAGGCGCTGCGCGCACGCTTCCCCGGCCTGAAGACGCCGGTCAAGGAAGATATCTGCTACGCCACCCAGAACCGGCAGGATGCGGTCAAGGATCTCATCCATCGCTGCGACCGATTGGTGGTGGTGGGGTCGAAGTCGAGCTCCAACTCGAACCGGCTGCGTGAGATGGCCGACAAGGCGGGAATCCCCGGCTATCTCGTCGACGGGCCGGAACATCTGCATCGAGAATGGTTCGACGGCGCCAAGACCGTCGGAGTGACGGCCGGTGCGTCGGCGCCCGAGATCCTGGTGCAGGGGGTCATCACGCAGCTCCGCGCCTGGGGCGGGGAGATGGTTGAGGAACTCAAGGGCCGGGAAGAACACGTGATTTTTGCGCTGCCCCGCACGCTTCGCGAGGTCCACAAGCGCACCGGGAGCCTTTCGTCCGAGACTACCACGGGTTAAACTGCACGCCCTTTTTACATGCCGCAATAGCTCAGTTGGTAGAGCAACGCATTCGTAATGCGTGGGTCAGGGGTTCGAATCCTCTTTGCGGCACCATCTCCAATTCCAAGACATCCGCAAAAGATACGAAAAACACCGTCATTTAACCTGTTCCCCTGCCGAAAGGGCGCCCGCGGAACTTTGGTGAATCACTGCGTATTTCCCTGGGTCTTTGAGGAACGTCGTCCAGCAGCCGTCACAGCAGAAATAGTAAGAAATGCCTGCGTAATTCTCGATGTGCAACGCATCGGCGCGGCTCACGGCCACTCCGCAGACGGGGTTGATGAATATGCCGGCTGCGGATGCGGTGCCGGGCTGCATGCGCGAAATCGGCGTAATCACGTCGGGGCCTGCTCCCGAGGCCGCCTTGCGCTCGACGGGCTCATCTCGACTGCGCAGCGATGCCAATACTCCGGCGATCGCCACTAGTGCAATCTCGCCCGGCGTCTTCGCGCCGGCATCCGGGCCCGCAGGGGCCTGCAGGCGCACAAGCTGTGCTTCGTCGACCCCCCGCATCTTCATCACGGCGCGCAGTCTGTCCGCCTTCCGCCGGCTTGCAATCATGAGTACTTGCCTGGCAGGACTGCGCAAGGCGGCCTCCAGGGCTTCCTCATCACCCTGCCCTTGGGTCGCGACCAAAACGACGGGCGCATCATTCGGGCTGTCGGTGAGCCGGATCCTCAGGCGCTCCGCAAGAAACCGCGACTCATCCGCCGCGGGCGTGCGCCCGAGCACGCACAGCGCGCTGCGAAGGCTGTTGGGTTGGATAAAGAGTTCGACACTGCCGTTGCTGGCGCAGGACATCGTGTAGTGCTCGACGTCTTCCTCGGCGTATATTTTCTCGTTACTGATTCGCACGAGCTTCGGCTCACCCTTCTCGATGGCGCATTTCGCTGCCTCGATGATGACGTCCTTCGCGCACCCGCCGCCGATCCAGCCCTGCAGTGTTCCGTCGGCCAAAACGATCGCTTGGGCGCCCGGGTAGGCCGACGTGGGAGCGACCGCGCGAACCACCGTGACGAGGGCAAAGGCCTCGCCGCGGCGGTTTAACTCTCGCGCCAGATCGTGGAGTTCTTCGTTCGTCATCTTAAGGTCTGCAGGACCTGCGGCAATACGCGCTCGACAGACGCTAGGTCGGCGCCCGCCGCGAGCAAGTCGATGTGCGGCGTTGCTGCCCGCATGCCGCGGCTCTCCGGGGTATAGCCCGGCTGGTTCAACAGCGGGTTCAGCCACACCAGGCACCTCGATCGCCTACGCAGCGTGGCGAGCGATTCGGCCAGCAGCGCAGGCTCGCCGGTATCGTAACCGTCGCTCACGACAATCACACCGGTACGCGAATGGACCAGCCGAGCCCCATGGTCGCGATTGAAGTCCCGTAGGCATTCACCGATTCGCGTGCCGCCGGCCCAACCGATCGCCAGCAGGTGCAGCCGTTCTTGCGATCGCCACGGATCCGGGTCGCTCAAGGCCGCTCCGACATCGATGATGCGCGTGTGGAATATGAAGCAGTACACATCGGCCAATTCGCCGCACAGCGCTCTCGCGAGGCGCATGTAGAAAAAGCTGTAGAGGCTCATCGACCGGCTGACGTCTACCAGCAGCACCAGGCGGGGGCGCACGCGGCGGCGTTCTTTCCATGCGAGGCGAATTGGCGAGCCGCCACTGGCCACGCTCTGCCGTATGGTAGCTTGTAGGTCCAGACGCCGGCCGTGATGATGGGTGGCTTGACGACGCAGACGAAGCGGCCTCAATCGTTTGGCGAAACGCCGCATCAGCGCCTCGATGTCGTAGGCATGCTCCGCTTGATTCAGCTCGCGAAAGTCGGTGGAAGCCAAGGATTCTTCGCGGCTGGCCCCGTGCCTCAGAGAGCCCTGATCAATGTCGCCGGCGACTCGGTGGCCGGTACCGGGCGAAGAGTCGAATTCAGCGCCGGCGCGTCCCGCATCGGCCGCTTCGTGCGCCCCGCCGGCCGCCCCACTGCTTTGCGCAAACAGACTCTTGCTGGGCGGCAAGAAATAGGCATCGAATAGACGATCGAAACGCCGCCACTCGTCGCCCCGGCCGCACAGCAGAGCCTTCAGGCTCCAGCGCAGCACCTGCGAGTCAAGAATCCCCATTTTTGCGCCCGTGTCGAGCACCGACACCGCCTCGGCACCGCCGACGCCAAAGCCGTTCGCGCGCAGGAACCCGGTAAAGCCGGTAAGCCGTGCGCGCACGACCGCACCCAATTCCACGGCAAAGGCTGCGTTGTCCGTCAACATGAGGCTGCAATCCGTGCGACCACTTCGCGGGTAAAGCCGGCCCGGTCGTCACGGGTCTTGATGAGAGCGCTGAGTGTTTCGAGAATGCGCTCCGCACCGTCGTCGTTGATCACGGAAATTCCCATTCGCAGCAACGCCGCGGTCCAGTCGAGCGTCTCTGCGATGCCGGGTTTTTTTTGCAGCTCCATACGGCGCACGCTTTGCACAAAATCGACCACTTGGCGCGCCAATTGTCCGGCGGCCTGCGGCGCCCTGATTTCGACGATGGCCAATTCCTTCGCGAACGCGGGATAGTCGATGTACTGGTACAAACAGCGGCGGCGCAGCGCGTCGGACAGCTCACGCGTACCGTTCGAGGTGATGATGACCAGCGGCTTGGTAACGGCGCGCATGGTGCCGAGCTCTGGAATCGACATCTGGAAGTCCGACAGCAATTCGAGGAGGTAGGCTTCGAACGCCTCGTCGGCCCGATCTACCTCGTCGATCAACAGCACTGGCGGTTCGGCGCAACTGATAGCCTCGAGCAGCGGTCGCTTCAATAGGTAGCGCTCGGAAAAGATGTCCTGCTCCTTGACGGAGGCCGGGCGCTCATCGTGCTCCAGGAGCTTGATGGCCAGCAATTGCCGCTGGTAGTTCCATTCGTACATGGCGGTGTGCACATCGAGGCCTTCATAGCACTGTAGACGAATGAGTCGGGCGCCCTGCGTCTGCGCGAGCGCCTTGGCGATTTCGGTCTTACCGACGCCAGCGTCGCCCTCCAGGAGTAACGGGCGGCCGAGCTCCAACATCAAGAGCAGCGCAGCCGCCAGCGGCTCCTCGGCCACATAGCCGACGGCCTCGAGCCGGCGCTGCAAGTCGAGGATCTCGGGCATGCGCTTCACGGAAGGGTTCACGCCGACCGATTGGAGAATAGGCCGCGCAGCCAGCCTTTAAGGAGTGTCCATGCGAGCGCGAGAACATTCAACGGCCGGGCTGGCGGTATGGGAGTCGGCGCCTGAGAAGGCGTCGCGCTGCCGTCTCGGGTTGTGGGCGTTACTCGCAACGCCTGCAGCGTGCGCACTCGAGCGGCAAAGTTGTCGGCGAACTGCTTCAGTATCTGATCGGCGACCGTGCTCATCATGCGTCCGCCGAAGGCAGCCGCCTTGCCGCTCATCGACAGCTCGCTCATTCCCACTAATGTACACAGGCCTCCGTCGGCCGTCTCGATTCGGGCGGTGAGGTTCATGGAGGCGCCGGAGTTGCCGGTGCTATCGGTTCCCTTGCCGAGCATGCGCAAGGATCGAGCAGTCGCATCGACGTCCATCATCTGCACTTCGCCCCTGAAGGACATCGTCGCGGGCCCCACCTTGGTTGTGACCGTCCCCTTGTACCGGTCAGCGTCCACGCGTTCGGTGATCTTTGCCCCGGGCATGCAGGCGGCAACGGCCTCGACATCTTGCAGAAATTCCCAGGCAATCTCCGCCGAGCACGGCAGGGGATAGGTCTTGTCGATCTGCACCTTCATGCGGATTGCCTAGGCGGGCCACTCATCTCGTGTTGATTCCGAGCGCCTTGCACTGTTGCCATACTCGAAACGCGGTGTGCGGCATGTCCATGTGGGTCACCCCCAGATGCGCAAAGGCATCCACAACCGCGTTCGAGAAGCACGGGATGCCGCCGACATGGGGCGATTCCGCGACACCCTTCGCGCCGATCGGATGATGCGGAGAGGGCGTGACGGTGTGATCGGTTTCCCAATGCGGCGTCTCCACGGCCGTGGGCAGGAAGTAATCCATGAAGCTGTTGCCGAGGTGGTTGCCGTTCTCATCGAACGGGATCGCCTGGCCAAAGGCTACTGCAAAGGCTTCCGTGAGACCGCCATGAATCTGCCCTTCAATGATCATCGGGTTGATTCGCGTACCACAATCGTCCAGTGCGTAGAAACGTCGAACCTTGGTCTCGCCCGTAAACCGGTCGATATCGACGACGCAGACATAGGCGCCGAATGGGTAGGTGAGGTTGGGCGGGTCGTAGTATTCGGTTGCATCCAATCCCTGCTCCATGCCTTGCGGCAGGTTGGAGGTGTGCGCCGCCATGGCAATCTCCTTCATGGTTTTCGCGTGGCCAGGGTTGCCTCTGACCTTGAACCGATCGACCTCCCATTCCAGATCGCCTTCCCCAACCTCCAGCAAGTGAGCGGCGATCTTCTGCGCCTTGGCGCGAATCTTGCGGGCGGCCAACGCCGCAGCAGCACCGCCGACCGGGGTGGATCGCGAACCCCAAGTGCCGGCGCCGTACGGCGCCTTGTCGGTATCCCCTTCTTCGATTTGGATCTCGTCCGAGGGCAATCCCAGCTCGGTGGCGATGATCTGGGCATAAGTCGTCGCGTGGCCCTGGCCCTGACTCATCGTCCCCAGCCGGGCAATGGCGCTGCCGGTGGGGTTGACGCGGATGTCGCAGCTGTCGAAAAGCCCGATGCCCAAAATGTCGCAGACCTTGGTGGGTCCCGCACCCACGATCTCCGTAAAGGTGGAAATCCCGATTCCCATCAGCTCACCTTTGGCGCGTTTTTCAGCCTGCTCCCGGCGCAGGCCCGCATAATCCACCGCCTTTAACACCTTATCCAACGCAGCATGATAATTTCCGCTGTCCATCGTCCATCCGAGGCTCGTGGTGTAGGGAAACTTATCGGCCTTGATGAAATTGCGGGCACGGATCTCAGCCTTGTCGATCCCGAGCTTCTGCGCCAGAACGTCGATCATTCGCTCAATCAGGTACACCGCTTCGGTCACCCGCAGCGAACATCGGTAGGCCACGCCGCCTGGGGCCTTGTTGGTGAACACCGCATCGACACGACAATGGGCCTTGGGAATATCGTAGGAGCCGGTGCAGATGCTGAACAGCCCCGCCGGCAACTTGGTGGCCGATACATGGGAGTTGAATGCGCCGTGATCGGCTAGCGCAACAAAGCGCAACGCCTTGATCCGGCCGTCCTTGTCGGCCGCCAGTTCGCCGATGCCGTGATAGTCGCGGGCGAATCCCGTCGTGGAGATATTATCGATGCGCGACTCGATCCACTTGATCGGGACGCCTGTCACGATCGACGCCACGATGGCGATGACGTAGCCCGGGTAGATCGGGACCTTGTTGCCGAATCCCCCGCCGATGTCTCCGGAGATGATTCGGATCTTGCTTTCCGGAATACCCGACAGCATCGCCACCACGGTTCTGACCAGGTGTGGGGCCTGCGAGGTCATGTAGACCGTCAATTGGCCTGTGATCTTGTCGAAGGACGCCACGCAGCCGCACGTTTCCAGCGGACACGGATGCACGCGAGGATTCAAGATCTCCTCTCTCACGGTCACTGCTGCGTTGGCAAACGCCGCATCGGTGCCCTGCTTGTCGCCCGCTTCCCAGGTGAATATGTGGTTGGGGTGAGTACGCTTGCCGTGGCCGACTTCGTCTTTGCCGGCGATATCCTCGCGTATGATCGGAGCGTCGGGCGCCATGGCCTTGTGTGGATCGACGATGGCGGGCAATTCTTCGTAGTCCACTTCCACCGCATCCGCGCCATCCGCGGCGCAGTAGCGATCGCGGGCGATCACCATCGCGACCTCCTGCATCTGGAAACAGACTTTCTTGTCCGCCAACACCGCTTGCACATCGCCGCCGATCGTCGGCATCCAGTGGAGTTTTACCGGCTTCAGGTCGTCGGCGACGAGAACCGCTACGACTCCCGGCACGGCCAGGGCCTTGGCCTTGTCGATCGATTTGATGCGCGCGTGCGCGTAGGGGCTGCGCACCATGGCCCCAAACAGCATGCCCGGCAGCTTGATGTCATCCACATAAGTGCCCTTGCCGCGGATGAAGCGCGCATCCTCCTTGCGCAATCTGGAGCTGCCCAGTCCCTGAAGCTTGGTCTCGCGCTCGAGCGATTCGGTTGTAGCAGTCATCGCGAAACTCCCCTTGAGTTAGGTTCCGGTGCGTGGCAACGACATTTTGTTTGCCGCGTACTGCACGGCCTTGACGATATTCTGATAGCCGGTGCAGCGACACAGGTTGCCCGCCATCCAGTAGCGTATTTCCTCTTCCGAGGGACTGGGATTTTCTTGGAGCAACCGGTAGGCGCGTGTAATCATTCCGGGCGTGCAGAAACCGCACTGCAGTCCATGTTCCTGCGTAAACCCTTCCTGCAGCGCATGCAAGGCGCCGCCCTGTTCGAATCCCTCGACCGTGAGCACTTTGGCATCCTGACATTGCACGGTGAGCACTGTGCAGGACTTGACCGACATGCCATTGAGATCGACCGTGCAGGCCCCGCAATGCGAGGTCTCGCAACCGATATGCGGACCCGTATGCTGGAGTCGCTCGCGCAGGGTATGGATAAGCAACTCACGCGGTTCAACGACCACATCGACATCCGCGCCGTTCAGTGTGAACGATACTGTTTGTTTATTGACCATCTTTTGGCCCCCCCCTTATATCGAATCAGTGTCTGGCGCGCGCGCGCGCCGTGCGCAATGCCCGCCGGGTCATTTCGCCGCTCATCGCGATCTTATATTCCACATCGCCACGCTGATCTGCAGCCGGATCGCAGATGCTCATCGCAAGCCGGGCGGCCTCTGCGATTGAAGCATCATTTATCGCGTTGCCCCGAAGGGAGTCTTCGGCGGCCCGTGCCCTCATCGCGCAGGCGCCGGCGTTGGTCAGCGCAATTGCGACATCCTGAACGCTCTCTCCCTTCATGCGTACCATGACGGCAGCGGCCGCAGTTGCAAAATCCCCGATCTTTCGTTTGAGCTTGGAGTAGCAGTGGCCGCTATTCGGCGCGGGCACCGGGATGCGTATTTCGGTCATGATTTCGCCCGGCTCCAATAGAGTGGTGTAGCTGCCGACGAAGAAGCCATCGGATGGCACCACGCGCTCCCCCGACGAGCCCTTGAGGACAAATGTTGCGCCCAGCACCAGCATCAGTGCCGGGTGGTCATTGCCCGGGTCACCATGTGAAATATCACCCCCGATTGTTCCCTTGTATCGCACCTGTGGATCCGCGATCAGGCGCGCGCCCTCGACCAGCAACGGACACTTGTCCTGGAGCAGTTTCGACCAGATGATCTCATTCTCCGTCGTCATTGCGCCGATGCGCAGCACGCCGCCTTCTTCGCGTATGCCCCTGAGTTCGCCAATTCTGCCGAGATCGATCAGATGACCAGGCTGGGCAAAGCGCAGTTTCATCATCGGCAGCAGGCTGTGGCCGCCAGCGAGCAACTTGGCCTCGTCGCCGAATCGCTCGAGCAAGCCGAGCGCGTCGGAAATGCTTTTGGGGGCGTGATATTCGAATTCGCGGGGGATCATGGGTCGCTCCTTTGAGGCACGCCCGAGGGCGGCCTATGTGGGGTTAACACCGCTATTCGGCAATCTCCTGGGTCGCGGGCAATTCGAGTTGCCAGCCGGTGCGTCGTACCAGCCACTGCACGTCCTCGAGTGTGTCCAGGTCGGTAATGAAGCGGGTATTGTCTGTTTCGTACTCACTCAAGAGTTCCGGGTGGCGCTCTATCAGGTGGCGGCAGGCCAGATTTGTGGCACTGGAGAGAATGTGCGCGTGCGCTAACTCGTCGAGTAAAATGGGGTTGCCCCGCTGCCCATCCACGACCGGCACCACAACATGACCCGCCACGCGCTTCTTGAAGGCGCCGATCAGCTCTGTCAGATCGCCTGCACCGATCAGCGGCTGGTCAGAAGGCGCAATGAACACCGCGTCGAAGCTGCCGCTCAGCGCGCCGAGCCCTGCCCGCACCGAGCCCTCCTGGCCCTGCGCATGCGCCTCGTTGTGCACGAGCGTTATCGAGAAACTCTGCACCTCTCTCTCGACCGCCTGACGCGCGTGCCCGGTCACGACGACCACCTCGTCAACACCGGCACCACTGAGGGCGACGAGCTGCCGGCTAATAAGCGGTACCCCCTGAAGCCGTATGAGCGGCTTCGCCACGCCACCCATGCGTCGACCTTCGCCGGCTGCCAACAACACCGCGCCGATGCGCAACCTTGGGTACAGTCCGCCGCCTTGTTTAAGCAAGCATCCCATAATTCGCGATTCCCAACAGTCTGCGTCGTCAGCGCAGGCGCGTGCATGCCGGTCAGTCGAATTTGCGTAAGCGTCCGAAAAAAGTATACGCGCATATCGCCATGGGATGCAGTGTCGCCAGCGAGGCGAGCCACCCCCGCCACCCGTGACAGCGGCTGCGTCGGCGCGAATATAAAAACGTTTATAATCAGCGATGTATAAGGTAAAAGTTAAAGATATCTTTATGCGCGCAATATAGAGACGTCAGCAGAAATCGTTCTTGGGGCTGAGATTCTCGGTGGTCTGCAAATCGGCCACAGTGCTCAACGAGCCGACGTGCGCTCTTCCCGACAACGCGGCGTAAATCTCGGCAACCACGGCGAGTGCGATCGATTCAGGAGTAGTTGCGCCCAAATCCAGGCCGATGGGAGCACGCAATCTTGGGCGCAATCGCTCTGCCGCCTCCGCTAACTCTGAGAGCAAGCGCTCACGGCGCGCGGCAGGCCCAAGTAGGCCAATATACGGAATATCGCTCGCTGCAAGAACGCGTAGATAATTGCAATCAGTACTCAAATGATGACTCATCACGATCGCGGCGGAAAAATACTCAGCAGAGGCAACAGTGGATTGAAGCAGATTCGCTAATTCCGCCGGCCCAGCGTTTAGCACCGCCTCGCAATTTGGAAAACGAGCCCTCTGAGCATAGTGCTCGCGATGATCCACCACCAGTACGCTCCAACCGAGAAAGACAGCCAATTCAGCAACCGGTTGCGCATCGGGGCCAGCACCGAGCAACAGAATTCGTGTCGGCGCGGGCTGGACGAGTGCAAGCAGATCGGTGCCAGGCAATGCTCGCGACATAAAGCAGCTGGACGCAGTTCGAGGCAGATGCTTCGCTTGGTCCACCAGGTCAGCCCATGTGCTCCCGGCCTCAGGCAGCGGTTCACCAATGCAAACTGCGCACGAGGGTACGGTGACCCCAAAAGGCTCGAGGTCGCTCAAAAACACACCGGAACCCGGGGGCAGCGCCGAACTTTGCGACTGGATTACCAAGAGCAAAATCTCGCCGCGTAGAGCTTGCCACGCCGCCGCCAGTCGGGTCATTGGCTGCCAGCCATTCGAGGCATCGAGACGCTGAAGGAGGATATCCATTGCGCCTTCGCAGCCCGAACCCAATCCGAACAACAGATCATCGGGACCGCGCATATCGTAGCGAACTAACTTCGCGCCGCCGTCGCTGAGAACTGCGCGGCCGTGCTCGGCCAAATCGCCTTCCAAACACCCACCGGAGAGCAGACCGGCATACTCGCCGCTCGCCGCAATCACCATCAAAGTGCCGGCTTTGGTGTATGTGGGTCCCGCCGTGTGTACCACCGTGGCAAGCACCATCGCGCGTCCTGCTTGACGCTCGCGTTCAAATAATGGCAAAAGTCGTCTGAGTGAAAGACTCATTCACGATGCCCGTTGGCGATCACATCATATGCTGTCTTCTTCATATAACAGGTGTCTCAACCCAGCTTATTGCAGCGTGATGTCGGCGCAACGAACGATAACTTCGCTATCCGCTGGCCGAGACCACGTGCCCATTACGTGTTTTTCTGCTTGGCATACGAGAATACCGCAATTGACAGAATTTCCGCCTGCCATCTAAATATCCGGTAAATCTGGGGGGAGATCACTCATGCAAACGCGAGAGCGTGCTGGTGCGATGGCGCGACGCACCATGGCCTACGTGCTCGCAGGCGGGCGGGGCTCGCGACTCATGGAATTGACGGACAAACGCGCCAAGCCGGCGGTCTATTTTGCCGGCAAAAGTCGCATTATTGATTTCGCACTATCGAACGCTCTCAATGCGGGTATACGCCATATCGGTGTCGCGACTCAGTACAAGGCCCATTCGCTGATCAGGCACCTGCAGCTGGGTTGGAATTTTTTCCGGGCCGAGCGCAATGAGAGCTTCGACATCCTGCCAGCCAGCCAGCGTATGTCGGAAACGCAATGGTACCTTGGAACCGCCGATGCGGTGTACCAGAACGCGGACATCATCGCCAGCTCCGGCCCTGAATACATGATCATCTTGGCGGGCGATCACGTCTACAAGATGGACTACGAAATCATGCTCCAACAGCACGCCGCGACCGGCGCGGATGTCACGGTCGGCTGTATTGAGGTGCCACGGTTGGATGCGACCGGGTTGGGGGTGATGCACGTGGATGCCGAAGATCGGATCCTCAGCTTTCTGGAGAAGCCGGCCGATCCGCCGGCCATGCCGGGTAAACCCGACACGGCGCTGGGGAGCATGGGGATCTACGTCTTCAAGACATCGTTCCTCATCGACAGCCTGCGACGCGATGCGGCTGACCCGAATTCCAGCCGCGACTTTGGCAAGGATGTCATACCGTATATCGTTCGGCACGGCAAGGCGATGGCGCATCCATTCGCGAAGTCCTGCGTGAAGAGCGATGCCGAGGCGGAGGCGTACTGGCGTGATGTGGGGACGGTCGACTCCTTTTGGGAGGCCAATATCGAGCTCACCGACGTGATCCCGTCGCTCGATCTTTATGATATGAACTGGCCCATCTGGACCTACGGGGAAATCACGGCCCCAGCCAAGTTCGTGCATCGGGAAGCCGGCCGGCGCGGATTTGCAGAAGGCTCGCTCGTTTCGGGCGGCTGCGTGGTCTCAGGGGCCGCGGTCGTTCGCTCCCTGCTCTTTACGGGCGTACACGTGCATTCGTACGCATCGTTGGAAGGCGCCGTGGTCCTTCCTTATGTCGATGTGGGTAGAAACTGCCGTCTGACCAATGTCATTGTCGATCGCGGGGTCCGTCTTCCGGACGGACTCGTCGTCGGTGAGGATCCAGATCTGGATGCGAGCCGGTTTCGGCGCACCGACCGGGGGATCTGTCTCATTACGCAGCCGATGATCGATCGGTTGAGCACGACCCTCCGGCCAGCCGCGTGACCGCATAGAACTCGTGGGGCCAATGGAGGAGTCGAGCTCGCTGTTCCAGCGATTCGACTACTTAATTCGTAGGCATATTTGCGTAGTTGCACTTCGCGGCTCGAACTCCTATGGTCTTGAATAACATGATGCTCAACCGTCATCGTGTGGGAGTGTTCACGTGACTATAAAGATCGGGATCAATGGCTTCGGTCGCATCGGGCGCATGGTGTTCCGTGCTGCCGTTCAGAACTTCAAGGACATCGAGGTCGTCGGCATCAACGACCTGCTCGAGCCAGAGTACCTTCTCTACATGCTGAAGTACGACTCGGTGCACGGCCGCTTCAAGGGCGAGGCGGCGGTCGACGGCAACACGCTGATCGAAGGCGGCAGGAAGATTCGCCTGAGCGCTGTGAAGGACCCGGCCGAACTGAACTGGGGGGCGATCGGCGCCGAGGTCGTGGTGGAGTCGACGGGTCTGTTCCTCACGAAGGACACGGCGGGCAAGCACCTGTCGGCGGGCGCGAAAAAGGTGGTCATGTGCGCGCCGTCGAAGGATGACACACCCATGTTCGTTTACGGCGTCAACGACAAGACGTACGCCGGGCAGACCATCATCAGCAATGCGTCGTGCACGACCAACTGCCTTGCACCCGTCGCCAAGGTGCTGAATGACAGCTTCGGCATCAAGCGCGGCCTGATGACCACGGTGCACGCGGCCACGGCGACGCAGAAGACCGTCGATGGCCCGAGCAACAAGGACTGGCGCGGCGGCCGCGGCATCCTCGAGAACATCATCCCGTCCAGCACCGGCGCTGCCAAGGCCGTGGGTGTCGTGATCCCCGAGTTGAATAAGAAGCTCACCGGCATGGCATTTCGAGTGCCGACCTCGGATGTGTCGGTGGTCGATCTCACCGTCGAGCTGCTCAAGGAAGCGAGCTATGAGGACATCTGCAAGGCCATGAAAGCCGCCTCCGTGGGATCGATGAAGGGCGTGCTCGGCTACACCGAGGACAAGGTCGTGTCGAGCGACTTCCGCGGCGAGGCCATGACCTCGGTGTTCGATGCGGACGCTGGCATCGCGCTGGACAAGACCTTCGTCAAGGTCGTCTCCTGGTACGACAACGAGTGGGGCTACTCGAACAAGGTGCTCGAGATGGTGCGTGTCGTGAATCGCTGAAGCAAGCGCGGGGAACCCAGACCATGGAAGTGCTCCGGTTTGCCGATGTGGCCAGCAAAGGCTTGGCGGGTAAACGCGTATTTATCCGCGCCGATCTGAATGTGCCGCAGGATCATTCCGCCGCGGGTGGCGGCCGCATCACCGAGGACACCCGCATCCGCGCCTCGGTGCCGTGCATCCAAATGGCGCTCGATGCGGGCGCCGCCGTCATGGTCACCTCGCACCTGGGGCGCCCGACAGAAGGCGAATTCAAGCCTGAGGATTCGCTGCAGCCTGTGGCGCGGCGTCTCGCGGAACTCCTCGGCCGCGACGTGCCGCTGGTATCCAATTGGGTGGACGGCGTCGCGGTGAAGCCCGGCCAAGTGGTGTTGCTCGAAAATTGTCGCTTGAACAAGGGCGAAAAGAACAACGACGAAGTGCTGGCACGGAAGATGGCCGCGCTGTGCGATGTCTTCGTACACGACGCCTTCGGCACCGCGCATCGCGCCGAGGCCAGCACCTATGGCATTGCTCAATTCGCTCCTCTGGCATGCGCCGGCCCGCTGTTGGCTGCGGAGATCGATGCGATCACGAAGGCGCTCAGTGCACCGAAGCGCCCGCTCGTGGCCATCGTCGCGGGCAGCAAGGTCAGCACCAAGCTCACGATCCTGCGCAGCCTGTCGGCCAAGGTCGATGGCCTGATCGTGGGCGGCGGCATTGCCAATACCTTCATGCTGGCCGTGGGCCTGCCGATCGGCAAGAGCTTGGCCGAGCCCGATCTGATCAATGACGCCAAGGCCGTGATCGAGGCGATGCGGGCGCGTGGCGCTGAGGTGCCCATTCCGGTTGACGTGGTCACCGCCAAGGCCTTCGCCGCCGATGCGGAAGCGACCGTCAAAGCCGCCACGGAGGTGGCCCACGACGACCTGATCCTCGACATCGGCCCGAAGACAGCGGCCCAGCTGGCCGGCAAGCTCAAAGCGGCCGGAACGATCGTCTGGAACGGTCCGGTAGGCGTATTCGAATTCGACGCCTTCGCGCACGGCACCGAAACACTGGCGCGCGCCATCGCCGCCAGCAGCGCTTTCAGCATTGCCGGTGGCGGCGACACGCTGGCGGCGATCGCGAAGTACGGCATTGAAAGGAATATCGGCTACATCTCCACCGGCGGCGGCGCTTTCCTGGAGGTACTCGAGGGCAAGACCTTGCCCGCGCTGCAGATCCTGGCGCAGCGCGCCAGAACATAATTGCCTCTTGGTGACCGCGGCGTAGGTCTTGCGGTCATCCCCGGCGATTCCTCATGGGGCCGTTGCAGCACCCGTCGGCAGGAAGGGATCGGCAAAAATCTCCGAACTTGCGGCTCCAGCCAGGAAAGTTTCAACGCGCGCGGCATTGACCATTTGCGGATTGCCGCAAAGGTACACCCGCCACCCGGTCAAATCGGGGTTGTCCGCCAGCGCGAGGTCGAGCGGTGTGCCAGTCCAATGCCCATCGGCCGACGGCCCCCCGGAGACGCACGGTCGGTAACGAAAGTTTGGATGGGTGGCCTCGATCTGGCGCAGTGGGTCCGTCAGGTACAGGCCGCTCGCGTCGCGGCTGCCGTGGTACAAGTGGATTGCCCCACGGTGCGTGCTGTTCAGCGCATCGCGCGCAATCCCGTACAGCGGCGCCAATCCACACCCGGTGCCGAGCAAGAGGATGTTTTGATCGGGCCTGCCGGGGACGTAAAAGCAGTCGCCGAACGCCTCCGAGATCGTCACGATGTCTCCGGGCTTCAGACGCTCGAAAATCCATCCGCTCACCAGTCCACCGGAAAATCGGCGCACATGCAGCTGCAAATCAACGTCCAGCGTGGGGACGCTGGCAATCGAGTAGTTACGGGAGGTTTGGGTATCCATGAACAGACGCAGAAACTGCCCGGAGCGGTACGCGAACGGACGCGACGGCCGAAGGTGCACTTCGTGGATTTCGTCGTTCAGCCGCTCGATGGCGCAAACCCTGGCTTCGATGCGGTCGATCACATCGTCGGCGAGTGCCACGTCGAGGTCATGCGTTGGGAAACATTGGCAGGCGAGAAACAGACCGCGCGTGATCATCGTGGGCGTCAATCCGGTCCGTGCTTTGTCGGGCACGGTGCCCCGTACGGCGCGCATGAGGCATGACTGACAGACGCCTGCTCGACAGGCACTGGGGACGGCATGCCCTGCGGCCGTCAGGCAGTCGAGCACCGACTGCCCGTCGGCCTCGTACGACGAGCCTTGAAAAGAGACCCGCGCCATCCGCGTGGCTGTTACTTGCCGAGAACGTCGTTGCGTGTGGTTTCCGCAATGGCAGCCACTTTCGCAATCAGGTTGTCGGGCACCTTCAGTTCCTTCAACGTGGCGCCAAGGTCTTCCACGACAGCGTCGAAGTGGGAGTCGTTGAGGCCCGCCTTCACCAGGTGCGCATGACCTTTTCGCATGTCCAAGCCCGTGTAGTTATTCGGTCCGCCGAAAGCCATCGTCAGAAACGACTTCTGCTTGGCCGCCTGCTTGGCCATATCGACGCCCGTGAAGAAGCGGCTGATGCGCGGGTCCTTGAGCACTTTGCGGTAAAAGATGTCCACCGCAGCGTCGACGGCGGGAGCGCCGCCGATTTCTTCATACAGTCCCATGGTATTGCCTCATAGTTGGTTGTAATTCGCCACACGCGTGGATCAGGGGCGAGCGCGGAACGCGTCCGGATGCCTGCCCGGGTGCGGTGCCTGCTAAATTGCTTTAACATGCACCGGGAATGCATGTTATTGGAAGAGCAATTGCACGTCACTACGTAGTGTCCGCAGTGACGATTCGTTATCCTGACATCCGACTAGGATGCGATTGTGCAAAGATGAGACCCGTGAAATGAGACTGCACTCGATCTTCGGCTGGTAGGCATCATGCAACTGACGCAATTCACGGACTATTCGCTGCGCACGCTGGTGTTTCTCGGGGCGCACCCCGGGCGACTCTGCACGATCGCCCAAATTTCCGTGGCTTATGGCATTTCGATCAATCACGTCATGAAAGTGGTCAACCGACTGGCCTCATGCGGTTATGTGGAGACGATTCGCGGCAAGGGCGGCGGCCTGCGCTTGGCGCGCGCGCCGCGGCTGATCAACCTGGGCGAGGTGGTGCGCGACATGGAGGAGCGGTTCGATATCGTCGAGTGCTTCAATGAGCAGCATCAAGACTGCCGGTTGCTGCCGGGCTGCACGCTCAAGTCGATTCTGAACGATGCCCGCCGCAACTTCATGGCCGCCCTGGATCGCCACACCTTGGAGGATGTCACCAGCGAGCATTTGACCGCGGTGTTTGCCTTGCGCAAAGGCGCGCGCATTCCAATCCGGCGAGTGCGTTGAAGCGGTCCATCGGTCGTGCCGGGCGAGGGATAATCGGAGACGCGGGCGGCGGCAAATTAAGGAGAAGCCATGAGATCTCGATTAACAATGTTTTATGGGGCGATCGGGGCTGCGGCGACAAGCGTAGCGTTGTCGTTGTCTTCCGCCGCCTGGGCGGCTCATCCGCCGGATCGGCCGATCAATACGGCCAGTGAGTTGCGTGATTGGTGCCAGGAAGCGTCGCAGGCGGCACTCATTGGCAAGGGTTTGTCGCCGTCCAATTGGACGGCGTCTTATTCTGATGCAGGGAACATACTGAGCGTAAAGGGTCAGTGGCGCATCAGTGATGGTTCGGCGGTCGCCGTGGAATGCCATACAGCGCGGGGAGACGCGGCGCGCTCGGCAACGATGTCCCTTCAGGATGACGATGCCGGCGGAACGTAGAATTCGATAGTCACGGGAGAGGGCAATCCGACCACGTGTCGCTCAACCCTTCACCGCGTCGAGCGCGCCCTCGAGCGCATCGCAAAGAAGATCGATTTGCGAGCGTTCGATGGTCAACGCCGGGGACAGAATGATGGTGGCGCCCGACAGCCGGATCATCGCGCCGCGCTGGTAGGCTTCCCGATGCACGCGCGCGAGCTCCGGAGCGCCCCGCGGAAAAGGCGTGCGTTTCGCCTTGTCGGCGACCAACTCGATGCCGGCCATCAGACCCACGCCGCGCACGTCGCCGACCAGGCGGAAGCGCTTCTGCAGGGCATGCAGCCGAGCCAGGAAATACTCGCCCTCGCGTGCCGCGCGAGCCGGAATGTTTTCGCGTTCGAGAATTTCCAGGGTCGCGAGCGCCGCGGCCGCCGCGACCGGATGGGCGCCATAGGTATAGCCATGGTTGATCGCGCCGAGCACCGGGTCGCTCGAGTCGAATGTTTCCTGCATCTTGGCCGATACTGCGGTGGCGCCGAGCGGAATGTACCCCGAGGAGATACCCTTGGCGAGGCACCACATGTCGGCCTTCACGCCCCATAGGCGGGTGCCGAACCAGTGACCGGTGCGGCCAAACCCCGTGACCACTTCATCAGCGATCAGCAGCACACCGTGCTTATTGCAGACTTCACGCACCAGCGGCCAATAATTGGCCGGCGGCACGATCAATCCGCCGGCTCCCTGCACCGGCTCGGCAATGAATGCCGCCACGGTGTCGGGTCCTTGAAAAACGATCTCGCGATCGAGGAGCTCAGCGCAAATCTGGCCCAACTTCTCGGGGTTCTGCGTGTATGGATTGCGGTAAAGCCACGGCGTGTCGATATGGAAACATCCCGGCAGCAGAGGCTCGTAGGCTCGGCGAAATCCCGTATTGCCGTTGACGCTTGCGCCGCCGAAGTGCGTGCCGTGATAGCCCTGCCGCAAGGAGATGTACTTGGTGCGATCGGCCTGGCCGCGCAGCTTCCAATATTGGCGGGCGAGTTTCAACGCTCCCTCGACGGCGTCCGAGCCGCCCGAGCTGAAGTGAAATGTGCCGACGCCGTCTTCGGCCATCAATTTGGAGAGCTGCTGCGACAACTCGATGGCGCGCGGGTGAGTCGCGCCGCGAAAAGTATTGTAGAACGGCAATTCGTCCAGCTGGGCTACGATGGCATCGCGGATTTCCCTACGGCCGAAGCCCAAATTCGCGCACCACAGGCCGCCGACTCCATCGACCATGCGGTGGCCGTCCACGTCCCAGACCCAGCTTCCATCGCCGCGCGCGATGATGTCCGGCGGGGTATCCCGAGCGGAGCCGGAATGTCCCATCGGATGCAGAAAATGACGGGCATTTTCGGATTTGAGTTCGGCGGGCGAAAGTTTGTTCATAGGAGGCGATTCTAACTGGTTGCGTTGCAGACGATCGCCAGGGGTCATTCGTTCGGGCGCGCCCGCCCGAGGTGTCCGACCTGGCGGCATAGCCCGGCGGCACCGCCCGTCGGTGGGGGGTGGACTTTAGCGGGTGACGGTCCTGGGCACCGGCGTCATCAGGGTCGGTGGACCCAAGTTCGCGAGAACGCGATCATTGTTGATCATGATCGGAGAGGACAGCACATCGCGCAGGTGCCGCGCGATGCTGAAATCGCTGTCGTTGCGGTAGCCGGCCAAGCCGCAGGCGCGCAGGGCACGCAGCACGGTTGCAGAGGCAAGCTCCGATGCCTCTACCTTGGTCAATGTGATCATGGTCTGAAAATCCAACGATTGCAGCGCATTCGGATCGCCGATCGCCCGCTCGTATTCGCGCGCCGCACGCGCAAGCAGCCCGAGCAGCGTGTGCAACGACGCTGCGGCAGTGGTCAGATGCGCTGCACCCGGCGGAAAATGTCCGTTGGAATGCCGCGACGCCGAACGGACGAATGCCTGGGCACGGGAAACCGCTGCGGCGGCGATGCCTGCCCACACGGCTCCCCAGAACAGATGAGCGCTCGGCACCATGCTTTGTGCGTGGATCTTGGCGTAGGGAGTGGCCACGATGTTCCCGGGCACGCCCTTGGCCCGCAGCGTGAAACCCTCGCTGCGCGTGCCGCGCATGCCGAGCGTATCCCAGCTGTGGGAGGGATCGAGCGCGTAGGAGGACTTCAGAAACACCGCCAACACCTGGTCGGACGGCGCCGAGTTCTCCGAGCGCCGAGCGGTGGTGACGATGCCGTCGGCGTCCAGCCCGTACGATATGCAGGTCGCCTTGCGCACCAGGCTGATTTGTTCCCCGGCGTATTCGATCGGCGCCTCGCTCTCGCGAATGTTGGCACCGGCCAGCCCTTCGGTGGTCGAGGAGGCCAGCAGCAGCTGATCGTTGGCAAGACGCCGCAGAATGGCCTCCAGTGTCGCGTTTCCGTCGACATAGGGCACGATGCACGCCACTTTGACCTGGTGCATGGCATAGATCAGACCGGCGGATCCGCAGCCCTGTGCGATTCGATAGCAGATATCGATGACGTCCGACGGCGAAGCACCCTCGCCCCCATAGGCAGCGGGCACGAGGATGCCGAGCAGTCGTTGCTTTCGGATTTCCTCAAAGGCTTCGGCGGGAAAACGGGATTCGAGATCGACGGCGGTTGCGAATGCCCCGGCTACCTTGGCGACAGCCTCGGCGCGAAGGGTGAAATCGCTGGCCTCGGGGGTGACCTGGGGTGCTGCGCCGGCCGGGCGTGCTGAGGTGATCATGGGCCTCAAAGCTAACGCGGCCGGCTGCGGACAATTCTGCGATAAATCAGAATTTGCGATGGTTGGCGCCGGAAAACTGATCCATCGCACTTTCCGGCACAAGCCCCGCGGTAGCCTTGTGGGACCAATACCCAAGGATTCAAGAATGAGCACCCATCCATCGCCTGGCGGGTCGGCCTTACGGCGCCCGACGGACGACGGCGTTTTGGAGTCGGCGTCGCCGGGCACCGCGACCCGGATCCCCTCCATCGTCGCATTGCGCAACTTCCTGGCACCGTTCAGCCGTAAGCGTAACGCGTATGCACTGCTGCTGCTGTCCGTCGATATCGCGATGTTTGCGGCCGGTCAGTGGCTTGCCGTCACAGCGCTGAACGGCTGGGCGCGACTGGTGGGCGTGGTCTTGACCTGGTCCGCCATCGTGCGCCTGTTCATCATCGGCCACGATGCCTGTCATCAGGCGCTGACGAATAATCGGATTTTAAACGAGGTCACCGGCCGCATCGCCTTCCTGGTCTCCTTGACCCCTTATTCCCTCTGGCGCGCCGGACACAATGTCGTGCACCATGGTTTCAACAACCTGCGAGGTCGGGACTTCGTCTGGGAGCCCAAGGAAGTGGACGAGTATCTGGCGCTGCCCAAATGGCGCCGCGCGCTCGAGCGCATCTATCGAAGTGCGCTCGGGCCTGCCCTGTATTATTTTGTCGAGATCTGGTGGAGACACCTCTTTTTTCCCAATCGCCAGCAGATCGCGACGCCACGGTTGGAATTCAGATTGGACTGCTGGTTGGCGGCTGTGGCGGCGTCCACGTGGGCGGCGGCAATTTACGTTTACATTCACGCGGTCGGTCGACCGTTCTTCACCACATGGCTCATCGCCTGTCTCGTGCCCTTTGTGCTGTGGAATTGGACGGTGGGGCTCGTGGTCTACCTGCACCACACCGATCCCGATCTGCCTTGGTACGCGGAAAAAAGGGAATGGAGGAGGCACTCGGCGCAGGTATCGGCGACCGCGCACGTCGTGGTCCCATCGATCCTCGGTGCGTGGATGCATCACATCATGGAGCACCCCGCGCATCATCTGAACTCGACCATCCCGCTTTACAATCTGAAGGCCGCTCAGCGTCACCTTCGCGAGATTGGCGCGTCGTTCAAGAGCACGCCGTTGACGCCCGCCCACTATCTGCGTTGTGTGCGGATCTGCAAGCTGTACGACTACCGCTCGAACTCCTGGGTGCCGTTCCCGGCGTAGCGCCCGGACTGCTCAGATCCGCGCCGCTCGGAGGCGAAGCGCGTTGCCGATCACCGACACCGAGCTCAAGCTCATGGCGGCCGCCGCGATCATCGGGCTCAAGAGCAGCCCGAAGGCGGGGTACAGCACGCCCGCTGCCACAGGTATTCCCACTGCGTTGTAAACGAACGCAAGCACGAGATTTTGCCGGATGTTGCGCATGGTGGCGCGGCTCAAGGCTCGCGCGCGTGCGATCCCGGCGAGATCGCCTTTGACGAGGGTGAGCCCCGCACTCTGCATGGCGATATCGGTGCCGGTGCCCATGGCGATGCCGACATCGGCGGCGGCCAACGCGGGCGCATCGTTGACGCCGTCCCCCGCCATCGCGACCACATGACCTTCGCTCTTCAGCCGCCGAATCACGGCGCTTTTTTGGTCGGGGAGCACGTCGGCTTCCACTTCCGTGATGCCGAGCTTGCGGGCGACCGCTTTTGCCGTGGTGGCATGGTCGCCCGTCAACATCACGATGCGCAGGCCCTCGCTGCGCAGGGCGCCGAGCGCCCCCAGCGTCGTTCCTTTGACCGGATCGGCGACCGCGATGATGCCCGCCAACCGGCCATCGACCGCGACGAACAGGACCGTCGCGCCGTCCTGACGCAGCTCTTCGGCGCGCGAGCCCAAGGCGGCGTCTGCGATACCGCCCTCCGAGAGCAGGGCCGAATTCCCGACCGCCACGCGCCGCCCGCCGATGCTCCCGATCACTCCCTTGCCCGTGACCGATGAGAAATTCGCGACGTCATCGAGCGCTACCTGGCGTTCCACGGCGGCCGCGAGGAGCGCGCCCGCGAGAGGATGTTCGCTGAGTCGCTCCAGGCTCGCAGCAAACCCCAGGACGGAAGATTCATCGAACCCCTCGGCGGGTGCGATCGCCGTCACTCGGGGCTTCCCTTCGGTGAGCGTGCCGGTCTTGTCGACCACCAAGGTGTCGACCTTCTCGAAGCGCTCGAGCACTTCGGCGTTGCTGATGAGCACGCCGGCACTGGCGCCCTTGCCGACGCCGACCATGATGGACATCGGCGTTGCGAGGCCGAGCGCGCATGGGCACGCAATGATGAGTACCGACACCGCGGCAACCAGCGCAAGACCCAGGGCCGGTGCCGGCCCCCAGATCATCCAGGCCACAAATGCGCCGAGCGCGCAGGCGATGACCGCCGGGACGAACCACGCGGCAACCACATCGGCGAGACGTTGAATCGGCGCGCGGCTGCGCTGAGCCTCCGCGACCAGGCGAACGATGCGGGACAAAAGCGTGTCGCTCCCGACCCTGGTCGCTGTGATGGTGAGCGCTCCGGTGGCGTTGATGGTGCCGCCGATGACGGCTGCGCCCGGCGACTTCTCGACCGGCATCGACTCGCCGGTCATCATCGATTCATCGACTGCGCCCGCTCCCGCCGTCACCGTGCCGTCGACGGGCACCGCCTCACCCGGCCGCACCCGCAGGCGATCACCTATTCGAAGCCGGTGGAGGGGGACTTCTTCGTCGGAGCCGTCCATTCGCAAACGCCGCGCGGTCTTGGGAGCAAGCTCGAGGAGCGCCCGAATGGCTCCCCCGGTCTTCTCCCGCGCGCGCAGCTCAAGCACCTGACCGAGCAGCACGAGAACCGTGATCACCGCGGACGCTTCATAGTAGACCGGCACCAGACCGCCCGGGTCCCGAAGCCCCGGGGGAAAGAGCCCCGGCGCGAATGTCGCGATCACGCTATACGAGTAGGAGGCGGCCACTCCCAGGGCAATCAAGGTGAACATATTGGGCGAGCGGTTGCGGATCGAAGCGCCGGCTCGCTGAAAGAACGGCCACCCGCACCAGAGCACCACGGGCGTCGCGAGCGCGAACTGGATCAAGAGCGAACGCTCGGTCAAGCGGCCGCTCATATCCAACGCGAAGACCGGCGAGGCGAGCAGGGCGCCGATGGTGAATCGGCGCGTCATATCGGTCAGCTCAGGGCTCGTACCCGCCGCTTCGGGAATGCCCTCGGGCTCGAGCGCCATACCGCAAATCGGGCAACTGCCATGCTCGGTGCGGCGAATCTCCGGGTGCATCGGACAGGTGTACAGAGTGCCTGGAGCGGGGTGGGGACTCGGCGCCGGCGGAGCGTTCGGCGCCGGCGCTTCCTTGGCTTGATTCAGGTACCGCTCGGGGCTCGCCAGAAACTTGGTTTTGCAGCCGGCGCAACAAAAGAAGAGGGTCGAACCCGCATGCTCCGCGTGGTTCTTGGCGGTGGCCGGATCGACCGCCATGCCGCATACGGGGTCACGTGCGGTTTTGCTCGACTGTTGATCGTGATTCATGCACCCAGTCTACGCTCCGTCCGAATCGATCGAGATCCATCACCTTCGCCCACGCCGCGACGAAGTCGTTCACGAACTTCTCCTTGGAGTCCGCGCACGCATATACCTCGGCAATCGCGCGCAGCTGCGAGTGTGAGCCGAAAATCAGGTCGACCCGGGTGGCGGTCCATTTGAGCTCATGCGTCTTGGCGTCGCGGCCCTCGTACACGCCCGCAGATCCTGAGGATGGCTGCCAATGCGTGCTCATGTCGAGCAGGTTGACGAAGAAATCGTTCGTCAGGGTCCCTGGCCGCTGCGTGAAGACGCCGTCCGTGGATTTTTCACCATTGGCTCCCAGCACGCGCAGGCCGCCGACGAGCACCGTCATCTCGGGTGCCGTCAGGGTCAACAACTGCGCTCGATCGATCAACAGCTCTTCGGCTGACAGCCGCTGTGTCCCGCGCAGATAGTTGCGGAACCCGTCGACGGTGGGCTCGAGCGGGGCAAAAGCGCCGGCATCGGTCTGCTCCTGCGAGGCGTCCATGCGTCCCGGGGTGAACGGAACCTTCACCTCGTGCTGAGCGGCCCTGGCCGCCTTCTCAATCGCCGCGGCGCCGCCGAGGACGATCAGATCCGCCAAAGACACCTTCTTTCCGTCAGCAGCCGAGGCGTTGAACTCTCGTTGAATCCTCTCGAGCGACGTGAGCACCCGGGCGAGCTCGGGCGGTCGATTCGCGTCCCAGTTCCTCTGCGGCGCGAGTCGAATGCGCGCACCGTTGGCACCTCCCCGCTTATCCGAGCCTCGGAAGGTCGACGCCGACGCCCAGGCGGTCGAGACCAGTTCCGCTACGGACAGGCCGGACGCGAGGACCGTCGCCTTCAAGGCCGACAGGTCCGCTTCTGCGATCAGCGGATGATCCAAGGCCGGAATCGGGTCCTGCCAGGCCAGCGACTGCTTCGGCACCAGCGGGCCGAGATAACGCACGATGGGGCCCATGTCGCGGTGGGTCAGCTTGAACCACGCCTGGGCAAACGCGTCGGCGAACTGATCCGGATGCTCGTAAAAGCGCCTCGAGATCTTTTCGTAGGCTGGGTCCAGCCGCAAGGCGAGGTCAGTGGTCAGCATGGATGGGGCGTGCCGCCTCGAGCTGTCGTACGCATCCGGCACGGTACCCGCGCCCGCGCCGTTTTTCGGCGTCCATTGATGGGCCCCTGCCGGGCTCTTGGTGAGCTCCCACTCGTAGCCAAACAGGTTGTTGAAAAACTCGTTGCTCCACTTCGTCGGCGTCGCGGACCAGGTGACCTCCAGGCCACTGGTGATCGCATCGCCCGCGTTGCCCTTGCCAAATCTGCTTTTCCACCCGAAGCCCTGGTCCTCGATGCCGGCGCCCTCCGGTTCCGGACCCACGAGCGACGCGTCGCCGGCGCCGTGAGTCTTGCCAAAGGTATGTCCGCCCGCGATGAGTGCAACCGTCTCCTCGTCGTTCATCGCCATGCGGGCAAACGTGTCGCGAATGTCCCGCGCCGCCGCAAGCGGATCGGGCTTGCCGTTCGGCCCTTCCGGGTTCACATAAATGAGGCCCATCTGAACGGCGCCGAGAGGATGCTCGAGATCACGATCTCCGACATAGCGCTCATCGCTGAGCCACTTTCCCTCGGGTCCCCAGTAGATGTCCTGTTGGGGTTCCCAGGTGTCGACGCGTCCGCCGCCGAACCCGAAGGTTTTGAAGCCCATTGATTCGAGTGCCACGTTGCCGGTGAGAATCAGAAGATCCGCCCAGGAAATCTTCCGCCCGTATTTCTGCTTGATGGGCCACAAAAGCCGCCGCGCCTTGTCGAGATTTGCATTGTCCGGCCAACTGTTGATCGGTGCGAAGCGCTGTTGTCCGGCGCCCGCGCCGCCGCGACCGTCGCCGATGCGGTATGTCCCGGCGCTATGCCAGGCCATTCGAATGAACAGCGGCCCATAGTTTCCAAAATCGGCGGGCCACCAATCTTGCGAGTCCGTCATCAAGGCATGCAGGTCCTTGATCACGGCATTCAGGTCGAGACCCTCGAATTCCTGAGCATAATCGAACGCTTCGCCCATGGGATTGGATAGGGCGGAGTGCTGATGAAGCACCGTAAGATCGAGCTGATGGGGCCACCAATCGCGGTTCGTGTGTGCGCGAACTTTGCCCGCCATCGGGCACTTCATTTCAGTTGCCATGTTCTCTCCTCAGAGCTGATGGGGAGAACGATATCTGCGGCGGACACCGGAATACAGGTGATTGTTTCTATGGCCGCCATCGAGCGGCTCTATCACCGGTGACGGCGCGATCACCGGTGATAGAGCGCGTCAGCGCGCCACGCGAGCTGACGCTGACCTCAGAAAATCCTCTTCAGCGCCTCCGCAAAGTCGGTGACATTCAGCGTGCCGATCCCCGCCGCCGGGCTATACCCGTCGCGGCCGACGTAGAAGTCGTTATTGCCATATTTGATGACGTTGAACGGTGCGCCATTACCGGTATATGCCCCGGAACGCCGGGCGAGATCATACATCGGCAAGTTCAGCAGGCCGACGCGGCTCCCGAGGTACTGGCCGATGAGCCCCGTCACACCGTTGAGTTGCGGGCCCACGAAGCTCGTTCCCCCCCAGAAAGTCTCCTTGCCGAATCCGGTCGCGCTGGAGGTGTAGTACACGACGTATCCCGTATCGGGATCGGCATTGAAGGAGATGTCGGGTACGTTGCGGCCGGCGTAGTGCGCGGGAATATCGACCAGCGTCGTGGGTGGAATCGTGTCTTCGTCGATAAAGGACTGGTCGGGTTGCGTGACCTGGATCCCGGACAATCCCGCTTGATAGAACGGCAGACCAAACTCGAAGCTCACCCCGCCGCCGCCGCCGACCGGAAAAATTCCGCAATCGATCGGGTCCATCTTCAGATCGTCGCAGAGCGGCACCAGATAATCCCAGCTCCAGACTCGTTCGTGCGCGATGGTCACCGTCAGCGTGCCCTTCGGCAGAGCATATGTCTGCTGCCCCGCAAGCGTCGTTCCACCCGACGCGGTGATGTAAGGATCGCTTGCCGGGTTGTCGACGCTCAATGCCAGACTGAAGTCCGGCGGAGTAGCGCCGTCGTTCGCATCGTAGGCGCCGGCATCGCCGGCAGCCGCAAACAAGCTTTGGCCCTGCAGCGCCGCTTGCAAGAAGACTTGGTGAAAAGCCGTCAGGGAGCTCACGGTCTCGCCGTTGTAGGGGTCGGTGACGGGGGCATTTGCCAGGTTGTCAAACCATTCCCACTCGCCCCAGCTGGTCGAGATCGACTCGGCCTTGTTGCTCTCCACCGCTTTCACGAATGCATCGAGGAAGGCTTGGTTGGTGTTGGGTGCCTGGTACACGATGACGTCAGCGCCGGGTGCGATTCCTCCCGATTGCTCGACGTCGATCGTGGTCTCGAGCGATCCCGACGCATCGCTCGGTGCGCCGGGTCCGCCATCGATGTTGACCACCGTGATGCGGTTCGATTTGACCTTGAGTCCCACGGCTTTCCAGTAGGCAAAGGCATCGCTCGGCGTGAAGGACGCCAAAGTCACGATGCCGAGCGTCCGGCCGGCGCCGGTAACATTTTTCTCGGCGAGCGGCACGACGTTGTAGTACTTGGAGAAATCCGCCACGGTCAACGAGCCGAAGGCATTGATGAGGCCGGAGCTGTGCGAGCTCTCGTGCGCTTGCAAAAGCTTCTCCGAGCGTTTCAGGTAATGCGGCGCATACATCGGGCGGGTGCTCAGGCCGACGACTCCCGCCACCACCGCGCTGATCTCGGCGGGAATGCGGGGGGCGCTGGCCGGGGCCTGGAAGGTATACGAGGGCGTCGTGTCCGATGCGGCCACCTGGTATCGATGCAGACTCACCTGAAAGGCGCGCTCGAAGGCGGCGGCGGTTCCGGTCACCTGCAAGGAGGTGGCTCCGACGCGCTCGGCCGTCAAGCCGAACGTGCCGAGAAAGGCGATCGTGGCGGCCACGTCGCTATCGGACTGCGCAAAGCGTGCCTTGAACTCTGCCGGCGTCAGGAATTGATGCAAGCTCGCCCCTCCGGCTTGCGACACCGCCCGCAATAACGCCTCTGCGCCCGCTTCATCGCGCAGCTTCAGAGGGAGTGTCACGGTGAGGCCCGCGGCAGCTTGCGCAGCGACGGAACCCAAATCCTGCGGAGCGGGCGTGCTCTTGGTGGGATAGGGCGTGGCGGCCTGCGCGGGGACGTAAACGAAAATCGATAGACCAATGGCGGTCGCCATTGAAAGAGCGCGAAACATCGTGGATCTCCCTTACGTCAGCTGGACGACGCGGTCGAGAGGATTTGTGAAAATCCCGGTTTTTAGAGGTCTGACAGGCAGTGCCTGCTCATGCGTCAACTCTAGGTTCGCGGCTTCCTCTAGGTCAAGCAATTCCTGACCCGCCGGGTCGAAGGGGCCGCCGTGGGGACTCAGCCGTACCTTTGCGCCGCGGCTCATCGGCCCGACGTTTGCGAAATCGGCCGGCTATGCAAAGATGGCGCCCCGGACGCACCAGCTGCTGGATGAGGGTCTGCCGAGATGAAGCGCTGAGTTCATGGCCAAGTTCCTGTCGCGCCTGCCCTGGTGGGCGCTCTACGCGTTCTCCAATTTTGTCTACTTCCTCGCCTATTACGTGGTCCGGCATCGTCAGACCGTGATCCGCGATCAGCTGGCCCGCGTCTTTCCGGACATGGCAGAGAGGGATCGGATCGCGATCCATAAGCGATTTCTCGGGAACTTCTGCGACGTGCTGGTGGAGACATTGAAATCCCTCTCCATCGATCCCGCCGAGATGATTGAGCGGGTGCGTTTCGTGGATCCCTCGGCCGTGCGCAACCGGTTACAGGCGGGCCAATCGGTCATGTTGGTGACCTCGCATTTATGCAATTGGGAATGGCTTCTGCACGGCGTTGCCTTGCAGCTCGAGTATCCCGTGGACGCGGCATACAAGCCGCTGCACGACGCCTGGGCCGAGCGCTTGATGCTGAAGGTGCGCAGCCGCTTCGGCGCGAGGCTCGTCCCCGCCAAGGAGTTGCTGGCAGATTTCCTACGGCGTCGCGGCATCGTGCGGGTGGTGGCCATGAACGCCGACCAGGCGCCCGTGTCGACCGACAAGCGCTACTGGACGTCGTTTCTCGGCCAGGATACGGCGTTCTACGTCGGCGCGGAGCAGATCGCACGTGCGACCCGCCTGCCGATCGTCTACATGCTGATGCGCCGGATCAAGCGAGGCTTCTATGAAATCGAGGCGCGCGAGCTCTGGGACGGACGAGAGATCGTGGCACCGAACGGCATCACCGAGCGCTACGCGCGTGCCTGCGAGGCGGACGTGCTCGCACACCCGGCCGATTGGTTGTGGTCGTATCGGCGCTGGAAGCTGAAGAAGCCCCTGTATGGGGTGGATTGAGCACAGGGCGCCTCGATCACGCCGCAGGCTGGTTCAGTTTGCCCTCTAGATGCTTCGCCAATTCCTGGATGGTGGGATGATCGAACAGCTCGGTGAGATCGATCAGCCCCGGGTATTCCCGGTCGATGTTCTCGTGGATCTCGATGAGTTTCAAAGAACTCGCGCCGATCTCGAACAGATTGTCGGTCACGTCGATGCGCTTTCCCGGCAGTGCCGCTTCGCAAATCGCCTGAAGCTTCCCCTCGAGCTGCGAGCCGGACACCTGTGATCCGGTGTGCGCGTTGCGCAGCGCTGCGAGCTGGGCAAGCTCCTGGTCGAATTCGCCCTCAATATAGGATTTCTCGAGCAGATGCCGCTGCACCTTGCCGCTGGTCGTCTTGGGAATGCGTTTGACCGGAATGACCTGCGCGACCTCGATGCCGGTGTGTTCGTTGATGAGACGGCTGACGGCGTTGGCGGTCGCCGCGAAGTCCTCGATCGCGCCCCGGTGCAGCACGAACACCATGAGTTCCTCGCCCGGTGCTCCGGGTTTGGACACGCCCGCGGTGACCACCTTGTTCAGGTCCAGTCCCGGCGCGCGCTGCGCGATGTTCTCGAGGTCGTAGGGATAGTAGTTCTGGCCATTGATGAAAATGATTTCCTTGGCGCGACCCGTGATGTAGAGGTTGCCCTCGTGCATCACGCCGAGATCGCCCGTGTCCAGCCACCCGTCAGCGCCGAGGACGAGTGCCGTCGCCTCCGGATCGTCGATGTAGCCCTGGGTGACGTTCGGTCCGCGGATCAGTATGTGGCCGACCTGGCCCGGCGCGGTGGGCACCCGTGCATCGTCCGCAATGCGGATCTCCATGTTGGGAATACTCCGGCCAACGCACATCAATTCGATGACATCCCGTGCATCGACGGGATTCAACTCGATCGGCGAACCGATCCCGAGCTTGTGGCGGTTGACGCGGATCCAGCGGTAATCGGTGCCCGGTTCGGGGAATGCGACGGCGAGACAGGCTTCTGCGAGACCGTAGACGGGATACATCGCGCTTTTGCGAAGCCCGGTGTACGCGAGCGACTGCATGAACTCGTTGCAGAGCGGCACCGAGATGGGCTCGGCGCCGTTGTAGATGGCACGCAGGCACGATAGATCGACACCCTCGAGCTTGCGGTCGCCGAGCACTTTGAGGAAGTGCCGGTAGCCGAAATTGGGGGAGCAGGTCAGCGTCACCCGCTTGCGGGCGACGGTCTGCAACCAGAGCAGCGGCCGGCGCACGAACAGGTCCGTCGGCATGAGATTGATGTGCGAGCGGTTGGTGAACAGCACGAGGTAGAAACCGATGAGGCCCATGTCGTGCGTGAGCGGCATCCAGCTCAAGGTCACATCCTGCTCGCTGTATCTGCCGATGGCCGTGGCGCCCTCGATGTTGGCCATCAGGTTGCCGTGCGTCAACATCACGCCCTTCGGCTCGCTGGTCGAGCCGGACGAGAATTGGATGAACGCAAGGTCCGACGGGTCCGGCCGCTCGAGCCTGCCGGGGCGTGAGATGTCAGTGATCGATTCGACCAGGAAGCAGCGCGAGGCGAGATCGGCCATGAGTTCGCTTTCACCGGCCTCGGCCGCGAGTGCCCGCAAGCGCTCGAGATTCTTCGAATCCGTGTAGAGGTACGGCTTGCCGAGCTTGCGCGCGACGCGCAGAAGCTTCAACCGGTGCTCATCGCTGATTCCCACCGCGAGCGGCACGGGGATGATGCCGCCCGTGAGCGCCGCCCAGAATCCGTCCAGGAATTGCTCGTTGTTGTTGAGGAAGATGATGATCTTGTCGCCGCGCTGCGCGCCGAGCGCCTGCAGGTGATACAGGATCCCGAGCGCGCGGGCGTATACGTCCGCGAAACTCACGCGCCGCTCGACGTTCTCGCCCTCCACGTAGGTGACGGCGCGATCGACATCGCGATTCGCCTGGAACATATCCATCAATGTCTTGTGCTTCATCGTTTTTCTACCGTCATCATGAGGTTGGAGCGCGGGCGCAGGTTGATCTGCGCCTCGAGCTCGATGGGTCGATCGTCCGCCCGCTTCAGGCGGAAGCGGCGCGACATTCGGTTCACGTGCACCAGCATCTCGAACATCGCCATGTTCTCCCCGATGCAATGGCGCGGGCCCACGGAGAATGGAATGTAGGCGAAACGATGCCGCTCCTTGGCGTCCACGCCCGCGAAGCGCTGCGGCTGAAATTCCTCCGGATCGCTCCAGAAATGCGGGTGCCGATGCAGCATGTAGGGGCTGATGAAAACATCCGTCCGAGGGCCGATCGGATAGCCGCCGAGCTCGTCGCCCTCGATCGTGCGGCGCGTGAACAACCAGCCCGGCGGGTACAGGCGCAACGCCTCCTGGACCACCTGATGGGTGAATGTCAGGGACTCGGCCGCATCCAGACCCAGGGCCCCGTCGGCCGTGCGGTCGGCCTCGGCCTCCAACTCCGCGGCGGTGCCGGGGTGCTGGCTGATCAGGTACCAGGTCCAGGTGAGCGCGGCGGCCGTCGTCTCGTGGCCGGCCACGATCAACGTCATCACCTCATCGATCAGCTCCTTATTGCTCATGGCGGCATGATTCTCCCGGTCCCGGGCCGCCATCAGCATGCTCAGGAAATCGTCCTCTTGGGCGGGCTCGGAGCGGCGGTGCTCGATGACCCCTTCGATGAGCTTGCTGAGCGAGCGGAAGCGGAACGCAAACTTCAAGTCGCGGTTCTGTTCCTTGGCGACGACCTCGAAGGGGTTGGCCCCCAATTTTCGCTCCAAGCGGTCGAGATCAGCGCCGAAAATCGAGCGCAGCACGATGTCCAACGTAAGCTCGCTCGTGTCGTCGGTGAGGTTGATCGGCTCCCCCCGCGATGCGTGTGCGGCCCAGCGGTCGGCAAATTTCTCGTTGACCTCGTGGATGAGACTTGAGAACCGGGCGATCACGCGACGGTGGAAGTCGGGTTGCATCATGCGCCGCTGCCGGCGCCAAAAATCGCCCTCGCTGGTCATGATGCCGTTGCCGAGCAGGATCTTGACCCGGTCCATGCCCTGGCCCTTGGTGAAATTTCGATGGTTCGACAACAGCACGTGCTTGATGTCGTCGGGGTGGTTGATGACGTAGTCGTAGACGCCGCGGGCGGGCGCAAATACCCGATAAACATCGCCAAATCGCGCAAAATACTCGCGCAGCTTCGACAGTGTCTCATCGCTCCCGCCGAGGTCGTAGCCCTCGGGCGGGCCGGGTGGAGTGGCCGTGGTGTGCATCCCAACATTGTAACGCAGGCGCTCTTTCCAAAGACCTGCCGAAGGCTTGCGCCGCTCTGCGCGCTTACCGACAATGACCGTCGTGGGGAAAAAACCGGCCGGCGGCCTTCGCAATACGCTTTACGACCAGCAAACACGCTCCGGCCGGCGGTTGAGTCGCGGGCGTTTGCTGCTCTACAAGCTGGCCGTGCCCATCGCTTTCGGGCTCGGACGCCTCGTCTGGCGCTGGACGCGCGTGGTGCGCATCGTCGGCGCCGAGCACATCGAGGCCGCGCTCGCGCGTGCCCCCTCGTTCGTCCCGGTCTACTGGCATCAGCATCAATTGTTCTGCATCAAGCAGCTCTCGGAGATGCGCGCCGCGGGCGTGAAGCTCGGCTTCCTGATATCGCCATCGGTGGACGGGGAGTTCGCGGCCATGATGGTCGAGAGACTCGGTGGCGAGGTGATCCGGGGATCTTCTTCGCACACCGGGGCGCGGGCGCTGCGTGACTACTACCAAGCGCTCGCGCACGATGGGATCTCACCGGCGATCACCCCGGACGGTCCGCGCGGACCGCCGTGGAAGTTCAAGCCCGGAGCGATCCTGCTGTCGCAAATGTCGCAGCGGCCCATGATCCCCATGGCCTATGCAGCCTCGCGTGCCTGGGCAATCCAGTGGGACCACTTCGTGATCCCGAAGCCCTTCGCCCGGGTCGCCATCGTGGTGGGGGCTCCCGTCTATGTGGGCAAGGGACTGCACGCGGAGGGCCTCGCGGCGCTGCAGCTTGAGATGGAGGAAAACCTGCGAAATCTGCACCGGGAAGCGCGCAACCTCATTACGTAAAATCCGCTTAACGCTCAACAATACAATCGCTTATCTTGTTTTCCTGATAACTTATGCGAGAATCAGGCTGTATGTGTCATTGAATAACCTGTGGGAAAACTGTGTGATTCATTCGCACTTCGCACCGGTTCGAGTGGCAAACTGTTGATCCAAAAGTGCAATTACTTCTCGGGGACCCTCGCACGCGCATGGCGATAGCACCCAACGACCCCCGGCATCCGGATCTCTCGGCGTCGGATGTATTGTCACCCAACTCCTGGCCGAAGCGTGGTATCCGCCCCCTTGTCGGTCTCGATGTCATTTGCACCAAGATAGCGGTGGATTTTCAAACCATGACGGCGCTGACGGCGGCCGAGTGCATCCACACGAATCTGGAGCTGCTGCGCGACGCGACGCGCGCGGATACGGCCTTCCACATGAGCCTCGACACCGAAGGCGGCGTCATCGTGGACGTTCAGGTCGCCCGCGGCCTGCTCGCGACCGGTAATGCCGAGCAGCTCAAAGGGCAAGCTCTGGACGCTTTGCCCTGGCTCAAGTCCCGGCTGGCTGCGCTCCGTGTATCGGAGCTGCGCGATACCGGGCACTGCCGCCCGGACCAGGCCGAGGATGCCGCCGTCTGGGCCAATCTCGGTATCGGCTCCATCCTGGTCATCGGTTATTTCATCGAGGGGCGACCCGCGGGTCTTTTGGGAATCGCCGGCGCCCGCCCGCGGGAGAACTGGGAAGTGCAGCTGCACCTGCTCATGAAGCTGGTGGGCTCGAGCCTCGCCACCGGACTCGAACGCATCGAGATCCAAGGGCATCTTCGCGATCTGGAGGAGCGCAACGAACTCGCGCTCTACAGCGCCAACGATGGGCTTTGGGATTTCGACACCCTCAACAACCGCGTTTATCTCTCGCCGCGCTGGAAGACCATGCTCGGCTACGACGAGGTGGACGTGGGGCAGGCGCCGGATTGGCGCACGCTCGTGCACTCGGACGACATGTCGCGCGTCCAGGCCGCAATCCGCGATCATGTCGCCGGCAAGACGCCGATCTTCGAGAGCTTGCACCGGATGCGCCATGCTACCGGCGAATGGCGCTGGGTGATCAGCCGCGCCAAGGCGAAGGTCGACGAAAAGGGGCGCTTGCTCCGGCTGGTCGGCGTCGAGCTCGATATCACGGAACGGAAGCTATACGAGGAAGCGCTGTTCCGCGAAAAGGAAAGCGCGCAGATCACGCTGCAGAGCATCGGCGACGGCGTCATCACGACCGACGCCAAAGGCGTGATCGATTACGTGAATCCGGTGGCGGAGGCGCTCACCGGATGGCGCCTCGAGGACAGCCAAGGTCGGGCGATCGAGGAAATCTTCCGCGCGTTCCATGAAGAGACCTGCGAGCCCCTGGAGAACCCGCTGGCCGTCGCGATCCGCCGCACCCGCTCGATCAAGTCCGTGCGCCCCATGCTGCTCATCCGCCGCGACGGCAACGAGATTTACGTGGAAAGCACCGCCTCGCCCATCCGCGACGGAAGCGGCGCCGTGTCGGGCGGCGTGCTCGTGTTCCACGACGTGAGCGAGGCGCGCGAATTGAACCGGCGGCTGTCGTATCACGCGAGCCACGACGTGCTCACCGGTCTCGTGAACCGCCGCGAGTTCGAAAACCGCATGGAGCGCGCGTTGAAGAGCGCCAAAGCGCGCGAAACCTCCTACGCCCTGTGCTGCCTGGACCTGGACCAGTTCAAGATCGTCAACGACACCTGCGGCCACAGCGCGGGCGATGCGCTGCTCGGTCAGGTCGGCGCACTCCTGAAGTCCAAGGTGCGGTGGCGCGACACGCTCGCGCGCTTGGGCGGCGATGAGTTCGGCATATTGCTCGAGAGCTGCTCGCTGGACGAGGCGATGCGCACGGCCGAGTCGCTGCGCGAGGCGGTGCGCAATTTCAAATTCACCTGGGAGGAGCGCACCTTCCGCCTGGGCGCTAGCATCGGCGTGGTGCCGATCTCGGTCGACAACGCCGACGTGGCCTCCGTGCTGAGCGCCGCCGACAGCGCCTGCCAGGCCGCCAAGGAGGCCGGACGCAACCGCGTCCACAGCTTCGAAGAGAACGACATCGATCTGATGCGCCGGCGGCGCGAGATGCAATGGGCTGCGCGCATCAATACCGCGCTGGAGGAGGGGCGGTTCGAGCTATTCCGCCAGACCATCCTGCCGCTGCAGCAGCAGAACGAGGGGGCGCACTACGAGCTGCTGCTGCGCATGCGCGACGAGAGCGGCAAGATCGTCGCGCCGGACAACTTCATCACCGCGGCGGAGCGCTACGGCATCACGCCGAGCATCGACCGCTGGGTCATCGAGAACGCGTTCCGCTGGCTGGTCTCGGAGGCCGACGAGCGCGAAAAGCTGTCGATGTGCTCGATCAATCTTTCCGGTCAGAGCTTGGGCGACGACAAGTTCCTGCCGTACGTGATCGATCAATTCCATCGGAGCGGCCTCGACGCCACCAAGATCTGCTTCGAGATCACCGAGACCGCGGCGATCGCGAGCTTCTCGCAGGCGAATCGTTTCATCCAGGCGTTGAAGGAGCTCGGCTGCAAGTTCGCGCTCGACGATTTCGGCACCGGTCTGTCCTCGTTCGGATACTTGAAGCATTTCCCGGTGGATTTTCTGAAGATCGACGGCAGCTTCGTCAAGGAAATCCTGCACGATCCCATCGATCGCGAGATGGTGCGCTCGATCAACGAGATCGGTCACTTGACCGGCAAGCAGACCATCGCCGAGTTCGCGGAAAATGTCGAGATCATCAACATGCTCCGCAGTCTCGGCGTCGACTATGCGCAGGGCTACGGGGTGTCCCAGCCGCAGCGCGTCCTGAAGGCCGCCAACATCGCCTGAGACGATACGCGGATCCCGCGAGAGCCGGCGGCTACTTCAGTCTGACTACGATGCCCGCGGGCGATTGATCGACGATGAGCGCGGGGTCGCGCGCCAGAACCTCGATGAGCGAGTCCGCATCGTCGGCATCGAAGACCCCGGTGTAGGTTCGAGCGCTCACCCCGAGGCCTTCCAGGCGAATGGGATTGCTACGGTAGCGGTTGAACTCGCCGACTATCTGCCCGAGGGTCTGGTCATTGAAGATCAGCCGGCGTTCCCGCCAGGCCACGGAATCGGTCACGTTGTTCACCTCGCGAATGCTCACCGAACCGGCATGGCTCACGCGCGCTTCCTGGCTCGCCGCCAGCATTCGGCTCGGAGTTTTTTGAGGCAGCGCCGCCGCGGAGCCCTCCGATGCACTGGCCGGCGCGGAGACCGTGGATGGCAGGGCGGGCATCACGTTCACCCGGCCCTCGATCACCGAAATGACGGTTCCGTCCTCGCGTCGATACACGTCGAACTGTGTGCCGACCGCCTGTACGACCGCATCGTCGGTGGATACGCGGAACGGACGCGACGTGTCGTGATGTACCCGAAAGAGCGCCTCGCCGTCGAGCAGACGCACCTCCCGGGTGTGTGCCGTAAAGCGGATCGCGACGTGCGAATGGGTGTTGAGATAGACCACCGACCCGTCCGGCAGCTCGAACGTGCGCTGCTCGCCGGTGGCGGTCTCGAATTGGGTCCAACCCGAGCGTGTGTGGACGACCCAAGCCCAGGCGCCAACCGCCGTGACGAGGAGCCCGGCGGCAACGGCACAGAGCCGCCGACGTGAGCTCCGCGCGGCGAGCGCCGCGAGCGAGGGCTGCCGCGGAGCGCCGCTGTCAGCCGCCCGGGCGCCGTCGCGCAACGGCTGGAGGGCGCGGCGCGGATGCGCCTGAGCAACGAGGATCTCGATGTTGCGCACGCGGTCCGCGTCGATCTCCGACAGGGCATGATCGAGCGACAGCATGATCAAAAAATCACGCACGTTGCGTGGCGATTCCTTGAGCCACGAGACGAAGCGCGCCTCCGCCCCGGGATTCGGGCGTCGCAGGCTTTCGAGCCACGCCGAGGCCTGTTGGGCGTGGAGCGTCTCCAGTTGGCGGGTTTTGGGGTCCATGGAAGTCATGGCGTTTCCGCCAGAATGATTCGAAGCCGGGCCCGTGCTTCGACCACGTACTTTTCGATGGTGTGGATGGACAAGCCCGCAGCCGCCGCGGCTTCCGCGTACGACAGCCCGTCGCGCTTGACCAGCAGCAGCACCAATTGATGCGCCTCGGGGAGCTGATCCAATGCCTTGTCCAGCCGTTGACGGAGCTCGAGCTGTTCGGGGAAGTCCACGCCTTGGCGGGCATCATCGCCGTTGTCGCAGAGCTCGGCGGCGAGATCCGAGTCATAGAGGATCCGATCGTGCTGCTTGCGCTGCCTGAATTCCCGGATCACGTGCGCGGCGATCCCCAAAAGGTATGACAAGGGATTTCGGATCAGCTCGACGTTTCGAACCCGCAGCAGCCGGGCGAACACCTCCTGCGCGAGGTCGTCGGCATCCTCGACCCGTGTGACGCGACGCGCCAGGAAGCGGTGCAGCTCGCGCGAATGGTCGCGAAAAGCGGATCCCGCCAGGCTCGAGGAGGTTTCGGTGCGCTCTACCAGCATGTGTATATTCTAAGTGTTGTTTCGAGGGGAATCCCGGTAGTTCAAATCGACTACCGGTTTTTGCCAGCCGGACCACACTTAAGAGCAAAGGGCCGGCTGACGCCTAAGAGGGAGGGGATGGATGAGTTCTCGGACGACGCCTTTCGTGGCGGTCGGTGCCGCCGTTCTTTGGGCGACGGCTTCCGCGAGCGCGCAAGCGCCGGCCGCAGGAGAGCCCAGGAATCTCAGCATCCCGGCAGAGCCCCTGGCGAATGCGCTCAATGACTTGGCGCAGCAATCCGGCCTGCAAGTCATGTTCGCGTCGGAATTGGTGGCGCGGCTCAAGAGTCCGGAAGTCCGGGGATCCTTGACGGCCGCCGAGGCCCTCCAGCGGCTCCTTGGCAACACCGGGCTTCGGTTCGAATTCGTCAATCCGCACACCATCGCCATCATGGGTCCCGAGGTCAAGCACTCGACATCCGGTTCGAGTCCTGCACCCGCGGCCCCGCCCAGCCACGGCGTTCCCGCCAAAGAGATCACCCAAGCGCCGGTCAATTCAGGAGACAACACAATGCCTCGTCGAAGTTTCTTTGCACAATTATTGGGTCTATCCGCCGCTTGCGGCGCGGCGCTTCATGGGGGCGCGGCCTGCGGACAGGATGCGGCCACGACTGCCGCCGCCGCCGAGTCAACGACACTCGATACCGTGGTGGTCACCGCCCGCAAGCGCGACGAGTCCCTCGCGAAGGTGCCCGAGGCCATCACGGTGTTCACCTCACAGACGATCGAGGCATACAACATCCAGTCCTTCGACGACTACGCCACCAAGACGCCGAATATCTCATTTGCCTACGGCGGCGGTCCGACCGGCATCGCGGACGCCCGAACGGTCGCGATTCGCGGCATCACCGGCCAGAACCTGTTCGGCACCGCGGGCGCCACGGGCTTTTATATCGACGATACACCGGTGCCCGGCTCGGTGGATCCGCGAATCCTCGACATCGACAACATCGAAGTGCTCAAGGGACCCCAAGGGACCCTTTACGGGGAGAGCTCGCTTGGCGGCAATGTGCGCATCGTGACCAAGAAGCCCAACCTGAGCAGCGATGATCTCGGCTACATGGTGCAATCCGGCTGGACATCCCGAGGCGGCAGCCCCGACGCCGGCGCCGGTATCATCGGCAACATCGTCTTGAGTCCGGACATTCTGGCCCTTCGCGTGGTGATGTTCGGCAATCACGACGCCGGCTACCTGACACGGACATTTCCGACGGACTCCTCGAGTCCGGCGACCGGCAATCCGTTCCTCGTGGTGCCGCGCACCAGCGTCGGCAATCAAGGCGCTCAAACCACCTACGGCGGCTCGGTGTCGATGCTCTTCAAAGCCACTGACAGCTTCGATGCACGGCTTCGCGTGATGTACCAAGACACCGACATGCATGGGTTTCCAGCCACGTTCGCACCGTTGCCCGCTTTCCAGCCAGTGTATACGTTGGATCGCGCCTTCGACGTTCAGCCGGACGCCATGGACCGATGGGCTTTGCCCTCGCTCGATCTCCATTACCACGGCAACGGCTTCGACATCGTGTCGTCCTCGAGCTATTTCTACCGGCATACGCACGATCTCGAGGATTCGACCTATGGTACGGCGAGCACTCTGACGAGTCCCACCGGGTTCTATCAGGCGACGACGCTGCCCAATCAACCCTTCCTCTGGGATGGCGAGCGTTATCACAATCAGGCCACCGAGGAGCTGCGCCTGACATGGGATCCCATTTACAACCTCAGCGGCACCGTGGGCGCCTTCTATTCGCGCACGCGATCGCTCTTCTTCATCCCCAATACCTATGCCACGGGCCTGCCCGCCGCCTCGATCGGCAGCCAAGTGGGTCCCTGGCCGAATGATCTCATCTGGACGCAAAGTAATCCGGGTAGCCAGGACGACACCTCGATTTTCGGCGAGGTTTACTACAAGTTCCTGGATCAATTCACGTTGACTCTCGGTGCCCGTAAATACTGGTTGAAACAAACAACCGACTACACTGCGGATGGATTCTTGAATTTCGGTCCGACACCGAGCGCCCCGCAGGAGAACAAAGAGTCCGGCGTCGATCCCAAATACGGCCTCTCTTACCAAGCTACCGACAAAACGATGATGTACGCATCCGCTTCCAAGGGATTCAGGGCGGGCGGCGCACAGGCAAACTTCCCCGGCTGCCCACAACCGGGGCTCACGGTGGACGCAATCACGCACGTCAAATCGGACACGCTATGGAGCTATGAGGTCGGATCCAAAACACAACTCTCGCAGCCCGGCATACTGCTATCCGCTGCGGCGTTCCACATCGACTGGAGAAATCTCCAGCAGCAGGCCGCGCTGAGCTGCGGGTTCTACGTCTTGCTGAACGGCGGTGAGGCCAAGATCAACGGTGCCGAACTCGATATCAGCGGACATCTGGCGCCCCCCTTGGAGGTGCGTTTGGGCATGGGCTTCGAGAAAACCGAGATCAACGATCCCGGCATCTTGTCGGTCGTGGGAGTCACCGAGAACCAGCGCATTCCGGAAACGCCGGCGTGGACGGCCACGCTGGGTGCGGTCTATACCCGGCCGATCAACCCGCAGTACGACGGATTCATGTCCGCCGACTACAGCTACACGGGCGACAGTGTGTCGTTGCTCAATGGCGGCAGTGGCTCGCAAGCAGAGCGCTCACCTTACTCGCTGGTGAATCTGCGCTTCGGCGTGAAGCACGACAAATCTGAAGTTTCACTCAACCTGCACAACGTGACCAATGCCAAGCCGAACCTCGGCGACATCGGGTATCTCGGCTATGCGCAGTACAGCGCGGGCGGATCGGTCATACCACAGGTGGCGACCTTGCAGCCGTTCACGGTGATCCTGCAGTACAAAAACAACTTCTAGCACGCAATGGAGCGGGGGCGTCGCGCGCCGGTAACGGCGCGCGACGTTCACCACTCGAATCGCATCGACAAATCGACCGCGTGCACGTGCTTGGTGATGCCTCCCACGGAGATGTAATCGACGCCGGTCTCGGCGATCTTGCGGATCGTGTCGAGGCTCACGCCGCCGGATGCCTCGAGCTTGAGCGGCTGCGCCGCGCGCCGGTTGACGGCCACGCCTTCGGCCATGTCCGCCAGGGAAAAATCATCGAGCATCGCAATATCCGCACCGGCGCGGATCGCCTGGCTCAGCTCCTCGAGATTCTCCACTTCGACCTCCACCGGCACTCCGGCGCCACTCCCACGGGCCGCTGTGACCGCCTGCGCGATCGAGCCCGCAGCCATGATGTGGTTCTCCTTGATCAGGATCCCGTCAAAAAGTCCGATGCGATGATTCTGGCCACCGCCCACCCGCACCGCATATTTCTGCGCGGTGCGAAGTCCCGGGATGGTTTTGCGGGTGTCGAGCAGCCGGCATCCCGTGCCTTCGATCCGCTCAGCGTAGGCATGGGCAGCCGTGGCGGTGCCTGATAAAAGCTGCAGGAAATTGAGCGCCGTGCGTTCGCCGGTCAACAGTGCCCGAGCCGGGCCTTGGATTTGGAACAGAACCTGGTCCGCCGCGGCCCGGGCTCCCTCGCTCGTGTGCCAATCGATCCGTACCCGCCGGTCCAGGCGAGCGAAGACCGCCTCGACGTAGGGAACGCCGCAGACGATGGCCACTTCGCGGGTGATGACCGTGGCGCGACCCTGGGCGCCCTCTGGGATCAGGCCGGCGGTCAGGTCCCCGGTTCCGACATCCTCTTCGAGGGCACGATCGACTTGTTGCGGGAGGTCGCGGGGAAGCGGTACCGGCGTCATGGAGGCTGCCTCGGGCGCAAAAACACTGGAAGATTGGGGAAATAGCCCCAATACTACAACGACATGGCGGACCTCGCCCCGACATCCCCCTGCATCAACGTGTGCGTATTGGATGCGGACGGCTTTTGCGCCGGCTGTTATCGTACAATTGGCGAAATAGCCGGCTGGCGGAGCTTGTCCGCTGCGGAGCAATGGGCGGTGCTGCGCCAGTTGCCAAAACGCGTGGTGGCTCGTGCGCCCGGACCTGAATGATCAATTTGGAGATGGACATGAACGCGATTGAACGAATCAAGAGTCAACTGAGCTCGGCTCCCGTCGTCCTGTATATGAAGGGCACGCCCGATTTCCCGCAGTGCGGCTTCTCGGCCCAGACAGCGGGCGCTCTGAAGGCCTGCAAGGCGCAATTCGCGCACGTGAATGTGTTCGAGGATCCGGAAGTGCGCGAGGCGCTCAAGACCTATTCGAACTGGCCCACGTTTCCGCAGCTCTATGTCAATGGCGAGCTCGTCGGCGGCTGCGACATCGTCGTCGAGATGTACAAGAGCGGCGAGCTGAAGCAGCTTCTGGCTGAGGCCGGCGCGGTGGCCACCGCTTAGATCGATTCCGGTCCGGGCTCCGCGGCAATCGCGGGGTCTGGATCGACTTCCAAGGGGCCCATCGCGGCCAAGCGTCGGCGGCTCGCGTCGAACACTCCCTGAAACTGATTGCACACGGCGCAGAAAAGATCCGCGGTGCGCTCCGCGTCGTAGGCGGCCGAGTGCGCGGAGCCCGTGTCCCACTCCAGTCCCGCGGCCAGCGTCGCGCGCATCAGCACGGTCTGGCCGAAGGCCACGCCTCCCAAGGTCGCGGTGTCGAAGCTCGAGAACGGGTGAAACGGGTTTCGTTTGATCTGCGTGCGCCCGACCGCGGCGTTCAAGAAGTTCAGATCGAAAGACGCATTGTGACCGACCAGCACCGCGCGCGTGCAATCGGCAGCGCGCACCGCGGTGCGCACCTCGCGGAAGATCCGCTGCAGCGCGTCCTCTTCGGAGATGGCGGGGCGCAGCGGATGGAAGGGGTCGATGCCGGTGATGGCGAGCGAGGCGGGCTCCAGATTGGCGCCGGGGAAGGGTTTGACGTGGTACCGGTGGGTCTCACCTCGCGCAACAGAGCCGTCGCTGCGCATGTCGATGAGCACGGCGGCGATCTCGAGCAACGCATCGGTCTGCGAGTTGAACCCGCCGGTCTCCACATCAATCACCACCGGCAAAAAACCGCGAAAGCGCGTCGCAAAGGTGATGGGCGGCAGCTGTATCACGCGCTCTTCCCCGGCGCAAGGCGCCACGCGATCACCTCGCCCGCGCGGTACGGCACCACTGCGCCGCCGCCGAAGTCGTAGGTTGCCGCCGGTTTCCATGACTCTTGAATCAGCGTAATGCGCTCCTCGTGGCGGGCAAGACCGTAGAAATCGGCACCGAAGTGGCTTGCGAACCCTTCCAGGCGATCCAGGCGTCCCGCCTCATCGAAAACTTCGGCGTACAGCTCGATCGCCGCGTGCGCCGTGAACATACCGGCGCAGCCGCAGGCATTTTCCTTGGTCGAGCGCTCATGCGGCGCGCTGTCGGTACCGAGAAAATATCTCGGGCTCCCACTGACGGCCGCCCGCACGAGCGCCTCGCGGTCCCGCTCCCGTTTGAGCACCGGCAGACAATAGAAATGCGGCCGGATTCCGCCGGAAAAAATGGCGTTGCGATTGTGCAGAAGATGCTGCGGCGTGATGGTCGCCGCGACTCCCGCCCGGGCGCCGGCCACGAAATCGGCCGCGCGTGCCGTGGTGATGTGCTCGAACACGACCTTGAGCTCCGGGAATCGCTCAACCAGCGGCGCCAGCAACTCGTCGATGAACACCGTCTCGCGATCGAACACGTCGACTTCGGGACGCGTGGTCTCGCCGTGAACGAGGAGCGGCAGACCGAGGCGCTGCATGCGCTCGAGCACGGCATAGCTCTTCGCGATGTCGGTGACGCCGGCCTCCGAATGCGTGGTCGCCCCGGCCGGATACAGCTTCACGCCGTGCACGATGGCGCTACCCACCGCGCGGTCGATTTCCCCGGGCGCGGTGGAGTCAGTCAGGTACAGGGTCATGAGCGGCTCGAATCGGCAGCCCGCGGGCAGCGCGCCCAGGATGCGTTGTCGGTAGGCCGCCGCTTGATCGACGCTGACGATGGGTGGCTTGAGGTTCGGCATCACGATTGCGCGGCCAAATCGCTCCGCCGTGAACTTCGCCACGGAGGCGAGCCCGGGTCCGTCGCGCAGGTGCACGTGCCAATCATCCGGGCGGCAAATCGATAATTCCCGCATCGGTTTAAGAACCCGTCCGTGCAGCGCGCGTGCGCCGCTCGCCGGGCAGGGCTGGCCATCCGCCACGCAGCAGTTCCACGGTGTAGCGCACGCCGAAGCCCGTGATCTCGGTCGCAATGTGGGCGAGGCCGCCATGGCGTGTTCCGGCGGCGAGATCAATATGCAGCCAGGGCGTGGTCTTCGGCACGAACCGGCTCAAGAAGCGCGCCGCCAGAATGTGATCGCCCTTGGAATCGATGGAGCATTGCAGTACATCCGCGACGGAGCTCTCCAAATCCGAGTCGAAATCCTTGTCCATGGGGAAGCACCACACGCGTTCGCCGCTGGCCGCACCCGCAGCCTCGATGGCCTCGCGCCCCTCGGGGCGATTGGTGAAGGCGCCGCTGTAGCGCTCGGTCAACGCGTACACGCAAGCGCCGGTGAGGGTGGCGTAGTCGATGATCGCGCCGGGATTGGCTCTCGCGGCGAGGCACAGTGTGTCAGCGAGCACCATGCGGCCTTCGGCGTCGGTATGGATCACCTGGATGGTCGTTCCGTTCTGCGCGCGGACCACGTCCTGGGGCTTGTACGCGAGCGGGCCGATCCGGTTCTCCGTGATGGCCAGCCAGCAATCCACTGCCGCCGGCGAGCGGATCGCGTGCAGGGCGTAGAGGCTTCCCACCGCGACGGCGCTGCCCTCCATGTCTACGTGCATGTCCAGCATGCCCTTGTGCGCCTTGAGGTTGGTGCCTCCCGTATCGAAGCAGATGCCCTTGCCGACGAGGCTCACGGCCGGCGCGGCGGTGCCGCGCGGGCGGTAGGCCAGACGAACGATGCCGGCATCGCGCGTTCCGTTGCCCTGGGAGACCGCGAGAAACGCACCGGCGCCAAGCCGCTTCAGTTCGGGCTCGCCGTAAAAACGGTACGACAATTTCAAACGGCGCGCGAGGTCTTGAAGGAGCCGGCGGTAAGTCGCGGCATTCAAGGTGTTCGGCGGCAGCGCCGTGAGCCAGCGAGCGATGTTATTCCCGGCCGACGTCGCCGAGGTCGCCTCGAGATCGGCGAGTTTCCAGGCGAGCGCCAGATCGATCCGCGCGAGCGGCGTGCGTGACTTCGGTTTGCTCTTGAACGTGGCAAAGCGGAAGGCTGCCGCTTGAATGGCCGCGAGTGTCGCATGCACCGCCGGCTCCACCGTTTTGGGCTCGCAGCCCTGCTGCCAGATCAACAAGGTTTCCGGTTCCGAGTCCAGCGCGGCGCGCGCAATCTTCGCGGCGGATTGCAAGCGTTCGAACGTGCTTGCATTCGCGACGGGACATACCGCGATCAGCAAGGTGGCGGCGCCCGGACCGACGCGCAACTGGCAGAAATCCCCTTCCTTGCGGACCTTGCTCGCATAGAGTCCGCGCAGCGCGTCACCGTGCGGCAGCTCTGCCCAATGCTCGGCCGAAGGCTTCAAGGGCAGGAAAAGGATGGCCGCGCCGTGGCGCGTGAGCGTCGAAACCGAGACCCGCGCGCGCAGCGGGCGCACCGGGACGATCAATTTTTCAAAGGGCAAGCGAATCGGCATATCTCATGAACCGCCAGCGTTGAGCCTAAGGTGCGCCGCACGCGTGCTGCCCGGTCTGGCGAGCAATGCCGGCCGATTACCGCGCCTTGACCGATAAAAGCCAAACATCGAAGATAGTGCGCGCTAAACCGACTCGACGAAGATATAGCGGCAGTTCGCGCAGGGGCGCTGTAACGTGCCTGACATCTTAACAGGACCCGTGGGTACGTGCATGGGCGCATACCTCTACAGCAAGGCTTCCTTATGACCCCACAGTCACCGTTCGAAGACATCGACCCGACCGAAACGCAGGAGTGGCTCGAATCAATCGACTCGGTCATGCGGGCCCAAGGGCCTGAGCGTGCGCACTTCCTGCTCGAGAAACTGGTTGATTTCACCCGTCGGTCCGGCGCCTATCTGCCGTTCAAGCCGAATACCGCCTACCTCAACACCATTTCCAAAGCCCAGCAACCCGACTACCCGGGCGATCGGTCGCTCGAACGGCGCAATGAGGCGTACATGCGCTGGAACGCGCTCGCCATGGTGGTGCAGGCGAATCGCGCGAGCTCCGAGTACGGCGGACACATTGCCAGCTACGCCTCGGCCGCGACGCTCTACGAGGTGGGCTTCAATCATTTCTGGCGCGCCAAGAGCGCCGCGCATCCGGGGGATATGGTGTTCATGCAGGGGCATTCGAGTCCCGGAATCTACGCGCGTGCCTACCTGGAGGGCCGGCTGGATGAGGGGCAGCTGCTGCGCTTCCGACAGGAGGTGCGGGGCGACGGATTGTCCTCCTATCCGCATCCCTGGTTGATGCCGGATTTCTGGCAGTTCCCCACCGTGTCCATGGGCCTCGGGCCGATGATGGCCATTTTCCAGGCCCGCTTCATGCGCTACCTGGAGCACCGCGGCATCGTGCCGCCCTCGGACCGCAGGGTCTGGGCGTTCCTGGGCGATGGAGAAATGGACGAGCCTGAATCAATGGGCGCGCTCACCATGCCCGTGCGGGAGAAACTCGACAACCTGATCTTCGTCATCAACTGCAACTTGCAGCGCCTCGACGGGCCGGTGCGCGGCAACGGCAAGATCATCCAGGAGCTCGAAGCCGCGTTCCTCGGCGCCGGCTGGAACGTCATCAAGGTGCTGTGGGGCTCGCGTTGGGATCCATTGCTCGAGCGCGACCAGAAGGGACTGCTCAAGCGGTTGATGGAAGAGTGCGTCGACGGCGAGTATCAAAATTTCAAGTCCAAAGGTGGGGCCTACACGCGCGAGCATTTCTTCGGCAAGTATCCGGAGCTCAAGGAAATGGTCGCCAACATGTCCGACGATGAGATCTGGCGTCTCAATCGCGGCGGACACGATCCGGTGAAGGTGTATGCGGCCTACGCGGCTGCGGTCGCCAACAAGGGCGCGCCGACCGTGATTCTCGCCAAGACGGTGAAGGGTTTCGGACTCGGCAAGTCTGCTGAGGGGCTGAACGTGGCGCACCAACAGAAAAAGCTCGGCGACGAGGACCTAAAGGCGGTGCGCGACCGGTTCAATATCCCGATCTCGGACGAAGAGATTGCGGGCCTCACGTTCAGAAAGCCCGCGCTGGATAGTGAGGAGATGCAGTACCTGCAGAAGCGCCGTTCGGTCTTGGGCGGCTATCTGCCTGCGCGTTACTCGGCGGTGCCGCAACTCGAAGTGCCGGCGCTCGAGACTTTCGCTGCGCTGCTCGAAGGAACGCAGGACCGCGAGATCTCCACCACCATGGCGCTGGTGCGCATCCTCACCACGCTGGTCCGCGACAAGAACATCGGCAAACACATCGTGCCGATCATCCCGGACGAGGCGCGAACGTTCGGCATGGAGGGAATGTTCCGGCAGATCGGCATCTACTCATCGGTGGGCCAGCTGTACACACCGCAGGATGCCGATCAATTGATGTTCTATCGGGAGGATAAACAGGGTCAGATTCTCGAGGAGGGCATCAACGAGGCGGGGAGTCTGTGCTCCTGGATCGCGGCGGCGACCGCCTATGCGAATCATGGCGTCAGCATGGTGCCGTTCTATATCTACTACTCGATGTTCGGCTTCCAACGGGTCGGCGACTTCATCTGGGCGGCCGGCGACAGCCGTGCGCGCGGGTTTCTGGTCGGAGGGACGGCCGGCCGCACCACGTTGGCGGGGGAGGGATTGCAGCATCAGGACGGCCATTCTCAACTCGTGATGACGGCGGTGCCCAATTGCGTGGCCTACGATCCGGCTTACGCCTACGAGCTCGCAGTGATCGTGCATGACGGTCTGAAGCGGATGTACAAGGAACAGGAGAGCGTTTTCTACTACATCACCTGCATGAACGAGAACTACGCTCATCCGGCCATGCCCGCCGGCGCGGAGCGCGGCATCCTCAGCGGGATGTACCTGTTCAAGAGCGGCGGCCGGGGCAAAGTGCGCGTTACGCTGTTCGGCTCAGGGACCATTTTGCGCGAGGTGTTGGCTGCGGCCGAGCTGCTGGAAAAGGACTATGGCGTACCCGCCGATGTGTACTCGGTAACCAGCTTCAGCGAGCTGCGCAAGAACGCGCTCGAAGTGAATCGCTGGAACCTGCTACATCCCACGGAGCCACCCAAGGAGACCTACATACGCGAAGCACTCGGCGACCGGCAAGGACCGTTCGTCGCCGCCACCGATTACATGAAGATGGTCCCGGACCAAATCCGCCAATGGATTCCGGGCCGCTACGCCGTCCTCGGCACCGACGGTTTCGGCCGCAGCGACTGCCGGGCGGAGCTGCGACGCTTCTTCGAGGTGGATCGCCATTATGTCGTCGTGGCCGCGCTCAAGGCGCTTGCGGACGATGGTAAGGTGGACGTGCGCAGCGTCACCAAGGCGATGCAGGCTTTCGGCATCGACCCCGAGAAACCCAACCCGCTGTCGGTCTAGGCGATCATCGTGGCAAATCCCCTCAAGGTTCTGGTTCCGGACATCGGCGGCTTCAAGGATGTGAGCGTGATCGACGTGTTGGTGAAAGACGGCCAGCAGATCGACAAAGAAACGCCGATGATCACAATCGAAACGGAAAAGGCGGCGATGGACGTGCCGTCTCCCGCGGCTGGACGGATCGCCGAGGTCAAGCTCAAGAAGGGCGACAAGGTGTCGGAGGGGAGTGTGATATTGCTCCTCGAGAACGGCGGCGAAGCGCAAAAACCCCCCGCCCCGGCGAAGCAGGCTGAGAGCCCGCGGCAGGGTGGCGAGGCCAAGGAGGCCGGTGCGGCCAAGGGGGCTGGCGAGCCCAGCGGGGTTGGAGAGGCCAAGGGCGCTGGGGCCGCCAAGGCTGCTCCTGCGGTTAAGGCTGCCCCTGCCGCCAAGGCTGCCGGGGCGGCCAAGGCTGCGGGCGAAACTCCGAGCGGCAGCGCAACAGAAGGCGCCAGTAGTGCCCAGACCGCGAGCACAGCGCCGGCGCCAGCGCGCGCCGATCGAGATGCCGCCGCAGCTGTGCAGCCTACGGGGATTTCACATCCGGCGACGAACATCGACGAGGCAGCGTTTTCCAAGGCCTACGCCAGCCCTTCGGTCCGCAAATTCGCCCGCGAGCTTGGCGCCGACCTCGGCAAGATCTCGGGAAGCGGCCCCAAGGCGCGCATCACCCACGAGGATGTGAAGGCGTACGTCAAGACGCTTCTCACGTCCGGCGCGGGCGCGGCGGCGGGATCGCTGCCGAAAGTGCCGGAGGTCGATTTTGCGAAATTCGGTGCCATCGACGTTCAGCCCCTGTCACGCATTCAGCGGATTTCCGGGGCGCGCCTGCAGGCGAGCTGGATCAATGTGCCGCACGTCACTCAGCACGATGAGGCGGACATCACGGATCTGGATATCGCGCGTGTCGCGCTCAAGGGCAAGGCGGAGCAGGAGGGCGTTCGTTTGACGCCGCTCGCTTTCATCGTCAAGGCCTGCGTCGTCGCCCTCAAGGAGTTTCCGCGATTCAACGCCTCCCTCGATTCGTCGGGACAGAATCTCGTCTTCAAGAAATATTTTCACATCGGCTTTGCAGCCGATACACCGAACGGCCTCGTGGTTCCGGTGATCCGCGACGCGGATCGCGGCAATCTGTTCGACATCGCACGCGCGCTCGCGGCGATGTCGGAAAAGGCGCGCGCCGGCAAACTCACGGCTGCGGAAATGCAGGGCGGGTCGTTCACGATCTCGAGCCTGGGAGGCATCGGCGGCACGTCCTTCACGCCGATCATCAATGCGCCGGAAGTCGCCATTCTGGGGGTGTCCAAATCGAGCCAGAAACCGGTGTTCGACAAGGGCACGTTCATTCCGCGGCTGATGTTGCCGCTGTCGCTGTCCTATGATCATCGAGTCATCGACGGGGCGGAGGCCGCGCGCTTCATCGTCTTTCTGAGCAAAACGTTGAGCGATGTGAAGGCACTTTTGTGAGTACGGTCGAAGTCCGGGTTCCCGACATCGGCGATTCCAAGGACGTAGCGGTGGTCGACGTGCTGGTGGCGCCGGGCGCGCAGATCCGCGTCGACGATCCGCTAATCACGCTCGAGAGCGAGAAAGCGTCCATGGACGTACCCTCGACCGTGAACGGCAAAGTGACCTCGATCGGCGTCAAGAAAGGACAGCAGGTCTCGGTGGGGATGGTGATCGCGACCGTCGAGGTCGCGGATGCGGCGGCGCCAGGCATCGCCGACAAAAAGGCCGCCGAAGCGGCGCCAGCCCCGAGCGGACCCGCCGCAACAAAGCCTGCCCCGGCGAAGCCGAGCGCCACGATGTCCGCCGCGCCCGATGGCGCCCTCGATCTCGTCGTTCTCGGTGCGGGGCCGGGAGGCTACACCGCGGCATTCCGCGCCGCCGATTTAGGCCTCAAGGTCACGCTCATTGAGCGCTGGCCGGTTCTCGGCGGCGTGTGCTTGAACGTTGGCTGTATTCCCTCCAAGGCCCTGTTGCATGCCGCCAAGGTCATCGAGGATGCGGCGGACATGGCCGACTGCGGGATCGTCTTTCCGCCCCCTCGGATCGACCGCGCGAAGCTGCGCGACTGGAAGAACAAAGTCGTGACCAAGCTGACCAACGGGCTCAGCGTGCTCGCCAAACAGCGCAAGGTCGAAGTGCTGCGCGGCGAAGCGACATTCATTGGTCCGTACTCCGTGGAGCTGCGCTCGCCCGACGGGGTGCGTCGCGTGAATTTCAAGCAATGCATCATTGCGGCCGGATCAGAATCGGTGCGCTTGCCCGGATTTCCGGACGACCCGCGCATCATCGATTCCACCGGTGCGTTGGAGTTGCCGGAGGAGGGCAAGCGGCTCCTGGTGGTGGGCGGCGGCATCATCGGTCTGGAGATGGCCTGCGTGTACGATGCGCTCGGTTCCACCGTCACGGTGGTCGAATTGAGCGATGGGCTCATGCCGGGCACCGACCGGGACCTGGTGCGTCCGTTGCAGAAGCGGATTGAAAAGCGCTACGCCCGCATCATGCTCGGCACCCGCGTCTCGAAACTCGAGCCGCACACGAAGGGGTTGCGGGCAACCTTCGAGGGCCCGGACGTCCCTGCGCCGCAGGATTTCGACCGCGTTCTCATCGCCGTGGGCCGCAGCGCCAACGGAAATGCCATCAAGGCGGCGGCGGCGGGTGTCCAAGTCGACAAGCGCGGATTCATCGGCGTGGATCGGCAGATGCGTACCAACGTGGCCCATATCTTTGCCATCGGCGATATCGCCGGGGCACCCATGTTGGCGCACAAGGCGACTCACGAAGCCAAGGTGGCGGCGGAGGTGGCGGCCGGTCACAAGTCCTCCTTCGACGCGCGCTGCATTCCGTCGGTGGCCTACACCGACCCCGAAATTGCATGGGTCGGCCTCACTGAAACGGAGGTCAAGGCGCGGGGCATCGACTACGGGAAGGGAATGTTTCCGTGGGCCGCCAGCGGTCGCTCGCTCGCCATCAACCGCGACGACGGCTTCACCAAGCTGCTATTCGACAAGGAGACCCGCCGGGTGATCGGTGGCGGCATCGTCGGTACGAACGCCGGAGAGCTGATCGCCGAAGTGGGGCTTGCGATCGAGCTGGGCGCGGACGCCGCGGATATCGGACTGACCATCCACGCACATCCGACGTTATCGGAGACGGTGGCGTTTTCGGCGGAGGCGTTCGAGGGGACGCTCACGGATCTTTATATTCCCAAACGCTGATCGATGGCGGGTCAGGGGGCGGCCATGCAGTCCTTGACGTAGGCCGTGCGTTGAGCACCCACCAGCTTCTTGGTCTTCGCATCTTTGAGACAAGCGGTTCGCCGTGCGTGTCTCGCCGGCGCGTCGTTGTCGATCGACGATCCCGCGGCCGCGGGTTTCGGAGCGGCAGTCGACGGAGCGGATGCCGGTGCTGGTGTCTTGGTCGGGCTCGCGCCGGCCGCCGCCGCGGCGGCGATCAGCCAACCGCTGGCCACCGAAGCTAGCGCAAGGCAGGCGAGGACCGCCGGAAGAAACGTACGCATGATGTACCCTAGAGCATGATCGCCGTGCAGGCCGCGTTCGAGAATAGCGTTGGATTGCCCGCGCGCCGATGAAGCGCGCATGAAACTTCCTTAACCTTCGCTCGGTGCGGCTGCTCCGCGGGGCGGCTGCGCGCGCCTGCTGCGCGAGCGCCGCTCAGCGCGTGGCGGTGGAGTTGAGCCGGCGTCTGACAAGTTCCAGATAACGGCCTTCGTCGGGCGCACGACCGCTGCGTTGCGCTTCCCAGAGCGCCTCGGCGAGCGATTCCATCAGCGCGTGCTCAGCGTCGTGGGCATCGCCGAGACGGGAATTGAGCGACTCGAGCAGGGCTCGGACGCCGGGGGGGCGGTCGATCGAGACCTGTTCCCGGATGGCGAGGTGCAGCCCCATATGTAAAAAGGGATTCTCCTGCGCGTCGCCGGCCGCACGGTCGAAGGCCAGCGCAGCAGGGGCGTTCGAAACGAGCGCCTGGTACTCCGGATGCAGCACGAGCACATCCACGATGAGCGCCTCGAGAGGCGTCAGCGGGGAGCGCGCCAGGAATTTCCGCCATGCGTCCGCATAGCTGCGCCGCAGCTCATCCCGCGAGTAGCCGCCGAAGGAGGGCGGTGAGTCTGCGTCACTCACGGCGCGGCCACTCGGGTCTTGTGGCGATATTCGCACAGATCCTCGATGAAGCATCGTGGGCAGGCGGGTTTTCGAGCAGTGCACACATAGCGTCCATGCAGGATCAGCCAATGATGAGCGTCCTTCAAGAAATCTGCGGGCACGAACTTCATCAGCTTGTCCTCCACGGCACGCACGTTCTTGCCCGGCGCAAGCCCGGTTCTGTTGGCGACGCGAAAGATGTGGGTGTCGACGGCCATGGTCGATTTGCCGAAAGCCGTGTTCATCACCACATTCGCGGTCTTGCGGCCGACGCCTGGCAGCTCCTCGAGCGCCTCCCGCGTGCGCGGCACCTCACCGCCGTGCCGTGCCAGGAGCGCCTCGCAGGTTGCGAGGATGTTCTTTGCCTTGCTGTTGTAGAGGCCGATGGATTTGATGTAAGGCGTGATACCGGCGAGGCCCAATGCGAGCATGGAGGCGGGCGTGTTTGCGACTTCGTAGAGAACGGCCGTGGCCTTGTTCACGCTTTTGTCGGTGGCCTGCGCCGAGAGAATCACCGCGATCAACAGTTCGAACGGCGTGCGAAATTTTAATTCGGTGCGCGGGGCCGGGTTGTGCTCGCGGAGCCGCTCGAAAATTGCGCGCCGCTTTTGAGGGTTCACGGCTGCCGCATCACGACGGCGCGGCGCTGCGGGCTGCGGCCGAAGCCTTGAGCGCGGCCAGTTCCCGCTGCCGCTCTTGTGCGCGTTTCTGCAGGCGCCCCAAGTGGGCGTCATATCGTTCCCGGTTTCGTGCCGGCTGATCGGCGCCGGGCGCAGGTGCCGGCCGCATCTCGATGCAATCGACGGGGCAGGGCGGCAGGCACAGCTCACACCCCGTGCACCGATCCGCGAGCACCGTGTGCAGGAATTTCGGGGCACCCACGATGGCATCGACCGGACAGGGGGATAAGCAGCGGGCACATCCGATGCAGCGTTGTTCGTCGATCCACGCGACACTCGGCGGCGACTCGACGCCATGCGCGGGATTCAGCGGCTTGAACTTTCGGCCCAGCAACGCGGCGAGCGCACGAATCGTGGCGGCGCCCCCCGGCGGACATTGGTTGATGTCCGCCTCGCCGCGGGCGATGGCGGATGCGTAAGGGCTGCAGCCCGGGTACCCACAGCGAGTGCATTGCGTCTGCGGCAGCAACGAATCGATACGCTCGGCGATACGCGCGCCGCCTTCAACGCCCGTGGATGCCGCGTCCGGGCTCATGCGTCACTTGACCCGCATGCCGGGTGCCGCGCCCGAATCGGGGGATAACACGAAAATGTCCGATCCGCCGGGGCCGGCCGCGAGCATCATGCCCTCGGAGGTGCCAAAGCGCATTTTACGGGGCTGCAGGTTCGCGACCACGACGATGAGCCGGCCGATGAGCGCCTTGGGTTCGTAGGCCGAACGGATGCCTGCGAATATTTGCCGCTCGCCGAGCTCACCCACGTCCAGGCGGAGCTTGAGCAGCTTGTCCGCTCCCGTGATGAAGTCGGCCTCGAGGATTTTCGCCACCCGCAAATCGACGCGCAGGAATTCATCGATGGAAATGGACGCGGGAGGGGCGGTCTGCGCTGCGCTTGTGGTTGCCGCAACGGCCGGCATGGTCGGTACGGCCGGTGTTGTCGCGGAGGCTGCGGTTGCCGCGGAGATTGCAGTTGGCGCGGAGATTGCAGTTGGCGCGACACCCTTTGCCGTTGCGCCATCCGCCGCGGGAGGTTCGATCAGAGCCGACACCGCCTTGGCATCCAGCCGGGTGGCGAGCGGCTGGTAGGGCAGAATGGACGTGCCGAGCAGGGGTTTCGAGGCGCTCTCCCAAGTCCACTGCGACTCGCCCAAAAAAAGCCGGGCTTCGGCCGCCATCTGGGGGAGTACCGGCTGCAGATAGATCATCAGGACGCGAAACAGGTTCAACCCCTGCGTGCACACGGCCTGAACTTCGGCGGCCCGGTCCGGCTGCTTGGCCAAGGTCCACGGCTTGTGGGTGTCGATGTACTGGTTGGCGCGATCCGCGAGCGCCATGATCTCGCGCATGGCGCCCGCCGTGTCGCGCTTTTCGTACGAGTTTGCGATCGTCTCGCCGGCCGCCGTGAAGGCGGCCTGGAGCGATGCGTCCGCCAGCGCGGAGGAGAGTGCACCGCTCGAGTTCTTGGTGATAAAGCCCGCGCAGCGGCTCGCGATGTTGACGAGCTTGCCGACGATGTCGGAGTTCAATCGCGTCACGAACTCCTCGAGGTTCAGATCGAGATCGTCGATGCCGGGGCCGAGCTTTGCGGCGAAGTAGTAGCGCAGGTACTCGGGCTTCAAGACGTCCAGGTAGCGGCGTGCCGTGACGAACGTGCCGCGGGACTTGGACATCTTCTGGCCGTTGATGGTCAGAAAGCCGTGTGCGTGGACGCTCGTCGGCCTTCGCATGCCGGCGGCCTCGAGCACCGCGGGCCAGAACAGCGCGTGAAAGTACAGGATGTCCTTGCCGATGAAGTGGTGCAGCTCGGCCGCGGAATCCGCCGCGAGGAAGTCGTCGAACTTCAATCCCGTGCGCTCGCAGAGTTGGGTGAGACTGCCCAGATAGCCGATCGGCGCGTCGAACCAGACGTAGAAGTACTTTCCGGGCGCGTCCGGTATCTCGAAGCCGAAGTACGGTGCGTCGCGTGAAATGTCCCAATCCTTGAGTCCTTGTGCGAACCACTCATCGAGTTTGCGGGCGACACTTTCCTGGACCGCGCCGCTCTTCACGAACTCGACCAGCCGCTTCTCGAACGCGCTCAGCTTGAAAAAATAATGCTCCGATTCGCGCCACACCGGCGGGGTGCCGCTGACCACGGAAATCGGGTCCTTCAGATCCGCGGGCGTGTACGTCGAGCCGCAGTTCTCGCAGGAGTCCCCGTACTGGTCCGCGGTGCCGCACACCGGGCAGATGCCCTTCACGTAGCGATCCGGCAGGAACATCTTCGCGCTGTCGTCGTACGCTTGCCGGACGGTCTTTCTGTCGATCCAGCCGCTCTCGCGAATGCGCAGGTACATGCGGTTGCACATCGCCTGGGTCTCAGGGGAGTGCGTCGAGCCGTAGTTATCGAAGCCGATCAACATGTCGGCGAGGTCGCGCCGATGCTCGCCGTTGACCCTGTCGATCAGCGTCTCCGGAGAGATGCCCTCGGCCTGGGCCTTGAGCATGATCGGCGTTCCATGGGTATCGTCGGCGCCGACGTAATAGCACTCGTGGCCCCGTAATTTCTGGAACCGCACCCACACGTCGGTCTGCACGACCTCGAGGATGTAGCCAAGGTGGATGGGGCCGTTTGCGTACGGCAGGGCGCTGGTTACCAGGATTCGGCGTCGATTGGGCATGCGAAAATTATGCCACGGCGGCGCACCGGCAGGCGCCGCAAATGCAGCCGGGACGGCCGCGGCTCTAGCCGGCTTCGCGCAGCGGCTCGAATCGAGACTTGTTGATCGCCTTTTTGTAGGCTTCCTTGCCCGTAATGATGCGCTGATCGAGGAGCGACTGGATCGCCGCATCCATCAGCCGCATGCCGGAGGCGGACCCCGTTTGCATGCCGTTTTCCAGCTGATCCATCTTGCCCTGCCGGATCAGGTTGGCGATGGCCGGGGTATTGATCAGGATTTCGAGCGCCGCGACCCGGCCCGTTTTGTCGGCCTTGGGAATGAGCTGTTGGGACACCACTCCGCGCAGGCTCGTCGACAGCATGGTGCGTACATGCGGTTGTTTGTCCGCCGGAAACGCGTTGATCAAGCGATCCACCGTTGCCGCGGCACCGTTCGTGTGCAGCGTCCCCATGACGAGAATACCCATTTCGGCGGCGGTGACGGCGATGCTCATGGTCTCGAGGTCGCGAAGCTCGCCGACCAATATCACGTCGGGATCTTCGCGCAGAGCCGACAACAGCGCACTCGAGAATGTCGCGGCGTGCACGCCGATTTCGCGCTGGCTGATGAGGCAGCTCTTTCTCTTGTGGACGAACTCGATCGGATCCTCGATGGTGAGGATATGACCCTTCTCGCGCGTGTTGATGTCGTCGATCATCGCGGCAAGCGTGGTGGATTTACCCGAGCCGGTTTTGCCCGTGACCAGGATCAGCCCACTGTTCATCTTGCCGAGATCGCGCACCGCGGGAGGGAGCTTCAGTTCATCGGCGGTCTTCGCATTGGAGGGGATCACCCGGAATACCGCACCCATGCCGTTCAACTGGCGCATGACGTTGACCCGGAAGCGGGCAACCCCTGCAATGGCGTGGGCGAAATCGGTGCCGTCCTTCGACTCGAACCGCTCCATCGAGAGCTTGGGCATGATTTCGTAGAGCGTGGTCTTCACCATCTCGGCATCGAGGGGTTCGGGGCGCAGCGGCTTGAGCTCTCCGTACTGGCGCACACGCGGCACGTCCCCCGCCAGAAAATGCAGGTCCGAGCCGTCGCGCTCGATTACCTGCGTCAAAAATGCGTCGATGGCGGCCATGGCGTCAGGAAGCCGCGCTCTCGAGCGGCGGAGCGGCGCTCATGTCGCTGACGTATTGTTGGAATTGCTTCTTGTCGCTTGCGTAGAGGTAGGCCTGCTCCGGATCGATTTCTTTCGCCTTGATGGCCAAGAGCAGCGCCTGATCCATGAGTTGCATGCCGTACTCCTTGCCCATCTGGAGCTGGCTCGGGATCTGGTGCGATTGATCGGTCATGATGAGCTTGCCGATCGCCTTGGTGAGCACCATGACTTCGCAGACCGCGCGCCGGCCCCGGTGATCGGGTGTCTTGAGCAACACCTGGGTGATGACGGCGATGAGGCTCGAGGCCAGGAAGCTCTTGGTCTGCTCGCGCTCCTCGATCGGCAGCGCGTCGATGACCCGGTCGATGGTCTTGGTGGCGCTCGTGGTGTGGAGCGTCCCGAGCACCAGGTGTCCGGTCTCGGCAGCCGTCATGGCCATGGAGATCGTCTCCGCGTCGCGCATTTCGCCGACCAGAATCACGTCGGGGTCCTCGCGCATCGCGGCACGCACACCTTCCGCGAACGACGGCAGGTGGGTGCCCAATTCGCGCTGGATGACCTGGCTCGACTTGCTGCGGTGAACGAACTCGATCGGGTCTTCCAGGCTGATGATGTTGAGATTGCGGGTCGTATTCAAGTAATCGATCATCGAGGCGAGCGTCGTGGTCTTGCCCGTGCCGGTGGAGCCCGTGACCAGGATCATGCCCTGATGCTGATCGCAGAGCTTCTTCACGATCGGCGGTAGCGCCAGTTGGTCGATGCTCGGCATCTGGGTCGGAATCGCGCGGAATGCGGCGCCGATGCCGGTCTCCTTGCGGAATACATTGACTCGAAACCGTCCGCCCTCGGCGGACACGTAGGAGAAGTCCAGGTCGTGCCCCTCGCGCAGCGTCTTCAGTTGCGACTGGGTGAGCACCTCGGTGATATAGCCCTCGAGCTCGGCCTCCCCGAGCTCGCGGAACTTGATCGGCGCCAGATCGCCATGCATCCGCAGCATCGGCGGCACGCCGACCGCCAGGTGCAAATCGGAGCATCCCTGGGCGACACCCAGTTTTAGAAAGGCGTCGATTCTTGCCATAACGTCAAAGGCTACCCGTAAGCGCTTGGATTTACGAGTGTTTAGCCCTTCGAGGCGCCATAAACGTGAGCTGCGTCTAAGGCCGGCCGTCCATCAGTCGGTCAGAACGCGGCTGGAGCGGCCTGATCCGGGCGGAAAGGCGCATGGAGTTCACAGAAACTTCTCCAGCGAGAGGCGCAGCTCGTCCATCGTCTGCGCGCGCTTGGCCTTGTCCAGCGACATGCATTTCATCACCAGATTGCTGAGCTCGACGGGAAGAGCTTTGTTGATCTCGATCGGCGGTCGCGCTTTGCCCTGAACGTGCTGATACATGACGGACATGTGATCGCCGCGCGAGTAGGGCGGAATACCCGAGAAAAGCTCGTAGAGGATCACGCCGAGACTGTATATGTCGGCGCGCTCATCCACTTTCTTGCCGAGGATCTGTTCGGGCGCCATGTATTTTGGAGAGCCGATGACATAGCCGGTCTTCGTGAGCTGGGTATCTGTCTGGCTCTGCGCCGCCGCGACGCCGAAGTCGACGATCTTGAGGAGCCCGGAATTGTCGATCAGCACGTTGGCCGGCTTCAAGTCGCGATGCACGATGCCCGCCTGGTGAGCCACCGCCATGCCGGTGGCGATATCGATGCCGAATTTCACCGCGCGCTTGAGCTCGACCGGCTTCTCGTTGACGATCTCCCCGCCCAGCGTGTGCGAGGGGAAATATTCCATCGAAATGGCGTAAAGGCCGCGGATGTACAAGAAATCATAGATGCGGATGACATTCTTGTGCGTAATTTTGCGGCTGTAGCGCAATTCGTGCACGAAGCGCTTCATCATTTCCTCGTCGGAGGAGACGTTCGCGTTCAAGAATTTGAGGATCAGGCGCTCCTCGACCACGGTGTCCTCCATCAAGAGGACCGTGCCGAACGCACCCTTGCCGATTTTCTCGATGAACTTGTAGCGTCCCTCAATCACATCGCCCGGCTTCAAGGTCCCGATGTCGAGCTTGGCGGCCTGCGCCTGAGTCTCGTTATCCTTGAGGACGGCCGACAATTCCTTGTTGTCGATGAGCAGCGTCTTCGATGGCTCCTGCATCTGCACGGCGCGCTGATTGGCCGCCACCTGAGTGCTCGAGAACCGGTTGTCGAGTTCCGACATGGCGCGCGCGACGGCCTGGCTGATGGTGCCGTCGCCGCTCGAGATCGCCTGGAATCTGGTGCGAATCGTCTCGGCGCGGCGCTCGTCGGCCAGCTTGGCGAGCGCCGCGATGGCCTCGACCTTGATCTCGTTCTCCGAGCGCTGCAGCAATGGCAGCAGGTGCTCGATGCTTTTGTGATCTCCGACCTTTCCGATGGCGCGAACCACGGTCGGCAGCGATTTGGCCTCGCCCGCCTGCAGCATCTCGATGAACCGCGGCAAGGCCTTGGTGCTGCCGATCTCCGCGAGTGCATCCACCGCCCGCTCGCTCACCCACCAGTCCCGGTCTCGCGTCGCGTCGATCAACTGAGCCACCGCGCGCTCATCCTTGGTTTGGTTGAGAATTTCGATGGCAGCCCGGCGAATATCCTGATTCTCATCCTTGATCAAGGCCATCACTGCATCGACCACGCGCGGGCCGCCGATCTTGCCGAGCGCATCCGCCGCCCGGGTGCGTACCCACCAGTCGCTGTCGGCGATCACTTCCAGCAGGTACTTCACCGATTTGGAATTGCCGACGACATTAAGCACCTCGACCGCCGCGCGCCGCGCGTATTCGTTCTCGTCCTTCAAAACCTCGACCAGATGCTTGACCGTGTCCGGGTGGTTGGCCTTGACCACCACGTCGACCGCCTTGTTCTGCACTTCGATCTCGGGATCGCGGAGCATGCTGGTGAGCAACGCGATGTCGACGGGTCCGTCCATGCGGGCGAGCGCGGACAAGGCCGCCGAGCGGATCAGCTTGCTGTTGTCCTTGAGTTGTCGCTGCACCGCCTGTTGCACATCCGGGCGGTTGAAGCGGGACAGCACTTGAATGATGTGCAGCCGCGCCAATGGATCCTTGCCCTCGATGCGTGCCACCAAATCGTCGATCGATGATTCGTCGGCGATCTCGCCGATGATCTTGAACAGCCCCGAGCGTTCGGTGGCCTCTTGCTGATAGGCGGCGTTCAACAGCTCGCGCACCGTGAAGCGGGTTTTCTGTGCTGCGATCACGTCGAGGATGGCGGGCTTCGGCATGTCCTCCTTGGTCAAAGCGTCCAGCAGCGCACTCGGCGGATAGCCCCGGCTCGAGGAAAGTGCCCAGGCGATGCCGGAGACCGCCCGGCCGTTCGAATCGGCCATCAGTCTCAACACATGGGGCAGCGTCTTGGAGTCGATCAGCTTCGACAGGACCTCGACGTAGGCCATCGTTTCCTTCTTCTCGGCGGTGGTAAGGGCAGCGACGATGGAATCGATGGCGTTCGGCCCGAGCGCAACCAGCTTCTCCAGAGCCTTTTGGGCCGCCGGACCGCTTGGATTGCCGCTGGACTTGATATCGGCAATGAGCCGATCAGCGCGATAGTTGGCGAATAAACTCATTCGCTGCCTTAAATACTGCTCCCAGCAATGGCGCCCATTTTCGCTTCATCCGGGGCGCTGCCGGGGGTCTTATCTCTCACTTTCACGAATTATGCCATACCGCACGCCGAAGGCCGCCTGCGCTAGAATGACCCGATGACTGCATCTCAAGACGCCGCGGGGCCAATCCGCAACAAACTGGCCACTTATACCGATCCGTATCTGGGGCAGACCCTGGCCCAGGCCAACGCCATCGAGTCCGTCTCTGTGCATCGCAATGGGGCGCGAATCGAATTGAAGTTCGGCTTTCCTTGCGCCGACTACGGAGCGGAGCTTCTGCCGGCCCTCACCAGCTTCCTCGAGTCCGAACTGGGCGGGCTCCCGCTCGAACTCAAACTGCGGGCGGAGATCACCTCGCACGCCGTTCAGCGCACACTCAAGCCCTTGGCGCACGTCAAGAATATCGTGGCGGTGGCCTCTGGCAAGGGCGGGGTTGGCAAATCGACCACTGCGGCCAATCTGGCGCTTGCCTGGGCCGCCCAAGGCGCGCGGGTGGGACTGCTGGATGCCGACATTTACGGGCCCAGCCAACCGCAGATGATGGGGCTGGCCGGCACCAAGCCCGAGACGACCGACGGCAAGCACATCACACCGCTGCGTGCCCACGGCGTGGAGGTCATGTCGATCGGCTTCCTGATCGATGCCGAGCAACCGATGGTCTGGCGGGGGCCCATGGTGACCCAAGCCCTTACCCAGCTACTGGGCGAGACCAGCTGGGGACAACTCGACTACCTCGTGGTCGACATGCCTCCCGGTACCGGCGATATCCAATTGACGCTGGCGCAGCGCGTTCCCGTGAGCGGTGCCATCATCGTGACCACTCCCCAGGACATCGCGCTTCTGGACGCCCGTAAGGGGCTCAAGATGTTCGAGAAGGTGGAGGTGAGGGTGCTCGGCGTGGTGGAGAACATGAGCATCCATATTTGCAGCGAGTGCGGCCACGCCGAACACATCTTCGGCAGCGGCGGCGGCGCCCGCATGGCCGAGCAGTACGGGGTGAAACTGTTGGGCGAGCTGCCGCTCGACATCCACATTCGCGAAGAGGCCGACAGCGGCATGCCGACCGTCGCCGCGGATCCCGGCAGCGCTCGCGCGCTCGCCTATCGTCAGATGGCGAGGCGTGCGGCCGCGCGGCTTGCGACCTTGAACAAGGATTACAGCTCGGTGTTCCCCAAGATCACGGTCGAGGATACTTGACATCCTCCCCTCCCTAAATGGCGGGGATTCCCTCAGCAGGCGTTCGATGTCCCGAACGGAAGAGGATATTCCGAGCAGAGTTGATATCACGATCATGCGTGACTCCACACTGAGAACAGATCCAGCTTCTTATTCCGAGGTCTGCGACACCTTTCGGCCCCGTCTCGCTTGCACAAGACGAACAGACTCGGGAGGAGAACGATTCATTCACTTCCTCGTACCAAGCCCCGTGCGCAGTCGCTTTGTAGCGGAGCATGGATCGGAAGGAAGACCAGCCTGCATCGAGCACGGACTTCGCCAGGCGGGTTCTGGCGAGTCCGGCGGCGTTCACATTGCCGACCGCCACATAGTCGAACTCTCGCACGATGCGGGTCGAGAATTTATGGTGAAAGTCACGGCGGGCATGGGTGATGCGCGCGTGAATGCGGGTCGCCTGGCGCCGTTTGCGGGCGCGCTGCGCGGTGGCGCGTCTGTCGGCCAACTGCCGCAGAAGCCGCGGGTTCTCGATCTTCTCGCCGGTGGAGAGGGTAGCGAAGTCTTTGAGACCAAGGTCGATGCCGATGCCGCTGCGCACCGGCCGCGCATCCGATTGAGGGATTTCAACGCAGACGTTCAAGAACCAGTGCCCGCGTGCATCGCAGGAGAAGTTCGTTCCGTCCCTGATCTTGCCTTGCGGCAGCGGCCGCGAGTGGAACACCCGAAAGGTGTTTCCGGCGAAGCGAAAGGCCACCCCCTCGCGCTTCAGATCCCGGCCTTTCAGCGGCACCCAGCCCAAGGAGCGGCGGCCTCGCCAGCGAAGGCACGGCCGGTTCTTCTGGCGGCGGGACTTGGCGTATTGTTCGCAGACGGCATTGAGGGTGCCCGCGTGCAGGGCGAGTTCCTTGCTGCTGCCCGCGGTCAACCGATTGAGGTCAAAGCCGCTCGGCCAACGCTTATTCCATTGCAGGGCGTGCCGCTGAGTATCGTTACAGAAATTCCAAACGAAGTTACAGGCACGCGCCTGCCTGTTGAGCAGTCCCGTCAGCGACTTGACGCGGTATCGATAGACCAGCAGCATCGGGGAAAGCTAATGCGTTTAAGAGACTTGGACAAGACCGCAAATCTGGCTGAAACGATCACTTTCCCACGAAAGCTCTACCATCAGGAGCGGCACTTCCTCCCCGGCCCAAGCGCCGCGGTCTCCGTGCCGGAGAACCGATGAGCATCAAGAGCGATCGTTGGATCCGCCGCATGGCGGCCGAGCACGGAATGATCGAGCCCTTCTCCCCGGAACAGGTGCGCACCGCCAATGGTGGAAAGATCGTCTCGTACGGCACCTCCAGCTATGGCTACGACGTGCGCTGCGCGGACGAATTCAAGATATTCACCAACATCAATTCCACCATCGTCGACCCGAAGAGCTTCGACGAGAAATCCTTCGTCGATTTCAAGGGCCCGGTGTGCATCATCCCGCCGAATTCGTTCGCGCTCGCGAGCACGGTGGAGTATTTCCGGATTCCGCGCTCGGTGTTGACGGTGTGCCTGGGAAAATGCGTCACCGGCGATACGCGCCTGGTCGACGCCGATACCGGCGCCTATGTGCCGATCACGGAGATGCGCTGGGGCAAACGCACGTTAGCCTGGGATGGGTGGCGTTTGAAGGCTTCCAAGGTGTCGGCGTTCATGGCCCAGGGAAAACGAGAGATTTTTGAGCTGCGCACCCGGGCGGGGCTGCGCATTCGGGCGACGGCGAATCACCCGTTCCTGATGCTCAAACGGTGGATGCCGCTCAGCGATTTGCGGGCTGGCGATCGTATAGCGGTGGCCCGGGAGATTCCCGTGTTCGGAAAGACGCCTATCCCCGAGTGGGAAGCGACTCTCCTCGGCTTGATGATTTCGGAGGGTCAGTGCGATACGCCCGGTCACAGCCCGACCTACACGACGGCGGATCCGGCCATGGTCGCTCTGCTCGAATCCGCGGTGGCGGCCTCCGGCCATCGCTGGCTGCAGGATCTCGAGCTCAACATCGGCGCGGGCGACAAGTTCGTGCCGCAAAGCATTTTTACGGCACCCGAAGCCTCGGTTCGACTGTTTCTGCAGGCGCTGTTCAGCGGCGACGGCAGCGTTTATCACTCCGATCAGAGCGTTTTCCTCGAGTACTATTCGAAGTCCCGGCGGCTGATCGAGGATGTGCACCACCTATTGCTGCGCTTTGGAATCTTTTCCCGGATTCGCGAAAAGACCACGGCGATTGGGACCCGGGCGTGCAAGATACAGATTACGGACAAGGATCAGATCCTGCGTTTTGCCGAGAGAGTCGGCTTCTCTCCCGGCTCGGTGAAGCAGCGAATGCTCGACGAGGAAGTGCTGCCGATGATTGCCGCGCGACGGAGGCGCAAGAGCAATTTCGACACACTACCGCGGGAGGCCTGGGCAGTTGCCGCCACGGCGGCTCGTGTCGGCGGAACAACGTTGAGTGCGCTCGACATTCGTACCCAGCCGGATCAATCCATGCCGATGTCCGCCACGGCGCGGGTCGCTCTCATGACCGGCGATCCCCATGTCAGTCCTCTCGTCGACGGACCTTTATGGGATGTGGTCGAGGCGATCGAGCCCGCGGGGGTCGAGGAGGTCTACGACATCACCGTACCGACGCTGCACAACTTCGTGGCCAACGACGTCATTGTCCACAATTCGACTTATGCAAGATGCGGCATAATTGTGAATGTAACGCCTTTGGAGCCCGAGTGGGAAGGCCACGTCACGCTCGAGTTCTCCAATACGACGCCGCTTCCGGCCAAGATCTACGCGAACGAGGGCGTGGCGCAGATGCTGTTCCTGGAGTCGGACGAGGTCTGCGAGACCTCTTACAAGGATCGGGGCGGCAAGTACCAGGGGCAGCGCGGCGTCACGCTGCCCAAGACCTGAGGTTCACAGTCACGCGCGACGTATCCGGGTTCGCAGCGATCAGCGCTGCAGCGACTTGATCCGCATCGCGAACTCGAGCTTGCCGTCGCGGGTGCGCTCCGCCTGCACCGGCGCGTAACCCAAAGAGGGCGCGAACCACATGCGCAGCACGCGGCTGTCCGTGGGGCTGCGCCGGCTGGCGACGATAACCGTGTCCAGCATGCCGATCGCCGTTCTGAGCTTTGCGTTGCCCTCGCGGGTGTAGAAAAATTCCTTCATCTGGTCTTTGTCGATGATGAAGAAGTTCGGGGGCAGCGTGCCGTTCTTGAGGTCGACCATGATCTCGACCTGGATGGACATGAGATCCTGGGCTCCGGGTTTCAGCACCAGGTCGATCGGTTTGCCCTCGGAGGAGCCGCGCGCGTGTCCCGCGTCCCAATCGAACTCGAATGCCACGAACGAGGAGCCTTCCTCGCCTCGGTAGCGCTTCGGCCGAATGTGATTGTCGACCACGCTGAACCAGCTCTGTTGAGTCACGTCGTGGGAGTAGACGAGCCGGAATATCCCTCGGGCGCTGATGGTCCACTGGTAATGATACTGCCCTGGCTGCGAGCCCCGCTCCAGCTGCAGGTCGCTCGTGCCGACCGAAATGTCCCGCCATTCGGCTACGTAGTGAGCGGCGAAAGGCTCGGGGCCCGCGTTGGCGGAGTCGGCGGCCATATCAGTCGCACGTGCCGGCGCCGCTGCGAGCGATGCCGCTGCAATGCATGCGGCCATCGCCGTCGATCGCCCCCGTGTTCCTCGTTCGCGCATCAACCACTCCCTGAGCATCAGCGATCCTCGATGCCATCGTAGAGCACCGGGCGAGAGAGTACCTCACCATCGAGCCAAGCGCGGCCTTCCGCATAGCGTAATCGTCCGGTACAAAACCAACGTACCGCCAGGGGATAGATCCGGTGCTCGAGCACATGCACGCGAGCGGCGAGGTGCTCGGCATCTTCTCCCGGCTCCACCGCCAGCTTCCCCTGGATGACCGGCGGGCCGCGGTCGAGCTCCGCAGTCACGAAGTGCACCGTGGCGCCGTGCTCCGCATCACGAGCGTCCAAGGCCCGCTGGTGGGTATTGAGGCCGGGATACTTCGGCAGCAGCGAGGGATGGATGTTCAAAGCTCGTCCGGGAAAGCGCGCCACGAACTCAAGGGACAGAATCCGCATGAAGCCGGCAAGCACGACCAGGGACGGCGAGTACTCCTCGATCACCGCGGCGAGCTCGGCATCGTAGGCGATCCGCCCGGCCGCGGAGGCGCCGCGGCCGGGCGCCGGCAGCGCGCGCGCCGGTACCCCCAAGGCGGTGGCGGTGGCGAGTCCTGCCGCCTCCGGTTGGTCGGAGATGACGGCCGCGACCCGATAGCCCATGCGGGGATCGGCGCTGCGCTCGATGAGTGCCCGCATATTGGTCCCGCGACCGGAAATGAGGACGGCGACGGGGACCCGATCGGCCAGCGTGCTCAAGCGATAACCACCCCGCGGGTGCCGGACCGAACTTCGCCGATCACGAGCGCGGGCTGTCCCGCCTGACTCAACACGGCAACGGCGCGGTCGGCATCGCCCGGGGCGACCTGCACGGTCATGCCGATGCCGCAGTTGAACACACGATACATTTCCTCGTCGGCGACGCGGCCCTCTTTCTGCAGCCAATCGAATACGGGCTCCCGGCTCCAGGCGCGGCGCTCGATCACCGCTTCGAGTCCGTCCGGGAGCACTCGCGGGACATTGTCGAGCAGACCGCCGCCGGTGATGTGCGCGAGTCCGTGTACGTTGATTTCCGTCATCAACTGGAGCAGCGGTTTGACATAGATGCGGGTGGGGGCCATCAGGCGGTCGATCAGCGCAATCCCTTGGACGGGTGCTGCGACATCGGCAGCGCTGACCTCGAGAATCTTGCGGATCAACGAGAAGCCGTTCGAGTGGGGACCCGACGAGGGCAATCCGAGGATCACGTCGCCCGGGCGGGTGAGCGATCCGTCGATGATGCGGTCCTTCTCGACGACTCCTACGGAAAAACCGGCGAGGTCGTAGTCCTTGCCGTGATACATCCCAGGCATTTCCGCCGTCTCGCCGCCCACCAACGCACAGCCCGCCTGCACGCAGCCCTCGACGATTCCCGCGATGACGCGCTCCGCGACATCCACGTCCAGAGCGCCGGTTGCATAATAGTCGAGGAAGAACAATGGCTCGGCACCTTGAACGACCACGTCGTTCACGCACATGGCGACCAGGTCGATGCCCACCGAATCGTGCCGCCCGGTGTCGATCGCAAGGCGCAGTTTCGTTCCGACTCCATCGGTGCCCGACACCAGCACAGGCTTGCGGTACCGATCGAGCGGGATCTCCACCAGCGCGCCGAAGCCCCCGATGCCCCCCAGCACCTCACGGCGGAGCGAACGCTTGACTCGCGGCTTGATGCGCTCGACGAGCTCCTCTCCCGCGTCGATGTCGACGCCGGCGGCGCGATAAGTGACCGGTGCACGCGAAGACTCTGTCATTCGATTCCCTTGTTCGATTGGGTGGGCCGGATGGGACGTATCCGCCGGCCCGACGGGCCGGCAAGCTGTGGTATTTTACACCGATAACTTAAGGGCTTACGCGATTACCCCATGGCACGAGACTACCCCGGAATTTGCGCCCGATATTTGCGTCCGCTGGCGCTTTTGTGCTTGAGCCTCGCCGGCTTTTGCCTCGCCGACGCGAGCGCCGCGCTGACCCGGGCGGAACTCTATCAGGCGAAGGTCCCGGTGGCCGAACGCTCCGAGGCCGCCAAGCCGGCCGCCTTCGAGGCGGCGCTGCGGGTCGTCCTGGCACGGGTGACGGGGCGCAGGACGGTCGATGAAGATTCCGCCTTCGGACCGCTCCTCGGCAATGCGCGCCGCTACGTTCAGCAGTACCGCGACACCCAGGATGGACAGCTCTGGGTGTCTTTCGACGGAGCCGCCATCGATCGCTGGTTGGCGCAGAACAACCAGCCGCTGTGGGGCCGGGAACGGCCCTCGACCTTCGTCTGGCTCACCATGCCCGGTGGCGCGCAAGGCGGGTCCATCATCACGGCAGAGGACACGTCGGACATCAAGACCGCCATCGATGCGGCCGCCTATCAGCGCGGAGCGCCGGTGATATGGCCCAGCATCGCGGATGTGCAGCGTAATCATCTCGACTATACGGCCGTCGCCTCCGCGAGCGCGCCAGCGCTGGCGGACATCGCGCATCGGAGCGGGGCCGAAGCGACGCTGATCGGCCGAGGCAGTGCCGGGGGAGCCGGCGGGGTGCGGTGGACGTTCTTGTACCAGGATCGCAGCAGCGAGTTCTCCGGAGCGGCCGCCGAGGGCATCAATCACGCCGCCGACACCTATGCGGGCCTGTTCGCCGTGAGCGGTGCCGCGGCGCCCGCGGTCATCGAGGTCGGCGGCGTGAACAATCTGACCGATTACGCCTATGTGCAGAGCTATCTCGAATCGCTCGCCTTCATCTCGCACGTGGGGGTGGACGGTTTGAGCGGCAACGTGGTCCGATTCCGCCTGACGACCCGGGGCGGGGCGGAGGCGCTGCAGAATGCGCTCCCCTTGAGCGGTCGCCTGCAGCCGCAAAGCGCCGGAGAGAACGGGGTCCAACGCTTCGAGTTGCGTCATTAACACCCGTGAATCGATGGCTGCGTCAGATACCGAACGTCATCACCTCACTCAGAATTCTTCTGGTGATACCGATCGCGCTCGCCCTGCTTCGGGGCAACCTGATCACGACCTTGGCCCTGTTCTTCGCGGCGGCTGTCTCGGACGCGGCTGACGGCTTTCTCGCGAAGCGATTCGGATGGCGCACGACGCTTGGAGGGATTCTCGATCCGGCCGCCGACAAGCTGTTGCTCGCGACCGTCTTCATCGTACTCGCGGTGCTGCATTGGGTACCCGGTTGGCTCATGGCGGCGGCGGTGGCGCGCGATGTCGTCATCGTGCTGGGCGCGATCGCGTACCGGTTGTGCTTCGGTCCCATCACGGCGCGTCCCAGTGTCGTCAGCAAGCTGAACACCCTGTTCCAGGCGTTCTACATTCTGAGCGTGATCGGGCGCGAGCAGTTCCGGGTCCCGCCGGCCTGGATGGTGCTCGCGCTCGGCGCGCTCACTTTCGTGACCATCGTGATCAGCGGAATGGACTACGTTCTGAGGTACGGGCAGGCAGCCCTGCATGAGGCGCATGCCCGAAGCGCGGGCCTGACCGCCGACCGGTCGCGGCTCACGTGAAGCAGCTTCCACTCGGCGTGCGTCCACGGGCCAACGCAGTCTTCGCAAGCTTCGCGTCCGGAGCGAACGTCGAGCTCGTCGCTGCGCTTCAGGGGCCGGCCCGCGATCCTCTCTGGCTGTGGGGCAGCAAGGACTGCGGCAAGACGCATTTGCTGCAGGCGGTGTGTGCGCAGGCCGGCGAGGCAGCGGCGTATTTCCCGCTGGATCGATCGACGAGGCTGCCGCCGGAAGCGCTCGGCGGATATGCCCGCTGTCGGGTGCTGTGCGTCGACGACACGCACGCCGTTGCCGGCGATCTCGACTGGGAACGGGCCCTGTTTCGCCTGTTCAACGAGGCATCCGAATCGCACTGCCGGCTGATATTCGCGGCGGCGGCGGCGCCGCAGCAGATCGGCTGGCGGCTCGAGGATTGGCGCTCGCGCGCCGGCGCATGCCTCGTGTATCACGTGCGCGATCTCGACGAGGCCGGCCGCGGCGAGGCGATGCGTCTTCGCGCCAAGCAGCGCGGCCTGGAACTGCCTGCGGAGACCTTGGACTACTTGATGAAGCGCATGCCGCGCGATCTGCGCTCGTTGTTCGACATCCTCGATGAGCTCGATGAGGCCTCGCTGGTTGCGCAACGCCGGCTCACGGTGCCGTTCATTCGAGACGCTCTCGAGAAGCACGCAGGTACAGAACCATAGCGCAGAACCACGCGAAGACCAGCAGCAGACTGACGGATCCCACGGCGCGCGCCGCCGGATTGACCAAAAGCTCGGTGACCGCGAAGGCCACGTAGGGCATGGCGAACAGACTCGCCCACGCGTACGTGTAGCGGCGTCCGCGCACCAGACCCGGCAACGGCGCCAGCAGCGGCGCGGCGGCCACCAGGCAGAGCAGCCACGGATACCCCGCGGTGTACCAGCACAGCAAACTCGCCGCGACCGCGCCCCAAAGCCACACGGTGGCCCGCCGGGTCTTGTCGGCAAAGCTCAAGCGGCGCGCTGCAGGCGAGCTGCCAGCGAGGCGACCCGTGCGCCGAGCGCTTGAGCGAGATCTCGTTCCACGTCGGCCAAGGTGGCATGCCCGCTGGAAGCTGCCACGTGACTTGCGCCGTAGGGAGTCCCGCCGCTACGCGTGCCGGAGAGGCCGGGATGACTGTAGGGCAGGCCGACTAGGAACATGCCGTGATGGAGCAAAGGCAGCATCATCGACAGAAGCGTCGACTCCTGGCCACCGTGCATGGTTTGCGTCGAAGTGAACACCGCGGCCGGCTTGTCGATCAAAGCCCCCGAGAGCCAGAGCGCACTCGTGCCGTCCCAAAAATGCTTGAGGGGGGCGGCCATGTTGCCGAACCGGGTCGGACTGCCGAGAGCGAGGCCGCTGCAGGTCTCGAGATCCTCATGCGTGGCGTACGGCGGCCCCTCGTCGGGCACCTCCGGATCGGAGCGCTCGATGGTCGTCGCGATCGGCGCCACCGTTCGAAGACGCGCACGCATCCCGGGGACCGTCTCCACGCCGCGGCAAATCTGCCGGGCCAGGGCGGCGGTACTTCCTTGGCGCGAATAATACAAGACCAAAATTTCGTGCATGGTTGCTTCCGTGGGAAATTGCGCGGTTCTGCGCCCTGGTGCAGCGTCGACGCAACGAATTATTTGCAGCGGATGTCAGATTGTCCAGAGCCCTTGGTTTGACGGCCCAGCGGGCTGTTGCTAGTGTCCTTGCAAATATGTTGCGCTTGATTGCTGTACTCGTGGGTATTCTCAGCTTATTGGGCTGCCACGGCCCTCCCGTGCAGGAGATGAGCGATGCGCGCCAGGCCATCGCCGCCGCCACCTCGGCGGGCGCGCCCGCGTCGACCTCACCGGACCTATACGCGGCCAAGGCTGCCATCGAGCGGGCCCAGAACCATCTCGAGGCGAAAGAGTATGTGCGTGCACGGCTGGCCGCTCTCGAGGCCAAGCGTCATGCGGCCGCGGCGCTCAATGCCCCTGCCACCCAGCACGGGGATGGTCAGCCGAAAATACCCGTCTCACCCTGACCATCCGGTTCCTCAGTCGAATTCATGAGCCGCGTGACTCGTCGATTCCGTATCGCGGGAAAGGTGCAAGGCGTGTATTTCCGTCATAGCACCCGCGGCGAGGCGCGGCGGCTGCAAATCGCGGGATATGCAGAAAATCTGCCTGATGGGTCGGTCGACGTGCTGGCTCACGGCGCAGTTGAGGCGGTCGAGGAGCTTCGGCGCTGGCTGCATCGAGGACCGGGGAGCGCCCGTGTCGATAGCGTCACGGAGATCACGGTCGAATCCCAAGTGTCGGTCACGTCCACGCCTGAGTTCGAGGTCCGGTAGCCGGCTAGAAGCGCCAGACGCGCTGCCAGCGCTGCATCACCAGCGCGGGATAGGTGTTGCGGCCGATGCTGCCGTTGTAGCGCGCGAGCGCGCGCGCCCAGTTCAGGTGTTCCTCGCGCAGATAGAAGCGCAGAATCTCGCACCCCATCCGGATGTTGGGAGCGATCCGGACGAGCTGATTCTGTACGCCCAGCTGGCGCGGCCAGAAGGGCATCACCTGCATCAGCCCGACGGCTCCCGCCGGCGATACCGCCCAGGAATCGAACCGACTCTCCACGTCGATCAGAGCCATCACCAAATCGGGCGGCAGGGCGAGCGTGGGATCGCGTCTGGACTCGCAGTAGACGTGATCGAGAATGCTCATGCGATCCTCGTGCGAGGGAACGTAGGGCGCGAGGCGCGGTTCCATGGCCTTGTACCAGACTTCGGACTCGTACTTGTCGACGAAGCAATCGTGGCTGACGATGATCTTTTCCAGCAGCTCCTTGAGCTCGGGGTCGCGCTGCTGATCGGCACGCGCAGCCCCCGGCAGCACGCTGCCGAGAATGAAGGCCGCGAGGGCCGGCCCGGCAAGATGGATTGCGCTGCGCGGTGGCACGCTCGGCCTCAGCGGTTCAGCTGGTCCCGCACATAGGCTACGGCATCCGCGGCTGGAATTTCCGTGGATTGCGTCGCGCGGCGGTGGCGATATTCGAGCTTTCCGCCCGCCAGCGTCCGATCACCGATGACGATGCGATGCGGTATGCCGATGAGCTCGGCATCCGCGAACTTCACGCCGGGCCGCGCGTCGCGGTCGTCGAGCGCGACGTCGATCCCTGCCGTGATGAAGTCCTCGTAGAGCCGGTCCGCCGCGACGCGTACCGGTTCCGACTTCTGATAATTGATCGGTACCAGGACGACGTTGAACGGCGCCAGCGGCTCCGGCCAGATGATCCCGTTGGCGTCGTGATTCTGCTCGATGGCCGCCGCGACGACGCGGGTCACGCCGATGCCGTAACAGCCCATGAACATGGTGACGGATTTGCCGCCTTCGTCGAGCACGGTTGCCTGCATGGCCTCGCTGTACAACTGCCCGAGCTGGAAGATGTGCCCGACTTCGATGCCGCGGGCTATCTCGAGCGCACCGTTGCCGGCGGGGCTCGGGTCTCCCGCCTGCACATTGCGGATGTCCCGCGCTGCCGGCTCCGGCAGATCGCGTCCCCAGTTGACGCCTGTGAAGTGCACATCGTGCTCGTTCGCACCGCAGACGAAATCGGCGAGCTGGGCGGCGGCGAGATCCACGTAGATCTTGCCGGTGAGGCCGATCGGCCCGATCGACCCGGGATCGCAACCGGTCGCCTGACGAACGCGTTCGGCGCTCGCCATGCGCAGCGGATTTGCGACTCCGTCGAGTTTCTGGGCTTTCACCGCGTTGAGCTCATGATCGCCGCGCAGCACGAGCGCCACCACATCGCCCTCGGCGCCATCCACCATCAACGTTTTGACGCATTGCTTCGCCTCGATCCCGAGGAAAGCGGTGAGTTCGGCGATGGTGTGCGCGTTCGGCGTCGCCACCTTGGCGAGGGGGCGCGCGGCGTCAGGACGTGGTCCCGAGGGCGCCAGGGTTGCCGCGGTCTCCATGTTGGAGGCGTAATCGCCTGCGGTGGAGAACACGATCGCATCCTCCCCGGAGTCTGCGAGCACGTGAAACTCCTGCGAGACGCTGCCGCCGATGCTGCCGCCGTCGGCCTGAACGGCGCGAAACTTCAGGCCCATGCGGGTGAAAATGCGGGTGTAGGCCTCGTACATGAGGCGGTAGCCCTGCGCGAGGCCTGCCTGATCGAGGTGGAACGAATAGGCGTCCTTCATCAGGAACTCGCGGGCGCGCATCACGCCGAAGCGGGGGCGGATCTCGTCGCGGAACTTCGACTGGATTTGATAGAAATTCACCGGCAGCTGCTTGTAGCTGCGCAGCTCCCGCCGTGCGATGTCCGTGATGACTTCCTCGTGGGTCGGGCCATAGGCGAATTCCCGATCGTGACGATCCTTGAAGCGCAGCAGTTCCGGCCCGTACTTGCTCCAGCGGCCCGATTCCTTCCACAGTTCGGCCGGCTGCACCGTCGGCATGCACAGCTCCAGGGCCCCGGCGCGGTCCATTTCCTCGCGAATGATCCGCTCGGCCTTCTTCAAGGTCTTGAGGCCCATGGGCAGCCACGAATAGAGCCCGGCGGCGAGGCGGCGGATCAGCCCGGCGCGCAGCATGAGTTGATGGCTGATGACCTCGGCGTCGGCCGGGACGTCTCTGAGCGTCGAGATGGGATACTGGGATAAGCGCATGGGCGCGTATCTTACAGGCAGGCTCCTGTATCATGGAAACCCATGAGCGACGTTGAGGATCGAGAATCCCGGCCCCGCGGGGTGTACTGGCTGCCGAACTTGCTCACCACGGGGGCAATGTTCGCGGGCTTCTACGCCATCGTGGCTGCGATCGACTGGCGCTTCGACCATGCGGGCGTGGCCGTCTTCGTGGCCATGGTGTTCGACGGGCTGGACGGTCGGGTCGCGCGATGGACGCATACCGAGAGCGCCTTCGGCAAAGAATACGACAGTCTTTCCGACATGGTGTCCTTTGGACTGGCGCCCGCCATAGTGACCTACCAGTGGGGTGTGGCGCGGATCGCCGAATACGGGCCGCTCTGGCGCCGGCTCGGCTGGCTGGTTTGCTTTTTCTACGCGGCCGCGGCCGGGCTTCGGCTGGCACGGTTCAATTCGCGATCCGCGAGTCAGGACAAGCATTATTTCGAGGGTCTGCCGAGTCCGTCCGCAGCCGCCATCGTGGCGGCGCTGATCTGGCTGGCGAGCGACAAGGTGAACATCGGGCTGCCGGGGCTCATCGTGGCCTTCGTGGTCACCGCCTGCGCCGGCGCGCTGATGATCAGCCGTTTCGCATTCCATAGCTTCAAGCACGTCGATGCGGGCGCCCGCGTGCGATTCACCCAGATCGTGCTCGTGCCGCTCGCCTTCGTGTTCATCTTTTTGTACCCGGCCATCACGTTGCTGCTGCTGTTCGGAACCTACGCGCTATCCGCTCCGACGGTATGGCTGTACCGCAAGCTCTTCCGTCGCCGGGCACGCAACCTGCCGACCGCCGCATGAATACGGCGCTGCGCAAGGAATACCTCAAGGCGCTGGGCATCACGCCTTGGGTACTGCGGACGGCGACCGTCGCCGCGTCAGCGGTGCTGCCGGAGCCGCTCAGCGCGCCACCGCGTGCGCCACTGCGTGCGCCACTGCGTGCGCCACAAACTTCGCTGCCTGAAGAGAACCTCGATTGGGAACAGTTGCGCAGCCGGGTCGCCGCTTGCACGCGCTGCGCCCTCAGCAAGACCCGCACTCAGACCGTGTTCGGTATCGGCGATCCGAACGCCGACTGGCTGATCGTCGGAGAGGCGCCCGGCGCCGAGGAAGACCGTCGCGGCGAGCCCTTCGTCGGGCGCGCGGGTCAACTGCTCGATTCCATGCTGCGAGCCATCGGTCTTGCGCGCGAGCGGGTCTATATTGCCAACGTGCTGAAGTGCAGGCCGCCCGGCAACCGGGATCCGGCGCCGGTCGAGACCGCCGAGTGCCTGCCGTATCTGGAACGGCAGATCGCGCTGCTCAAGCCGAAGATCATGCTCGCCGTGGGGCGCATCGCCGCGCAAAATTTGCTCAAGACCGAGCTGCCGCTCGCAAGATTGAGGCAGCAGGAGCATCGCTTCGGCGCCGCCCGCGTACCGCTGGTCGTCACCTATCATCCCGCCTACCTGCTGCGCACGCCAACCGAGAAGCGCAAGGCCTGGGAGGACCTCAAGTTCGCGCGCGAGGTATGTGCCCGTGTCGAGCGTTAAGCGCGAGCGCGAGCTACCGGCCGCCGACATCAGGCCGATGAACGACCTGGATATTTCGGTAGTCGGGGTGATCGAGCGAGCGGGCTATCAGTTTCCCTGGAGCGAAGGCATCTTCCGCGATTGTCTGCGGGTGGGCTACGTCTGCCGGGTCGTGGAAGTGGACGGCGACATGGCCGGATACGGCATCATGTCCGTCGGCGCCGGCGAGGCGCACATCTTGAATGTCTGCATCCGCGAGGACTACCGGTGCCGAGGCCTCGCCCGGAGAATGCTGGTGTATCTGTTGGAGCGGGCGCGGATTGCGGGCATGTACGAGGCCTTCCTCGAGGTTCGCCCCTCCAATATCGTGGCCTCCCGGCTATACCGCTCCCTGGGCTTCGAACTGGTAGGCGTCCGCAAGGGCTACTACCAGGCAGCGGTCGGCCGCGAGGATGCGGAGGTGCTGCGCCGCATGCTCTACCCAGAGGGCGGATCACGGGGCTGACCGCCGAGATCGAAAAACCATGACGAGCGACCCCATTGCCGACAACGTGAGCAAGAGACGCACTTTTGCCATCATCTCCCACCCGGACGCGGGCAAGACCACTCTCACCGAGAAGCTGCTGCTGTTCGGCGGCGCGATCCAGATGGCGGGGACCGTGAAAGGGCGCAAGGCGACGCGTCATGCGACCTCGGACTGGATGCGGCTCGAGCAGCAGCGCGGCATCTCCGTGACCTCCTCAGTCATGCAGTTTCCGTTCGAGGATTGCATCGTCAATCTGCTGGACACGCCGGGACACGAGGATTTCTCGGAAGATACCTACCGTACCCTGACGGCGGTCGATTCCGCGCTCATGGTCATCGATTGCGCCAAAGGTGTCGAGGAACGCACCATCAAGCTCATGGAGGTCTGCCGCCTGCGCGACACGCCGATCATGACGTTCGTCAACAAGCTCGACCGCGACGGCCGCTCGCCCATCGAGTTGTTGGATGAGATCGAGCGGGTGCTCAAGATCGAATGCACGCCGGTCACCTGGCCCATCGGCATGGGACGGGAACTGCTCGGCGTGTATCACCTGCTCGAGGACAGGATCTACGTGTACGTGCCGGTGGAGAAGGGGCGGGTCGGCACCCACGAGACCATCGACTGCCTCGCGAGCGAGGAGGCCAGGTTGCTCCTCGGCGAGCGTTACGCTGATTTCCTGGAGGAAGTCGATCTCGTGCGCGGGGCGAGCCCGCTGTTCGATGTCGAGCGTTACCGCGCGGCGCGGCAGACGCCCGTGTTCTTCGGCTCGGCGGTCAACAATTTCGGCGTGCGCGAGCTGCTGAGCGCGTTCGTCCATCACTCGCCGGGCCCCAAGCCGCGCACTGCACTGGAGCGCCTCGTTGAGCCCGGGGAGCCGAAGCTGACCGGCTTCGTGTTCAAGATCCAGGCGAACATGGACCCCGGACACCGCGACCGGATCGCTTTCATGCGGCTCTGCTCGGGCCGCTATTCGCGCGGCATGCGCATGCGTCACGTGCGCCTGGAGAAAGAAATTCGTGTTGCCGATGCACTCACATTCCTGGCTGCGGACAGAAGCCAGGCGGAGGAGGCTTACGCGGGCGACATCATCGGCTTGCACAATCACGGCACGATCAACATCGGAGATACGTTCACGGAGGGTGAGCGCCTCACGTATACCGGCGTGCCGAACTTCGCCCCCGAAATCTTCCGCCGCGCCGTGCTGAAGGATCCGTTGCGCATGAAGGCGTTGCAGAAAGGGCTGTCGCAGCTTTGCGAGGAGGGCGCGACGCAGCTCTTCAAGCCGCTGCGCAACAACGATCTCATCCTCGGGGCCATCGGGCAATTGCAGTTCGAAGTGGTGGCTTTCAGGCTGCAGGACGAATACAGCGTCCAATGCGTGTTCGAGCCCATCAACGTCGCAACCGCGCGCTGGGTGAGACTCGAGGATCAAAAGCGGCTCGGCGAGTTTCGCGACAAGGCTTATGACAATCTGGCGCTCGATCACGCGGGAGAGCTGGTCTATCTCGCCCCGACACGCGTCAATCTTCAGCTTACCGAGGAACGCTGGCCGCAGGTCATCTTCAACAAGACCCGCGAGAACCTGGCCGCCTGAACTTCGGCGACCCGGGCGCTAGCGTTGCAACAGCGCCGTCGCCACCGAACTCATGGCGATGATGCCTGTGCGCAGCGTCGGCTCGGGCAGCGGCTCGAATTTGCTGGTGTGCAGTCCCGGCAGCAATCTGCCTTGCGCCTGCGCAGCCGCAAACTTCTGCGGATCCATCGCACCCAGCCAGAAGATCACCGCCGGGATCTTGCGCCCTTCGAGGCCGAATAATCCGAAGTCCTCACTCGCCATGATCGGCGCGTCGTCGATGACGTTCCGGGCCCCCAGCGCCTTGGTCAGCGCCGCCTTGACACGCGCAGCCAGCGCTGGATCGTTGTACGTGGAAGGGGCCGACTCGTTTGCAAGGATGGTGACCACCGGCTGCCGGTCCTGCGGCACACCTGCGGAGAGCGCGACACCTTGCGCCGTGCGCCGCACACCCTCCACGATCACGTTCATGGCGGTCTCGCTGAACGCCCGTGTGGTCAGCTCCATCTTCACCTCGTTCGGGATCACGTTGCGCTTGGCGCCTCCGTGGATGTCGCCGATGGTCACCACCGCGGGATCGCGCGGATCCTCCTGGCGGCTGACGATGGTTTGCAGTTGGACGATGAATTCTCCCGCCATCACCACGGGATCCTTGCCCAACTGGGGCGCCGAGCCATGACCGCCTTGGCCGCGCAGAGTCACGTCGATCGAGGTGACGCCGGCGAGCGTCGGACCTGAGACGATGCCGACCGTCCCGGCCGCATGGGTGTTGGTGTCGTGCAGCGCGATCGCCATGTCGGGTCTTCCGAAGCGCTCGTACAGTCCGTCGGCGAGCATGGCTTTCGCACCCTCGACCGTCTCTTCGGCCGGTTGACCGATGAGCATCAGCGTCCCATGCCACTTGGCGCGTGTGGCTGCGAGCGCGTGCGCCGTACCGATCATCGTGGTGATGTGCACGTCATGGCCGCAGGCATGCATGACCCCGACCTCTTGGCCCGAGGCGTTGGTGCTCTTGACGTGGCTCGAGTAGCTCAAGCCGGTTTCTTCGACCACCGGCAGCGCATCGAGGTCGGTGCGGATCAGCAGGCGCGGGCCGGGGCCGTTTTCCAGGAGTGCGACCACGCCGTCGGCTTGAGATCCGTCGGGATACCGGCCGACGTGCTCGGTGACGGTGTAGCCGGCCTGGCGAAGCGCCTCGGCCAGTCGCGCTGCGGTCTCCTCCTCGTGGCGCGAGAGCTCCGGATGAGCATGGATCTCCTTGTACGTGCCGACGAGTCCGGCGAGCTCTGCGTCGACCACGTGATCGAGCGTTTCGCCGAGGGCGGGGGCCGCGACCATCACCCAGGCCGCCGTCCAGATTCGCGCAACGTGCTTCATCCCCACCTCCTTCGAATACGAGTTGCTTGCGTGAGATCCGAGTATCAAGGCGAGGAGTCGGACTCCAGCGCTTCGAGTCTCGGGCCTTCCAGTCTACCGATCTTCAGCGATGTGTCGTAGAGCACGACGCCGAACACGCCGACGGCAATAGCCAAGGCGATAAAAGCCTTCAGATGGCGCGACTGAAACGTGCGGATCGCCGAGGCGAAGGCGGCCAGCGCCAGCAGGGCGGCCACCAGCGTGATGGCGTCGACGCTCGCGCGCTGCCAGTAGCTTCCGCCGAGGTGCAGCCACATGCCGAACTCATCGAAGGTCAATGCCATGGCGATTCCGTAGGTGAGGGCGGCGCCCTTGAGGCTCCGCCCGCTCGGGATGCGGAACAGCAGATAGGCGCCGACGCCGGCCAACAGGAATATGCCGTAATTCAGATGGTGGACGTGCGTGCCCCGCAAGAAAAAATACAGGTTCGGCATGCGGCGCGACATGATCAGGAATACCACAGTGCGTGCGGCGATGAAGGTCAGGATGAATCCGAACAGCGCGCGACGGGCAAGCTGCGTGGATTCAGCAACGATCGGTGCGACACCGGGTGCGGGTCCTGTGGCGTTCGAGGGAGCGTCCACGGTCCTATGCCCCGTCGCCGAGGGCATTGCTGTAGAGATCGGCGTATTCGGCGCGAAGCACCTTTTTGTTCAGCTTGCCGACGCTGGTCTTCGGGATGCTGTCCACGATGAGAATCCGATCCGGCAGCTGCCACCGACTGAAGGTTCCCGCGAGATGCTCGGCGAGCTCCTCCGGCGTCGCGCGCCGGCCCGACTCCAGCACCACGAGCGCCAGCGGGCGTTCCTGCCACCGTGGATGGGGCACTCCGACCACCACGGCTTCCCGCACCGCCGCGTGTCCGACCAGCGCATTCTCCATATCGATGGAGGAGATCCACTCGCCGCCGCTCTTGATCACATCCTTGAGCCGGTCCGTGAGCTTCAGATACCCCTGCGCATCGATGGTGCCGAGATCTCCGGAGCGCCAGTAACCATCGACGAATCGATCGGCCGTCTCGGGCATGCTGTGGTAGGAGGCCGCGATCCAGGGGCCGCGCGCGCAGATCTCGCCCACGGATTCACCGTCGTGGGGGAGTTCCCGGCCATCCTCCGCGAGAATCTTCAGCTCCACCCCAATGCCAGGCAGCCCCTGCGTGCGCCTCACGTTCCATGCCTGCTCGGTCGTGAGTCGTCCGCGCAGCGTCGGCTTCAGCCGGTTCACCGTCATCAACGGGCTGGTCTCCGTGCTCCCGTAAGCGTGGATGATCTCGGCACCGGTGAGCTCGTGCCAACCGACGAGCAGCGATAGCGGCGCCTCGGAGCCGCCGCACAAGAGCCGCAATCCGCTCAAGGAGGGCTTGACGGGAAGGGTTCGGATGTAGCTCAGCATCGGTGACACGATCGACGGCACGCCGCTCGCGACGGTCACCCCCTCGGCGATGATGGACTCGACCAAGAATGCGGTGTCCTCCGCCGAGTATCTGCCGGGCAGCAGGATCTTATTGGCCATCAACGTGGCGGCCTGCGGTAATCCCCAGCCCTGCGCATGAAACATCGGCGTGATCAGCATCGTGCAGTCATTTATCGTCATTCCGACCATGGTGGCCAAATTCAGGGAATGCAGATAGATGGAGCGGTGCGAGTAGTAGATTCCCTTGGAGCGGCCGGTCGTGCCGGTGGTGTAGCAGGCGGCGTAGGCTGAGCGTTCATCGATCAGCGGCCAATCGGTGAGCGGGACGGCCGCGGCGAGCAGGTCCTCGTGGTGATGCAGCGGCCGGAGCGAGGTGTCGAGCTCACCAAGCGGCCGTTCCGTCATGACGATCCATGCCTTGACGCGGGGCACGTGCGGTGCGAGCGCCTCGGCCAGCGGCAGCATCGTCTCGTCCACGCAAATGTGGGTTGCTTCGCTGTGGTTTACGACGTAGGCCAGCTCGTCGACGGAGAGCCGCAAATTGAGTTGCAGCAGCACGGCCCCCAAGCCGGGAATGGCATAGTAAAGCTCGAAAAAGCGGCGGCTGTTCCAATCGAGCACACCGACCCGGTCCCCTGGGCCGATGCCGAGCGAACGAAGCGCGTTGGCCGCACGACCCACACGTTCGTAGCAATCGCGGTAGGTGTAGCGCTGCCAGCCACCGGCGGCGTCGCGGTAGAGTATCTCCTGATCGCCATAGGTGCGCGCGGCATGCCGTATCAGGGTCGTGGTGTTCAGCGGGAAATCGTCGCCCATCGTGGACGGGCATCCGCTCACCAGGCCGGGAGTCCCTGTGCCGCCTTGCTCGTTCATCCCCGCCGACTCTCCTTAGATCCAGGCAGTATCCCACGGGGCTTGAACGTGCGCACCCGTGCGATGAACCATCGCTCGGTTCGTGTGCGCCGGTTTGTTCCGTAGCGCAGGTGCGAATAGCGCTTCAACAGCGCGCCCACGCGGGGGCCGAGATCGGGCCGTTCCACTGCAACGCGTGCGGCGAAGGACTCCGGCCCCTCGTAAGGCCGGCGCGGCAGCCCCGCCGCCGCGAGCTTGCGGCAGAGCTTGCCGTACGCGCGGAGCACGGGATCCTTCGGGTCCGGCCGTTGCTCTCGCCGGATCTGCCAGGTGAGCCATATGAAAACCAGCGCCAACCCTGCGCCCATCACCATGGCGATCTTCTCACCGTCCGGGTCGGGAATCCCGAGGCTGCTCAAGAGCCTATCTTGAGATCGCTGATCGAAGCGCAGGATTCTCTCGCGCCAAAGCTGGCGCAGCGCATCGAATTGCAGACGGGCGTCGGATAGCCAGGAAAGCGGTTGGCGCCAGGGTCCCGACAGGCGCGCGTTTCCCGCGAGCGAACGGTCCGAACCGGGTTCGACGCGGCCCGGAGCGATGGCGGAGGTGGGGTCGAAGCGCATCCAGCCATGCCCCTCGATCCATACCTCATCCCAGGCGTGCGCATCGCTCTGGCTCACGATCCAGTAATCCGCAAATCGATTGTAGGAACCGCCGTGGTAGCCCGTGACGACCCGCGCGGGAATTCCCGCGGCACGCATGAGGGCGGCGAACGCAGACGCATAGTGTCCGCAAAACCCGCGCTTGGTATCGAACAAGAACTCGTCGATCGAATTCGGACCGAGCGGCGGCGGCTCCAGGGTGTAGAAAAACGGCTGCCGGCGAAACAGGTCGAGCACCGCGTTCACGTAGCCCAAATCGTCCGCATGCGTCCGGCGCAGCTCGAGCGCGAGTTGTTGGGTTCGCGGATTGCGCTGCGCCGGCAATCGAGTGTCGCGGCGACGCATGACCTCGCTCAGGGGCTGCGCCGATTGGACGTGCGTGTGCGAGGAAATGCTCACGTCGATGGGGTGCGACAGCAGCGCCGGGCGCACCAGCATGTCATCGCTCGTGAGGTAGGCGTCGCTCAGATTCCATTGGTCCGGCCAGTCGAGAGCGAATATCCAGTTGTGCTGGTTGGGTTCGAGGCTGACGAGGTAATGATACGCAGGCCCGACCGGGGTGAGGTCGGGTGCCGAGCTCCGCAAGGCGACGCTGCGCCGCCAGGTGCGGCCGTCGAAATCGTGCAGCACGGGACCCCGCCAATAGCGTTCCGCGGCGGGCGGGGTGACGGCTTCGAAGTGCACACGGAAGGCGACCTCGTCCGAGAGCGCAAGATCGGTGATGTCGCCCGGGCTCATGGTGTCGCTCAAGCCCGTCTCGGCACTGCGCGAGTCCGAGGGCACCCGCCACAAAGGGCCGTCGAACCTCGGGAAGAACAGCCAAAGGACCAGCGCCAGCGGCAGCGCCTGAGCCGAAATGCGGCCGGCATAGCGGGCGCTGCGCCACCAGCCGGTCGACTGCGAGGAATGGGTGAGACGCAGCAGCGCTGCGCTCGTGAGCCAGGATACGGCGAGCAGATAGGCGAGTAGCCAGAACGATTCGCTGGTCAGCAGTGCCGCGAGACTCAGGAAGTAAACGATCAATGCAACCACGTAGAGGTCGCGCCGCGTCTGGGACTCGAACAGCTTGAGCCCTGCGACCAGGCTCAGCAGCGCGGATCCCGCGACGACGCCATTGAAGGTGTGGAGCCTCAGGAACAGGATCCCGATGGAGACCACGGCGACAATGGTCCGGATCGCGAGCGAAGGCGCCGCGTAGCCGCGGGCGGACAGCGCGAGCCGGATGGCGATGGCGGCGGCGATGGTGGCCAGCAACCAGAGCGGAAGCGAGGTGATGTGCACCGCGAGCGCGAGTGCGAGGCAAACGGACATCCAGCGCAGCTGCTCGTACGTCACCCGCGCGGCGGTGGGTGCAGCGAGCTTCATGTCGGCGGCGTCCCGTGGCAGGCGAGCGCGCGCAGGCACCGCCACCGATGAGCGGGACCGCGGCCCGGCGGGATGTCGACCCCCGGAATCCTCAGGCCATAAGGACGCTGATGACCGCTCTCGCATTCCGCAATCCAGCGGGAGAGCTGCGACAGCCGCGTCTCGGTATCGAGCCCGTCGAGTGATGACCAGTCGAGCCACTCGGGGCGGGCACCCAAGTCGCTGTAGACCCGCACCGACGCCTCGCCGCCGCGCGCGAGCGTCTTCCAAGCCATGTGCTTCAGCGGGACGCCCGGGGTATAAGACCGAAGTCCCGCGAAATCTTCCTCGCCCCGAGATTCGGAGCGCGCCGATTCGCCGCTCGCCGCAGCGACCGCCGGCAGCGGCCGGTTGCCGGCCGGGCTCGGAGCGACGTACGCGGTGAGCGGCGCCTGCACATAGGTCCAGGCCCGAAACCAACCGAAGGGGTAGGTGGTGCGCAGCTCGAATTGACTGAAGCGGCTCACCCCGCGATTCATGACGGGCACCGCCAGCATGACCTCCTCGTAGCCGCCGATCGCCACGCTGCGCGTCGCCTGCACGAGCTTGCGCGGCGAGTCGGACGCGGTGCTGAGACGCACCTCGACATCGCAGCGGTCGACCGCGGATTCGTTGCGCAACATGAAGAAAAAGACCGCGTCCGAGCCTGCGAGCGCGTCGACCTCGAGCTTCACGTCCACGGTGAGGCCGAGGAGATTGCGGTGGCAGTGATGCATGGCGACCAGCACCGTGCTCGTCATGAAAAAGGCAAATGCCAGTCCCAGATTGCTCGAGTAGTTGAGGCCGGCAATCAGCATGGCGATCAGCAGCGAGGTCAACATCAGGCCGAAACGGCTCGGAACGATGTAGATGCGCCGCCGCTCGATCTTGACCGGCAAATCGTCGACGCCGTGGCGGCGGGCGTACCAGATTCTGATTCGAGCGATGGCCGTGTCGCGCAAGCTCCGCAAGTCAGGTCTCGCTCAAGGGACCGGTACGGCCTCGAGCAGGCGGGTTGCGCTGGTCGGACCGCTGTCGCGTTGCTCGAGGCGATGCTCCACGACCGCACCGAAGACGGCTTGCACGTGCTCGGGGATCACGGCGCTGCGCCCGCAGATCATCGCCCAAGCGCGGGCGGCGCGCAAAAGTCCGATCGCCGCCCGCGGCGACAGGCCGGCATTGAGACCCGCCGCACTGCGGGTATGCGCCACCAGGGCCTGCACGTAGTCGAGCAGCGCGGGCGCCACGTGGATACCGAGCACCGCCTGCTGCAGCGCCTGAAGCGCGTCCCCACCCAACACGCCTTCGAGCGAATTCACCAACTCACGCCGATCCGTGCCGCTCAGCAATTCGCGTTCGGCGGCGGCGGCCGGATAGCCCAGGTGCACGCGCATCAGAAATCGATCGAGCTGGGATTCCGGCAGCGGAAACGTGCCGACCTGTTCCTGCGGATTCTGCGTGGCGATGACGAAGAACGGCTCGGGTAAGGGCATCGATTGCCCGTCTATCGTCACCTGCCGCTCCTCCATGGCCTCGAGCAACGCGCTTTGCGCCTTCGGTGAGGCGCGATTGATCTCGTCCGCGAGCACGAGCTGCGCGAAGATCGGCCCGCGCTGAAAGCGGAACGTCCCGGTGTCGCGCTCGTAGATCGACACGCCGAGCACATCGGCGGGCAGCAGATCGCTGGTGAATTGGACGCGCTGGAACGAGAGGCCGAGCGTTTTGGCGAGCGCGTGGGCGAGCGTGGTCTTGCCCACGCCCGGGATGTCCTCGATCAGCAGATGCCCTCTTGCCAGAAGGCAGGCCAGGCAGAGGCGGATCTGCTCATCCTTGCCGAGAATGATGCGGTTGATCTGCGCGAGCACCGCGTTGATGGCCGGGCCGGCGGCGCGGGCTTGCGCGGCGTTTGCGGCTGGCGGATTCATGGGCCCTGGAGCTTCTTGACCCGCGCGATCTGCTTTGCCAGCTGATCGATCTCGGTGCTGAGCTCCGCGAGCCGCGCTTGATCTTTCGCGACCACATCCGCCGGGGCATTCCTCACGAACTCCTGATTGGAGAGCTTGAGGTTCAGCTTGCCGAAATCCGCCTCGGCTCGCCCAAGGCGTTTCGCCAGGCGGTCGAGCTCCGCTTTCGGATCGATGAGACCCGCCATCGGCACCAGTATTTCGAGTGTTCCCACCAGGGCGGCGGCCGAGATCGGCGCAGCCTCGGACCCCGCGAGCACGCGCGCCTCGTCGATGCCCGCAAGGCGGGTCAAGTAGTGTCGGTTGCGCTGCAGATACTCCCGGTCCGTCGGGCCGGCGTTCTGCAGCAGCACCTCCAGGCGGCGGCTCGGAGCGATGTCCATCTCGCCGCGAATCTGGCGCAGACCCAGGATGAAATTCATCACCCAGCGCATCTCCGGCTCCGCGGCCGTGTCGGCGCGCGACTCCTCGACGGTGGGAAATCGGGCCAGCATGATGGACTCGCCGCTTACCCCCGCGGGCACGCGTACCCGTTGCCAGATCTCTTCGGTGATGAACGGTGCGAGCGGATGCAAGGCGCGCAGCAGCGTTTCCAGCGTGCCGATCAAGGTCTTGCGGGTGGCGTACTTCTCGGCCGCGGTGGCGGCATCGGATTGCAGCACCGCTTTGGAGAGCTCGAGATACCAGTCGCAGAACTCGTTCCAGGTGAATTCGTACAGCGCGTTCGCGACGAGGTCGAGCCGGTAGCCGGCGAAGCCGGCATCGACGCGCTCTATCATCGCGGCGAGGCGCGAGCGAATCCAGCGGTCGGCGAGGCTCAGCGCGCTCATCGCCCGCGGCGCGCCGTCGCCGGGCTGTGCTGCGGCGAATTCGTCCTGTCCCTCGACGTTCATCAGCACATAGCGCGCCGCATTCCACAGCTTGTTGCAGAAGTTCCGATTACCCTCGACCTTGGCCATGTCGAAGCGAAGATCGCGGCTCTGGGTTGCGAGCGCTGCGAAGGTGAGGCGCAGAGCGTCGGTGCCGAACGCCGGGATGCCCTGGGGAAACTGCTTGCGGGTGGCCTTCTCGATGGCCGGCTTCATCTGCGGCTGCATCAGTCCGGTGGTGCGCTTGGCGAGCAGATCCTCGAGCGAGATGCCATCGACGATGTCGAGCGGGTCGATCACATTGCCTTTCGACTTCGACATCTTCTGGCCGTCGTGATCGCGGATCAGCCCGTGCACGTAGACTTCCCGAAACGGCACCTCACCGGTGAACTTGAGGCCCATCATGATCATGCGCGCGACCCAGAAGAAAATGATGTCGAAACCGGTGACCAGAACGGAGGTCGGATAGTAGGTGTCGAGCGCGCGGGTCTCGCGCGGCCACCCTTGAGTCGAGAACGGCCAGAGTCCCGAGGAGAACCAGGTATCGAGCACGTCCTCGTCCTGCCGCAGCGTCACCTCGGGCCCGAGGCCGTGCTCGGCCCGTGCTTCGGCTTCGTTGCGGGCGACGTACCAACGGCCCTCGCGGTCGTACCATGCCGGGATGCGGTGGCCCCACCAGAGCTGGCGGCTGATGCACCAGTCCTTGATGTTGCGCATCCACTCGAAGTACACCCCCGACCAGTTGTCCGGCACGAAGCGGATGCTGCCGTCCTCGACCGCCTTGATCGCAGGTGCCGCGAGCGGCTTGATGTCGACGAACCACTGGTCGGTGAGCAGCGGCTCGAGCACGGCATTGGTGCGGTCTCCGCGCGGCACCATGAGATTGTGCGGTTCGATTTTCCCGACGAGCCCAAGCGCCGTCAGGTCGGCGATCACGCGCTCGCGAGCCGCGGCACGGTCGAGACCCCTGTAAGGCGCGGGCACCTGGTCGTTGAGCGAGGCGTCCAAATTCATCACGTTGATCATCGGAAGATCGTGGCGTTGTCCGATCTCGTAGTCGTTGAAATCGTGCGCAGGCGTGATCTTGACGCAGCCGGAACCGAATGTCGGGTCCACGAACTCGTCGGCGATGACGGGAATGTTCCGATCAGCGAGCGGCAGGCGCACCTCGAGGCCGATCAAGTGCCGGTAGCGCTCATCGTCGGGATGCACGGCGACCGCGGTGTCGCCGAGCATGGTCTCCGGCCGGGTCGTCGCCACGACCAGATGCCCGCTGCCGTCGCACAGCGGATATTTGAGATGCCACAGATGGCCCGCTTCCTCCTCGGAAACGACTTCCAGATCCGAGAGCGCCGTCTTCAGCACCGGATCCCAGTTGACCAGCCGCTTGCCGCGATAGATCGACCCGTCCCGATACAGGCGAACGAAGGCTTCGGTGACCGCCCGCGAGAGCTCGGGATCCATGGTGAATTTGTCGCGCTTCCAGTCCACCGATGCGCCCAGCCGACGCAGCTGCCGGGCGATCGAGCCGCCGGAGGTGCTCTTCCATTCCCATACCTTCTCGACGAAGGCTTCGCGCCCGAGATCGAGCCGGCTCTTGCCGGCTGCGTTCAGCTGGCGCTCCACCACCATCTGGGTGGCGATGCCGGCGTGATCGGTGCCGGGCTGCCAAAGCGTATCGAAACCGAGCATGCGCCGATGACGAATGAGGGCGTCCATGATGGTGTCCTGGAACGCGTGTCCCATGTGCAGCGTTCCGGTGACATTGGGCGGCGGGATGACGATCGAATAGGGCGGCCCATGGCCGCTCGGCTCGAAGTATCCGCTGGTTTCCCAGCGCTCGTAGATGCGCGCCTCGATGTCGGCGGGGGAAAAAGCTTTGTCCATGGCCGCTCGATTATAGCGACCGCCCGGGCTAGATGTCCGCGGCGTCGCTCAGTTGGTGCGTTTCGAGCGCGAGCTTCTGATCCCGGTACGCCTTGAACCGCTCGCGCCCGAGCCGCCGGCACTCCGGATCGGCGTCGACGATTTCAGCAATTCGCGCGAAGCGCCCGAGCCCGGCGGGAAACCGAGTGGTGAGGTTGATCAACAGGTCGACGCGCTCGATGGACTCGAGCTCGAGCATGACGTGCACCGGGGTGCCCGCATCGAGCGGCTCGCCGTCGCGAGCCATCCGGTGCGGCACGAAGGACCGATCGTCGAAGGTCCAAAGCAAGTCGTCGCAGAGCTTGGCATCGCCCGGGCTTTCGCTCCAGATGACGATGGCGAGATTCTGCAGATACGCCTTCGCGGTCAAGCGGCAGGCGAAATTCCAACGCCGTTGCGGCGCCTGACTTTGCAGTACGTAAAAGTCGACTCTATCGGTCACTTGCGGCGTGCGCGGTGTACCAGAAACTCGACCAGCAGCGGGACGGGGCGCCCGGTGCTGCCCTTTGCCGCACCGCTGAGCCACGCGGTGCCGGCCACGTCCAGATGCGCCCACTGAAGATCGTTGGCGAATTTCGAGAGGAATGTGGCCGCCGTGCAGGCGCCTCCTTCCCGGCCGCCGACGTTGGCGAAGTCCGCGAAATTGCTCTTCAAGGCGTCCGCGTAGTCGTCACCGACCGGCAGGCGCCAGACCCTGTCGTCGGCGCGGATTCCGGCGGCCGCGATCTCACCGGCCAGCCCCTCGTCGGTGCTCATCATGCCGCTCACCTGATTGCCGAGCGCGATGATGCAGGCCCCGGTCAACGTGGCGACATCGATGACCGCGGCAGGTTTGAATCGCCGGCTGTAAGTGATGGCATCGCACAGGATGAGCCTGCCTTCTGCATCGGTGTTGAGAATCTCCACCGTCTGACCGGACATCGATGTGACGATGTCCGCGGGCTTCACGGCCCTGCCGCCCGGCATGTTCTCGCAGGTCGGCACGATGGCGATCACGTTGATGGGAAGACCGAGCTCGGCCACGGCCCGGAGCGTCCCGAGCACGGCCGCGGCTCCACCCATGTCGTATTTCATCTCGTCCATCCCCGGCGGATCCTTGAGAGAGATTCCGCCCGAATCGAACGTGATGCCCTTGCCGATCAAGCAGATCGGGGCGCTGCCTTTCTTGCCGCCTCGATATTCGGACACGATGAATCGCGGCGGCTGCGCGGACCCCTGCGTGACGGCAAGGAACGAGCCCATTTTGAGCGCCTTGATCGCGTCCAAATCCAGAACCTTGGTCTTGATGCGCGACCAGTCCTTGTCCAACCCTTGCGCGCGCTCGCCGAGATAGGTGGGCGTACAGATGTTCGGCGGCAGGTTGCCCAGGTCCCGCGCGAATGCGGACCCGGCACCGATGGCCGCGCCGATTTCCAGGCCCGAGGCGATCGACTTGAGCGCGCGCGCGTTTTCGGCGGCCACGTTCAGCGCCGTCAGCTTGCCCGGCTTCGGCTTGGCGCCGCTCTTCAGGTCGGGTACCCGATAGACGCCGGCGCTGAAAATCTCCGCGATTGCGCGCGCGCGGAAGTGCCCGTCCATGCCCGGCACGTCGTGCAGAGCCAGGTACACCGTTGCGTCGGTTGCGCCGGTCTTTAGCACCGCCTGTGCGCCCGCCTGCACGGCCTTTCGATACTGCTTGCGGCCGAAGCTCGCGCGCGGCCCGAGGCCGGTCAGCAGCACCCGCTCGGCGGCCGCGCCCGCCGGGTGCGGCAACAGAAGCGTGTCGCCCAATTTGCCGGCGAAATCGCCATTGGCGATGAGGCGGCCGATGATTCCGCCGATTTGCGCATCGATCAGGCGAGCGGCCGCGCCGAGATCGCCGTTCTCGTGGACGCCGACCACCGCGCAGCCGCATGCGAGCCGCGCTTTGGCATCGACGATTGCCTTAAATTCCATATCCCCACTCCGTTGTTGGATAAATGTCTCATGTCCTCGAAATCGGCAATTAGTTTACTAGATTCACGTGAAGGCTCTAAGCTGAATGCCTTGACATCCTCCTCACCCTCAAAGGATGAGGATTCCTTCTGCAAGACGGCGATGTCCCGCCGCAAGGATATTGTGAGCTGCATTGACGTCACGATCGTGGATCGCTCCGCACACAGGGCACTGCCATCCTCTTATTCCAAGACCCTGCCGGCCCTTCGGGCCGGCGCGGCTTTCACACACGCTGCAGGTCTGGGTGGAAAACGCTTCATCGACTTGCGCGAACCACACGCTTGCGTCAGCGCACTTGTACAGCAGCATGGTTCGGAAGGCGCTCCATCCGGCATCGAGCACCGACTTAGCCTGTCGGGTCTTGGCGAGAGCGGAGGCATTCACGTCGCCGATGAAGATAGCACCGTGGGCCTTGACCAGGCCGGTGCTCAATTTGTGAAGGAAATCTTTTCGCCGATTGGTGATTTTGGCCTGAATTGCTCGGAACCGCTTCGGTTTCCTGGCGCGCTGCGCGCGCGCCAGGGCGGGCTCGAAGTGGCGGTAACAACGTCGGGCATCGATCGGCGGCCGACCATCACTGAACGCCGCAAAGCTCTTCAACCCCAGATCTATCCCGACGCTCGGGACCGACCGATCGAGGATCGATCCGATCGACGGTTTATGTCTCCCGTGCGCCACCCGCTGCGCGCGAGGGACGCAGACATTCAGATACCATCGTCCGCGGCTGTCCTCACTGAAATTACCCGCGCGCAGTTCGAAGTTGCCCAGGCAATAGCTGTCCCAGAGCGACAGCCACCGGCCGGCGAAGTAGACCTGGCCCCCTCGATAGCGAATCGTTCTGACTTTGAAGGGAATCCAGCCCCGAGAGCGGCGCGCACCGCCGCTCTTGCGCCAGGCCAATCTTATCTTTCCGTGCTGTCGGCGCCGCCGCGCGTATTCTTCGGCGATCACCTGCACCGCTTGAACCGGCAGATGCAAGGCGCACTCTCCGCGCGTGACTCCTTTGAGAAACGGCCAGAAATCGAATCCCGACAAAAACCGCCGTTCCCGCTCGAACACTTTCACCGACAGTTCGTTGCAGTAATTGAAGACCGTGTTGACCTCGCGCGCCAGGGTGCACAGCCACGGGGCGTGCCTGCCCTTCACCCGCAGGCGCAGGACCCGGACGGCGGTAGGTCGAGAGCTGGACATCCATACAGTATATCGAAATGCCGCTCTCAAAACACTTGTGCAAACAGCGAGAAGTGCGGACCGTGGGATGCTGATGATACGCCACGCAGGTCACTATCCCTCGCCGGCCTAAAAGCCGGCGTTTCTCGCGGGGAAGTGGGATGAAGTGGACCGTCCAACGCTATGTCCTACGCGAGGTGATGCAGACCTGGCTCGCCGTGACCGGCATTCTGATGGCGATTCTGGTCTCCAATCAGCTCTCGCGGGTGCTCGGCCGGGCGGCGACCGACAACTACGGCCGCCACGTGGTGTTCGATCTGATCGCGCTGGGGGCGATCATGTATCTCCCGGTCATCGTACCGGCCGGTCTGTTGCTCGCGATCGTGCTGGCGTTGGGCCGGCTTTACCACGACAGCGAGATGACGGCGCTGCAGGGCTGCGGGTTCGCGCCCATGCGCATGCTCCTGCCGCTGTCGTGTTTCGCGGTGGTGATCGCCGTGGGACTCGCCTGGCTGTCGTTCGTGCAGGTGCCGCGCGCCGATCAACAAGCTCAGCTGTTGCGGCAATCGGCGGTCAAGGAGGCGCAGTTCGGACAACTGGATGCCGGGCGCTTCCGCTCTTTCATGAGCGGCGGGGGCGATGCCGTTTTCTACGCCGAGCGGGTCGACGCGGAGGGTGTGCTGCACAACGTGTTCGTGCGCCGTGAGACGGCCGGCCGCGTCGAAGTGGCGCTCTCCGACACGGCGACCTATTCGAAGGCTGCGGCGAACGGCATGCATTTCGTGACCCTGTTCAACGGACGGCGCTACGAAGGCATCCCCGGCAAGAGCGATTTTCGCGTCATCGAATTTCGCGAGCACGGGATCCCCATCGCCACGCCGCAGGACAAGATGGGGACCGAGCAGGATCCCGACACGCGACCCACCCGGGAACTCCTGGGCTCGAGCGCGCCCGAGGACATCGCGCAGCTGCAATTTCGAGCTTCGACCCCCATCATGGCCTTGATCTTGACGCTGCTCGCGGTGCCGATGAGCCGCCTCAGGCCGCGTCAGGGCCGCTATGCCCGCGTCGGATTCGCCATCGTCGTGTACATAGTCTATGCGAACTTGCTGTCGGCCTCCAAAGTCTGGGTGGAGAAGGGTCAGCTGCCGTCGGCCATCGGGGTGTGGTGGGTGCACGTCCTGTTGTTGGGGTTCGGCCTGTACCTGATTTACCGCGAGGGGCGAGGCACGTGAATACGATCGATCGTTATCTGTACCGGACCGTGCTCGTCTACACCTTGATGGCGATGGGGGTGCTGCTGACCCTCGGGGCATTGTTGGTGTTCATCAGCCAGCAAGGCGACATCGGCACTGGCGAGTACACGACGGCGGATGCTTTTCTGTACACGTTCTTGAACCTACCCGAACAGATATTCGAGCTCTTGCCGATCGGTGCGATGATCGGCGCGTTGATGGGGCTCGGCAATCTCGCCGCGGGAAGCGAGCTCGTGGTGACGCGCGCGTCCGGCGTCTCGGTGTGGCGGATCGCCTGGCCGGTGGGGCTCGCAGGCCTCACGCTGTCGTTGACCATGTACGCGGTCGGCGAATACGTCGCGCCGCCGCTCGCGCAACTCGCCAAGCGCGAGAAGACCACGAGCAAGCTCGCCGATGTCAGCTTCGCCGGCTCGAGCAGCGCCTGGGTGAAAGACGGCAACCTCATCTTGCGGGTACAGACCGGCGAGGTCGATCAATCCTTCGGGGGCGTCTCGCTGTTCGAGCTGGATGGTTCGAACCGGTTGCGCTCGATCCAGCGCGCGGACCGCATTTCGGTGGCGGACCCTCAGCATTGGCGCATGCACAATGTGGCCACGACGCGCTTTGGCCAGGATCGCATCGACAGCACCATGGACAACGAGGTCACGATTCGATCGACGGTCAATCCCGATTTCCTGGGGCTCGCGGCGACCGATCCGGACCTCCTGACGCTGCGCGGCCTCGCCTCGTACATCGACCACCTGCGGCGCAACAGCTTGGATGCCTCGTTTTACGAGATCGGCTACTGGTCGCGCATCGCGCGCATATTCGCGGTCATCATCGTGACGCTGCTGGCGTTGCCGTTCGTGTTTGGACCGCTGCGCACGACCGGCGCCGGCACCCGAACCGTGATCGGCGTGATGCTGGGGGTGGTGTTCTTTCTCGTCAGCCGGACGATCGAGAACGGTGGACAGCTGTTCGGCCTGAACCCCGCGCTGGTGGCCTGGCTGCCGACCACGACCATCGGTGTGCTGACCCTCGTGGCGATCTCAAGAACCCGTTAGGGAATCCGTGAGATGAAGGACACGGGTCCCCGACAACCGGTCATGCAGCGCGAGGTGCTCGGGGTCCGCGTAGAGCCAGAGCACGCCGAGCGCGGCCGGCGACCACGCGAAAAAGCCGCACACGCATCGCCAGATCGCGGGTAGAGGCTTCAGGCGCTTGCCGGTATTGCTGACCACGCGCAGGTGCCAGGCGCGCATGCCCAGGGTCGCACCGCTCATCAGCCAGTTGATCACGTAGTAAGCGGCGACGATCGCAAGTTCGCCGCCCCGATAGAGAAACCACCAGGAACCGCTGCCGGCCGCAGTGATCGCGCTTCCGCGGATCGCCACCATGATGGCGGTGTAGACGAGGAGGAGCGCCGCGAGCAGCAGCGAGTCGTAGATCAAGGCGGCGAAGCGCCGTCCGAAGCCGGCGCTCGTGCCTGAGATCACGGGGCCGTGGGCGGAGGGGCCGATTTGATCGGGGGCGCCGCGCCGCTCTTGGATGCGCCGGCATCGGCGCGAGGCCTCGTCTCTTTTGGAACCAGCAGTTGATCCAGCGGGCGGAAAATGGCGTCGTACCGATAGCTCGCGATCTGAAAGGCGCGATCCTTGGCCTTTTGAGCGAGCGCCGCATCCTTGGAGGATTGCACCTCGACCCAACGCTTGTCGCCGGCCGCGACGCCGGCGATGGTAACGACGGCGCCGTCTTCCAGCGTGAAGATTGCCTGTGCGGGTTGGCTGAAATCGATGTCTTTGGCGGCGGCGACGTCCTCGACGTTGAGGCCGCTCAATGTGCTGACCGACGGTGCCAATGCCTTGGCATCCAGCGCCGTGCGCCCCGTGGGCGGCTTGTCCAGTGCGAAGCCGTCCTCTTTGGGCTTGATCCGGTGCAGCGTATACCCGGCACCGGTGGCCGGTTTGAACTCGACGCTCTGAATCGAGGACGATGGGATGTCGATGAGCTGCGTGTCGATCCACGAACGAGGTTCGGGCTCCACCGAGATCGCCGGCTCCACCGTATAGCTCTTGCTCTCTCCCACGCGGCGAGCGAACGTCCCTTCGCCGACCGGCTTGCCCACGATGACCGCATGTTTGCCATCCTGCGCGAGCACGCTGACTTGCGCACCGGTGGCGGCGGCTTGGGTCGGGTCTTCGACGCCGATGATCGGGTAGTTCGCCGGATCGGAGGTTTTTTCCTCGGCGAGCTTGGCGTCTCCGAGAGCTCGCAGGAGTCTGCGGAGTTTCGCCACATCGGCGGGATAGTCTGCACGCTCCGCGACCGACCAATGCTCGCCGTTCTTGTGCAGAGTGACCGCCGGCGTCGCGCTTCCCTTGAGGATGCTCACTTCGGTGACGGTATCGAGCTCGGGGGCGAGCGTCGGGAACAGCGAAGCGCCGCGGCTGTCCCTCTGCAGGTTGCGCTGCGAGCTCAGATAGAACGCGCCGCAGATGGCCGCGAGCGCGGCGACCAAGAGCAGCGTAAAGCGCGCTCGGCTCATGCGGAACTGCCTCCCCGGCTCTTGCGCTTGCGCCGTAACGACAAGATGAAAGCCCCTGCGATGGCGACCAACAGCGGCGCGACGGCGATGTTGATCACCTTCAACCAATCGTCCAGCCGATTGATGTCCACATCGAGTCCGCGCTGCGTCTCACGCAGCTCCTTGCGCACACGAGCCTTTTCCGCGGTGAAGCGCTTCAGCTCCTGGTCCTGCTCGGGCGTCATCATGAGCGAGGTCTGATCGTTTCGCTTGCTCTGCAGTTCCGTGAGCTTGGTCTCCGTTTGCTGCAGCTCCGATTGCAGCTCGAGCACCTTGGCTCGCAGCCTGTCGTCCGCCCGGCGCTTGAGCGCTTCCACGCGCTCGAAGGGGCGTGAGAATGTGGCGCGACCGCGGATGCTGATCAGGGCGCCGCTGCCGGTCAGGTTGTCGACGGCATTGGCCACCAGATCGCCGTTATTGGCGAAGGCTTGGGCGATGCGCTGGCCGAGGAGCTCGCGCGTCTGCACCCACATGTAGTCCATCAACAGATCGGTATCCGCGACGATGACGATGTTTGCCGGTACGGTCGATTTGGAGATGTGCGCGATGGGCGGCCCCGCAGCGGGCTTCGGGTCCGGCGGCGCGCCCTGCGGATAAGCCGAGGATACGTTGCCGGTGATGCGTGCCGCGAGCGCGTAGCGCGTGCCCGTGGGCTTGAACCCGTCGCGCAGAGTGGCCGGATCGGTCAGCGCATTGAAGCGCGATGCAGGAATAGGCGCGGCGTTCTTGGAGCTCATCAGCAAGGGCTCGAACTGGGTGGTCGCTCCGGGGCGAGGGGCCAGGAAGCCTGCGGTGGCGACGTTGATCGATTCAAGCGCGGCCGTGTCGACGTCTTTCCTGTCCATGTCGGCGCGCCGCAATCCGAGAATCGCGATGTGCCGGGTCGGCGGTCCCTGCATGGTCGCCCGCACCTCGAGGCCCAGATCGAGATCGCCGATCACCTGGGTCGGATCGTAGGCGACGCCCCACGCCGTGAGCAGCGGCTCCAGATCGGAGGAGTGGCTCGCCGTCGCGCCTGCGAAAGGATTTTGCGGATCCTGGCCGCTCGAGTCGGCCCCGCTGTTCGGATCGACGAACAGCAGCACCCTGCCGCCGCGCATCACGAATTGGTCGATGGCATACAGCGTCTTCGGCGCGAGGTTCTTTGGATGCACGATCATCAGAACGTCCACATCCTTGTCGATGTGGTCCACGTCCGAGGTGAGCGAGCGCACCGTGAACAGCTGTTCGATCTGGGACAGCACGGGCCAGGTGTCGCCCATCTGTCCGGTCATGGGATTGAACTGACCTTGCAGGGGAAGCGAGCTCAACAGGCCCACGACGGGCTTTTTCGGGTTGGCCAGCTCCTGCACGAGCTTGGCCACGTCATATTCCAGAAACTCCTCGCGGTCCGGCTGGAAGTTTGGGATCACGGAGCGGCCGTCGGTCGAATTGGTGCCGGCCAGGCCGAAGTACAGCGAGTCGCCGCCTGCGTCGTTGGTGGGAAGCGACTGCAGCCCCGCTTCGGCAGCGTGGTCCTCGTCGTCGGAGAAGGGTTGCGGGTCGATCACATGAAGCCGGATCTTGCCGGCGGAACGCGCCGTGATTTCCTCGAGAAACTCGCGGACCCGGTTCGCGTAGGGCATGAGCAGGGGCGATTGCTTCTCGGCGGCATCGCGCGAGAAATAGAAATACAAGTCGACCGGCTCCTTCAGCTCGCCAAGCACCTGCCGGGTGCCGGCGCTCAACGTGTACAAGTGATTCTGGGTGAGATCCAGACGCAGGCCCCTGAGGCCCAGGTTCGACAGCATCACCACGCCCAGGAACAGCGCCGCGAGGGCCACGAGTCCACCCACGCCGTAGCCCGTTCTCCTCCAGCCCATTCTTCGTTGATTCGGCGTGTCCACTTATTCCGCCTTCTTCATGTCGAGCACCAGAGCGGTCGCCGTCAGCCAAAAGGCGATCAGCGCCGCGAAATACGTGAGATCGCGCAGGTCGATCACGCCCTTGGAGATCGCCTCGAAATGCGTGAAGAAGCTCAAGGAGGCGATTGCATCGACGATGACCTGCGGGAAGACGCCGCGGACGAAATCGAGCACCAGGGGGAAACCCGCGAGCAGGAACACGAAACCGACCAGGGCCGCCGTGATGAACGCGATCACCTGGTTGCGCGTGGCCGCCGACAGGCACATGCCGATCGCGAGAAATCCGCCGGCCATCAGAAAACTTCCGATGTAGGCGGCGACGATGGCGCCATTGTCGGGGCTTCCCAGATAGTTCACCGTGATCCAGACCGGAAAAGTGAGCGCGAGAGCGACGCCCGCGAAGCACCACGCGGCGAGGAACTTACCGACGACAGCCTGCGCCAAAGTGATCGGCAGGGTCATCAACAGCTCGATGCTGCCGCTGTTGCGCTCCTCCGCCCACAAGCGCATGGAGATCGCGGGGATGAGCACGAGGTAGAGCCAGGGATGCCAGCGGAAAAACGGCTGCAGGTCGGCCTGTCCGCGCTCGAACAATCCGCCCACTTGAAACGTGAACACGGCCGCGAGCACGAGGAAAATCACGATGAACACATAGGCGAGCGGAGTCGCGAAATAGCTCCTGAGCTCGCGCCGAAAAATCACCAGGGTCTTGTTCAAGGCCGCGCTCCCCCTTCACCCAGTGGACTGTCCGGCGCGGGCGTCATCGTCCCGTGCGGGGTGGCCCCGGTCAACGTTCGGAATACCTCGTCCAGGCGTCCCGACTCGAGGTGCAGTTCGGGCACGTCCCACTCGTAGCGGGTGATCAGCGCGCTCACCGCCGGCAGCACGTTCTTGCCGGGGCGCGGGACCGCGGTGAGCTTGAGCTCGCGCTCCTCCGTCTCCACGTCGCTCACCTCGGCAAGGCCGGCGATCTCGCGCCGCGCGGCGGCGAGATCTTCCGGTTTGTCGAAGCGCAAGCTGACCGCATGGTGATAGCGCGACCGGGCCTCGAGCGCGCTCGGCGTCTCGTCCGCCACGATGCGTCCGGCGGCGATGATGATGGCCCGGGTGCAGACTTCGTGGACTTCCTCGAGGATGTGGGTCGAGACGACCACCAGCTTGTCCTTGCTGAGCTCGTTGATGAGCCGGCGCACCTCGTGCTTCTGGTTGGGGTCGAGGCCATCGGTCGGCTCGTCGAGGATCAGCACGCGGGGATCGTGAATCAGCGCCTGCGCCAGACCGACGCGCCTGCGAAATCCCTTGGAGAGCGTCTCGACCACCTGGTCGATGACCGGTGCGAGTGCGAGGCGCTCGACCACGATCCCGCGCCGTTCCCGGCGCCGGGCGCCGGTAAGGCCGCGGATGTCCGCCACGAAGTCGAGGAATTCTGCCACCGTCATCTCACCATAGCTGGGCGCGCCTTCGGGCAAATACCCCATGCACGTCTTGGCCTCGACGGGCGAGCGCTCGATATCGTGCCCGCAGACCGTGACAGACCCGGCGGACGGTGCAATGAAGCCCGCGATCATGCGCATCGTGGTGGATTTGCCGGCGCCATTGGCGCCCAAAAAACCAAGCACCTCTCCGGGGTTTACCGTGAATGAAACGTCGTCCACGGCGAGGATCTCGCCATAGCGCTTGGATAGGTTTTTCGTCGTGATCATGGCCGCCTTTGAGCGCGTGAACGAGGAGCAGGTTCCCTAAAAGTCTTTTGACTTGCGGGCGGGGCGCATACTACCGGCTGCCGGCCTTCTTTTCGATGGCCGTCTTGTTTTCCTTCAAAATCCGTCTGACCTCGGGAAGCGGCGGCCGATCGGCCATGCGTGCAATGAGCTCGGCGAGCTCGTACCACTTGCGGCCCCACTGCACCAGGCGGGCGGCATCGGCGATGACCTGCTCTCGCGCCGCGTCTTCCGACCCCTCAAGTTTACCAGGTTGCCTGGCTGAGGGACGAGGCGCGGGCTTCGCGTGCGCAGATCGGCGCTCGGTACGCGCAACCTGCTGCGTGCCGACCGGCGGCGCGCGCCGTTTGGGCGCCACGAACTCCGGCATTTCCCGCGTCCCCGTGACCTCGGATGCAGGTTTTTGCCGCGGCGGTGGGCGCGGCATCTCGCGCGTCGCGGTCGCTCCCGCATCCGATGGTGCGGAAGCGGCACGCGGTGGCTCGGCGGCACGCGGCGGCTCGGCGGCACGCGGCGGTTCCGCGGCACGCACCCGCCGCTGGACAGAGGGCGGCGCGACGGGGGGCGGGACTGACGGCGCCGGCACCGCTGGTGCCTCGGGCGCCTTGAGGTCGACCTCGTTCTCGGGATCCGCCAACGGGATGAAGCGTTCGATGTGCTCCGAGCCGATCAGATTGGCGAGAAACGTCATGAGCTCGAGCGAGTCGGAAAACTTCGTATCACCCTGTTTTATCCGCTCCTGCACCTGGGCACGAAGCGCGACCGCCTTCTGAACCGCCAGATCGATGATCCAACGGCTCGGCCGCTGATGCTCCGGCCAGGGTTGAACCTTCCAGTAGCTGTCGGTATCGAGGCCCGAATACCGGATGTGCAATTCGAGGCTCTTGAGCCACTTGTCGCACAGTTCCAGCAGGCGTTGATCGGCGGGTGTAGCCATGGGTCCAAAGCTCCGCGTGTACCCTAAACGAACCGTCGGCCGATGGCTAGGATCTTAAGTCATGAATTCCGCGCTAGACTCCCCACATGTGTGGGATCGCAGGAATTATCGGCTCGAGCGCGAGCATCGACACGGTCACGGCCATGACCAACCGGCTGCGCCATCGCGGGCCGGACGGCGCGGGCATCTGGAGCGCGCCGGGCGTCGTGTTGGGCCATCGGCGACTGTCCATCCTCGACCTGTCGCATGCAGCCGACGAGCCGATGGTGTTCGGGGAGCACGTGCTCACCTATAACGGGGAAATCTACAACCACCAGGCGCTGCGCGCCGAGTTGCCGGGCCCTTGGCGCTCCACCGGCGACACCGAGGTACTGCTGCATCTTCTGGCGCGCCACGGCAAATCCTGCCTGCCCAAGACAGTGGGGATGTTCGCCTTCGCGAGCTGGAACGCCGGCGCTCGACGGCTGCTGCTGGCGCGCGACCGTCTCGGGATCAAGCCGTTGTATTACCAGATCTTGCCGGACGGCATAGCCTTCGCCTCGGAACTCAAGGCGCTGTTGGTGCTCGCCAGGCCGCAGATCGATGCGAGCGCCCTGCGCGATTTCTTGTTTCATGGCTACGTACCGGCGCCGAAGACGATATTTCGCGGGATCTCCAAGCTCCCGGCAGCCCATACGTTGACCTGGGAAAGCGGACGCGTCTCGATCGAACGATATTGGGAGCCGTCGGCCGAGGTGAGGGCGAGGACGGCGGATGACACTTTGAAAATGCTCGACGAGCTGCTGCACACGGTCGTGCCGGCGCACATGCTGTCGGACGTTCCCGTGGGCGTCTTCTTGAGCGGCGGCATCGACTCGGCGCTCACCACGTACTATCTCGATCATCCGCGTACCTTCAGTCTGGGTTTCGACGCGCGCGACCGATCGGAACTCGAGGCCGCCCGCAGCGCCGCCGCGCATTTCCACACCGTGCACACCGATATGACGGCGCAGGCGGCTGACTTCGAGCAGGCGCTCGAGACCATCCCGTCGATCTTCGACGAGCCGTTCGCGGACAGCGCCGCGTGGTCGAATTATCTGATCGCAGAGTTCGCCCGGCGCGAAGTGACGGTGGCCCTGAGCGGAGAAGGCGGGGACGAGGTATTTTGCGGCTATCCGCGCTACTGGTCGAGAGTCGGCGCCCGATCCAATCTACTCAATCGGGCGCTGGCGCGCCTCCTGCCCCCGCTCGGACGATTGTCCTCCTCGATGCAGCGCCAAGCGTACGTCGGCCTGCCGGCCTACGCCGCCGCCCTCGGCGGAATGACCGCTGCGCAGATCGACGATGTGCTCGACCGGTCCTGGCGCGAGAGCGATTACGACTATCTGTGGTTTTATCGTCAATTCTGGCGCGAGGAGCTTTCCCCGCTGGCCAAGTTGCGCTGGCTCGATCTGCACACGGACCTGGCCGAGGGACTGTTGACCAAAGTGGACCGGACCAGCATGGCGCACTCCTTGGAGGTACGACCCCCACTGCTCGACCATCGGCTGGTCGAATTCATGCTGAGCGTCGACCCTGCGTTACTGGTGGACGAGCGCGGCCGCCGCGGGAAGATTCTGGTACGCCGCTTGATGCAGCCGAGATTGCCGCCGGGTCACCTGGATCGGCCGAAATCCGGATTTGGCTTGCCGGTGCATCGTTGGCTCAAGCAGCATCCGCGCGTCTTGCACGAAGCGGTCGGGCGCTTGCGGGAGCGCGGCGTGTTGCGGCGCTCGGTGGGGCCGGAATTCCGCCGTGCCTGGTCGTTGCTGGTGCTCGACCGGTGGTTCAGCGCCGTTGCGTGACGCGGAGCCGCGCCTGTTGTTCGTGCCGGTGTCGGGCGCGTTCGGCATGGGGGAGTTCGCGCGTTCTTCCGCCATCGCGCGCGCCGTGCAGCAGCGCTGGCCCGCTGCGCGCATCCATTTCGTCTTGAGCCGCCAGGCGCCATACGCCGCGGGAGCACCGTTTCCAGTCACCTTGGTGCCCTCGTCGGCCACCTTTCATAGCGGGGTGGTGATCGATCTGATCCGCAGTTGGCGCCCGCACGTCGTGGTCTTCGACAATGCCGGGCGCACCGCCCAGCTTCGAGCGGCGCAGCGCTCCGGCGCGCGCGTCGTGTACATCAGCGCCCGTGCCCGACAGCGGCGCAAGGCGTTTCGCTTCCGATGGATGCGCCTGATCGACGAGCACTGGATCGCGTATCCGGAGTTCATCGCTGGAAGTCTCACACTGACCGAGCGGCTGAAGCGACGACTGCTGGGCCGCCCGACAGTGCGCTACCTCGATGTGATCTTCTCGCGCGGGCCGCCCAAGGACGGGGAGCGGGCGGCATCGCGGAAGCGTGGCGACTTCGTGCTGGTGGTTCCCGGCGGCGGCACGGGACATCCCGGCGCCGAAGATGCGACTGCGCAATTTCTCGAAGCTGCCCGGATGTTGGCTGCGGGAGGCACCGCGGTCCGATATGTCGGACCCGCCGCGGCGGCGGAACCGACTGGAGCATTAGAACTGACCGGCGCCGCGTCCCCATTATTCCAGCCGCTCGGCGCACTGCCTCAGGCCGAGCTCGCGGAGCTCATGCGGCACGCGCGGCTGATCGTGGTCAACGGAGGTTCGACGCTCCTGCAGGCAATCGCATGCGGAGCCGCCTGTGTGGCCGTGCCCATTGCCGGCGATCAGCGGGAACGAATTCGCCGCTGCGTCAGCGCCGGCGTGGCCGTGCAGGCGGCGCTCGACGCACCCGAGATCGCGGCGAGGGCGCAAGCGTTGCTGCGCGACGAACCTTCCCGGGCAGCGCTGGCCTTGCGCGCGCAGGGTCTCGCTCTCGCCGATGGCGTCGAGGTCGCGTTGAACGTGCTCGGTCGCTACATCGAATCCGAATAACGGAACACCGAGCTCATGCCGAACGTATTGCTCCTGGGCTACGATCTCGATCAACCGTCGTTTCGCCACCGCATGCGCAACCTCGTCGTGCCGCTCGAAGCGGCGGGATGGCAGGTGCGTTTGGAGCGATTTCCGAGCGGGCGATATGGGTTGCGTACCTTCGAACGGCGCGGCCTTTTGAGGTGGGCGGATATTGCCGTCCTTCATCAGATCAAGCTGAGCGCGCTCGAGGCTGGACTCTTCGGCGCGCTCACCCGGCGGCGCATTTTCGATGTCGATGACGCCATCTACGTGCGCAAGCCGCGCCGGCTCGGCGAGCCGGTCGACGACTCGCGATGGCGCCGCCGGAAATTTGCGGCCACTTGCCGTGCCGTGGACGTGGTCGCCGCCGGCAACGACGTGCTCGCGTCCATCGCGCGGCCCGCGGCGCGCGCCGTCGAGATATTGCCAACGTCCGTCGATGTAAGCAGTTATCAGCGGGCCACGCCCGGCGACGAATCAGGTCCGACCATCGTCTGGATCGGCAGTCCCGAGAATCTGATCTACCTGGAAATGATCCGCCCCGCGCTCGCCCGGCTGTCGGCAAGGCACCCCGCGCTCAAAGTCAGGGTGATTTGCTCGAAATTTCCGGCGTGGCCGCAGATCAATGTCGAGTGCATCCCGTGGAGCGAGGCGACGGAGGCCGTCGCGCTCGCGGCGGCGCACATCGGCATCATGCCGCTGACGGACGATGAATGGTCGCGCGGCAAATGTGCGTTCAAATTACTGCAGTACATGGCCTCGTCGTTGCCGTGCGTGGCATCGCCGGTCGGGGCGAATGCCGAAGCGGTGATCGACGGAGTCAACGGCTTCCATGCAGCGACCCTCGAGGATTGGGAAGACCGGCTGGAGACGCTGATTGTCTCGCCGCAGTTGCGGGCGCGCTTCGGCGCCGCCGGTCTCGAGCATGTGCAGCGGCGCTACTCGATGCGCGCCTACCGTGCCGGGTATACCGCGCTCCTCGCGAGGCTCGCGGGCCTGTGAGGAAGCCGGTATCCTTGCGCGCATGTCCCTCGTCCATGTCCACCAAATCCTGAACCATTACACTCCCCGGGAGGATCTCGATCCGGGATTCGAAGTGCTCGACAACTCGGCCAATGAGCGGCCGGACTGGTTCGAGTACTGGCCGATGCGCAAATTCCTGCTCAACGAAGCGTTGAACGAGGATGCTTACTACGGATTCCTGTCGCCGAAGTTCCGCCACAAGACCAATCTGACCGCGGCCGCGGTCGATGAAATCATCGACCGCGTCGGTGACGCCCCGGACATATTCCTGTTCAGCCCGAGCATCCACAACAGTGCCTATTTTCTGAACGTATTCGAGCACGGCGAATCCCAGCATCCGGGACTCGCCGCGGTCGCATCGCGTTTAGTCGCACGCATCGACCCGAACGCGACACTCGTCGGCCTGGTATCGGATTCCAGAAATACCGTCCATTCGAATTACTTCGTGGCAAAACCCAGGTTTTGGCGAGCCTGGCTCGACGTGAATGAGCGGTTGTTCGAAATCGCCGAGTCGGCCGACGATCCCCTGGGCGCCGAGCTGCGTGCGCCCACCACCTACCGGGGCCAGGGCAATGTACAGATGAAGATCTTCGTCATGGAGCGCATGGCGAGCTGGATCCTGTCGCGGGACGACACCTTCACGGCGCATGCACGAGACCCGTTCGCCGCGCGGGCGCGCATCTACAAGCTGCCACTCGCGGTCATCTGCGATGCGCTCAAGATCGCCTACGCCACCCAGGGGCGCCGCCAGTATCGGGACGTGTTCTATCTCGTACGCGGAGCGCGGCGTTTCTTGAATCTGCAGATTCGTCTCGGCGATGCTCTGGGTATCGGTGAGGTACGGCCATCTCTGCGTGCGCTCAAGTCGTACTGGCAGTCCGGTCCGAAGGAGGGATGATCCCATGCCCGCTTCGCGCGAATTCTGGCGGGGTCGCCGGGTCCTCATCACCGGGCATACCGGATTCAAGGGTGGATGGCTCTGGCTGTGGCTGCGAGGGATGGGGGCGCAGGTCAGCGGTTACGCGCTCGCGCCGCCGAATTCGCCGAATCTCTGGGAGATCGTGGGCGACGACGCGGCATCGATCATCGGGGATGTGCGCGATGTCGATCGAGTCCGCGAGGCGGTCCGCCGCACCGACCCGCAGGTGATCTTTCATCTCGCAGCCCAAGCTCTGGTGCGCGAGTCTTACCGAGATCCGCTCGGTACGTTCGCCACGAACGTGCTCGGCACCGCTTCGCTGTTGCAGGCTTGCCGTGAGCTTCGCGAGCTCGAATGCATCGTGGTGGTGACCAGCGACAAGGTCTACGAGAACGACGGTTCGGGCCGGCCATTCCAGGAAGCGGACCGGCTCGGCGGTCATGACCCGTACAGCAACAGCAAGGCGTGTGCGGAACTGCTCACCGGCAGCTTCAGGGACAGCTTCTTCCGCGACGGACCACCGCTGGCGACGGCGCGGGCCGGCAACGTGATCGGGGGAGGCGATTGGTCCGCCGAGCGCCTGATCCCCGATTGCGTCCGTGCCTTGGCCGCGGGCAGGGAAGTGACGCTGCGCTATCCTCAGGCGGTGCGCCCCTGGCAGCACGTGCTCGAGCCACTGGAGGGTTATCTTGCGCTGGCGCAAGCGCTGGTGCGTGCGCCCGCCACCACCCCTCGTGCTGTTAATTTCGGACCCGATGCGGCATCCTTCGTCGCAGTGCGGGAGGTGGTCGATGGGTTCAGTGCCCGCTTCGGTGGAAAACCGGGCTGGAAGCTCGACGCCTCCGACCAACCGGTCGAAGCCCGCGCGCTCACCCTGTCTTCCGCACTCGCCGAGCGCTCCCTTGGTTGGCGCCCGCAGCTTGCGATCGGCGAGGCGCTGGCATGGACGGCGGATTGGTATGGGGCGTTCGGGGCGCAGGAGAACATGGTGAGCTTTTCGCAGACGCAGATCGCGCGTTACGAGGCACTGAAGGGCATTTCATGAAGTGTGTCATTCTGGCCGGCGGTAAGGGTACCCGGATCGCCGAGGAATCGAATATCCGGCCGAAGCCCATGCTCGAGATCGGCGGTCGCCCGATTCTCTGGCACATCATGAAGCTGTACGCCGCCTTTGGCGTGAACGAATTCGTCGTTTGCCTGGGCTACAAGGGCTATGTGATCAAGGAATATTTTGCGAATTATTTCCTCCATCAGGCCGACGTGACCTTCGACATGGCGGGCAACCGCGTCGAGTATCACGACTGCCGCAGCGAGCCCTGGAAGGTGACCTTGGTCGATACCGGCGAGGAGAGCATGACCGGCGGCCGGCTGTTGCAAGTCGCAAAGTACCTGGACGGCCGCGAGCCCTTCTGCATGACCTACGGCGATGGCCTGGCGAACATCGACATCGCCGCCGAGATCGCATTTCACAAGGAGCGCGGCCTGAAGGCCACGGTGGCGTGCGTGCGGCCCCCCGCGCGCTTCGGCCGAGTCGTGATCGAAGGCACCCAGGCCAAGTCCTTCGAGGAGAAGCCGCAGGCCGAAGGCGGCCTGATCAACGGCGGCTTCTTCGTACTGGAACCGAGTGTGCTGGAACTCATCGACGGGGAACAGACGGTGTGGGAGAAGGAGCCCATGGAGTCCCTGGCTGCCGACGGCCAGCTCGCCGCCTGGGTGCATCGGGGATTCTGGCAGCCGATGGACACCTTGCGCGACAAACAACATCTCAACGCGCTGTGGGACGGCGGCGCAGCACCGTGGAAGCTGTGGAAGGGCTAGCATCGATGACGATCAAATGTCCGGTCTTGTAACCGCTTGCCGCGCATGCGGCGGCCGTTTGTCCGTGACCATGGCGGACCTCGGGTTGCAGCCTCCGTCCAACGCGTTCCTCGCGTCGATGTCGGAGGCTCGTCACGAGAAGCGGTACCCGCTTCGCGCCAAGGTGTGCGAAGCCTGCAAGCTGGTGCAGGTGGACTATGACGTGGCGCCTGAGGAGTTGTTCGGCAACTACGTGTACTTCTCGTCTTACTCGGACGAGTGGCTCGCGCACGCGAAGCGCTATGCCGACATGGCGCGCCGGCGATTCGGGCTCGGCCCGGGCAGCCTCGTCGTGGAACTCGCGAGCAACGACGGCTACCTTCTGAAGAACTTCGTCGACGAGGGCATCCCGGTGCTGGGCATCGATCCATCGGATACGGTGGCGCGCGCAGCCGGGAAGATCGGCGTCCCGACGCTGGTCGAATTTTTCGGCGAGTCGGTCGCACGCCGGCTGGCCTCGGAAGGGCGCCACGCCGACCTGATCATCGGCAACAATGTTCTCGCGCATGTCCCGCGGCTCAACGATTTCGTCGCCGGCATCGCGACGCTCTTGAAGCCGACGGGCACCGTCACCATCGAGTTCCCGCATCTTCTCAAGCTGATCGAGCATGTCGAGTTCGACACGATCTACCATGAGCACTTCTCGTATTTGTCGCTGTACTCCATCGAGCGGGTATTCGCCCGGCATGGTTTGCGAATTTACGAGGCCGAGGAATTGCCCACGCACGGCGGGTCGCTGCGCATATTCGCGGCGTCGACTTCGCGTGACGGTCTCGAGGACGGCGCCCGGCTCAAGGGACTGCGGGCACGCGAAGAGGCGGCGGGACTTGCGGACCTCGCGACCTATCAACGCTTCGCCGCACGTGTCGAGGTGTGCCGCAAGTCGCTGCTGGACTTTCTGGCGGGCGCGAAGCGCGAGGGCAGGACGGTTGCCGCGTACGGGGCGGCCGCGAAGGGCAATACGCTGCTCAACTTCTGCAATGTGACCACCGATGACATTTCGATGGTCGCGGATAGAAATCCGCACAAGCAATCGAAATTTCTGCCCGGAACGCACATTCCTGTGGTCACGCCGGAAGACTTGATGCGCGCGCGGCCGGACTTTGTGCTGATTTTGCCCTGGAATCTGCAGGGCGAAATCCGGCGGCAACTGGCCGGCATCGCCGACTGGGGAGGCCGCTTCGTCGTTCCCGTGCCGGTCGCGACGATCGATCCATGATATTCACGGAATTGGCGCTCTCGGGCGCCTACCGCATCGAGATGGAGCGGCTCGAGGATGATCGGGGCTTCTTCGCGCGCAGCTTCTGCGCCGAGGAATTCGCCGAGCACGGATTGGCCACGACCATGCCCCAGTGCAACGTCTCGTTCAACTCGCGCCGGGCGACGCTCCGCGGCCTGCATTTCCAATCCGATCCTCACGCCGAGGACAAGCTCGTTCGATGCACGGCGGGCGCGGTGTTCGACGTGATCGTCGATTTGCGCGCAGACTCCCGGACTCGGCACCGCTGGTTCGGAGTGGAGCTCACGGCCGACAATCGGCATGCGTTGTGGGTGCCGAGGGGCTTCGCCCACGGGTTCATCACTCTGACGGACGCCAGCGAGGTTCTGTACATGATGTCCGTGCCGTACGCACCCGGATCTGCACGCGGTGTGCGCTGGAACGATCCGGCGATCGCCATCGACTGGCCGCTCGAGCCGAAGTACATGAACGATCGGGATGCGGCTTACCCGCTGCTCGACGCCTCGACCGCGCCGTGACCCCGGGTCGGCGCGTGCTGGTGACCGGCGCCGGTGGTTTCATCGGCCGGACCAGCCTCGCATCCTTGCGTGCGGCGGGATTCGACGTGCATGCCGTGCTTGGCGCCTCCGCCGACGCGGCGCGGGCACCGGCGCGGGCACCGGCGCGGGCACCGGCGCGGGCACCGGACGGAGTGTCGGTGCACCGGGCCGATCTATTGGACGCTCGCGAGGTCGATGGGTTGATCAGCCTCGTGCGTCCGACTCATTTGCTGCATTTCGCCTGGATCGCGACTCCCGGAATCTATTGGCGCAGCGCCGAGAATTATCGATGGCTCGCCGCCGGCACTCATCTGCTCGGTGCCTTCGAGGCGGGTGGCGGCGTTCGCGCCGTGATGGCGGGAAGCTGCGCCGAGTACGATTGGTCGAAAGCCGGCGTTTGCGACGAGCGAACCACTCCTCTCGCGGAGGGTCCCAATAGGGGTGACGCGACACCGTACGCCGAATGCAAGATCGCGATGTCCCGCGTGCTCGGGGAGTTCGGGCGCGCGCATCGGCTATCGACCGCCTGGGGCCGGATTTTCTTTCAATACGGCCCTGGGGAGGATCCGCGGCGGCTGGTGTCCTCCGTGATCATCGATTTGTTGTCGGGCCGTGAAGCTGCCTGTACTCCAGGGACTCAGACCCGCAGCTTCTTGCACGTCGAGGATGTCGGGGCGGCGTTTGTTGCGTTGCTCACCGCCGATGTCCAAGGCGCGGTGAATATAGGCTCCGCCGATCGGACCACGATCGCCGGCTTGCTCGGGCGGATCGCCGACCGCATCGGGCGGCCCGAGCTCATCAAGCTCGGCGCTCGAGCGATGCCGGCGTCCGAGCCGCCGCTGCTCGTCCCGGATATCGGGCGGCTGCGCACCGAAGTCGGTTTCGAGCCGCGCTGGTCGCTCGATAGCGGTCTCGAGGACACCATCAGCTGGTGGCGAAAACGTTTATCGTGCGGCGGTGTGGAAGGAGTGACGGTGCATGAGCAATGACCCCGAAGTTGCGGCGATGGCGCAGTACGTGAATGAGACCTGGGATCGATCCATCGTCCCAGCGCTTTGCGAGTACATCCGAATCCCCAACAAATCTCCGTTGTTCGACCCGCAGTGGGAGAGCCACGGACACATGGAGCGCGCCGTCGAGTTGCTCGCGGATTGGTGCCGTCGGCAGCCCATCGCGGGAATGACCGTCAAAATCGCAAGGCTCCCGGGGCGAACGCCCGTGATATTCGTCGACATACCGGGCGAGAAGGACACGGTGCTGCTGTATGGGCATCTCGACAAGCAACCCGAATTCACCGGTTGGAACCCGGGGTTGAGTCCCTGGGAGCCGGTGCTTCGCGACGGGCGGCTCTACGGCCGCGGCGGGGCGGATGACGGCTATGCGGTGTTTTCTTCGCTCACCGCCATCGCGGCTTTGCAGGCGAGCAAGATCCCGCACGCGCGCTGCGTCGTGCTCATCGAGGCCTGCGAAGAGAGCGGCAGCCTGGACCTGCCCGCGCACGTCGAGGCGCTCGCGCGCGAGATCGGAAGCCCAAGCCTCGTGGTTTGCCTGGATGCCGAGGCGGGCGACTACGAGCGTTTGTGGCTCACCACGTCACTGCGCGGGAATATCGTCGGCACGCTGGACATTGCCGTATTGACCGAAGGCGTGCACTCGGGCGCCGGAAGCGGCATCGCCGCTTCCTGTTTCGACGTGCTACGCGCGCTTTTGTCGCGGCTATCCGACGAGAAGACCGGGGAACTCACCCTCCCGGAACTCTGCGTCGACCTCCCCGAGGAGCGTCGGCGGCAAATCGTCGCGACGGCGAGGCTTCTCGGGGATTCGGTGGCCGCACGCATGCCGTTTGCCGATGGGGTGCGGGCCATGTCGCCGGATCCGGCCGTGCTTTTGGAGAACTCGACCTGGAAACCGACGATGACAGTCACCGGGATCGATGGGCTGCCCAACTTGAGCAACGCCGGCAACGTGCTCGCGCCTCGGCTCAGCGTGAAGCTGTCGTTCCGGCTGCCGCCCACCGCTGGCGCCGAGCGCGCCGCAGCCGCGATCCGGCGGACCTTGGAGGCCGAGCCCCCGTATGGTGCCCGGGTCAGCTTCACTTCCGGAGCGAACAGTGTGGGGTGGAATGCACCCGCGCTCGACCCCTGGCTAGAGCGCGCCGCGACGGAGGCGTCCGAGCGTTTCTATGGGCGCGAGGTCATGGCCATGGGGGTCGGCGGCACGATCCCGTTCATGGCGATGCTGGGCGAGCGTTTCCCGAGCACCCAGTTTCTGGTGACCGGTGTGCTCGGGCCGCACTCTAACGCTCATGGTCCGAACGAGTTCCTGCACATCGATTACGCCAAACGCCTGACCGGCGCAGTCGCGCATGTGCTCGCCCGACACGCCGCGCGTTAGCCGGGCAGGCGACCGGATTGCGGCAGTGCACTCGCCTGCCCTTTGCCGGGCGCCGGCTCTCAGGTACTGACCCTCCCTGCCGATAGCGTCATGTAGGCCAGCGCGGCAACACGACGTTACCCGCGTTTTGTGCGCTACAGCGTGGGCCAGCTAAGGGTAGCGGCGAGCGAGGGAGCATGGTGACGCCGGACTTTCGTAAGCTGTTCGAATCCTCGCCGGATCTGTATCTCGTGCTGAGCCCGGACCTCGACATCGTCGCGGTCAGCGATGCTTACGCGCGGGCCACCATGACGCAGCGGCAGGCGATCGTGGGCCGGCCGCTGTTCGAGGTGTTTCCGGACAACCCGGAGGATTCCTCGGCCACCGGCGTCCACAATCTACGAGCGTCTCTCGAGCGAGTGTTGCGAGAGCGAGTCCCGGATACAATGCCCGTGCAGAAGTACGACATCCGGCGTGCCGCGTCCGAGGGTGGTGGATTCGAGGAGCGGTTCTGGAGTCCTCGCAATTCACCGGTTCTCGACGCCTCGGGCGAAGTGACCTACATCATCCATCGCGTGGAGGACATCACCGAGGCCACGCGGCTCCAACAACAGGCTCTCGAGCAGGCTCGAGCGAACGAACAACTCCGAGCTCGCGCCAGCCAGGAGGAGGCCAGGTTTCGCCATCTGCTCGAGGCGGCGCCCGATGCGATCGCCATCGTGGACCACGCAGGCAAGATGCAGATCGTCAATTCACAAACCGAGAAACTGTTCGGCTATTCGCGCGCTGAATTGCTGGGTCAAGACATCGAAGTTCTCATGCCGGGGCGATTTCGGAACAGGCATGCGGGCCATATCACCCATTTTTTTTCGAACCCGTGTGTGCGGCCCATGGGAGTGGGACTCGAGCTTTATGGCAGGCACAAAGATGGCCGTGAATTTCCTGTCGAAATCAGCCTAAGCATCCTCAAGACGGAGGCCGGCCCCCTGGTATTGAGCGCGATCCGGGACATCACGGATCGCAAGCGCATCGAAAATGAATTGCGAGAAAAGAACGACGCACTGCGAAATGCCGATCGTGCCAAGGGGCTTTTTCTCGCCAGCATGAGCCACGAGATACGCACGCCCATGAACGGCATCATCGGCACCCTCGACGTGCTGCAGCAAAGCAGTCTCGTCGGCCCGCAGCTGGAACTGGTCGGTCTGATCCACGAGTCGGCCAACTCGTTGCTCACCATCATCGACGACATATTGGATTTTTCGAAGATGGAGGCGGGCCGGTTGGAGATCGAGCGCTTCCCGATGTCGGTAACCCAAGTGGTGGAAAAGAGCTGCAACCTGGTCAATCATCTGGCAGAGCGCAAAGGGGGTACACTCACGGTATTCGCTGATCCAAAAATACCGGCGGTGCTCGGGGATGCTCCACGCCTCCGGCAGATACTCATCAATCTCATCAACAACGCGATCAAATTCTCCAGCGGTCTCGAACACCCCGGCGAGGTATCGGTGCGTGCCGTGTTGATCAGCTGCCGATCAAACATCGCAGTGGTCGAGTTTCGAGTCGCCGACAACGGCATCGGCATGGACGGAGCGACTCTCTCGAGAATGTTCACTCTATTCACACAGGCAGACGCCTCGACGACCCGCAGGTATGGCGGTACCGGACTCGGGCTCGTCATTTGCAAGCAATTGGCGAGTCTCATGGGTGGGGACATCGCCGTCGATACAAAGGTGAACATCGGATCGACGTTTACGGTGCGCGTGCCGTTCGAAGTGGCCCCTGAGCCGGCCGGTTCCGGGGAGGGCCTTCCCGAGATCAAGGGATTAAGTTGTCTCATGGTCGGTGAGCACTCCGGCATGGCCGACGATCTGGTGGCCTATCTCGAGGCGGATGAGGCCGTGGTCGCGCGGGTACCTGATCTCCCGGTCGCCCGCGAATGGGCCGCGGCAGGGCCGCCCGGTTTGGCCGTGTGGATCGTTGAGGGAGGCGCGGAGCCGCATGACTTCGGCCAGATGCACTCCGCCCTCCAGATCGGCGCCGATCTGGACCTTCGTGTGGTGCTGGTGGTCATCGGACGCGGGCGCCGGCGCAGTCCGCGCGCCGAAGCCGACGGCGTTCTCATGATCGACGGCAACTCCCTCAATCGACGCGCGTTTATCGAAGCCGTCGCGATCGCTGCCGGCCGCGCGCGCGCCGAGCCACAGGCGCTTGCTGGTCAGTGCAGATTGACCCGGGTTACTGCTCCATCGCGTGAGGAGGCCCTGCGGCAGCGCCGGCTGATCCTGGTCGCCGAAGACAACGAGATCAATCAAAACGTCATCCGCCAACAATTGGACCTGCTCGGTTACACGGCGGATGTTGCGAGCACAGGTCGCGAAGCTCTTAAGCGCTGGCAGAGCGGCAACTATGCACTGCTGTTGACGGATCTACACATGCCGGAAATGGACGGCTACGACCTCACGCTGCAGATCCGCATCGGCGAGGGCGGCCGCACCCGGATGCCCATCATTGCACTGACCGCGAACGCGTTGGCGGGCGAATCGAGCCGGTGTCGCGCGGTGGGCATGGATGACTACCTGAGCAAGCCTGCGCCGCTCGCCGCGCTCGCCGCCGCGCTCGAGAAGTGGCTTCCGGTTCCGGCCTCGCATCAGACCCAGAATATGCCGGATTCGCCGTCGGCGCCGGTGGATGTGAACGTTCTGAAAGCGTTGGTCGGAGCGGATCCGCAGATCGTCAACGATTTTCTGCAGGCATTCGCCGTGAGCGCTGCCCGGTCGGCTGCAGCGCTCTGCGAGGCGTGCGGGGAGCGGCGGCCGCAAGCCGTCGCTGCGATTGCCCACAATCTCAAATCGTCCGCCCGCTCCGTCGGCGCCTCGAAGCTCGGTGCGTTCTGCTCCGCGATCGAGGTCGCGGGGACGGCGGGGGATCTGGCGCTGCTGACGGAGCTATTGCCCGCCTTTGAACGAGAGATAGCCGTGGTCGACGATTATCTGGCCCGGCGGGCAGGCGATGGCGCAAGGTGTGCATGAGGCATCGATGAACGCAGTGGATCCAAAAAGCGTGCGGATTGTCCTGCTGGACGATGATCCGTTCATGCTCAAGCTCCTGACCCACCTGCTCGCGCAGCTGGGCTATACGCATGTCGTGGCCTGCGGTAGCGGCGAGCGTGCTCTGGAGCAGGTGGCCGGTACGGACGGATTGGTCGACTTGATCCTCCTGGACATCAACATGCCCGGGATGGACGGGGTCGAATTCATTCGCCGACTGGTGGATTTCCGGTACGCAGGCAGCGTGATTTTGGTCAGCGGCGAAAATCCGCGCATTCTCGAAAGCGTCGAGAAATTGATCCAGGCGCATCAGTTGACCGCGCTCGGCCATCTGCAAAAGCCCGTCAGGCCGGACGAATTGGCCAGGTTGATCGGTCGATTGCAGCCGAACATCGGCAACAGCCGCGGGAAGCGCCACAGCAATCATACGTACGGTGTGGAGGAGCTGCGCACCGCTCTATCGAATGGACAGTTGGTCAATTACTATCAGCCCAAGGTGGGGTTGGCGACCGGCGAGGTCGTGGGCATGGAGAGCCTGGTACGCTGGCAACACCCGGTGGATGGCCTGGTGTTTCCCGATGAGTTTCTCGGCCTGGCAGCAGAGCACGGACTTCTCACCGAGGTGACCGGGGTAGTCCTGGTCGAGGCCATGAAGCAGGCAAAATCCTGGTCGCTTGCGGGGTACCCTCTCAGCGTCGCGGTCAATGTCACCATGGACGATCTGATCGCGCTCGACTTTCCGGACATAGCCACCGCCCTCGCTGCCACGGTCGGCGTCGAGCCCCATGGCTTGACACTGGAAGTCACCGAAGGTCAGGTGATGCGGCAACCGAGCACCGTGCTCGATGTACTCAGCCGGCTATCACTCAAACGTTTCCAGCTGTCCATCGACGATTTCGGTACCGGTCACTCGTCGTTGGCCCAGCTGCGCGACCTGCCATTCGATGAGCTCAAGATAGACCGCGGATTCGTGCATGGGGCATGCACTGATGGCACGCGACGGGCCATCTGCAGCGCCAATTTGCAAATGGCTCACCAGCTCCATATGAAAGTGGTGGGCGAGGGGATCGAGAACCGGGAGGACTGGGATTTTTTGTCTCAGCTGGGATGTGATTTTGGTCAAGGGTATTTCATCGCACGGCCCATGCCCGCGACAAACGTGGTTGAGTGGATCGGAGCCTGGCGGACGAGGTTCTCCGGCGCCGAGTTTCGGCCGGCGTGATCGCGAGCCGAGTCGCGGGATGGGCGACATCAGCTCCTTGTAAGGCGCCCGCCGTAAAAAAAGGGCCGCGAGATCCCTGTGTCGGGATCCGCGGCCCATCCGCGTCGAGCGCCTATCCGATCGGCATCTCGCCGGTGAAGTAGGCGAGGACGTATGCCTTGATCGACGAATTGGACTGAGGAAGTCCGTAGACCCCCACCGGCGCACCGGCGGCGAGACCGTTGGTGAGCGCGGTGAGCCCGGCGCTGGTGGTGATGTCGATGGGGCTCACGCTCACCACGCCATTCGTTCGATCCACCTGGTACACCAGTGTCGCGGCGCCTGAGGCGGTGCTCACCTCGACCGTCCCCGGCATCGAGCCGCCGGTGACGTTCATGGTAAAGGCGTTGCCGACGAGTCCCGTCGCAACCGTTCCGAGCGGCAGCTTCGATGGGAGCAATATGCTGGCCGCAGCCGCCCACCCATTCGGATTGGCGGGATCGTTCCAGAGTGCGTAGCTCACGCCGTACGAGGGCACGGCACCCACGGTTCCGCCGAAGTTCACGCTGGCGTCGGTGGCGGCGACGAAATCAGCCACCGCATTGGTACCGCTGGTGAGCAGCGTCGGATAGGCAAAGTTCCACCACTTATAGCCGGTGATGGAATTGCCGCCGTCATCGCTTCCATTGGCCGTGCTGTTCGAGATGTAATCGATCTTGTACACGTAATCGTCGCCGGCGCTTCGGAAATCGTGGGTGTACGTGAAATTGGCGGAGTTCGGCGCTGAAATGGCACCGCTGTATGCCGCGGTCTCGATGTCGATACTCTGGGCGACGAGCGGCGTCGCCAGCGGATCGACCACGCTCGCGTGGACCTTGAAACCCCGCACCAGATTCAAGTTCGAGAGAAACGCCGTGCCCGTTGCGATCGGCGATGAGTCCACCGCAGGATTTTGCGGCTCGCGAAAGAAGAATTGAGTGTCGGCATTGATGGTGAGCGGCACGCCCATGCCCGATTCGTTCAGAATCGTGACGACATCGTTCGTCGTGTCGACGTGCATGACGTGGCCCTCCGGGCTCACCCACACATTATTGAACTCGCTGCTCGCCCAGATGCGCACTGCGATCAGAGTGCCGTCCTGCTGATAACGGGCCGCGACCCGGACGTATTTCCCGACCAGGGAGCTCTCCGAAGAAAAATTGTCGATGACGATACGGGTCTTGGCATCGAGATCATAGAAGATGGTCCCGTTGGTCGAATCCGCCGAGATTTGCAGCGACTCGGTGCCTGCAACCGCCGTCTCCGGATTGACCGCAGGCTCGGTGGGGAATTCCTTGGTGATGGTGATCGAACTCTGGTCCGAGGAGATGGCAGTCACGTCGCCGTAAGTGTGCCTGAGCACGAGTTGCGCCAGATCGTGCCGGGCCCTGTGCCGGACGGGGCCGTTGAAGTTGACCGCCCACACGGTGGCGCCCGCGCCGACGGGAACGTGCCCGACCAAAAACGCGGGGTGCGCGAGATCGAACTCGAGATCGAGCGCGTTGCTTTGAGTCGTGCTCACCGCCAGCGGCGTGTCGAAATTCACCTTGACCGGTACGGTCAGACTGCCGACCGAGCCTTGGGTGTGCTGCACCTGGATCTCGCTCGACGGAATCGTGGTGCTCGGCGCCGCCGCGAAGCCCGGCTCGGGATTGGAGGACGTCGTGAGCAGGATGTCGCCGGCGTTGCCGCTCACGGTGAGCACCGCGCCGCTGTAGGTTCCCACGGGGATGCTGGTGTTGCCGAGGATCTCATCCAGCTGATCGAGCATCACGAGATTCGTGACGGGCGCGGGAGAGGGGGCCGTATACACCGTGACATTCGCGCCCCCGCCTTGCGGCACCAGCGCGATCGACAAGATCTTGACGCCGATCGTCGCCCAGTCCTCCGACGACGCATCGCTCACCAGGACTGCCACGTTTGCGTTTTGCGGGGTGGATTCCTGCGGTGCGGTCATCGACGCACCGGACCCGCCTCCGCCGCACGCGGCGAGAATCGAAGCGGCCAGACTGACAGGCAATAGTCGGATTGACTTATCCATATCGAAAACTCCTCGGTTTAACCATAATTGTCCCTGCCGGAGGCGCCTCTGTCGGGCGCGTCGCGGATGTGTTCCGAACGCTCGAGCATTCGGCGCGTTGACAATCACGGTGAAGAGAGTGCGAAGAACTCGCGGATGTGTCCCTATTCGGAGACGTCGCGAACCGGGGAGACCGAGTGCACATATCGAATCCAAGCCGTGCGGTAGGCGGCCTCGATATTTCGCGCGAAGCGCGCGCCATCCATGAGCGCCGAGCTTTCCAGCCGCGCGCGCAGCGAAGCTCGCACTGCTGCGAGCCGCGGCAGGTCGCTGCCGAGCGCGACGGCGACGTTCGCGAAGGATTCGTCCGTGTATGCCGCGAGTTCCGCGAGCCCGAGTTGATGGAGCTGGCTCAATCCCCCGCGGCCCACGCAGGTCTCGCCGACCCGCGTCACGGTGGGGACGCCCATCCAGAGCGCGTCGAGGCTGGTCGTATGCCCATTGTAGGGAAAGGTGTCGAGGCCGAAATCGATGAGCTGGTAGGTGCGCAGATACTCCGCACGCGGGCGAAAGGCGACGAAGTCCAACCGATGAGATTCGATGCCGTGAGCCGCGAGCCGCTCGATCAAGCGGCGGCGATGACGGCCCGCCGGAACCATGAGAAGGAGCCGCGCGGTGGATAGTGCGCGCATCACCGCGCTCCACAAAGACAACGTCCGGTCGGTCAGCTTGCACGGGTTATTCAGGCAACCCAGCGTGAGATGACCGCGCTCGAGCGCCGGCAACCCGCCCACGGGCAAAGCCTCGGTGAGCGGGTCGTAGCACCAGAAGGAATCGGGCAAACGCAGCGTGCGTTCGGTGTAGTGGCGCTCGAATCCATCCGGGTCCAAGCGAGGATCGCTCAAGCGATAGTCGATCGCATCCATGCCGGTGGTGCCCGGATAAGCGAGCCACGCGATCTGCACGGGCGCCGGCTTGCGCGCGAACACGAGCGGTCGCCCATTGGACATGTGCATGGTCAAGTCGACCAGAACGTCGATGCGATCGTCGCGAATCACGCGGCTGAGCGACTCGTCATCCAGCGCACGCACCTCGCGCCACGCGTCCGCGTGCGCCGATATGCGCTCGGTATACGCGTCGGGGCGTTCGACGCTCGAGTAGCAACATATCCGGAACCGGTCGTGGTCGTGCCGGGAGAGCAGCGGCAAGGTGAAAAGAGTCTGGCAATGATCGCGAAAATCGGCGGATACGTAACCGATGTTCAAGCGACGGTCGGCGGACAGGTCCCGGCGCTTGCCCTCCTCGAGTCGGTGCACCGGCGCTGCGAAGCGCGCGCTCCAGCGCTCGTATTCGGCGCGCACCGGCTCGGGTGTCGGCGACTGGAAGCAGAGCGCATAGGCAAGATTGCCGTGCGTCGTCGGATTGGACGGATCGAGCTCGAGCGAGCGCCGGAAGCAAGCGATCGCCTCGTCGAGCTCACCGGCATCCTTGAGGACGTTGCCGAGATTGTCGTAGAGCGCGGGGTGGCACGGATCGATCGCGAGTCCGCGGCGCAGCATGTCTTCCGCCTCCTCGCTCCGCCCGAGGGTGCGCAGCAGGCAGCCCGCGTTGTTCAGGGCGGCGACGTGATCCGGCCGGGCGCGGAGCGCCTCCTCGAATGCGCCCATCGCCGAGGCGAAGTCGCCGAGTTCCTTGTGGGCATTACCCAGATTGTTCAAGGCGTCGGCGAATCCAGGACGCGAATCGGCGGCGAGCCGCAAGCAGGTCACGGCCTCGCGCGCTCGCCCGAGTCCGCGCAACGCATTGCCGAGATTGAAAGCGGCGTCGGGGTTGCCGGGCTCGCGATCGAGCAGGGCGCGCAGCACGGAGTACGCGGCAGGAAAATCGCGCCGTTGATTGAGCGCCACGCCCAGGTTGACGGCATGCGAAGCGCTCAGCGGATCTAGCGCGGCGGCACGCTCGAGGATGTTGATCGCTGCGTCGACATCGCCCATCTCCCGCAACGCCGCGCCCAAATTACCCAGGGTTGCGGGATCCTCGGCCTTGAGCTGCAAAGCCGAACGGTAGGCGGCCGCCGCCTGATTCGGGCGCCCGCCGCGCTGCAGAGCGACGCCCAGCGCGATGCGGGCGTCGTGCGAGCTGGGATCGTCAGCCAGCGCACGTCGGTACGCGTCCGCCGCCTCGTCCCAGCGTTGCAGGGCGTCCAGCACTTGGCCCAGGCCGAACTGGTAGCGGCCATTGGTCGGGGCGGCGAGCGTCGCCTGGTGAATCGAGCGCAGCGCCGCCTGCAGCCGCCCCTCTTGCAGTTCCAAAAGACCGCTGCGGAACAGCGCCACGTCTTGGTTTGGATCCGCCGCCAGAATCTGTGCATACAGGCCCCGCGCCTCCGGCAAATCGCCGGCGCGATGCCGTTGCGTGGCCAATTCCAGCAAGCGGTCGATGGTCGAGATGGCGGCTCCTCGAGGCCGTGGGTGGCGTCCGCGCGCCATGGAGTACGCCTATACTACTGTGCCGGACCGGTTTATTGGATGCACCGGCGCGTGGGCGCACGGGCAACGAGCTCAACGGGTGAATCATGGATTTGGGGTTAAGCGGCCGCAAGGCGATCGTTTGCGCATCGAGTCAAGGGTTGGGGAAGGCCTGTGCGCTCGCGCTCGCTGAGGCCGGAGTCTCCGTGGTGATCAATGGACGCAACCGCGAGCTGCTGGAGGCGACTGCACACGAGATCCGCGGGCTGGCGAAGGTCGACGTCACCGTGGTACCCGCCGATGTTTCCACCCAGCACGGCCAGTCTGCGCTTCTCGAGGCGTGTCCCGAACCGGACATACTCGTGAACAACAACGGAGGCCCGCCGTTTCGGAATTTCCGCGAGCTGGGCCGCCAGGAGCTGCTCCAAGGCGTCACGATGAACATGGTGACGCCGATCGAGCTCATTCAACGTGTGATCGAGGGAATGGCGGCGCGCCAGTTCGGGAGGATCGTCAACATCACCTCGCAGAGCGTGAAGATGCCGATCTCCGGACTCGACCTGTCGAGCGGCGCACGCGCCGGATTGACGGCATTCCTCGCGGGCGTGGCCCGGGATGTTGCTCACCGGAACGTCACCATCAATAACCTGCTGCCGGGCAGCTTCGATACCGCGCGGCTCAGCTCCGGCCTCGCCGCTGCGGCCAATCGACGGGGCGTGCCGGAATCGACAGTCGTGGAGGAGTGGCGCCGCGGGATACCGGCGCGCCGCTTCGGACGCGCATCCGAGTTCGGGCAGACCTGCGCCTTCCTTTGCAGCGTGCATGCCGGATTCATCACCGGTCAGAACATTCTCATGGACGGCGGGGAATACCCCGCCGCATTCTGACTGCATCCCGTGAAAGAAATCGATCATGCCGAACAGCTGCTCGACATTCAGAGGGCGGCGTTCAACGCCGAAGGGTTCGTGGAACTGCGAATCCGGCGTGACCGATTGGCGCGTGCGATTGATCTGCTCGTGACACATCAGCAGGCGATCTGCGAGGCCCACTCGGAGGATTTCGGACAAAGGCCGCAGACGCTGACCCGCTTCGTGGATATTTTGCCGGCATTGTCGTCCTTGAAACATGCGCGGCGCAGCGTCAAACGCTGGATGCGCCCGAGGCGCAAACGCATTGGCTTGCCTGCGGGCGCTCCGGGCGTCAGGGCCGAGGTTCTCCAGCAACCGCTGGGGGTGATCGGGGTCATCAGTCCCTGGAATTTCCCGATCACCTTGACGTTCGGGCCCCTGGCTGGAATCTTGGCGGCGGGCAATCGATGTCTGATAAAGCCCTCCGAGCTCACGCCCACCGTGAGCGCGCTCCTGAAGCGCCTGATGGCGGAATATTTCGATTCGTCGGAGGTGGCCGTGGTGACCGGCGGACCGGAGGTCGCCGAGGGGTTCTCGAGGCTGCCCTTCGATCATCTGGTATTCACGGGCTCCACGCCGGTGGGAAGGCGGGTGATGGCCGCGGCAGCCGCCAATCTCGTTCCCGTGACTCTCGAGCTGGGCGGCAAGTGTCCGGTGCTGGTGGGGCGATCGGCCAATCTTCGGCGCGCCGTGGATCGAATTCTGATCGGCAAACTCAATAACGCCGGACAGATGTGCATCGCCCCGGATTACGTCTGCGTGCCGCGCGAGCTGTGTGCGTCCTTCGCCGACCTGGCGCGTTCGTGGGTGGCGCGGGCCTATCCCGGCATTCCAGGGAATCCCGACTACACCTCCATGATCAGCGAGCGCCACGCCGGGCGCATGCACGAGATGCTGGCGGACGCCGCGAGCAAGGGTGCGGTCGTGATGCAGTTGGGGGAGGCAGGTGAATCGTCTGGTGCGGGACGGACGGTACGTCCGGTGCTGCTGCTGGAGGTCACCGACGACATGCGCGTCATGCGCGAGGAAATCTTCGGACCGCTCCTCGTCGTGCGCCCCTACGACCGGATCGAGGAGGCGGTGCTGGACATCAACGCGCGCCCGAAGCCTCTGGCGCTCTACTACTTCGGCAAGGACCGGCGCGAGATGAGCTGGGTGCTCGCACACACGGTGTCCGGCGGCGTGACGATCAACGACATCGCCGTTCATTTCGTGGCGGACGAATTGCCGTTCGGAGGAGTAGGAGAGAGCGGCATGGGTGCTTATCATGGCGAAACCGGTTTCCTGCGCTTCAGTCATGCGCGGGCGGTATTGCATCAGACCGGGTTGGATGTGGCCGGCCTGGTGGGCTTGAGACCGCCGTATGGACCGCGGGCGCAAAGCGCGCTCAAGTTTTTGATTCGACGATGACGGCAGCCGCGGGCGCTGCTACGGAGACTTGATGCCTGTACGGGCGCTTTTATGACCATCTTGCTGGCCGCCGCAGGGATTCTCCTCATCACCATGGGGGTGCGGCAGTCCCTGGGCTTGTTCGTGGATCCCATCGTCGCCTCGACCGGGGTCGGTATCGCCTCGATCAGCTTCGCACTCGCCATCGGCCAGTTCGTATGGGGTGCGGCTCAGCCGGTGTTTGGCGCCATCGCGGACCATTACGGCGCCTATCGCGTGCTCATCCTCGGCGGCTTGATGCTCGCTGCCGGGGCGGCACTCGCCTCCTGGAGCACCACCGAGATGGGATTGATCCTCTCGCTCGGCGTGCTCGTTGCCGCCGGCAGCGCAGCGGGAAGCTTCGCGATTCTGATCGGTGTCAGCGCTCGGAATCTGCCGGTACATCGCCGCTCGTTCGCGGCCGGGTTGATCAACGCCGGCGGGTCGATGGGCCAGTTTCTGTTCGCCCCCCTCGCTCAGTTCCTGATCAGCGGAGCGGGGTGGGCCATCGGCATGCGGGCGCTGTCGCTTTCGGCGCTCGTGACCGTGCCCATCGCGTGGCTGTTTCGAGATCGTGGCGCTCACGCGTCGCACAGCGGCGTATTCGCGGAACGTCATGCTGCGGGGGCAACGCCGTGCGACGGCCCACGGCCGCTGAGTCTCACTCAGCAGCTGGGCATCGCGCTGCGGGATCGAAGCTATCTGTGCTTGAACGCCGGCTTTCTTTGCTGTGGTTTCCACATCGCATTCCTGGTCACCCACTGGCCCGGCGACCTCAAGATGTGCGGACTTGCGCCCACAGTGGCCGCGAATTCATTGGCGTTGGTCGGCATCTTCAACGTCGTTGGAAGTCTGGGAATCGGCTGGTTGGGCGGCCGCTACCCAATGAAGTATCTGCTGGCGCTGTTGTACGCGAGCCGGGCGGCGGTGATCGTTTGCTATCTGCTGATGCCGAAGACGGCCCTCAATGTATACATCGTCGCGGCCGCGCTCGGCATCTCCTGGCTGGCGACGGTGCCCCCCACGGCGGGTCTGGTGGGGAAACTGTTCGGTACCCGATATTTGACCACGCTGTTCGGGCTCACGCTCCTGTCCCATCAAATCGGCGGCTTTCTCGGCGCATGGCTGGGCGGCGTGGCCATGGCGCAGCTCGGTTCCTATCAGTGGGTCTGGTATGCGGACATTCTGCTGGCCCTGTTCGCGGCGCTGGTGAATTTGCCGATCACGGAGCCATTGATCTCGCGCGGGCTGGCTCGGCAGGTATCCGCCTGAGCCGGGGCCGCAGCCTCATGCGCGAACCTGGGCAGTACCAGGCGCCAACAATTCCATCAGCGGCCCCAGATGGGCTCGGTAATTCTTCCAGCGTCCAACCGCAGCCGTCGTAATCGGCTGTCTAACCTGCCACTTGCTCGCGGTGATCACGGTGCGAGGGATCGAGCGATAATCGAGACAGCAAGGATCCCACGGCAGTCCGATGTGCTCGATCATCCTGCGGCTCCAGCTTTCCGGATCCTGCACCAGCGCCTCGTACGGCACGTCCAGAATGAATCCGGGCGGAAATATCGCATGCCAGTGCTCCATGATCCGCGCATAGTCGCTGTAATAGCGCGCCAGATCCCCGAGGTCGTTGGTGTACGACAGTGCGGTCTCGAGGTGCTGAAAATAAATGGACAGGCAGGTATCGAGCGGATGTCGGCGTAAGTGGATCACGCGCGCATTGGGGAGCGATGCGTAAATCAAGCCGAGCGATAGAAAATTGGCGGGCATCTTGTCGACGACGCGCTGCGCGCCGCAGGCGAGTGACGCCAGCGAGTCCAAATACATGACCGCCATGCGTTCGAGCCGAAGTTGGCGGCCTGGGTGATCCGCTGCGGATCGAATGGTCTCGGCCGCGGCGCCCCAGAACGGCAGTTCACCGGCGCCAAAGACTTGCGGGTGAGCGGCGAGAATCTGCTCGGCCAGCGTCGTGCCGGATCGCAGCATACCGACGACGAACACGGCTCGTTCCGAGGCTGTCGGCATGACGCGGGTGCGCCCCAACCATTCCCGATCTTCGGTTTCTATGATCCGATCCACCACCCGAGTCATCGCCTCAGGCCGGTACGCGGCGCGGGTGAATTTCGTGAGCTCATTGGCCCGCCGGAAATTATCGAACGCGTGCTCGAAGTCGGCGAGATCATCGAAATATTTGCCCATCGCGTAGCGTAGGCACGCTTCCTGGCGAGGAGGCAGGGACAGCGCAGCGATTCGTTGCGCTTCAACGAGCCAGTCGGAGTCAGCCCGAGTCATTTTGCGAAGACGCGACAGGCCGGCGCAGGCTTGGGGTGAATCGCGATCGACGGCAGCCGCTTGCCGAAAGCAGCGCTCCGCGCCCGCAAAGTCGCCCGTGTCGGCGTACGATTCGGCCAGAGTCGTGAGCGCGGGCACAAAGTTGGGCTTGAGCTCGAGCGCCCGCAGGCAGCTCGTTCGCGCTTCCTGCGGGCGGCTCTGGAGCCTCTGCGTCAGTCCCAGGTTGGCTTGCGCTTCCGCAAAGCCGGGGTCGAGCTCGAGTGAGCGGCGAAAGCATGCTGCGGCCTCATCGAGCCGCCCGCAACCGCGCAGCAGGCTGCCGAGATTGTTGTGCAGCAGGGCGCAGTTCGGATCGAGCGCAAGGGCACGGCCATACGCGGCAAGAGATTCTTCGGTTCGTCCGACAGCCGCCAGTGCATTGGCGAGGCTGTGACAGGCCACGACCCAAGCAGGCCGAATGTCGAGGGCGCACTGGTAGCTCACGATCGCCTCCTCAGCCCGTTCAAGTTGCATCAGTGCGTCGCCGGCGCTTCCATGGGCCTCGGCGTAGGCGGGCTTCGCCACGATCGCGCACCGGTAATGCTCGAGCGACTCTTCCACATGCCCCGACTCCAGCAGCACGGTGCCGAGATTGTGGTGGGCTTCGGCGAGACCGGGATCGAGGGCGAGCGCACGGCGATAGCTGGCTGCGGCCTCATCCATCCTTCCCCGGCGCGCGAGTTCATTGCCGAGATTGACGTGCCCGGGCGCATTGCCAGCCGCCGCCTGCCGAGCCACCCTCGCACCGAGACGGCCGCAACAATGCTTGTACTTGTCGCCGCTGCCGCAGGGGCAGCGATCGTTTCTACCCGTATTCATTGGTCGGTCGACAGGCATCGCTATCGCCGGGCCCTCTCAGGTATATTCGATCGCCGCGGCGGGGGGATCGCCGGACCAACGCGCCAAACCCGGATCCATTGCAACCATACGGAGACATGGTAGATGAAAACTGACAGCGCTGTCACCTCTTCCCTTGATTCGCTGCGAAGCCGGGAACACCTGCCGGACTCGCCGGTGGCCTACTCCGGCGACCTGAAGGCCTGCGTGTTCGCGCTGTTTTTCGCTTTCGGGGGAATCACCAGCTTGAACGACGTGCTGATCCCGAAGCTCAAGCTGCTGTTCACGCTTTCCTACCGCGATGTCATGCTGGTGCAGTCGGCGTTCTTCGCGGCCTACTTCATCGTCTCGCTGCCCGCGGCCGCGCTGGTGAGGCGCGTCGGCTACATGCGCTCGGCGGTTGTCGGCTTGCTCACCATGATGGCGGGGTGCCTGTTGTTCGAGCCGGCCTCGACCCACGGAGTGTTCGCGCTGTTTCTGATCGCGCTGTTCGTGCTGGCCTCCGGCATTACCATAGTCCAGGTCGTTGCGAATCCTCTGATCTCCATGCTGGGAGCGCCGGCGACCGCCAGCAGCCGTCTGACCTTTGCCCAGGCATTCAATTCCCTCGGTACGACGCTGTTCCCGTATGTGGGATCGGCCCTCATTCTGGGCTCTCTCGCGACGGTCGATCCGAAGACGCTCTCCGGCGTCGCGCTCGATGTCTTTCGAGTGACCGAGACCCAGGTGGTGGTACACACGTATCTTGCGCTCGCCGCCGCGCTCGCAGCGCTTGCGCTCGGGGTCTGGGCGCGCCGCAAGGCATTGGTGGAGCCGCCGGTGGCACGGGTTTCGCTGCTGCGCTCATTCGATCTGCTGACGCGCCCGCGCTTCGCTTTCGGTGCGCTGTGCATTTTCCTATACGTAGGCGGGGAGGTGGCGATCGGCTCGGTGATCGTGAATTATCTGATGCAAGCAAGCGTCCTCGGAACCAGCGCCGAGCAGGCGGGCAAGCATGTGCCGTTCTATTGGGGAGGCGCCATGGTGGGCCGATTCATCGGAGCGTACCTATTACGCATCATCCCGCCCGGGATGGTCCTTGCCGGCGCCGCGACCGCCGTGATCGCGCTGATCGCGATTTCCTCCGATACGACCGGCCAGGTATCGGCCTACTCGCTGCTCGCGATCGGTTTGTTCAACTCCATCATGTTTCCAACCATCTTCACCCTGGCGAGCGAAGGACTCGGCAAGCGGGCGGCGGAGGGTTCCGGCATTATCTGCATGGCAATCGTCGGTGGAGCGGTCGTGCCGATCCTCACGGGAAGGGCCGCCGACCTATGGAACTTGAAGTGGGCGCTAGTCGTTCCCGCCACCTGTTATGCCGGCATCGTGCTGTTCGGCTGGTGGGCGCATCGGCAGCATAGGCTGTGAACTCTGTCGCCCGCTACCGGAAGATGATCACGATGGCGGCCGTCAGCGCGAGCAACGCGGCCGCGAGAAACCGGTAGTCCTGCCAAAACGCGGGCGCGCCAGGATCCTCAGCGCGGCCAAACCTTGTCTGCCACATGGTCGATTCGAGCGAGCGACCGAGCGGTGCGCGCGTGCTCACCACCGCGAGTATGCCGACATCGAGCGCCGTCAGCAGCGGTGCCGCATACAGAAAATGGATGTGCGTCCATCCAAAAACGACGTTGCTCAAGAACAAGGCCAGTCCGCACAGCGAGCCGATCAGCATCGTGGCGCTCGCCGCATCGGCGGTCGCGTCGCGCCAGAACATTCCGCACAGAAACAGCGCGACGACCGGGGGAACCACGTACGCGAGGACCGCCTGCAGGTACTGCCACAAGGAGGGAAATAATTGCAGCTGCGGTGCCCATGCGACGGCCGCTGCGAGCATCGCCACCGTGCACCATTGACCGACCTTCACCATCCCGCGATCGCTCAGCGACGGACTCAGTTGCCTGACCACGTCCATGGTGATGAGAGTCGAGGCGGAATTGAGCATCGAGGCGATGGATACCATGGTCGAGGCGATGAACCCAGCGGCGACCAAGCCGATCAAGCCCGTGGGCAACAACCGCAATATCAACATCGGGTATACGCTATCGGCCCGCGGCAGATGGGGAAACAACAACAGAGCGCAGGTTCCCGGCAACACGATCAAGAACAACACGGGAAGCTTCAGCAACCCGGCGAACAGGGCGCCCCACCGGGCGTGGTCGATGTTCCTGGCCGACAGCACCCGCTGCACGATCGATTGATTCGTGCACCAGTAATAGAATCCGAGCAGCGGAATCCCGAGCAGCAGTCCGGGCCACGGCACACCCGCATCGCCGATCGGACGAATGAGCGATATGGCCGCAGGCTTTACGCCGGTCATCACCGCATGCCAGCCGCCCGCACGGCTGAAGGCACTGATCGATATCATCAAAGCGCCGGCCAGAAGTACGATGGCCTGCACCGCTTCGGTATAAATCACGGCTCGAAGGCCCCCGAGCGTCGTATACAGTGCCGCGGCGGCTGCGAGTGCCGCGACGATCAGCCACAACGGCCACACCGGGAACAGCAGGCGGCAGACGAGCGCGCCCGAGTACAGTACGCCGGCGGCGTCCACAAAGATGATGAGCAACAACGACATCAGCGCGAACTGCACGCGCACCCGCCGATCGTAGCGGCGTTCCAGAAATTCGGGCATCGTAAAAGTCCGGCTGCGGATCACGAAGGGCAGCAGAAACACACAGAAAAACACCAGGATCACGGTCGCCGTCCATTCATAGTCGTAAACCGCGATACCGATGGCGTAGGCGCCGCCCGCAAGTCCGACCAAAGCGGTCGATGACATGTTCGAGGCCAGCATGGCGAGCCCGATCGCCGGCCACTGAGTCGCGCGCGACGCGAGAAAGTAATCGGCCGGTCCCACGTGTCGGCGCGACATTGCAAGCCCGAGGCCGATCAAGCCGGCGATGTAGACGCCGATGACGATCCAGTCGATTCCCCCCAGAAGGCCCGGGACGCCGCTAGCTACCGACATCGAAGTCTTGAAGGCGCGGCAGGATAATCATGGCTACATTGACAGCGCTGACATTTTTACTTCTAATCATATGGATCTGAGTTCCCCGATAAGCGGCTGGAGGCTCGGTTCAGGCGGTCGTTCGACGAAATTTACTTTAAAAACAGGCACTTATAAAAATATATGTCGAGTAACCCCTGCAGCCGACCGCTCATCGCGGCCAGCCTCGCCGTGCTCACCCTGGGTACGGCGTCCCTGGCATCGGCCGCAGCCGACAGTCTACATCCGAACCTTTGGCCGCAAGGCTCGCACAGCGCTCGGCTCGCCGATAGCGATGCGCTCGTCGATCGACTGCTCGCTCGGATGACGCTCGAGGAAAAAGTGGGACAAATGATCCAGGCCGACATTGCCTCGATTACACCGGATGACCTGCGCACCTACCCACTGGGTTCAGTGCTGGCTGGAGGGAACGCCGCGCCGGGCAACGATGTCCGCTGTTCGCCGAAGGCCTGGTTGCAGCTGACCGAGGCGTATCGCCGCGCGGCCCTGGCTGTGCCCGCGACGGGGCACGCTCCGATCCCGCTCCTCTTTGGGATCGATGCGGTGCACGGCAACGCCAAGCTGATCGGCGCCACGATCTTTCCGCATAACGTCGGTCTCGGTGCCGCGCATGATCCGGAGCTCATTGAACGGATCGGCCGAGCGACGGCAGAAGAAGTCTCCGCAGCCGGCATCGACTGGACTTTCGCCCCCACGGTCGCAGTGGCGCGCGATGTGCGTTGGGGCCGCTCCTACGAGAGCTATTCCGAGTCGCCGGCGCTGGTGGCGCAATATGCGCCGCAAATGGTGGCGGGATTGCAAGGACGTCTTGGCACGGCCAGCTTCATGTCGCCGGGCCACACCTTGTCGTCTGTCAAACATTTCATTGGCGACGGGGCCACGTCGGACGGCCGCGACCAGGGCGATGCGCGGGTTGCAGAAGCCGAACTGCGCGACCTGCACGCGGCGGGCTATGCGCCGGCCATCGAGGCGGGGGCGATGATCGTGATGGCCTCCTACAACAGTTGGAATGGCGTGAAGTTGCACGGCGATCGTTACCTGCTGACCACGATCTTGAAGGGAAGGCTCGGCTTTGACGGCTTCATCGTCGGAGATTGGAACGCGCACGAGCAAGTGCCCGGATGTACCAAAACCGATTGCGCCGCCGCTATTCTGGCCGGGGTGGACATGTTGATGGCGCCTGACAGCTGGAAGGAGCTGTATCAAAACACCCTCGAGGAGGCGAGGTCGGGCGAAATTCCGCAGGCGCGCATCGACGACGCGGTGCGCCGCATCCTGCGCGTCAAAGCGGTCGCCGGTTTGTTCGACCGTGCGGGCAAGGATGCTCCGAGCGAGGCGCAGTTGCAGCGCCAATTGGGGAGCGTCGCGCATCGCGCGATTGCCAGGGAAGCGGTGCGCAAATCGCTGGTCCTGCTCAAGAACGAGCATTCGATCTTGCCGCTCGATCCACGCTCCAACGTGCTGGTCGCCGGCGATGCGGCGGACGACATCGCATCGCAGAGCGGTGGCTGGACCATCGACTGGCAGGGCGCTCATAACCGTAATGAGGATTTTCCGGGCGCGACCTCCATCTACACAGGCATCGAGCGGGCGGTGCGGGCCGCCGGCGGCACGGCGACCTTGAGCCGCGACGGCAGCTTCAGCAAGAAGCCCGACGCCGCGATCGTCGTTTTCGGCGAAAGCCCATATGCGGAGTTCGAGGGGGACCGCGAGACGCTCGAGTTCTCGGCCGCCGGCGGACCGGCGTTGCAATTGCTCCACCGGCTGAAAAATCAGGGCATAGCGACCATTTCGATTTTCCTCTCGGGCCGTCCGCTGTGGGTCAATCCCGAGCTGAATGCCTCCGACGCGTTCGTCGCCGCATGGCTTCCCGGCAGCGAGGGTGAGGGCATCGCGGATGTTCTGTTTCGCGCCGCCGATGGCGCCGTCCCGTTCGATTTTTCCGGGCGGCTGAGCTTTTCGTGGCCGGCGACGGCGATGCCGGTGACCTTCGGTCCCGCCGGGACCGTATCGGGCGCACTGTTCGCGACCGGTTCGGGGTTCGATTATCACTCTCCTGGCAGCCTCCCGCACCTGTCGGAAGATGCTCGGATTCCAGCCGAACGCCAGGTCCCCGACGGGAGCTTGCTCCACGCGGGTCGCGTGATCGCGCCATGGTCGATGTTCGTCGCCGATCAGGGCGCCGAAGTTCACGTCACGACCGAACGGCAACGAAGTCCGCACGAGGCCGTCGGCGTGGCGCGGGGCGGCGAGGGCATCGAGGCGCACTGGAGCGGCAGCCGGCAAGGCACGCTGTTGATCAGCGGGCGCGAGATGGATCTCAGACCGCTCGCGGGCCGCGGCGGTGCCCTCACGCTGCGTTATCGAATCGATAGTGCTCCCGAGCAACGCGTGACGATGGACATGCGCTGCGTGGAAGCCTCATGCGGCGCCGCGGAGGGGGCGACGCTCGATCTGACGGCGGCCTTCAAGTCCGAGCCGCTCCACCAATGGCGGACCCTCGACGTGCCGCTCGTCTGCCTCGGGGCCGGGCACACGGACCTCGACAACGTCGAGGCGCCCTTTGCGCTCACGACTGCCGGCCGATTCGAGCTGGCAATCGCCGAGGTGAGGCTCCATCCGCTCACCAACGGGGCGCATCCACGATGTCCCTGAATGAGCCCTCGTGTGGCAGCGCGCAGCGCGCGGCCGCGGCGGGCGGGCGCTGCGCTCGCTGGGCGGCTACCATAAGGGCTGCCGTCTATTTTAGGAATGTGCCATGGCTCTCATCCCCCCCTCGGTGACCATCCAGGAGGTGGCCGATCTCGCTCAAGTATCGCCGAAGACCGTATCGCGGGTGATCAATAACGAGCCGCGGGTGCGCTCGGACACGCGCGCCCGCATACTGGAGGCGATCGACAAGCTGAATTATCGCCCGAACCTCAACGCCCGGGGACTCGCCAGCAATCGATCCTTTCTCATCGGCTTGTTTTGCGACCGGCCGGGCGACTATCTGAGCGAGTTTCAGTCCGGTGCGGTGGAACGCTGCCGGGAGTCGAGCCTGCACCTGATGGTGGAGCCCTGGGACGTACAAAGTCCGAACATTGAGAAGGAGATCGACACCCTCCTCGGGCAGCTGCGCCTGGAGGGGGTGATACTGTTGCCGCCGCTCAGCGATCACCCGATCGTCCTCGGCAAATTGCAGGAGGCGGCGATTCCCATCGTGCGCATCGCGCCAAAATACAATTTGAGCGCCACCCCCTCGATCGGCATCGATGACTATGCCGCTGCACGACAGGTCACCGCGCATCTGCTGGAACTCGGCCATCGCCGCATCGGCTTCATGCTGGGGCGGCCGGAGCACGGCGCCACGGAACAGCGCTACCTGGGATTCATCGACGAAATGCGCGCGCATCAGGTTGCGGTGGACTTCGACTTGGTCCAGACCGGCAATTTCCTGTTCTCCGACGGCCTTCAATGCGCTGAGCGGATGTTGAGCGTTGCGACTCCGCCCACGGCGATTTTTGCGAGCAACGACGACATGGCCGCCGCGGTGATTTCGATGGCACGAAAATTCGGACTCGACCTGCCCAGCCGCTTATCGGTTGCGGGCTTCGACGACGCGCCGATTGCGACCATGTTGTGGCCCGAACTCACGACCGTGCGCCAGCCGGTATCCGCCATGGCCCGCCTTGCGGCGGACCTCATCATTCGTCTCGAGCCGCGCCGCAACGGTTGGCCGGAACGGATTCCGCGGCAGCTGCTCAAGCACGAATTGATCGTCCGCAGCTCTACGGGCCGCGCGCCGGCTCGGGGCGCTCCGGGCTAAATACACCGCATCGCGCCACAACCGAACTCACGCTCTCATCGAGTGCCGCGATCGCCTCGACCAAGTGGTATAGCGTGCTCGCCGGCGCCGGCGAATCGACGATGCGCCCATCCGGCAGCTGCAGGTCGAACCATAGTCCGGGCACCGGCGTCGCAAGGTAATGAAGCACGCTCGCCGCCGCGGCGCACGCCATCGAGCCGTAGCTTGCCTCGCCCGTGACCCGCGCGGCCAGGAGCGCCGCCTTGAGCCGTTCGGTCTGCGGCCAGAGGCGGGCGTTTGGATCGTGAACGGTGAAATCATCGAGCAGCGAATTCACGGCGACGCCGTTGCGCACGCCGCGCTCGCCCGCCGCGATCAGCCGAAGCGCCGCTCGTTTGACGGTCTCCGAGCGCGCCCACGGGCTCTTGAGCATCAGGAACGCCCACTCGAACTGATGGCCCGGCTCGATGATACGCCCTTCGATTCCGGGAAGAGGCTCGAAGGTTTCAGAAAAGAATTCGCGCAGCGCGCCGCTATCCCGTTCGATGAATCGCGCTAGCGCCAGGTCGATCAGCTCCTTCGCCCATGCGCTCCATCCGCTGTCCTTGCCGGCCTGCATCCAAATCAAGCAAGCCTCCAGCAGGTGCATGTGAGGGTTCGATTCGCGCCGCTCAATGCCTCCCTCGCCGGAATAAAAGCCGCCGCCATTCGCGCCGAGCCGGCTCTGAATGGCGCCACGCAGTTCGAGCGCGCGGCGCTCGAAAATTGCCGGCGCGGTCAGAGTGACGGTGGCGCCCGCGTAACCCAACAGCGCGAACGCCTGGTCATACAGCAGCGCCCGCTCGTCGAGGGACTTGCCGTCCGCGTCCACGAGCGTGCGGAACAATCCGTCCGGACGCCGATAGCGACCCGTAAAGTAATCGATCCCCCGCCGAACGATCTCGAACGCATCTCCACGCCAGCCGAAGCGGTGCGCCTGCGCGAAGGCATGGATCTGGCGCGGATGAATGCGCGCGCGGCGCGGCGCGCCGAGGCCGCGCCCACGCTGGGAGAGCGCCTCGAAAAATCCTCCGTCCCGCGGGTCGACTCCATAGTGCGCCCAGCAAGGGTAGGCGCACTGCGTGAGCCATTGGGTCAGTCGATCGCGCAGCACCGGCAACTCCGCGCACCATGCCGGGCCGCCGCCGACTCGAGCGTCCACTCAAGACGCCTTCAACAGCGCAAAACGCGTCGGTAGCAGACGGTAGCTGAACGGAAGGATGGCGGCGCCGACGGCGGGTGCATCGTCGGAAGTCAAGGCCCGCGATACAGGGGCGATCGCCGGCACCTGCGATGCATGGAGGCTCAACCGCTCGTTGAGCGCCTTCGCCAATCGATCGACGAGGCTCGCGGGCAATCGCCCGCCGATCAGGATGGCCTGCGGATTAATCAGACAATTGATGGCCAGAAATGACTCGACCAGAGCCTCGGTCGATTCGCTGAGCCACCGGTCCACGATCGAACGTGCGGCGGGCTCGAGGCGCAGGAGTCCGCGCGGAGTCGCGACCCTGAAGCCCTTCTCGGCGAGGCGGCTGTACAGACAGGACAACGACACGATGTTCTGAAGCTGATTGCTCTCGCCGGCCTCGTTGCGGGCGCGCAGCCAGCCGATCTCGCCGCTGCGGCCGGTGGCGCCCCGAATATAGGCGCCGTCCACAACCAAGCCGCCCCCAAGCGCCGCCGTCAGAAGCAGATAAAAGAAGCTTCGATATCGATGACCTGACCCGAATTGCATCTCACCGATGGCCGCCGCGGCCGCATCGTTCTCGATGAAGACCGGAATCGCCAAGACGTCGCGGATCAAGTGGTCGACCCGGATCGAAGCCCAGGCCGCGTAATCCGCAGGCTGATCCGGCAGGTGGGCGCGCGCTATGTCGTCCGGGAACGCGACGCCGACCCCCACCAGGCGATCCCGGGTGATGCCGGTTTTGGCGAGAAGCTTTACGACCGAGCGCCGAAAGAAGGCTTTCACCGCTTCGGGCTTCGCGAAATGAATCTCGCGCGAGGCCCGCCCGCGTACCTTGCCGACGAAGTCGAGAACCACCAGAGTCACGTGGTCGCGATCGACGTTGAGGCCGATCGAGAATCGGCTGTCCGGATTGATCACGAATTTCGAGGCGGGCTGTCCGCGCGCGCCGCGCAGTCGGCCGGCGTTCAGTATCAACTGATCGTTCAGCAGCCTATTGGTGATATTCGCGATCGCCGCCGGCGTAAGTCCGGTTTTTAGCGCGAGCTCGGTTCGGGTGACGGGCCCGTTGACCCGGACGGCGTGCAGCGTGACGCGCTGGTTGTGATCACCGGCGAGCGTGAGATTGGTTCCCGAGAGATACGATGCCGAGCGTGGGTTCGAGGCCGGATCGTCGGAGGGCTTTGCTCTGGGCATGGCTTCGTCAAGCACCAGCGGCGAGGGCAAGTGCGCCCAGCGGCCCCGCAAGCGGTCCGAGCCCGGGCGGCACCACATAGCGCTCGATGGGCCCCGCCAATGCCTGCAGATCCAAGTATCCGTTCAGGCTCGAAAGCAACTCCCGGCGTGCGTGCTCGAGCAGCACCGGCCTCGCCTCGACCACTCCGCCGCCGACCAGGATCCGCCGAGGTGCCGTCGCGAGCACCAAGGTGTGCAACAACTGCGAGAGCGCGTGAGCCGCGAATTCCCATGCGGGATCGCTTGCCGGCACAAGATCCGCCGGCATACCGGCGCGCGCGGCGATAGCGCCCCCGGATGCGAGGCCCTCGACGCAGTCGCCGTGAAACGCGCAGACCCCGCGCCAGGCATCGCCCGCTTTGCGAGCGATGCGGATGTGGCCGAGTTCGGGGTGGGCGAAGCCATGTAACAGACGCCCGCCGGCGACCAATCCGACGCCGACGCCGGTGCCAACGGTGACGTAGGCGTAGTCCTCGATGTTGCGGGCTGCGCCCCAGCGCCCCTCGGCGAGCGCCGCGCCATTCACGTCGGTATCGATGACGACCGGCACCCCGATCGCCTTGGCCAGCCGATCGGCGATGCGCGTGTTGCGCCAGCCGGGCTTCGGGGTGGAAGTGATGAACCCGTAGGTCGGGGAGCTCTCGGTCAGATCGACGGGACCGAACGAGGCAACGCCGAGCGCGTGAATCGGTCCGTGGGCCGCAACGGCGTCGCGAAGGATCTGCTCGATGAGCCCGAGCGTCGCCGTGGGATCATTGCCGGTCGGTACCGAAGTCTGAACCCGGATGTCGTCCGGCCCCGTCCCAAGGAGGCACACACATTTCGTTCCGCCGAGCTCGACGCCGCCCAGCAACCGCTTTGCGGCCGTCATTGCGCCGCGGGTCCGCCGCCAAAGTGACTGTCGTGCGAGGGGGCGGCGCGCGCCGCTGCATCGGTTGCGGTAGCCATGGATGAGAGTATGTCCCGCAATTGGGGCAGGGTCACCACATCCAGCAGCGGATCGTAGGTTTCCGGCGTCACACCCAAGCCCTCGAAGACGTAAAACCAGCTGAGATCGGTGAACAACTCTCCGGGCTTGATGCGCACCCGCCCGGTGCGGCGGTATAGCTCGATCCGGCCGAGGAGGCTCTCCGGCAGCCTCATTGAGCGGCAGTGTTTCCAGAAAGGCGTATCGCTGCGTTCCGTCAGGCAGTAATGCAAGACGATGAAATCCCGGATCCCCTCCATCTCGTGGGCCAACTCGCTGTTGTACGAATCGATGTTGGATTGGGCAAATCCCCGGTTCGGGAAGTGCTCGAGCAGCTTGTAGACGCCGCTCATCACCAGATGAATGCTGGTGGACTCCAAGGGTTCGAGGAAGCCCGAGGCAAGGCCCAGGGCGACGCAATTGCGATTCCAAAACAGCTTCCGGCGGCCGGCGACGAAGCGCAGGCGGCGCGGTTCGGAGAGAGGCTGCCCGCTGACTTCTTGCATCAAATCCTCGAGCGCAGCGTCGTCGTCGAGATACTCGCTGCAATAGACGTAGCCGTTGCCCGCACGATGCTGCAGCGGGATTCGCCAGCGCCAGCCCGCGGCGCGCGCGCTCGCTTCGGTGTACGGCGGCCGGGGGCTGACGCGCGAGGTCTGCATCGCAATCGCGCGGTCGCAGGGCAGAACGTCGCGCCACTCGAGGTAGCCGGTTTTCAGCACACGCTCGATCAGCACGCCGCGAAAACCGCTGCAGTCGATGAACAGATCCGCGGGGTGCCGCGAGCCGTCCGAGAAAACGAGCTCCTGAAGAAAGCCATCCTCGCGCAGCGTCGCATCCGCGACGGTACCGTCGAGCCGCTTGACACCGAGCCGCTCGGAGTAGGCGCGCAGATATGCGGCCACCAAGGAGGCGTCGAAGTGCAGCGCATAGCGCAGACCCGCGGCGGGGCCCTGCGCACCCGGATCCGGGAAACGAAACTTGCGCGCCTCGCCAAGCGCGGCAGACAAGCTGAAATCGTCGAAACGCGGCGCCAGGCCGTCGGCGCGCGCCTTGTGCCAGGCGTGATGGAACGGCCGCAGATTGATCATGCTGCCGAAGGTGCCGAACGGATGCCAGTAGGAACACCCGATCCGCCGCCAGTCCGTGAACTTGATGCCGAGCTTGTACGTTGCCTGCGTATGCCGAACGAAATCTCCCTCATTGATGTTGAGAAAGCGCAGCAGATCGATGATCGGCGGAATGGTAGCCTCGCCCACGCCCACCGTGCCGATGTCCGGCGACTCGATCACCGAGATTTCCGTGCCGGTGCCGGGCAGGGCGCGCGCAAGAATGCTGGCGGCCATCCAGCCGGCCGTGCCGCCGCCCACGATCGCAATGCGCTGGATTGGATTAGGCATCGAGGCGGCGGGCGGCGGCGTGCGGCCTAGAGCTTGCCCTTGATGCCGATGAAGAAGCGGCGGCCCGAGTCGTCATATGTAAAGGGCTGATTCGCCCATTGCAGATACGTATGCTGCGCTTCGTCGGTCAGGTTCTGCACCGAGAACAAGATGCCGACATGGCGGTTGAAGTCATAGCTCGCCTGCGCATCGAGCTGCCCATAAGGGGCCTCGTATACCTGATAGACCTTGCTGCCGAACGCGAAGGTCGAGCCCACGAGCGAGTCGTTGATCGCCTTATCGCGGTAGGAGTAAGACCCGCGGATCGAAAATCCGTGATTTTCGTAGTACAGCGTGCCAGTGACCGCATCCCGGGACACCCCCGGTATGGGTCCACGGGATCCGAAGCTGGTGGGCTGCGCCGACTGGGATTGCGAATACGTATAGTTCGCCGCGAACCCGAAGCCGCGCAGCCAATCGGACATGTTGGCTAACGAGTACTGACCGCCGAGTTCGAGACCGTAGATCCGGCCGTTGCCGGCGTTCACGGGCTCGGTCACGTTGGCGGTATGGCCGCCGAAGTCATCGTTCTCGAAGGTCGGTATGTTTTCGATTTCGACGAAATTGTCGACCTGTTTGTAGAACGTGGCGAGCTGTGCCACGGCGCCCGGCGCGAAATAATTCTCGTACGACAAGACGAACTGGGAGGCGCGATAGGGATCGAGCTCGGGATTCCCCTCGGTGCCGCCAGCGAACTTAAAGCGCGCTGCGCCCGTCACCGGATCGTTGGCGCCGCGGGTGAAGTTGTACGAATTTCCCAAGCCCAGCTGGAACAGATCCTGCGGCGCGACCACTCGCGCGGCGCCGAACCTTACCTTCTGGTCATCCGTCACGTCGAGCACGAAGTTGAAGGACGGCAGCACGTCGGTATAGTTGCGCTTGGTCGTGACTGGTATGACGTTCGAGTCGACGCCGTTCCAGGATGCCGTGCCGTAATACGTCGGATGGGGGTTGGTCGCGCCGCCGTCGATGGTGAGGTCCGTATTCACCAGACGCACACCGAAATTCATGTGAAAGCGGCTGCTCGGGCCGCCCATGTCCACCATGAGATACGGCGCCGTGGTGCGCTCGGTGACCTCGAACGAGCTCAGGTTATCCTTGAAGAATTGCTCGGTGTTGTTTACGACTCCGGCCCCCGACCATACCTTTTCCAGATACGTCGACGGGTTGGTGATGCCGCTGGTCGAGGGATTCTTGACGATGATGTTGCCGACCCCGAAGTTGTTCACCGTCAAGGCCAGATTGGGGTTGGACGTCGCGGTGGAGTACGGGATGGTGGGGGCGCCCCCCTGGCAGTATCCCGGATCCTGATAGTAGAGCCACGGTCCGAAACCGGCGCCGGGCGTGAAGCCCTTGCCGCAACTGCCCGCCACGCCGCCGGCCTCCGTGCCGTTGATCAAGTAGCGCCCGAAGGTTTGATCGACGTCGCGGCCGGCATAACGCGCGCCCGCCGTGATCGTGGTCTTCACGTCGGTGATGAACGCCGGGTCCCACTGCACTTCACCCTTGACCGCAAAATTCTTCTCGTCGGTCAGGTTCGCCCAGGCCCAGTTCGACTTGAACGTGGTGTAGGCCGGATTGCTGAGAACATTGGGGGGTAGGTAGCTCACCGAGGGCAGGCCCGAAGTGCCGCCGTTCGAATAATTGAATTCGTAGCCGTGATTGCCCGTCGTCGAGGTGGCGCACAGCTGACCGTTGTTGCAGCCGGGTGCACTCGGCGAGGTGGCGACCCCGTTGTTCGTATCGTAGAGGCCGTGCTCGACATCCGCCTGGGCCGCCTGCAGGTTCGAGGTCGCGTGCGCAAACGAGGCGTCGAAAATGCCGCGCAGCGGACCGCCATCGTCGAATTTGGTCACCCATTGAAAATTATTGGCCTGCGAGATGTTGTCCTGATAGAGCGTTGCCGTTTCCGCGCCGAGTGCGTTGAAAGTCGCGTTTTGCACGACGCCATTGCCGTCGATCGAGTAAGGCTTGGTCGGATCGATGCCGGGCTGCGGATTCGTGTCCTGGCCGTTGAACCATGCTTTGTCGGAGTAATCGATCGTGGTTTCCTCTTCGCGGGCGTAGAACCAGAGGAAATTGCTCTTGATCGAATCGGTGATCTTTACGCCGATGTCGAAAGAGGCGCCCCGATCCTTGGTCTCGTCGTTCACGTTGGTGAAATAGCCGAGCTGCGGCACGATGTAGTTCTGGCCGATCGTGCCCACGTCCGCGGCGGTGAGCGAACCGGCGTAAGGTTTGGTGGCGGAGTTCGACACCACCCAGCCACTGCGATTCGCCGCCTGGTACTCATCGGTCAATGTCTTCAGATCGGAATACGTCAGGCTGCCGCTGACCGCCACGCGATCATTGAGCTTGTACGAGCCCACCAGGGTCGCATCCGGCGTCTTGTCATTTTGACGTTGGGCATCGGATTCACGGAACAGACCGCCGAGCGACAAGCCGTCGGGCGCCAGCAGCGGATCCGCGGTCTTCAAGTTGATGGTGCCACCGAGGCCGCCCTCGGTGATCGACGCACTGGGATTTTTGATGACGTCGATGCCGCTCACCAGCTCGCTCGGGATGGATTGCAGCGAGCCGTATTGCGAGTTGGCCCCGGCGCCCCCGCCCGATGCTTCGCCCGATACGTAGAATTCCTTGCCGGTCAAAAACACATCACCGTTGAGGGTGACCAGGTTCTGGCGCAATCCGTCGATGAGCACCGAGGTTCCTTGCCCGTTTGCGCCGGAGCGATCGATCTGCACGCCCGGCAGGCGTTGCAGCGATTCGGCCACGTTATTGTCCGGCATCTTGCCGATGTCTTCGGGAGCCACCGACTCGATCGGCAGATTCGAGTCGCGCTTGGTGTCCAATGCGGTCTGCAGCGATTGACGGTAGCCGGTAACGACGATCTCAGACAACTCGCTGTTGTCTTTCGTGGCGCTCTGCGAGGCACTCGGCGGGCTCGACTGCGTCTGGTCATCGGCGATTGCGGCATGCGCAAATAACGACGCTTCAAATGACACCGCTGTCATTATTGCTAAACGAGTGGCGCGGCGTGCGCGCTTTTCCCTACGGTGCGACATGGTATTTGGCACTCCCCATCTTGGACGTTGTTCTATACTCGGCGCATCGAATCTGACGCTCGGTTGCGTTATTTTGCCGCAAACTAGCGGGTTTTCGCGCTCTGAATCCCCCATCGAGCGGGCCTTGAACCCGCGATCGACGCAGACGGAGGCTAACTCCGGGAGATGCCAGCCGTCAACGATTAAATGTTTTCTTTGTGTTTAATCGGGCATTCTGTGTCAGCGCTGACAGGAAGAAGGGGTGAGCATGGTGCGCAAAGCAGTCTCGGTCGGGCCAAATCAGGGTCCGGTAGCGTCACGCGGGAGTAACAGCCTTCGAGAAGGGACGGCTGAAATTCCATCAATGGATCGGGTCAGCATGGCAGCGATGTCATCCATGGGCAATCAATGCAGGCTCCGGCGGGTGCTTCCATGAGGTCGAAAATCCTTGCGCTGATCTCACTGTGGGGCCTCGTCGCGAGCATCGCCCCGGCCCGGCCTGCCGCTGACTCCGCTGCCCACCCGCAATCGGAAAATCTCGGGCCCTACAACCTCACCGTTCTGGAAGGCGGGGTTGGGTTGCAGCGCCGCCTCGCCCCGGATGCGGGACTTGCCGCGCCCGGTGCTCCTTGGTCCATCAGCGCGTGGATCCTATCGGTCCATCGGCAACCGGGAACCGTGATCGTCGCGGCCATGGGGGATACGGATGACCCCTCGGCCGCATGGCGCGGCATCGTGCTGCGGGATGGGGAACTCAGGCTCGAGGTAACGCCTCGGCTCTCGCTGCCCGGCGGCGTCGAGTTGCCGTCCGGCCAGTGGCATCACATTGCCGCGACCTACGACGGCGCGACCGCGCGACTCTACCTCGACGGTCGACCGTGCGGCGTTCTCGCGGCGAGGACATCACGAGTTGCGGCGCGCATCGACATCGCGCCGATCGCGCCCGGTGCCGCGGTCGGCGCACCGCACTTCGGGGGATCGCTCGCCGGGCTCACCCTCGAGCCGTATGCACTCGATGCGCAAGCGGTGCGTTTGCTCGCGGAAGTTCAGCCGAATTTCTCGCTCGTGAGCTTCGATCAGGTGGGCGTCGGCTGGCCGCTCCAGGAGCATGCGTGGCGCGGCCTGCAGGAGCCGCAGGACCCGTGGACGCTGCCAAAGAGCCGCTCCGTAGCGAGCACACCGCGATCCGCGCCCATCCCGGCAAGCGCATCGGGCGGCCTCGCCGCCGAGGCTCCCGGTCTGTGGACCGTCGATGCGTGGCACCTGCGTGCGGCGCCGGAAGTCGCCGACGACGGCGTGGCACTGTCGGATCCCGGCTATCGGGAACGACAATGGCTTGCCGCCGTGGTGCCGGGAACAGTGCTGACCACGTTGGTCGCCAGAGGGGTTTATCCCGACCCGGACTTCGGACTCGACAATCTCGCCATCCCGGACAGCCTGAGCCGCCAGGACTATTGGTATCGCAGCGTGTTCGACGCACCCGCCGATCTGCGCGATAGAGAGACGACGCTGGTTTTCAACGGGATCAATTACGCCGCCGAAGCGTGGCTCAACGGCACTCGCGTCGGCAGCATTCGCGGCGCCTTCACCCGGGGCATATTCAACGTCACAGCGCTACTGCGACCGGGGCGTGCCAATGCGCTGGCCGTGCGCATCTCCCCGCCGCCCCATCCGGGCATTCCCCACGAACAGTCGATCGCGGCCGGCCCCGGCCAGAATGGCGGGATGCTGGCGCTCGATGGCCCGACTTTCATCGCGACCGAGGGATGGGATTGGATTCCCGGCATCCGCGACCGCGACACCGGGATCTGGCAGAGCGTTGAGCTTCGTTCCACCGGCGGCTTGCGGTTGATCGATCCGCACATCGTGACGCGGCTTGCATTGCCGCGCTTCGACACGGCCGACGTCACGATTGCGGCGAGCATAGAGAACCGGCGCGCGGCGCCGGTTCACGCCACGCTGATCGCGCGGATCGAGGGGATCAGCGTACGCAAGACCCTCGAGCTGCCACCCGGAGCGACAAGCGTAGAGCTCGATCCGGCGGAATTCGCGCAACTGCGCATCCCGGCGCCGCGGCTATGGTGGCCCAACGGCTACGGCGCGGCGAATCTGTACACGCTGAATCTGGAGATCGACGAAGGCGCTGCGCGATCGGATTCGGTGGCCGTCAATTTCGGCATCCGCGAGCTCACCTACGAGCTGTCGTTGTTCGATCATCAGGGGCGGCTGCGTCGGGTCGAGATCGACCCGACCTTGGGCAGCGCGCTCGGGCAGCGCTTGGTCGATGTACGCCATTCGGCCCTCAAACGCACCCCTCGCGGCTGGGCTGCGAGCCTCACGACGGCCGGTGAGGAGTCCGTGGCGGTTCGACCGGCGGACCATGAGTCCCTGACGCCGTTCCTGGTCATCAAGGTCAACGGTGTGCCCATCGCCGCACGCGGCGGAAGCTGGGGCATGGACGATGCCCTGAAGCGGATCTCCCGCGCTCGCCTGCAACCTTATTTCGAGCTGCATCGTGCGGCGAATCTGAACATCATTCGCAACTGGCTGGGTCAGAATACGGAAGAGCTCTTCTACGACCTGGCCGACGAATATGGGCTGCTGGTCTTGAACGATTTTTGGGAGTCCACCCAGGACTTTCAACTCGAAGCCCAAGACCCCGCACTGTTCTTGGACAATGCGCGCGACACCATCGCGCGGTATCGAAACCATCCATCGATAGCGCTGTGGTTCGGCCGGAACGAGGGCGTGCCGCAGCCTATTTTGAACGAGGGGCTCGCTGATCTGGTGGCGAGGCTCGATGGCACACGCTACTACACCGGCAGCTCAAACTCGGTCAACCTGCAGGGCAGCGGCCCCTATGATTACCGGCCACCGGAGGATTATTTCACCAGTCTCGCGAGCGGGTTCTCCGTCGAAGTGGGTACTCCCTCGCTATCGACGCTCGAGTCCCTGGAGGCATCGATTCCGCCGGGGGAACGCTGGCCGCTGAGCGACACCTATGCCTATCACGACTGGCACTTCGGCGGCAATGGCGACGTCAAGAGCTTCATGAAGGCGATGGCCGAAGAATATGGAGCGGCCGGGAATCTCGCGGATTTCGAGCGCAAAGCACAGCTCATGGACTACGTATCCTACCGGGCGATCTTCGAGGGATTTGCGGCTCACTTGTGGACCGGCAACAGCGGGCGGCTGCTATGGATGAGTCATCCCGCTTGGCCGAGCAATACCTGGCAGATCTACAGCTCGGACTACGATATGGCGGCCGCTTACTACGCGGTGAAGAAGGCCTGCGAGCCGCTGCATGCGCAGCTCGACTTGCCGGACTATCGGTTGGCGGTGGTGAATACCACGCGCATCGCTCGATCGGGATTGACGCTGCGGACGCAGGTGCGTTCGCTCGACAATCGAAGGCTCATAGACCGCGTGGACCGGATCGATTCCGCCGCGAATTCCGTGACCCATGTGGCGCCGCCCCTCGATCTGCCGGCGCTCCTCGGGCGCGAGAAAGTTGTGATCGTCAAGTTGGCTCTCGAGGATCCGAGCGGTGCCACAGTGTCCGATAACTTGTACTGGCAGACCGTCGACGAACCAGCCCATCGACGCTTGAACTCCTTGCCGCCGCAATCCGTCGCGATCAGCGCGCACGCGCACCGGGCGGATCGAGGCCGCATCGAGATCACGCTCGAGAATCGAGGCAGCGCACCGGTGCTGAACGCCAAGGTCACCGTGCTCGACGCAAACGGCGATCGAGTACTACCCGCATTTTACAGCGACAACTACCTCTCCTTGCTGCCGGGAGAAGCGAGGAACATCGAGGTGCGTTGTCCAGCGGGCGGCCAGGATTGTGTGGAAGTGGCGCTTCGGGGATGGGACGCCGAGCCGCGCACCGTGGCGATCGAGCAACGACCTTGAGCGCGTGCGTGCGCCGGGACGCACCGCAGCTTTGCCGCTGAGTTATCATCGAGGCTGTGACGATCCCCGAACCCCACCGGCCCGCGCAGGCGGGCGAAGTCAAATTTTCGAGCTATCAGAAATTCGTCGTGATGGTTCTGGCTTTCCTGCAGTTCACCATCGTGCTCGACTTCATGCTGATCGCGCCACTGGGTGCGCTGGTGGTACCAGCCCTCAAGATAACGCCGGCGCAATTCGGGCTGATCGTCTCGGCCTATGCGCTGAGCGCCGGGGTATCGGGCATCCTCACCGCCGGCTTTGCCGACCGCTTCGATCGCAAGAAGCTATTGTTGTTCTTCTACAGCGGTTTTCTGTTCGGCACGCTGCTGTGCGGACTGGCCTCCAGCTACTTCCTGCTGCTGGCCGCAAGAATGGTGACCGGCGTGTTCGCGGGCGTCGTAGGCTCGATCGCATTTGCCATCGTCACGGACCTCTTTCCGATGCAAATGCGCGGCCGCGTCATGGGCGTTCTGCAGACGGCGTTCGCCGCGAGCAGTATCCTCGGCATCCCGTTCGGTCTCCTTCTGTCCAATCGCTGGAGTTGGAACGCGCCTTTCTTTCTGACCGCCGCCATTGGAGCCGCCGTCGGTGCGGTGATCTGGGCGAAGCTGCGTCCGATCGACGAGCACCTGAAGCACCATCCGGATCGCAGCCCGGTGCACCACCTCCTGCACACGCTGTCCAACGGCTCGTATGTCCTGGGATTTCTCGCGACGGGGATCCTGAGTCTGGGCGGATTCATGCTCATGCCCTTCATGAGCATTTTCGTGGTGAACAACGTGGGCCTCCCCATTGGAAAGCTCCCGCTCGTGTACATGATCACCGGTGGATTCTCCATCGTGACCGGCCCGCTGATCGGCCGGGCAAGCGATGCGTTCGGCAAATTCCGAGTGTTCGGCTTCGGTTGCGCCGTGACGATCGTGATGGTCGCGATTTATACGCATCTCAGCGCGGTCGGGCTCGGTACGCTGGTGACGGTCATGGTGTTGCTGCAGGTCGGCATCTTCTCCCGCATGATCTCCGCCTCGGCCCTCACCTCGGCGCTTCCGGAACCGCCAGACCGCGGGGCCTACATGTCCATCAGCTCTTCGCTCCAGCAAGCCGCCGGCGGCCTCGCCGCCATGCTCGCGGGGATGATCGTGGTGCAGACGAGCACGGGGGCGCTGTTGCACTTCGACATTCTGGGCTATGTCCTCATTTGCACCACGCTGGTGTCGCTGTTGTTGATGTATCTCATCAATCGCAGGGTGGGTGATGCGCAGCGGGCTGGCGCCGGAACGTACAGGGTGGCGGGGCGCCTGCAACCTAGCGACTGCGGCTCATCGCCGCGCTCTGCATGAACGCGCCGGGGGTGCTACGGTACGCCCCGTGAACTCGCGACAATTCGCCGGGTCACGGGATCTGCCGTCATTGCGGAGCTGCCATTATGAATCTGCTGAAATGGATCGCGGCCACTGTCACGGCGAATATGGTTCTCGCCTCGATGGTGTCGGCTCAGCCGACCCAGAGCGTATCTCCCGGTGCGTCGAGTGTGGATGAGCGAATCGATCATCTGAGCCGGGAGGTCGAAGATCTGAAAACTTTGGTGCATCAGCTGCAATCGCAGCTCGCGGCCCAGGCGCCGCATGCGGCCGCCGCCGCGGGCGCTTCGGCAAGCACTTCGGCGGCGGCTCCCGCGGGCGCTTCGGGTGCACCCGCCGTCCCTTTGCCAAACTCCGCCAATCAGCCCGCGCCCGCCGCGGGCACTGCGCCTGCTGCCGCAAGCGCTTCTGCGGCATCCAGCGGCGTCGTAGGAGATCTGCTGCACGGCGTGACCATCAACGCCATGCTCGACGGCTACTACGAGTACAACACCAACGATCCCGTCGGCCGCGTGAACTACCTGCGCGCATATGACGTGAGCAGCAACAGCTTCAGTCTGAACCAGGCGGACCTCATTCTGGAAAGCGCACCCGATCCGGCGAGCGGTAAGCGCGAGGGATTCCGCGTCGATTTGCAGTACGGCCAGGCGACCTCAAGCCTGCAGGGCAACCCCGCCAATGAACTGCGGCCGGAGGTCTACCGCAATGTCTTCCAGGCTTACGGCAGCTACGTATTCCCGCTCAGTGCGGGGCTCACCGTCGATTTTGGCAAGTGGGCAAGTTCCTTGGGCATCGAAGGCAACTACACGAAGGATCAGTTGAATTACTCGCGCTCGTTCTGGTTCGATTACCTGCCGTTCTATCATATGGGTGTACGCGCAAAGTACGCCGTCAACGACCAGCTCGCCTTCAATCTCTGGATCACGAACGGAACCGATCAAACGGAGGCGTTCAACAACTACAAGGACCAGATGTTCGGCTTCGTACTGACGCCATCGCCCGATGTATCGTGGGCGGTCAATTTCTACAACGGACAGGAACATCCAGACGTGATTTATTTGACGTCGCCGGGCCCGGGACAAACGACGCTGCCGAACCAGCAGGGTACTTACATCTTGCCGATCGCGAATCCACCGACCGGCAAGCTCGACATCCTCGACAGCTATCTCTCCTGGCAGGCAACCAAGGCCCTCACGTTCGCGGCTGAAGCCGACTACGTTCAAGAGCGTTTGTATTCATATTTATCGCCCGATCACATCACGGGTGGGGCGCTGTACGGCGGCTACCAATTGACGCCTGCCATGGCTGTCGCGCTGCGTCTCGAGTACCTCGCCGATGTCGGAGGGCTTTATACGGGCAATACTCAATATCTCAAGGAGGGCACTTTCACCATCGACTACCGACTCGCCAGCGATTTCTTGATGCGCGGCGAATTCCGACGCGACCAGTCCAACCAACATTATTTCTTGAGCAACACATTGGGAGTTTTCGAACCCTCGCAGCAGACCATCGGCTTGGGGCTCGTTTGGTGGTTCGGGCAGAAGCAGGGCGCGTGGTAGAGGGCTGATCGAGAGCCAGGCAGGCCGAGCTCGGTCGTCTGGCGCTACGACCGGCCAAGGGCTTATGCTGGTTGCGGGTTCATCATTGCAAGGAGAGGGTAATGTCGATCGACGGCCCGCAAATGCGCACGGCAATGGCGACCTCGCTGAGCGCTCATTGGCGCTTTTTCCTGGTCGAGGGCATCGTTCTCGTCATCCTCGGGTTTGCGGCGGTGTTGATTCCACCGATCGCCACGCTGGCGGTCGAAGCTCTGATCGGCTGGATCCTCCTGGCGAGCGGCATCGTGGGATTGATCAGCACGTTTCGGATGCGCGGCGCTCCCGGCCTTTCGTGGTCGCTGTTATCGGGGGCGGCTGCCGTGGTCGCGGGTGTGCTGCTACTTGCATGGCCGCTGTCCGGAGCCGTCTCGTTGACCATCATCTTGACCGTGTTTCTGTTCCTCGAAGGCTTCGCCTCCATCATGTTGGCATTGAGCCACCGCAACGGATTCTCATCTCGCTGGGGCCTGTTGCTGTTGAGCGGCATCGTGGATCTCGTCCTGGCCGGCATCATCGTCATGGGGCTTCCGGGTACGGCGGCCTGGGCCATCGGGCTGCTGGTGGGCATCAACATGGTGTTCGGCGGGTCGGCCTTGATAGGCATGGCGCTGCACGCTCGGCGACTCGGGAATACGGGGTAGTCACAGGCGCGGCGCCGCCGCCATCGCGCCCTACCAATCGGACCGATATTCCTGCCGCCGTCGTTCGGCGTTCTGCAGGATGATCAACCGCTCAGAGTCGCCGGCGGTTCCCCATTCCTTGATTTCCTCCAATGACCGGAAGCACCCCAGGCACGTGTCGTCATCGTCCAGGCAGCAATTTCGTATGCAGGGGGATTGAGCGGCGGCGCCAGAATCGGTCATCGGGGCGGCCGCTGCGTCAAGCCGAGCACGACCAGCCCGAGAAAGATTGGGCCAGTCACCGCCGCCTTGGGAGGGGTATAGAGATTCTCTTCCATGAGTCCTCGTCGCCGAGCGGCGCGACCAGCCGTGACGATACTCCCGCTCCGTTTCGAATCAACGTGCACCGTCCTCATTCTCGGCGGCGAACTGCGCCATCCTAAAGATAGCGCGCTTCCTGCCGTTACTTTGTGGGGTAAAGCATGGGCGTGAATGGATTCAACATAACCAGTGAGGTGAATATGAGCGTGTCTGGTGTTTCCTCTGCGGCTTCGCATGCTGCCCCGGTTCCGACCAACAACCCGAAGGCATCGGCCAGTCCGGCAACGGCGGGCAGTAAGCCCACAGCCCCTGCGGCAGTGAAGGCAGCCGCGGATACTGACGGCGACAACGATGGCAGCAAGGGTGGGCGAATCGACGTCAAGGCCTGAGGGTGGGCTGGGGCGGGAGGCGGACGGGGACTGGACTCTGATTGCCGCCGAGTTCAGGCGTATAGCTGCAGCGTCGGTATTCCCACTCGCATGCACGCCTGCGCCGCCGGACTGCCCGACAATAAAACTCGGTCCGCAACGGCTCCCGCCGCCTCGACCAGCCACCGTTCGGCCTTGCGCAATCCAAAATGAGGCGCGAGCCCGAGGCGTTCGCGTATCCAGCCCGGAATGATGTCCACAGCCGCACGCACCAGCGTTCCCTGCATCCAGCAAAGCGGCAGGGGAAATCCTTTCACCTTTCGCATGATGTCCAGAAATTCGAAAATGATGGGGGACGGCTCCAAGCGGTTGTGCATCGAGGTAAAAAGAGCCTGTAGGTCAGCGTAAGAGGCGGGCGCCCCCAGCGCGCCATACAGAGTCGACGTGGCAGATCCCTCCCGGATGAGGAGATCGAACTCTGTGACATTCAGCCGGCGGACATAGCGGCTGTAAGCTTCTGCAAAGCCGAAGGTGGCCGTGGCCTGTACCCAGGTCAGCAGGCGCGCATCGCTGGCCGAGTAGGGCACGCCGTCGGGAGTTTCACCTGCAACCTTGGAATGCATGCGTACGACCCCGGCGATCATCGGCTCGGCGACGCTACGCGCGCCGTAAACAGTGACCATCGCGGCGAGCCCCGTCCGTTGCAGCCGGCGCATCGGGTCGCTACGAAACGAGGAGTGCTCCCAGACTCCGGTGCGCACCGACGGCTCCGCGAGTTCGAGAATCACCGCGGCCAAGCCGCCGATCAGCAGCGCCAGGGGATTCTTGAAAATGCGCCAAGACAGCGAGTCAGCCGGCAGCAGCGCGCTCTCTCCCAAGGGTCTCGAGAAGTCGACCCTCTGACCGTTGGGAGGATTCAACAACTCTTCGGCACTGGCTTCGAGCCGTCTCTGGACGCTCCGCGGCAACCGAATGATCGAGTTACGAGAGTGCACGGCGCATGATTTCGCAAATGGTGATGTTCACCGAAAAAAAATCCATTTGGAATTTACCAGAGCATCTCAACGAGGAGGCCGAAATGACGTAAGATATTGATAAGATTGGCGCTCCCTACCGGATTCGAACCGGTGTTACAGCCTTGAGAGGGCCGTGTCCTAGGCCTCTAGACGAAGGGAGCGACGGTTGGATCCCGGGCCGCCTGAACCCGAGAGGGCTGGTAGTATACGGGCCAATTTTTTTGACTCAAGCGGAACCGCCTTTTTTGAACTCACCCTCGACGCAATTCCCTCATTCGGTCATTCCTCGTCCCGAGCATTCGATATCGCGGGCCTCGATCTCGCCTAACGCTCTGAAGGTGCTATACCGGCTCAAAGAGGCGGGATATCAGGCCTTTCTCGTGGGCGGCGCCGTCCGCGATCTGCTCCTCGGCTTGAGGCCCAAGGACTTCGATGTGGCGACCGACGCCTTGCCGGAGGACGTGCGGCGGCTGTTTCGCAATTGCCGGCTCATCGGCCGCCGCTTTCGCCTGGCGCATGTGCATTTCGGCAGCGAAATCATCGAGGTGGCGACCTTTCGGGCCGCCGCGGCGCCGGAGCGCGAGGACCTTCCCGACGATGCCGCCGACGGCGCGCCGGAAGAGGCTGCGGAAGGTGCCCTGGAAGGTGGCGAGGAGTCGAGCGATTACATCGAGCCCGTTCGAGTCGAGCCGGCGCGCACGGAGCCCGTGCAGGCCGCGGACTCGGAGCATCGGGCATTCGATGTCACCGGGCGCATCCTGCGCGACAATATGTATGGCTCGATCGAAGAAGACGTTTGGCGACGCGACTTCGCCGCGAACGGTCTTTACTACAGCATTGCCGATCTATCGATTTGGGATTTCGTCGACGGGGTGAGCGATGTGAAGGCCCGGCGCCTGAAGCTCATCGGCGATCCGGAGACCCGCTATCGCGAAGATCCGGTGCGCATGCTTCGGGCGGTGCGCTTCGCGGCAAAGCTCGGCTTCACCATCGACGCCGATACGGAGGCGCCGATCCGCAAGCTGGGCTGCTTGCTCGACGGCGTGCCCCCGGCGCGGCTGTTCGATGAGGTGCTGAAACTTTTTCTCTCGGGCTACGGCGCCAAGTCTTTCGAGCTTTTGCAAAAATACGGCTTGTTCGAGCATTTATTCCCGCTGTCGGCCGCAGCCTTCGAGCTGCCTCCGTACTCCTATGCGCGCGAGATGCTGGAGCGCGGGCTTAACAACACCGATGCGCGGGTCGTCGCCGACAAGCCGGTAACGCCGACGTTCCTGTTTGCGATCCTGCTGTGGAGCGCCGTGCTTCGGGAGCTGAACGAGAGGGCGGCGGGCCCTGCACCCGATCTGGCGCTGCTGATGCAGGCGTGCGACGCCGTGCTGAAGGCGCAGCAAGCCCGCGTGTCGATCCCGCGGCGTTTCGCGGTGCCGATGCGCGAGCTGTTGATGCTGCAGCCGCGCTTCACGCGCCGCAGCGGCGTCAAGGCGCTCAATTTGTTGCAGCATCCACGTTTTCGCGCGGCCTACGATTTCCTGTTGCTGCGCGCCGAGGTCGGCGTTGCCGATACGGAACTCGCGGAGTGGTGGACCCGGATTCAAGTGCTGCCGCAGGAAGAGCGGGTCGCGCTCGTGCAGTCCCGACCCCAGGAGCCGCCGTTGTCGGCGGATGGCGAGGCCCCGCCGTCGGGGCGGCGGCGCCGGCGGCGCCGGCGAGGCGGGGCATCGCGCGGCTGAGTGCGGTACCGCGCATCCAAAGGGATCGAGGAGCCGACTTGAGAACTTTCTGGCGCCCCGCCTATGTGGCGATCGGCAGCAACTTGAATCAGCCGCGCGAACGCGTCGCCGAGGCGTGCACCCATCTCGCGGCGCTCTCGGAGACGCGTCTCGAGGCGCGCTCCGCGCTCTATCGGGCGCGCCCGATGGGTCCTCAGGATCAACCGGATTTCGTCAACGCAGCGGTTGGTCTGCTGACGCGCAAGGCGCCCCACGACATGCTCGACGCGCTGCTCGCGATCGAGCGGCGCATGGGGCGGATTCGCGAGCGGCGCTGGGGGCCGCGGTTGATCGATCTGGATCTCGTGTGGATGGTCGGGACAGGCGTCGATGATCCGGGTCTCACCCTGCCGCATCCCGGAGTGTCGATGCGTAACTTCGTCCTGTATCCTCTCAGCGATATTGCCCCCACCCTCGACATTCCGGGACATGGCCGTGTCCTGGAGCTCAAGCGCGAGCGGGGTGGGGACGGAATTTCGCTTTTGGAGTGAGCAAGGCATCGTCAGTGACCGAGAACGTGCATCGATTCATCGTCGTCGAGGGGCCGATAGGCGTCGGGAAGACCAGTCTCTCGCGGCTTCTCGCGCAGTCCTTCGGCGGTCAACTCGTGCTGGAGCAGGCAGAGCAGAATCCGTTCCTGGAGCGCTTCTACAAGAGCCCGCGAGCCGCTGCCTTCCAGACCCAACTTTTCTTTCTATTTCAGCGTGCGCGGCAACTGGAGGAGGTCCGGCAGCAGGACCTGTTCGGCGCGGTGCGCATCGCGGATTATCTGCTCGAGAAAGATCGCCTGTTCGCGCGCGTGACGCTCGATGACGCCGAGTATGCACTGTACGAACGAGTCTACGAGCGTGTGGTCGTGGACGCACCCAAGCCCGATTTGGTGGTCTATCTACAGGCCCCGGTCGATGTATTGATGGACCGGATCGCGAAGCGCGGCATCCGCTACGAGCAGCACATCGAGCGCGGCTATCTCGAGAAGCTGACCCAGGCGTATGCGCGTTTCTTCCACAGTTACGACGCCGCGCCGCTCCTCATCGTCAACTCCGCCGCGATCGATCCCGTGACCAACGATGCCGACTACCGGCTGTTGCTGGCGGAGATCAGCAAGAAACGGCGCGGGCGACATTTCTTCAATCCCGGCGGGAGCCTTTTGCCCGCCTCCTAGGGGTCAGGCGCCGCGCCATTCCTTGCGTCATGCTCGGCGAGCGCCCAGCGAACGTGCTCCCGCACCAGCGCCGATGCGTCGTTCTGGCGCGAGCGCAGCGCCTCGATCACCGCTGCCGAGCCCGGTGCATTGCCGAGCGCCACCGCAATGTTGCGCAGCCATCGCGCGTGCCCGATGCGGCGAATGGCGCTGCCTCGGGTCTTCTGTAGAAACTCCCCCTCGCTCCAGCCGAACAAAGCGACGAGCGCGGTCCGGTCGAGGCCGTGCTGCACCTGGAACGCCTTCTCCGCTGCCGGGCGTGCGAATTTGTTCCACGGGCACGCGAGCTGGCAGTCATCGCACCCGTAGATGCGATTGCCCATGGCACGGCGTAGCTCGACCGGGATTGGGCCCTCGAGCTCGATCGTGAGGTAGGAAATGCAGCGCCGTGCGTCCAGCCGGTAGGGTGCAACGATGGCGCCGGTGGGGCAGGCCGGGATGCACGCGCTGCACGTGCCGCAGTGAGCGGTGCTTGCGGTGTCGGCGGGTAATTCGAGATCGATGTAGATCTCCCCCAGAAAGAAATACGAGCCCGAGTTGCGCTCGATCAGGTTCGTGTGTTTGCCGATCCAGCCCAAGCCGGCGTTGCGTGCGAGCGCCTTTTCCAGCACCGGAGCACTGTCGACGAAGGCTCGATGACCGAAAGGCCCGATCGCCGCGGTGATCTTGTCGCAGAGTTTTTGCAGCCGAAGGCGCATGAGCTTGTGGTAATCGCGTCCTAGGGCGTAACGCGAGATGTAAGCGGCGCTCGGCTCGGCGAGCACGTGCTTCGCATCGGCGGACGCGGCCGGCCAATAGTCCATGCGCGCGCTGAGACAGCTCACGGTGCCGGGAACGAGCTCCGCGGGTCGTGAGCGCTTCAGGCCGTGTCGCGACATGTAAGCCATCTCGCCATGAAAGCCCTCGTGCAGCCACTCGAGCAAGCGGCTCTCATCGGCGGACAAATCGATGCTCGCGATGCCGATCCGGGCAAAGCCCAGCTCGACCGCCCAAGCGCGGACGTTCGCGAGCAGCGCGCGTGCATCGAAAGAACTCGTCACGGTCGGGACGCTCACCGCTAAAGGCTACGCTGTCGCGCCCTATAATGGCCACATGCCGCAGCCCGATAAATCCAGGATCGAATTCGCGCTGACTTGCGTCGAGGCGACCGAGGCGTTGGGCGCTGCATTCGCCCGTGCGTTCCCCGGCTCTCCGAGCGGTCCGGCGAGTCTCTTTTTGGAAGGCGATCTGGGGGCCGGCAAGACCACCTGCGTGCGCAGTTTTTTGCGCACCCTGGGCGTCTCCGGCTTGATCCGCAGCCCTACCTTTACCCTGGTGGAGACCTACGCCCTCGCGGAACTCACCGCCGTGCATGTCGATCTATATCGCCTCACCGGGCCGCAGGAGGTGGAGGAGCTGGGGCTGCGCGATTTCCTGGGCGCGAACTGCCTGTTGCTGGTTGAATGGCCGGGCAACGGCGCCCATGTGCTGCCGCCGCCGGATCTCGAGCTGGCATTGAGCTTTGCCGATCCCGGCCGGGTCGCGCGAATACACGCGCAGGGACCTCTCGGTGAGCAATGGTTGGTGAACCTCCGGTATGACACCAGATTAATAACCTATCTATCTAATTTAACTTGAAAAATAAGCGCCTCATGGAGTAATTTACCGACCATGAGATTTCTGCGCTCCGGTCTTGTCGCCGCACTTGTCGCGACCTTGCTGGTGGTCCCGGCGGGGGCCGTCGAGATCAGAGCCATCAAGCTTTCGGCGGGGCTCGACGCAACCCGCGTGGTCCTCGAGCTCTCCGCGCGCACGCCCCACAGCGTCATGACGCTCACGAATCCGGATCGTATCGTCATCGACCTCACCGACGCGCGGCTCGCTCCGGCGGCGCGCCGCGCGCCGGGCGGCAGCGGCGTGGTCAAGCAAGTGCGCATGGCGCACAACGCATCCGGCGAGCGCATCGTGCTCGATCTGTCGCACTCGATGCGCCCCAGAAGCGTGCTCGCGAGCTCGAGCGGCCGCTCGGGCTATCGGCTGGTGGTGGAACTCGCAGGACCGGGCGGGGTCCCGTCGGTGCACAGCGCGCAAGCGGCTCGCCACGAGGCTCATGTCGCGGCGCGCGATCCGCAGGCGCAGGAGTCGCCCTCACGCGGGCCGGCGCCGGAGCTGATCGAGGCGCCCATCAAAGCGGAGCATGCACGGCCCGATGCGCGCGACCTCATCATCGCGATCGACGCGGGCCACGGCGGCGACGATCCGGGCGCCATCGGCAAGAACGGTACGCGCGAAAAGGACGTGACGCTCGCCATCGCCCGCGCGCTCGAGCAGCGGCTGGATTCCGAACCGGGCATGAGGGCCGTGTTGACCCGCGACGGCGATTATTTCGTGCCGCTGCGCGACCGCATGCGGCGCGCGCGCGCGCGCCAGGCGGACCTGTTTGTCTCGATTCACGCCGATTCAATCCGCGACCGCAGCGTCGACGGCTCCTCGGTCTACATCCTCTCGCAGCATGGCGCCACCACCGAGGCGGCGCGCTGGCTCGCGGAGGGCCAGAACGCGGCGGATCTGATCGGCGGCGTGTCGCTCGAGAACAAGGGCGATATGCTCGCCTCGGTGCTGCTCGACCTGTCCCAAACGGCATCGCTCACCGAGAGCCACACCGCTGCCGAGCACGTCCTGCGGCAACTCAATCTGGTGGGCGAGGTGAGAAAGCCGCTGGTGCAACAGGCGGGCTTCATGGTGCTGAAATCGCCCGATATTCCCTCGATGCTGATCGAGACGGCCTACATTTCCAACCCGGCGGAAGAGCTGCGCCTGCGCAGCATCGCGCATCAGGCAAAGCTTGCCGCCGCCATCCACCAGGGATTGCGCGGCTACTTCTATTCCGATCCTCCTGCGGGCACGCGCATTGCGCTGATGGCGCAGGGTGCGACGAGGCCCGAGCTCGCCACGACGGAACGCGATACCTCGACAGCCGCCCCGACGCTCTGAGCGTCGATCCCTCATCCGCGCCGCGCTGTGCGAAAATGCGCCGTTCGCGAGGTGCCTCCTGCCCATTCAAGTCCTGGCCGATGAGCTCATCAACCAGATCGCCGCCGGCGAGGTAATCGAGCGCCCGGCCTCCGTGGTCAAGGAGCTGGTGGAGAATTCCCTCGATGCGGGCTCGCAGCGTATCGAGGTCGAACTCGAGCGGGGAGGCTGCGGACTGATCCGCGTGCGCGACGACGGCATCGGCATCTCGCGCCAGGAAATCGCTCTGGCCCTCTCGCGCCATGCGACCAGCAAGATCGCGTCCCTGTCGGACCTCGAGCGGGTGGCAACCCTCGGATTTCGCGGCGAGGCATTGCCGAGCATCGCCTCCGTTTCCCGGCTGACATTGACCTCGCGCTCGAGGGATGCCGAGCATGCGTGGAATGTGGATGCGCGCGAGGGCGTCGCCGGCTCGCTATCGCCCGCCTCACACCCTCCGGGCACCAGCATCGAGGTCCGAGATCTGTTCTTCAACGTGCCGGCGCGCCGCAAATTCCTGCGCGCGGAGACCACCGAGTACCAGCACATCCTGCGCATGCTGGAACGGCTCGCTCTCTCGAGGTTCTCAGTCGGCTTCTCGCTTGCGCACAATGGCAAGAGCGTCTGGACGCTGCCGCCTGCCCGTTCTCCCGCGGAGCGGCTCGCGCGCGTGGCGAAGATTTGCGGCGAGGAGTTCGCAGCGCACGTGATCGAGCTGCACCACGAGATGGAGACGCTGCGTGTGTCGGGCTGGCTTGCGTTGCCGACCTTCTCGCGCAGCCAATCCGATCTGCAGTTCGCCTTTCTGAATGGCCGCTTTGTGCGCGACAAGCTGATCGCGGGCGCGGCCCGCCTTGCTTATCAGGATGTGCTTTTCAACGGGCGATTCTGCGCTTACGTGCTGTATCTGGAGATGGATCCGGCGCTGGTGGATGTGAATGCACATCCTCAGAAGCTCGAGGTGCGTTTCCGCGAATCACGCAGCGTGCACGAGTTCATGTTCCGCACGCTCGAGCGGGCGCTCGCTCAAACGCGGCCGACGGTCGAATCCCAGGGCAGTGCGGCGTCGGACTGGCTGACCGGCGGCGCGCGCGCCGAAGGTACGGCAGCTCACACGGCGTCCGGCATGATGTCCCCCAGCCAGGGGCGTTTCTCGCTGGCCGACCGGCCGCCGAGCCGCGGCGCAATCGACGCCTACCGCCGGTTCCTCGAGCCGCTCGATGCGCGGCCCGATCATGCTGTCGCCGAGCCGAATGGCGAAACGCCACTCGGCTTCGCGGTGGCCCAGTTGCACGGGGTCTACATCCTGTCCCAGACCTCCGATGGGATGGTGCTGGTCGACATGCATGCTGCTCACGAGCGGATCATGTACGAAAGCATGAAAAAGCTCCTGGCCGGCGAGACGGCAGAGCAGCAGCTGCTCGTGCCCGAGATCCTGACGGTGACGCCAGCCCAGGCCGAAGCGGCCGAACTGCATCAAGCCGAATTCGCGGCCTTGGGCTTCAACGTCTCGCGGCTCGCGCCGGATCAGCTGGCTCTGCGCGGGATTCCGAGTCTGCTCGCGGGACGCGATCCGGCCGGCATCGTGCGCGACGTGCTGTCAGATCTGTTGGAAACGGGGCACTCGCGCCGCGTCGAAGAGTCGATCAATCGCCTGCTCGGCACCATGGCCTGCCATGCCGCGGTGCGCGCGCAACGCAATCTCACGCTGCCGGAGATGAATGCGCTGCTCCGCGAGATGGAACGCACCCCGCGCGCGGACCAGTGCAACCACGGGCGCCCGACGTGGGTGCGGCTGTCGCTCGGCGATCTCGATCGATTGTTCATGCGCGGACGCTGATGGGGGTCAGCCGCCGCGGCGCGTTGTTGCTCATGGGGCCGACCGGCGCGGGCAAGTCGGACATCGCCCTCGAGCTCGCGCAGCGCTGGCCGTTCGAGATCGTGAGCGTCGACTCCGCGCAAGTTTATCGCGGCATGGATATCGGCACCGCGAAGCCGGACCTGCCGACCCGTGAGAGAATCGCGCACCATCTCATCGACATTCGCGATCCGGCGATGCGTTATTCGGCCGGGGAATTCCTGCAGGACGCGGCCGAGGCCATGCGTGGGATCTGGGCGCGGGGGCGCCAGCCGCTGCTGGTGGGCGGAACGATGCTGTACTTCCATGCGCTATCGGCCGGGCTCGCAGAGTTGCCGCAGGCGGACGCGCGCATCCGCCTGGAAATCGACGAGCAGGCGGCCGCAAGCGGTTGGGAGAGCCTTCACCAGGAGCTTGCGCGGGTGGATCCGGCGGCGGCCGCTCGCATCCACGTCAACGATCCTCAACGCATTCAGCGTGCCCTGGAGGTGTATCGTGCGACGGGCTTCCCGATCACTCATTTGCAACGCAATCGTGGCACGCTTTTCGAAGGCGTGCAGGTGCTGGAATTCGCAGTGGCGCCGGGTGATCGAATCGACCTGCATCGGCGCATCGCCGAACGTTTCGACGCTATGATGGCACAGGGATTTCTCGACGAGGTGCGCGCTCTCTACGAAAGAACCGACCTGACTGCGGAACATCCGTCGATGCGCGCGGTCGGATACCGTCAGGCATGGATGTACCTAGCAGGACGATGCGGTTTGGATGAACTCAAAGAAAAAGCGGTTGCGGCAACGCGACAACTTGCCAAACGACAACTGACGTGGCTGCGGCGGCGTCATCGGGCGACTTGGTTGAACTCCGTGCAACCGCAGGTGGCATCGAGGGTTACGCAGGCACTGTCCGAGTGCGGGTTTGCAGGATGGTCATACGTTTAGCTCCACCGGCCCCCGCTGTGCTAGGATTTAATTGGAATTTGCCTGGCGCAAGGAAGTGACGCGGCAATGTCAACGACTCTAAAAACAAGGAGCTCTCCCATGGCCCGTGGCCAGTCTCTGCAGGACCCCTTTTTGAACGCTTTGCGTAAAGAACGTGTGCCGGTATCCATCTATCTGGTGAACGGCATCAAGCTGCAAGGACAGATCGATTCCTTCGATCAGTTCGTCGTTCTGCTGAGAAACAGCGTGAGTCAGATGGTCTACAAGCACGCCATTTCCACCGTCGTTCCGGCCCGCAACGTGCGGCTGCCGACGGGCGAAGACGGCGAAGTGACGGAACCGGCCATCGTCGAATGATTCGCGGCAGGCGTTTGTCCATTGTTTGAACGCCCCCGGGGTGGCGAGCGGGCGCTATTGGTCGGTGTCGGTGTCGGTCATCCGGTCGATCCTTACGACACGGCTGAATTCAAAGCGCTGGCCGCCTCGGCCGGCGCAATCCCCGTGGGGGTCGTGCTCGCATCCCGCCCGCGGCCCGATCCGAAGTATTTCGTCGGTAGCGGTAAGGCTGAGGAAATTCGCGTCCGTGCGGTTGAGCTCGGCGCCGAGGTCGTGCTGATTGATCAGGCGTTGAGTCCCAGTCAGGAACGCAACCTCGAAAAGCTCACTGGTTGTCGAGTATTGGACCGTAACGGTTTGATTCTTGACATTTTTGCGCAACGAGCTCGAAGCTTCGAAGGGAAGCTGCAGGTGGAACTGGCGCAGTTGTCCCACCTGGCGACCCGCCTGGTGCGCGGCTGGACCCATCTCGAGCGTCAGAAGGGAGGCATCGGTTTGCGAGGCCCTGGCGAGACCCAACTCGAGACCGACCGTCGATTGATCGCCAAGCGCATCCGCACGTTGCGTGGCAGGCTCGACAAGCTCGCGCGGCAGCGGGACACCAGCCGCCATGTGCGGCGCGAGGTTCCGGTTCCGACGGTCGCCCTGGTCGGATACACGAATGCGGGCAAATCCACGCTGTTCAACCGCCTCACCGGCAGCGACACCTACGTCGCGGACCAATTGTTCGCGACGCTCGACCCGACCGTGAGGCGCGTGAAGCTCGCGGGAGTCGGCGAGGTGGTGCTGGCCGACACCGTCGGATTCGTCCGTCAGCTCCCGCACGAGCTCATCGCGGCCTTCCGTTCGACATTGCAGGAAGCCCGCGAAGCGGATCTTTTGCTGCACGTCGTGGATGCCAGCGATCCCCTGCGCAGCGAGCGCATTGCGCAGGTGCGCGAAGTACTCGCCGGCATTGGCGCCGGGGAGATTCGTGAGCTCACCGTGTTCAACAAAATCGATTTACTGGAAGACCCTGCTGCGCGCGAGGCGCCGCGTGTCGTGTTGGGGCCCGACGCGCTGCCGGCCCAAACCTGGGTGTCGTCGGTGACCGGGGCCGGGATCGAGGCATTGCGCGAGGCCATCGTCCAGGCGGTGCGGCCGAACCAGATCCGCAGCACGCTTCACCTGCAAATGCCGGCCGCGGCGGTCCGCTCGGATCTATATAGACGCAACGCCGTGCGCGCCGAGCGACAATGCGACGACGGCAGCTGGGAGCTCGAAGTCGAGCTCGATTCCTCGGAAATGGCCAAGGTTTTGGGCAGCCGAGGCGTGGATCTTGTCAAAACGCTCGAAACCCATGAGCAGCGCGTGGCTTAGCCGACCTTGTGGGGTTCCGGTCGGCTGTTAAAATGCCCCGCCCCCTATCATTAGACGGTCCCGTCCGAAACAAAACTTAGGCATACGAATGGCTTGGAACGAACCTGGCGGCGAGAAGCGCAATCCTTGGAACCGCCCTCAAAGTTCGCAGAACGATCTGGATGACGTTCTGCGCAATCTGCAGCGGCGTCTGGCCGCGCTCTTCGGGCGCAGCGGCGGTGCGGGCGGAGGTGGTGGGCAGAGCTCCCCGGGTTTCGCCAAGGGATTGGGCGGCGTCGCGGTGCTCATCGGCGCGATCTGGCTGGCGAGCGGGGCCTATCGCGTCGACGCTCAGGAGCGCGCCGTGGTGCTTCGGTTCGGCGCCTACGTTGAGACCGTGGGACCGGGCTACAACTGGCACCTGCCATGGCCGATCGAGCGCAAGGTGATCGTGAACGTCTCTCAACCCAACAGCGTCCAGGACGACGCGCAGATGCTGACCGCCGACACCAACCTGGTGGAGGTTCGCTCCGCGGTCCAATACACCCAGCCGGATCCGCGCCGGTATCTATTCAGGGTCAAGGGGGTCGAGGACACGCTGCGGCAGGCGAGCGAGAGCGCACTGCGCGAGGCGGTCGGCCAAGCCTCGCTCGACAAGGCGCTTGCCTTCGATGTGAGCATCACCAACCATGCCATGGCGACGCTTCAGCACACGATCGACGGCTACGACATGGGCATCCACATCATCGGCGTCAGGCTCGAGGAGATCGTGGTGCCGGAGGCGGTGCAGGATTCGCAGCGCGATACGATCAAGGCCGGCAGGGATCGCCAGCGCTACGAGCAAGATGCCGAGACCTACCGTAACGACGTGGTGCCGCGCGCCCGCGGCGAGGCCGCGAAAGTACTGCTGGACGCGGAGGCTTACAGACAGCAGGTGCTTGCGCTCGCGCAGGGCGCGACCGCCCGCTTCGACCAGGTCTTGAGTCAGTACGAGCACGCGCCGGCCGTGACCCGCGAACGCATTTACCTGGATACCATGGACCAGGTTTACAAGAACGCCCGCAAGGTGATCGTCGATACCAAGGGCGCCGGCAACATGCTGTATCTGCCGATCGACAAGCTTCTGCCGCCGGGCACGCAGCCCCTGGCGGGTACCGGCGACGGCGGGACCGCCGCGCCCACCCGGCTGCCGGAAGTGCAAGTGACCCCGGCCGAGGACCCGGCGCGCGCGCGCGGGGTGCGCTGATGCAAACCAGACTCCTGTACATCATGCTGTCCCTGGTGGTGATCATCCTGCTCGCCCGGGCGAGCCTGTTCACGGTGAGCGAGGGACAACTCGCCATCAAATCGACCGGCGGCCAGATCGTCGAGTCCGATTTCAGGCCCGGCTTGCACGTCAAACTCCCGATGGTCAACGAGGTGACCAAATTCGACGGCCGGATCCTGACGGACCTGTATCAAGCCGAACACTTCCTCACCCGCGAACAGGAACAGCTCACCATCGATTTCTACGTCAAGTGGCGCATCGTGAATCTGCGCCTGTATTACGAGACGACCGGCGGCAGCGAGGACGTTGCGAATGCTCGTCTGCGCGAGACCATCCGGGACAGCATCAAGACCGTGGTCACGCAGCGCACCCTGCAGCAGGTGGTGACCGCGGCGCGTGCGGAATTCACCGACGCGCTGATGAAGACGGCCCGACCCTTCGCGGACCAACTCGGCATCGAGCTCGTGGACGTGCGCATCACCAAGATCGATCTGCCGCAGCAGGTGCAGGAGTCGGTCTTCGACCGCATGCGGGCGACGTTCAAGGCGCAGGCGGCCAAGCTCCGTGCCGAGGGCGTCGAAGGCTCTGACCGCATCCGCGGCGAAGCCAACAAGGAGACGACGGAGATTCTTGCCGATGCGTCGCGCCAGTCGAGTCAGACGCGCGGCCAGGGCGATGCCTCGGCGAGCGAGGTCTACGCGAATTCCTACTCGAAAAATCCGGAGTTCTACAGTTTCTACCGGAGCATGCAGACCTATCGGGATGCCGTGGGCACGCAGGGCGATCTGTTGGTGATCCCGCCCGACAATGCCTACTTCAAGTACTTCAATAAACCTCAACCTCAACCGCAGCGCTGAGGGTCATGGGGATGGATATCGGTTGGGCCGAGTTGGCGCGCTATCTGGGCGGTGCGTTCGCTCTGTACCTCGTGCTGGAGGGCATTTTGCCGTTCGTGAATCCGGGCGCAGCCAAGCGGCTCATGGGCAAGCTGTCCCAGACCGAGCCGGCGCAGCTCAGGTGGGGCGGATTGATCAGCATGATCGTCGGCCTCGCCCTATTATGGATGGCACGCAATGGCTAAAAATCTGGTCGTGATCGGTTTGCAATGGGGCGACGAGGGCAAGGGCAAAGTCGTCGATCTGCTCACCGACAAGGTGCAGGCTGTCGCCCGGTTCCAGGGCGGCCACAATGCCGGGCATACCCTGGTGATCGGCGGCAAGAAGACCGTGCTGTCGCTGATCCCGTCTGGGATCCTGCATGCCGGCGTGCAGTGTCTGATCGGCAACGGCGTGGTGTTGTCGCTCGAGGCGCTGTTCAAGGAAGCCCAAATGCTCATCGAGCAGGGGGTGCCGGTGTTCGAGCGCCTGCGCGTGAGCCCTGCATGTCCGCTCATTCTGTCCTCGCACGTGGCGCTCGACCGCGCCCGCGAGAAAGCCCGCGGGGCGAACGCCATCGGCACCACCGGGCGCGGGATCGGTCCGGCTTACGAGGACAAGGTGGCGCGGCGCGCTGTGCGCGTGTGCGACCTGTTTCATCGCGAGCGCTTTGCCTCCAAGCTCGGCGAGGTGCTCGACTATCACAACTTCATTTTGCAGCGCTATTTCCAGACCTCTCCGGTGGATTTCCAGAGCGAGCTCGAATCGAATCTCGCGCTCGGCGAGCGCCTGAAGCCGCTGGTGGCGGACGTGACCGGCATTCTGGAGGCGCTCAGCATCCAGGGCTCGAACGTGCTGTTCGAGGGTGCGCAAGGCGCCATGCTCGATGTGGATCTCGGCACTTACCCGTACGTCACGTCCTCGACCACCAGCGCGGGCGGTGCGGCTCCCGGCACGGGACTCGGACCGCGGCGTTTTCATGAGGTGCTCGGCATCGTCAAGGCGTACACGACGCGTGTGGGGGGCGGCCCCTTTCCCACCGAGTTATTCGATGAGTATGGCGAGCATTTGTCCAAGGTGGGGCACGAGTTCGGCTCGGTCACCGGGCGCCAGCGTCGCTGCGGGTGGTTCGATGCCGTCGCCCTGCGCCGATCCATCGTCAACTCGAGCTGCTCCTCGCTGTGCGTGACGAAGCTCGACGTTCTGGACGGGCTCGACACCATCCGGATTTGCGTGGGCTACAAGATCGACGGCAGCTTGACGACCACCCCCCCGCTGCTCTGCGATCAATTCGGTAATTGCGAGGCCGTGTACGAAGAATCACCGGGCTGGAAGGAGAGCACGATCGGCAAGACGCGCTACGAGGAGTTGCCCGAGAATGCGCGCAGATACCTGGAGCGGCTGCAGACGCTGCTCGACGTTCCGATCGACATGATCTCGACCGGACCGGACCGCAACCAGACCATTTTTCGCAAGCATCCTTTCGCATGATGGCCCCGCCGCCGCCAGGTACACTAGTTCCATGACCGATCGACTCACCTCACTGCTGGCGCAACGGCCCTGGCTCCTCGCGGACGGCGCGACCGGCAGCAATTTGTTCAATCTCGGGCTGCAATCGGGCGATGCGCCGGAGCTTTGGAACAGCACGCACCCCGAGCGCATCGCGCAGCTCGAGCGCGACTTCGTGGATGCCGGCGCGGACATCATTTTGACCAACACCTTCGGCGGCACCCGTTACCGCTTGAAACTGCACAATGCCGCCGATCGGGTCGCAGAGCTCAACGAGAAGGCGGCCACCATCGCCCGTGGCGAGGCGGACCGTGCCGGCCACACGGTGCTCGTCGCCGGCAGCATCGGCCCCACCGGCGAGATCCTCGAGCCGCTCGGCCCCTTGAGTCTGGCCGATGCGCGCGATGCATTCGCGGAGCAGGCGGCGGCGCTTGCGCGCGGCGGCGCGGATCTTCTCTGGATCGAAACCATGTCCTCGGTGGAGGAGACCGAAGCGGCGGTCGCGGGAGCGCGGAGCACCGGGCTGCCCGTCGTCGCCACCTTGAGCTTCGATACCAACGGCCGCACGATGATGGGCATCACGCCCTCGGAGCTCGCGGGCCTGCATCGAAAGCATCACCTCGCGGCCTGCGGCAGCAACTGCGGCGTGAGTCCGTCCGAGCTCGTGGCGTCCATCGTGAATCTCGCGGCCGCGTCCGATTCGTCCGCCGTGCTGGTGGCCAAGGCAAACTGCGGGATTCCGCAGTACGTCGACGGCGCCATCCGCTTCAACGGCACACCCGAACTCATGGCCGTGTACGCAGGGCTTGCACTCGATGCCGGAGCACGGATCATCGGCGGCTGCTGCGGCACGACACCCGAGCATCTGCGAGTGATGCGTCGGGCGCTCGAGTCCCATGTGCGCGGTGCCAAGCCCGACCTCGCTACGATCGAAGCGAGACTCGGGGCAATATCCACGGGCGCCGCGGCGCAGTTGCGCGGCGAAATGGATCGGCAGGCCGGGGCCGCTCCCGGCGCCGCGGGCAGGCGCACGACGAGCCGACGCGCGACGCGCGAGTAGCCGAAGACACCCGAAATACGGGCTCGTCTCACGATTCCTACGACTGTTTGCCGGCAGCGACAGCGGCGCTGATCCGGGCGTCGTCGTAGACTCGGGGGTGTCAAATCACCTGGGGGGCGAGAGATGGCGAGAATTCTCTTGAAGGGCAGTGAGCGGGCGGCCGTTCCCGGCGCCCGTGTGGTGGGGCCCGCCAATCCGTCGGAACGTTTCGAGGTGAGCGTGCTCGTGCGCCGCCGCGGTCTGCAGGCGATGCAGGCGCGGGTCGCGAGCCTCGCCGCCGGCAAACGTGTCGGATACCTGAGCAAGCAGGACTTCGCGCGCGACCATGGGGCGGACCCCGCCGACGTTGCGCGCGTCCGGACGTTTGCCCAAGCCCAGGGACTTTCCGTAGTGCAGGAACATGCCGCGCGGCGAACCGTCATCCTCTCGGGGACGGTGGGAGAGTTTACGGCCGCCTTCGGCATCCAGCTCCACCACATGTCGCACGCCGGCGGTACCTATCGAGGCCGCACCGGTGGCATCTATCTGCCCGCCGAGTGGGACGGCGTGGTCGAAGCAATTCTCGGGCTCGACAACCGGCCGCAGGCGAGGCCGCATTTCCGTTCGCGCCGGCCCCTGGGAAACATCTTTCGACATGCGGTGGCGCCGGTGTCGTTCACCCCGCCCGAGGTTGCCTCGCTCTACGGATATCCTTCGGGTACGGGCGCCGGCCAGTGCGTGGGGCTGATCGAACTCGGCGGGGGATACCGGCCGGCCGATCTCAACACTTATTTCAGCGGCCTCGATGTGACCGCCCCGACGGTCACCGCGGTGTCCGTCGACCACTCGACCAACAGTCCGACGGGCGACGGCGACGGACCCGATGGCGAGGTGATGCTCGATATCGAGGTCGTGGGGTCCATCGCGCCCGGGGCACGAATAGCCGTTTATTTCGCTCCGAATACCGATGCCGGGTTCCTCGATGCGATCACCACTGCCATTCACGACACCACCAACGATCCGTCCGTGCTGTCCATCAGTTGGGGCGGCGCGGAGTCGACGTGGACGTCGCAGGCAATGACCGCCATGGATGAGGCATTCCAGGCAGCGGCGACCATGGGCATCACGATATGCGTTGCCGCCGGGGATGGCGGTTCGTCGGACGGGGTGAGCGGCGGCGGCGATCATGTCGATTTTCCCGCCTCGAGCCCGCACGTGCTGGCGTGCGGCGGCACGAATCTCACAGCGAATCAAACTCAGATCACCAGCGAGAGCGTGTGGAACGACGGCGCGAGCGGCGGCGCGACCGGCGGCGGAATCAGCAGTTTCTTCGCCCTCCCGGCGTGGCAAAACGGCTTGAGTGCCTTGACCACGGAGGGCGCCTCGGTCGCCTTGACCATGCGCGGTGTGCCCGACGTGGCAGGCGATGCGGACCCCGAGACGGGCTATGAGGTGCGCGTGGATGGCACCGACACCGTCATCGGCGGGACCAGCGCCGTGGCTCCGCTATGGGCGGCGCTGCTCGCTCGGATCAATGCGTCGAGCGGCAAGACCGCGGGCTTCGTCAACCCGCTGCTCTATCCCGATGCACAAGCATGCCGCGATGTGACTCAAGGAAACAACGGCGAATACGCCGCGAAGCCCGGCTGGGATGCCTGCACGGGCCTCGGCAGTCCCAACGGCAGCGTGCTCGCCCGTCTGCTATGACGGCGGGTCGAGGCGCATGCCCGCCAGCCTATCGCAGGTGTGGGAACAGCCCCAGGAGGCCGGTGATGATCAGATAGATGGCAACGATGTAATTGAGGAGTCGGGGAACGATTAGGATGAGCACGCCCGCGATCAGGGCGACGATGGGCGCGAGACTCAGGCTCATATTCAAATTCATGGATTGTTCTCCTAAAAAAGCTTGATGGCATTCTGCAAGGTCTTGAGCACTCCCCACAGTAGGGGAATGCCGACCGCCAGCCACAGAATAATCCCTCGTGCCTTCATGGTGCGCTCCTGTGGTGATGCTTCTCGCTGACCGGGCGCATGCAAAAATTACAAATGAACCCGATCAGCAGCAAACCGCACATGATGTACATGGTGACCGAGTACGCCTGAGCCTTCGGGACGCCGCGCTCGATCTGGTACTCGCGGATGTAGTTGATCAGCACGGGCCCGAGCACCCCCGCGGCCGACCATGCAGTCAACAGGCGTCCGTGAATGGCGCCCACGTGCATGGTGCCGAAGACATCGCGCAGATACGCCGGAATGGTGGCGAAGCCGCCGCCGTACATCGACAGGATGATCACGAATGCCGCGACGAAAAGCGGGATCGAGCCCGCATAGCCGATGGAGGGCACCGTGGAGTACAACAGGATGCCGAGCGCGAAGAACACGAAATAGGTGTTGCGCCGGCCGATGTAGTCGGAGGTGCTTGCCCAGAAGAATCGTCCGACCATGTTGAACAGGCTCAGCAGGCCGACGAAGCTCGCTGCTATCTCCGGCGTCACCCGGCCGCTGAAGATTTCCTGGATCATCGGCGAGGCCTGGCTCAACACCGCGATGCCGGCGGTGACGTTCATGCACAGCACGACCCACAGCAGCCAAAACTGCGCAGTGCGCCACGCGACGTCGACCGCGACCTGCGCCTCGGTGACCAGCGGCACGGGTTTAACGGGCCGCGTCCAGCCCTCGGGCAGCCAGCCATCGGCGGGGACCCTGACCGAGTACACACCGATCATCATGAACATGAAATAGATGACGCCCATGGTGACGAAAGTTTCGAGCACGCCGTTCGACACCGCGGTCTTGAAGTGATTCATCAATATGACGGACAGTGGGGCGGCGATCAGAGCACCGCCGCCGAAGCCCATGATGGCCATGCCGGTCGCCATGCCCGGACGGTCCGGGAACCACTTGATCAGCGTGGAGACCGGTGAGATGTAGCCGATCCCGAGCCCGCAGCCGCCCAGCACCCCGTATCCCAGATAGAGAAGCCACAGGAAGTGGTAATGAATGCCGAAGGCGGACACGATGAAGCCACTTCCGAAACACAGGGCCGAGACGAACATCGACTTGCGCGGACCGGAGCGTTCGACCCAGCGTCCGAAAGCGGCGGCCGACACCCCCAGGAAAGCGATGGCGATGGAGAAGATCCACCCGATCTCCTTCAAGTTCCAGTCCCCGGGCACCGCGTGCGTCACGCCCAAGATCCTGGTCAGCGGCAGATTGAACGTCGAGAACGCATAAACCTGACCGATGCAAAGATGCACCGCCAGCGCCGCAGGGGGAACCAGGAATCGATCGTACCCCGGAGGCGCGATGGTGTTTTCGCGATTCAAGAAAGATGAGGCCATTCGTATTCCCTTCCGGGCATCTTGTTCTCGCTCAAATATGCGCCAGCGCTTCTCAAGTTACCACTATGACATGCGTCACAAACCCGGCGACAAACCCACGCGCACGAGGCACTCCGAGTCGCTGTCCGATATATCCAAATGTTAAGTCGGAAAACGTGACTTCCGGAGTCGCCCCGGCCGGGACAAACCCGTAGTTTCCGGTTCTCCATGCATTTCCTCAAGCAGCCTGGCCTGCGCACCCCGAATTCGACGCGACCAGGATGGTGGGCCTGGCTGTGCGCGGCTGCCGCTTGCCTGCCCCTGTCGGCTTTCGGCTACTGTCTGGCCGACGCCGATCCGCAGATTCGCCAGTTGCAGGATCTGGTGGGCAAGAACGCCGGCGCCGCGGTCCGGCAGTCGCAGGAGCTCCTGACCCTCACGCGCGATGGCGCACGCGCGGCAACTCCGTCGGGCGGCAACGCCGCCGCGCTGTCGCGCATGGCATCGCTGTACGCCGTCATGGCTGATGCACAAGGCATGCTCGAACTCGACGCCGAGGCGCGCGCCAGCGCCGAGAAAGGCCTCGCACTCGCGCCGGACCCGCGCGATCCCGTGCACGTGGAACTGCGGCTCGCCCATCTGGGGAGCGTCTACGACAGTGCCGGAATCGCCGCTGCATTGAAAGCCGTGGAGGAGGAGCGGGCGTTGCAGCCGCCGCAATCCGCGGCCGATCTGTGTCTGCTCATCGGCCGAGGATTGCTGGAACACCGGTCCGATCGCGAAGATCTCGCCGTCGCGACGTTCGTGCAGGCGTACGGTGCGAGCGAGGGTAAAGCGGCGCCCGAAGTGCACATCGCCTCCGCGGAAAATCTGTCATTGGCCATGCGCTCCATGGGCGACTACGGCCAGGCACTCAGTCTGAATCAGGAGAAGATCGACTGGGACACCGCCCACGATGCGCCGACCAGCCTGTCGCTGTCGCGCTTCATGCGCGGCCAGATCTTGCAGAAGATGGGCGACCATCAAGGGGCGATCGCAGAATTCGCCAAGGCGCGCGCGCTGAGCGTGTCACTGGACGACTCCCAGGCCATCGCCTTCGCGGACAAGGCGATTTGCGAGTCGCACATCGAACTCGGCGAGCTCGAGACGGCGAAACGCCGATGCGACAATGCGCTTCGGCTGTTCGGCGACGCCACGTTATCGGTCAAGGAGACCCGGCTCCTTCAGGCGCGCATCGACTTGGGTCTCGGACGGCCCGAGGCGGCTCTGGCCACACTCGACGGGATCCTCGATCACGGAGGCGAGGATCTGCCGCCCCGCCAGGTTGCCGCGATCTACGAATCGCGCGCGCGGGCAAACGCCGTATTGCATAAATACAGGCAGGCCTTCAACGATCTTCAGGAATACCTCAATCGTTACACCGCGGCGAACGACGCCGCGAGCCTGACGCAGGCGGGGGCGCTGCGCGCCCGCTTCGCGACCGACCGCGAGGTCGAGCGCAATACCTCGTTGAAGCGCGAACTCGAATCCTCCCGGCAGAAAACCAAGGTGCAAAGCGAGGAGCTGCGTTGGGATGCCGTGTTCGCATCGCTCGGCGCCGCGGTCATCGCGCTGCTGGTTTACTTTTTGCTCTCGAACCGCAGATACCGTGCGCAGCTGGTGATCTTGGCGAACCAGGATCCGCTCACGGGTCTGGCGAACCGACGGCGCACGGCGGAGCTTGCCGTGTCCGCACTCGAGTCCGCCAGGGAGGCGGGAGAGCCTCTCACCATCGCGGTCATCGACATGGATCATTTCAAATCCATCAACGACCGCTGCGGGCACGGCGCCGGCGACCATGTGCTCAGGGAGTTCGCCCGCGCCGGCCGGGAAGCATTGCGCAGTACCGACATCCTCGGCCGTTGGGGCGGTGAGGAATTTTTGCTGGTCATGCCGAACACGCCGATCGAGGTCGCGCATGCAAGTCTCGAGCGGCTGCGCACGCGGATGTTCTCCATCCGGGTGCCCTCGGCAGGCAGCGGCCTGAAGGTGTCGCTGAGCGCTGGCCTGGCGTTTTACGACGAATCGACCCGCTCGCTCGAGGACCTCATCGCGCGCGCGGACGCGGCGCTTTACATCGCAAAGAACGAGGGTCGGGATCTCGTGAGAATTGCCAACGGTAACTATGACGTGAGCACCACGGGGGTGCGGCGGGCTCTTCGGGTCACCTTGTAAAGCTGCCGCGAAACTCGGCGAAACAATGCTAGACTGCAGCTTCCCCACGGTCCCCACTTTGGGCCACCGTGACCCCCGATCCATTGGTGACTGGCTGAATGGCTGTCCATGCCCGCTACTAATCCGGCTTCATCAGGCGATGCCCCCGACGAGATCGCCCGTGACGTGCATGCCGTAGGCCAGATTGCGGCAGTCCCGACGCTCCTCGATGCGCTTTCCGAAATCACCGGAATGCGTTTCGTCGCGGTGGCCCGCGTCACCGACTCCACTTGGACGGCATGCGCGGTCAAGGACGGGATCGATTTTGGGTTGAAGCCGGGTGCGAGCCTCGCCATCGAGACCACGCTGTGCATAGAGTCGAAGCGATCCAACCGGCCGGTCGTCATCGACCAGGCGAGCATCGATCCTGTCTACCGCGACCATCCGGTGCCCAAAATCTACGGCATCGAAAGCTACGTGTCGGTTCCCATCGTGCTGCCGAACGGCCGCTATTTCGGCAATCTCTGCGCAATCGATCCCTCTCCGGCAAAGGTTTCGGACGAGAAGACGGTCCGACTGTTTGCCAAATTTGCGGCACTCATCGCCGCGCAGCTCGATGGCGAGCTCAAGCGCGAGCAGGTGCAGACGGCGTTGCGGGACGAACGCTCCGCCAGCGAGTTGCGCGAACAGTTCATCGCGGTCCTCGGGCATGATTTGCGTAATCCGCTGCAGGCCATTTACGCCACCAGCGCGTTGATGGAGCGCAAGCTCGAGGCCAATACGCCGCTTGCAGGCATGGCGGATCGCATCAAGACGAACGCGCGGCGCATGTCTTCGATGATCGAAGATGTGCTCGACTTCGCGCGTGGGCGGCTGGGCGGCGGCATCGGCATCGATCTGGATGACGTCAAGGACCTGAATGCCGGGCTTCAGGCCGTGGTGAAAGAGCTGCAGGATGGCCGGCCAAGCCGGCAGATCGTGGCAAGCATCGACGTGAACCGCCAGGTGCGGTGCGACCTCGGGCGCATCCAGCAAGTCGCCTCGAACCTCATCAGCAACGCCCTCGACCACGGCGCGCCGGACAGCCCGGTGAGAGTCACCGCCTGCACCGACGATCGTGATTTCATTTTCAAAGTCTGGAACGCCAACGTGGGCGAGCCGATCCCGGAACAGAACTACGATCGGATGTTCGAGCCGTTCTGGCGGCCCTCGGCCTCGGACAGCCGTCGCGGCTTGGGGCTTGGTCTTTATATTTGCGCGCAGATCGTCCGGGCGCATGGCGGTCACTTATCGGTGAGCTCGAGTCGGGAGAGTGGCACCGCTTTCAGCGTGCGGCTGCCGGCCGACGCCTCGAAATAGCTGCACCGCGGTGGGCGGCTGCCCAAGGCGCGTATAAAATCGGCCGCATGCTTCAACCTCATACGGCGCTCAACATAGACGTGCTCGAGCGTTTGGCCCGAAGGCGTCTCCCCCGGGTTCTGTACGACTGGGTGGCGGGCGGGGTCGAGGACGAGCTCGGGCTTGCTCGCGCCCGGCAAGCGTTCGAGCGCATCCGGATCGTGCCGCGCTATCTGCGCGATGTGGGTTCGAGAGAACTCACGACATCGCTCTTAGGCCGGACTTACAAGCTGCCGTTCGGAATCGCCCCCACCGGATATACAGGTCTATTGAGACGTGGAGGCGAGTGCATGTTGGCCGAAGAATCAGCGCGCACCGGCATTCCTTACGTGCTTTCGGGGGTGAGCGTCGAGCCGCTCGAAAAGATAGTAAAGATCGCCCCAAATCATGCGTGGTATCAGCTCTATCCTGCGCGAGATGCAGCGGTCTGCGATGATCTCGTGCGCCGCGCCCGCGATGCGGGCTACGGAACGCTCGTCCTCACGGTGGACCTGCCGGTCACGGCAAAGCGGGAGCGCGATATCCGCAACGGCTTCGGAGTGCCCGTCAGTTTGACGCCCTCAAGAATTCTCGATGCCCTTGCGCATCCTGGGTGGACTCTCGAGTATCTGCGACATGGGGGACTGCCGCCGCTCGGCAGTTGGGCCCGTTACGCCGGGGTGGGTGCGCGCCCGGCCGAGATCGCGACATTCGTGGCGCAACAAGGCGAGCCCCCTCAGACATGGTCGGATGTCGATAGATACCGACGCCTGTTCCCGGGTCGGTTGCTGCTCAAGGGAATCTTGCATCCCGATGATGCGCGCCAGGCACTCGAGGCGGGAGTCGATGGCATCGTGGTATCCAATCACGGCGCACGTCAGCTCGACAGAGCGCCTGCATCACTCGAGGCTCTGCCGGCGATCCGCTCCGTTGTGGGCTCGAGGGCGGTGCTGCTGCTCGACGGCGGTGTGCGACGTGGCGCTGACATTCTGATCGCGCTCGCGCTCGGTGCCGACTTTGTGCTGGTGGGTCGCTCGATTCTTTTCGGCCTCATCGCAGGAGGCAGACCCGGCGCTGCCCGAGCGATCGACATTCTTGCGACCGAGCTATCGCTCACCATGGCTCAGGCCGGCATGACATCCATCGTCGAGGTGCGAGCAGACTCGCATTCGTCGCGGCAGGTGCAAATGGCTCGGAGAAGCGGCGACGGCGACTCAGAGTGCATATCAAGTATGCTTTGTAAGTAGTTGAATTTGGTGCCCAGGAGAGGACTCGAACCTCCACGAATTTCTCCACTGGTACCTGAAACCAGCGCGTCTACCAGTTCCGCCACCTGGGCAAGAGGGGCCGCCGACGATGAGGCGGGGGAATCTACGCACCCGCCCGGGCCTTGTCAATCAATGCGCGGGGATGCCGCCGGCGCGGGGATGCCCTCGGCTATCCGGTTGGGAGGCTATCGAACGTGCTGTCTTTCCAGCACCAGGGGGATGGATTTTTCCGCTCGGCGCCGGCGCGTCTGCTCTTGCTTCGCGCTCGCGACCCACTCGGCAAACTCCTGCCGATGGGAATAGCTGAGTGACTGGAACACCGTCTCGGCCTTTGAGTGAGATGCCAGTGCCTGCCTTAATTCCGGAGGGATCACCACGATTCGTTCCGACCGATCAACCTCCATGGTGACAGCCACAAGATCGCCTGCGCGGGCGTTGGCCCCGGCCTGCAGCGCCTTGTTGACCGCCATTGCGTGCGTACCATCGCCCTGGGGAAGCAGCGAGTTTCGATAGGCGAAACCGTTCATGGTTCCCGCGACCGCGACCCGCCCTTTGCTACCGAAGGCCTTGTCCACGCCGAACGGAATCTCCAGGAATGTCCACGCTCCCCCGGGGCCGCGTGAGGCGAGCCGCGCCTTGAATCGCTTCATAACGTCCCTCTGCCGACTCCATGCCCCACATCAAGATTGCAGCTTATCGCAACAGCGTAGGGATCGCTTCCCGATGATTTATGATGACAGCAGGGCGCATGACGGCCGCTCGTCCACGGGAGATTGCATGCACACGCGCATACGTAAGTTCAACACCCGCGATACTTATCCGGAGCAGAAGCTCGACAACGACCTCTCTCAGGTGGTCGTGGCGCGCGGACGCACGGTCTTCGTTCGCGGTCAGGTGGGGCAGGATCTCGACACGGCGGTGAACGTCGGGATCGGCGACGCCGCGGCGCAGGCCGAGCAGGCGATGGCGAACATCAAACAGCTGCTCACCGAGGCGGGCGCAACGCTCGAGCACGTCTGCAAGGTGACCATCTATCTCACCGATCCACGATTTCGCGAGGCGGTATATCGCACTGTCGGACGATGGTTGAAGGGCGTCTACCCCGTATCCACGGGCATCGTGGTGTCCGGTCTCGCGCGGCCCGAGTGGCTGGTCGAGGTCGATGTCATCGCCGTGATTCCCGATGAGGCCTGAGCGGTGACACTCTCCATCGTCGCGCGCTCCGCGGATGCGCGTCTGTTCGGGATGGCGATTGCGTCCTCCTCGCCGGCGGTCGCGGCGCGCTGCGCCCATGCGCGTGCGGGGGTGGGCGCGGTGGCCACGCAAAACATCACCGATCCGGCCTTGGGGCCGCTCATTCTTGCGGGGCTCGCGCGCTCCGAGAGCGCGGCCGAGGCGCTGGGGGCGGCGCTGCGAGCGACTCCTTTCGGCGCCTACCGCCAGCTTCTGGTGATCGGGCCCCAGGGTCCGCCCGCCGTGCATTCGGGCGCGGAGGCGCTCGGCATCGTGAGCTCTGCCGTCGGCGCCAATGCCGCGGCCGCGGGGAACCTGCTCGCGAATGCCGAGGTTCCAGCCGCGATGGTCGAGGCGTTCGAGGGCTCGAGCGGCCATCTGGGCTTGCGTCTGCTCCAGGCGTTGCGCGCGGGCGTCGGCCGAGGGGGCGAAGCCGGTCCATTGCACTCGGCGGGGCTCCTGGTGGTCCGGGAGGTGCCCTGGCCGCTCGTGGATTTGCGCGTCGACTGGAAAGAGGAGGATCCGGTGTCGGAGCTGGGGCGAACCTGGGAGATCTATGCGCCGCAGATCGAGGATTACGTGCTGCGGGCGCTGTCGCCCGGCCGCGCGCCGTCCTTCGGCGTGCCCGGGGATCGATAGAGCAGTGTCGTGAAGTTCACTCTGCGGCAGCTTTCGTATTTCATCGCGGCCGCCGAAAGCGGCAGCATCACGCTGGCCTCCAAGCGCGCCAACATCTCCCAGCCCGCGATTTCCACCGCCATCTCGCACATCGAGCGCGAGCTCGACGTGCAGCTTTTTTTGCGGCATCACGCGCAAGGCCTGTCGCTCACCCCCGCTGGACGCGCGCTGCTGCGCGACGCGAAGCAGCTGTTGATCCAGGCGGAAGGGCTGTGTTCGGCGGCGGCCGCCGATGCCGGCCACCCGCCGCGCGGCGATCTGTCGGTGGGCTGGTTTTCGACGCTGGCACCGGTCGTCATGCCGGAGCTTTCGAGCTCTTTTTTGAAGACCTACCCGGAGATCCGATTGCGATCGAGCGAGAGCAATCAGGACGGACTGCTCGCGGCGCTGCGGCGCGCGGAGGTCGAGGTGGCCGTGACCTACGATCTCAAGATCGGCGAGGACATCGCGTTCGCGCCGCTCGCGACCCTGGCTCCGTACGTGCTCCTCGGCGACTCCCACCCGCTGGCCCGCGAGCGCGAGATCAAGCTCGCTCAACTGGCGCCGCTCCCGATGGTGCTGCTCGACATGCCCGTGAGCCGGGAGTATTTTTTGGGTCTGTTCATCCGCGAACGATTGGAGCCGACGATCGCCTGGTCATCGGGACAAATGGATGCCGTGCGTACGCTGGTGGCAAATGGTCTCGGCTACACGCTTGCCAACGCGCGCCCGCGCGCGGATGTGGCGCTCGACGGCCGCCGGCTCCGCCGGGTGCCGTTGAGCGGCGATTTGCCGCCGGTTCGAATCGGGATCGCCACATTGAAAGAGCTCAAGAAGACCCGGCTCGCCGAGGCCTTCGAGCGGCATTGCACCGAGCAGGTCACCGCCACCCACGTTCCGGGCATGGCCGATCTGCAGGCCCCCGTGCGGCGCAAGCGGCGCTGACGGCAGGCGCATGCAGGACAAACGCGGCGACGAATCCGCAATCCGCGAGCTTCGGGAAGTCTCGCGCTTGATGCGCGCCGGCGACTTTGCGCGCGCACGCAGTGCCTGCGTGACACTGAATGTCCGTGCCCCGCAATTTGCGGACGGCTGGCTCGCCGCCAGCCACATAGCCATGGCCATGAAAGAGCCGGCGGACGCGCTTGCCGCCATCGATCGCGCCGCGGCGATCGACCCCGCCAACGTCCGCTGCAGCATTCAACGCGCGCAGTGTCTTTTAGCTCTGGGCCGAAGGGCGGACGCGCTGGACGCTGCGCGGGCCGCCGCGGATGCGGCCGGAAAAGACCCGGCCGCGTGGGATGCGGTGGGGACGCTGCGCAGCTTCGCCGCCGATCAGAAGGGGGCGCTCGACGCCTACAACCGTGCCATGGCGCTCGCGCCCGATGAGTCCCAATTTGCGTTCAATCGCGCCTCCGTGCGGCGCTTTCTCGGCGATCTGGACGGAGCGGAATCGGACTACGATCGGGCGATCGCTCGGCGGCCGCTGGATTTCGAGGCCTACCTCAACCGATCGGAACTGCGGGTGCAGACGGCCGAGCGCAATCATCTCGCCGAGCTTCAGGCCTTGGCGCGGCGCCCGGAGCTCGACTGGCGCGGCTTCATACAACTTCACTATGCGCTCGCCAAGGAATATGAGGATCTCGGCCGTTATGCCGAGGCATTCGACCATCTGCAACGAGGCGCCCGCCGGCGGCGTGAGCATTTGCGCTACGACGTGGCGGTCGACGTGTCGACCGTCGACTGGATCGTGCAGAGCTACCCCGCAGTCCCTGCGGATCCTTTGCCGCAGGCGAGTCGCGAGAGCCCGATCTTCATCGTCGGACTGCCGAGGAGCGGCACGACTCTGGTCGAGAGGATTCTGGCGAGCCATTCGGCGCTGTCGTCCGCCGGCGAGCTCGACAGCTTCGCCCAGAGCCTGGTCGAAGCCGCGCGCCGCCAGAGCGGCCATGCCGCCCCCTCGCGTCAGGAACTCGTCGCGCTCTGCGCGACGCTCGACTTCGATGCACTCGGTCGCGATTATCTCGCCCGGGCGCGCGCGGCCTACGGCGGATCGGGCCGCTTCGTGGACAAGATGCCGCTGAACTATCTCTACTGCGGTCTCATCCGCCGGGCGCTGCCGAATGCCCGCATCGTTCACGTGGTGAGGCATCCGCTCGCGGTGTGCTATGCCATGTACAAGACGCTGTTCAAGAGCGGATATCCTTTTTCCTACGATCTGCGCGAGATCGCCCGGTATTACGCGGCCTATCGCCGCTTGATGGCGCATTGGCAAAAGACCATGCCCGGTGTGCTCTACGATCTGAAATACGAGGATCTCATCGCCGATCAGGCCGGCGAGACGCGCAAATTGTTGGAGTATTGCGGACTCGAGTGGGAAGATGGCTGCCTCGCGTTTCACCGGAATCCGACGCCCACCACGACCGCCAGCGCCTCCCAGGTACGGCGGCCTCTCTACGATTCGTCGGTCTCCCTTTGGCGCCATTACGAGGCGCATTTGAGCGAGTTGCGGGACACATTAGCGGCGGAGGGGATCGAATGAGGCCACATCATGAGTAGGCGCGAGCGCGCGGGGGAGCTCGAGCTCGCGACGATCCAGCCGATTCCGCTCGATCAGCGGCACGGTACTTACGCCGATTTGTTCACCGTGTGGTTCGGCTCGAACCTCATGCTGCTGACCATCGTCACCGGCGGCCTCGCGGTGACGGTATTCGCGCTGCCCTTCGTCTGGGCGGTGATCGCGCTCGCGGTCGGAAATCTCGTCGGAGCGGTCTTCATGGCGCTGCACGCGGCGCAGGGCCCCACCTTGGGCGTGCCCCAGATGGTCCAGACCCGCGGGCAGTTCGGCTCGCTCGGCTCCTTGCTGGTGATCGGCATCGTCATCGTCATGTACGTTGGATTCCTGTCGTCGAATCTGGTGCTGGGCGGCGAGGCCCTCGCGTCGATGACGAGCGCGAAGTCGGATGTTCCCGGCATAGCGCTGGTGGGCGCATTGAGCGTCATCGCGGCCATTTACGGCTACGACCTGATTCATGCCTACACGCGGGTGATGACCTACGTGTCGAGCGCGGTGCTCGCGCTCGCCGCCGTGTGGATCATCGCCGTGCATGGTTTGCCGGCGGATTTCCTGGCGCGCAACGCGCTCAATGTGCAGGGCTTTCTCGGCACGATCTCGACCGCCGCGCTGTGGCAGATCGCCTACGCTCCGTATGTGTCGGACTACTCCCGCTACATGCCGCTCGAGACCGGGGTACGCCCTGCCTTCTGGGCGAGTTATTGGGGCTGTACCCTCGGGTCCTTCCTGCCGATGGTGCTGGGCGCGGCGGTGGGCATCGCCGCACCGAAGCCGAACCTCGTTGCCGGTCTCGCGCTGATGACCCAGGGAATTGCACCCTTGGTACTCGTGGTTTTCTCGGTCGGCGTCGCGGCCGCCAATGCCATGAATCTATATTGCGGCGCGCTGTCGACGCTGACCTTCGCTCAGACACTGTTTCCGCGGTGGTCGCCGGGGGCACGCGCGCGCACCGTGATCGCGCTGATCCTGTTCTTCGTGTCGCTGCTCGGCGCGCTTGCGGGCAAGAAATCGTTTCTGGTCAATTACGAGGCGTTCATCTCGCTGCTGTTGTATGTGCTCGTGCCGTGGACCGCCATCAACCTGGTCGACTACTACCTGCTGCGCCACGGGCATTACGATGTGGCCTCGTTCTTTCGCCAAGACGGCGGCATCTACGGGCGCATCAACGGCGCCGCCGTCACCTGCTATGTCGTGGGGATCCTGGTGCAGCTGCCGTTCATCGCCTCGTCGCTGTTCACCGGATCCGTCGCCCGCGCCCTCGGCGGCGTCGATCTGTCCTGGCTCGTCGGTTTGGCGGTGACCTCCCCGGCGTATTACTGGTTGGCGAGGCGATCGCAAGGCCGGCAGGAGCTCGGGGCGCAAAGCTGTTAACCTCACGCTCTTCCGATTTCCGAGGTAATTCCAGCCCATGACACGCCGCGGCGGCAAAAATTCGCGCTCTTCCAAGAAGACCAAGCCGGCTTCCGACAAGCCGGGCGATTGGCGCGCCGAGGATCCCAACCTCGAGCTCGAGAAACAACGCTACGAGAATCCGATCGCAAGCCGTGAGCTGTTGCTCAAGCACCTGTCGGAGGCACCGGAACCGTTGAGTGCGGAGCGCCTGGCCAAGCGTCTCGGGATGCGTACCGATGCGCAGCGCGACGCCTTGGAGAAGCGCCTCGCCGCGATGGTGCGCGACGGGCAGGCGATCGAGGGCCCGAAGGGGTTCGCCACCGCCAGCGAAGCCGAACGGCTCGCGGGCCTTGTCCGGGGCCGCGCCAACGGCGACGTGCTCGTGATACCGGACGATGCCTCGGGGGCGCTGCTCCTGGCGCGGGCTGATACGGCAAGTCTGATGCACGGCGATCGGGTCGAAGTGCGCGCCGTGGGAATGAACGAGCGCGGCCGCAGAGTCGCGCGCTTGATCCGTCGCATCGGCGAGGCGCCGAAGCGCATCGGCGGAATCTGGCACGCGGGCGTCGGACATGGACGAGTCGAGCCGGAGGATCCCGGGCATTGGTACTCCGTCGAGATCGCCTCGCGCTCCTCGCATGGCGCGAAGGACGGCGACAACGTCATCGTCGAGATCACCCGTCGGCCACAAGGCGAAACGCCTGCGCATGGCCGGATCGTGGAAGTGCTGGCGGGGATGCGGCCGTCCGACGTTGCGGCGCGCTTCGCGATCGTGCGGCACGACCTGCCTCAGGAATTTCCCGAGGATGTGCTGCATGCGGCGAATGCCTTCGATCCCAAGGTCCTGCCGGCCGACAAGGCCGGGCGCGAAGATCTCAGGGGCCTGCCGCTCGTCACCATCGATGGCGCGGATGCCCGGGATTTCGATGATGCGGTCTATGCGGAGCGGCTGAAGGGCGGCGGCTGGCGGCTGGTCGTGGCGATCGCCGACGTGAGCCACTACGTCCGGGTCGGCAGCGCGCTCGATGTGGAAGCCCGGGCACGGGCGACCTCCGTGTATTTCCCCGACCGCGTGATTCCAATGCTGCCCGAGCATCTCTCCAATCACCTCTGTTCGCTCATGCCGGATGTCGAGCGGCTGGCCTTCGTCTGCGACATGCGCGTGGGCAAGACGGGCGTTCCGGGTCGGGCGCATTTCTACGAGGCGGTGATTCGCTCGCATGCGCGGCTGACCTACGATGAGGCGTGGCGCTTCCTGGCGGATCCCGCCGACACCTCCAATGCCGCGTTGACGCCGGAGGTTCGCGCCTCGCTCCAGGATTTATACGCGGTGTACGGCGCCCTCAAAGAAGCGCGCGATGCCCGCGGCGCGTTGGATTTTCGCGGCGGTGAGGTCAAGGCCCGCATCGGCGAGGACGGCAAAATCGAGGGTTTCTATGCCGTATTGCGCAACGACGCGCATCGGCTGATCGAGGAGTGCATGATCGCCGCCAATGTGCAGGCGGCAACGGCGCTGCGGCTCGCCAAGGCGAAAAGCCTGTATCGGGTGCACGGCCAGCCCGAGGCAAAGCGGGTCACCGAGCTCATGAAGGTGATGACCGCACTCAAGATCGGTGCGACGTTCTCCGAGAGTCCGACACCGCGCGAGTTCCGGCAGCTCGTGGAACGGATCGCGGCGCGGCCCGACGGGGCGCTGCTCGAGGGTCTCGTGATCCGGGCGCTCGCCCAAGCCGTCTATCAACAAACCAACATCGGTCATTTCGGCCTGGCGCTCGAGGAGTACGCGCACTTCACCTCGCCGATCCGGCGTTATCCGGACCTTCTGGTACACCGCGCGATCAAGGGGGCGTTGGTGCCAAGCTCCGCCTCGGGACACCGCTACAGCACCGCGGAATTGCAGGCGCTCGGCGCCGAGAGTTCGGAGCGCGAGCGGCGCGCCGATGATGCTTCCCGCGATGTCATGGGTTACCTCAAGTGCCTGTATTTGCAGCCGCGCATCGGCGAGAGTTTCGAGGCCACCGTCACCAGCGCGCTCGAGTTCGGATTGTTCGTGCAGTTGAAGGAAATGCCCATCGACGGGCTGGTGCACATCTCGAACCTCCCGGGCGATTACTGGGAGTTGGACTCGGGCGGCATGGGCCTGGTGGGCCGGCGCACCGGACGGCGCTGGCGCATGGGCGATGCAGTCAAGGTTCGCCTGAACCGCGTCGATCTCCTGCAGCGCCAGATCGACTTCGAGCTGGTGGAGACGACGGGCGAGGCCGCCGGCTCAGCCGCCGGCGGCGGAACCTCTCAGCGGACCAGTGGATCCGGCTCTCGGGCGCGAGACGAGCGATCGCGTCGCGGGGGCGGGGGCGGGGGCGCGTCGCGCCGCTCGTCGCGGGGCGGCGGTCGCGGCCGACGTGGCTGACGGTAAGCGTCACCTGGTCTATGGTTTGCACGCCGTGGGCGCCGTCATCGAGCGCGCGCCCGAGCGGCTCCTCGAGCTGTGGATGGCCGAGCCGCGCCAGGATGCGCGCGCGACCTCGCTCAAGGAACGGGCGCAGGCGGCGGGTATCCGGATCCAAACCGTGAGCGGCGAGTCACTCGCGAAGCTCGCCGGGGAGGTGGTGCACCAGGGAGCGGTCGCCGCCGTGAGGCCGCTCAAAGGCTGGGACGAGCACGACCTTCTCGCCGCAATAAGTGAAATCGACAGGCCGTTGCTGCTGATCCTCGATGGGGTGACGGATCCTCACAATCTCGGCGCCTGCCTGCGTACCGCCGATGCGGCCGGCGCGCACGCCGTGGTCATCCCGAAGGACCGGGCCGCCAGCGTCGATGGCGTGGTACGCAAGGTGGCGGCGGGCGCGGCAGAGTTCGTCCCGGTCGCTACGGTCACCAATCTGGCGCGCGCCCTCGATATGCTCAAGCAGCGGGGTGTCTGGGTGGTCGGCACCGACGGGGAGGCGCCTGAGACCCTGTACGGCGCCGATCTCGACCGGCCGCTCGCCCTGGTGCTGGGGGCTGAGGGCGACGGCATGCGGCGTTTGACGCGCGAGCGCTGCGACTTTCTGGTGCGCATCCCCATGGCCGGTAACGTCGAATCGCTGAACGTGTCGGTGGCGGCGGGCGTCGCGCTGTTCGAGGCGCGGCGGCAGCGGGCGCCCGAGTTGACCAAACGCGCCCGAAGCGCGTAATATTCGCGCTCTTTTTCGCCGGCCATCCGGCTTCACTCCTTGCCTCACCGCTCGCAACGGGAGGCTACAACCGTAGGGAGCCACAATGCGGCATTACGAAATCGTGCTCCTGGTCCATCCGGACCAGAGCGAGCAAGTTCCTGCGATGGTCGATCGCTACAAGGGCATGGTGACTGCCGGCGGCGGTCAGGTGCATCGCTTCGAGGATTGGGGCCGTCGCCAGCTGACCTTCCCGATCTCCAAAGTCCACAAGGCGCATTACATCCTGCTCAACATCGAGTGCGATCAGAAGGTGCTGGACGAGCTCAAGGGAGCGTTCCGGTTCTCGGATGCCGTGCTGCGTAGCCTCGTCGTCAAGATGGACGAGGCGGTCACCGAGCCCTCGCCGATGGCCCGGGCGCCGGACGAGAATGCACGCCGCCACGATGACTTCGGCGACGATGGCGATGACGACGACATGCCCCGCGCATTCGTCGAACGGTAAGGCTAGGAGTACCCATGGCACGTTTTTTCCGCCGCAAGAAGTTTTGCCGATTCACGGCCGATGACGTCAAGCAGATCGACTACAAGGATCTGGCGACGCTCAAGAGCTACATCACCGAGACCGGCAAGATCGTTCCCAGCCGCATCACCGGTACGCGCGCTCACTATCAGCGTCAGCTGCAGCTGGCCATCCGGCGCGCGCGCTTCCTGGCGTTGTTGCCGTACACCGATCAGCACTAACCGCGGGCACGCAACATGGACATCATTCTGCTGCAGAAGGTCGCGAACCTCGGTCAGATCGGCGATCGCGTCAAAGTGAAGTCGGGCTATGCCCGCAACTTCCTCGTGCCCACCGGCAAGGCCACGATGGCGACCGCCGCCAACATCGCCAAGTTCGAGGCGCAACGCCACGAGCTGGAAGCCAAGGCGAACGCGGAGCTCGCTGCCGCGCAGGCTCGCGCCGCGAAATTCGAGAACTTCAAGCTCGAGCTCAAGGCCAAGGCGGGCGCCGAGGGCAAACTCTTCGGCTCGATCGGCACCACCGACATCGCCGAAGCCGCCGTGAAGGCGGGTCAGCCCATTTCACGGAGCGAGGTTCGCATGCCGACCGGTCCCATCCGGACCACCGGCGAGCACCAGGTGCAGCTGCACCTGCATACCGACATCGACGTGACCTTGACGGTCACCATCGTCGCCGAAGAGTAGCGGCCGGCAAAGCCGCGGCGCGCAGGCTTTGCAGGTGGCCACTCGCCTCAATCAATACTCGGGCGCCGGTTCAGGCGACGATGCGCTGCTGCGCCTGCCGCCGCACTCGATCGAGGCGGAGCAGGCCGTCCTCGGCGGTCTCATGATCGATTCCGCGGCCTGGGACCAGGTCGCGGATCGGGTGTCCTCCGATGATTTCTACCGTCATGACCACAGGCTGATCTTCGCGGCCGCGCAGGGCTTGATCGAGCGCAATCAGCCCTGCGATGCGGTCACGCTCTCTGGATTGCTCGAGAGCCAGGGATTGATCGATCAGGTCGGCGGCCTGTCCTATCTCGGAACGCTGGCGCGCGACACGCCGACGGCGGCGAACATCAAGGCTTATGCGGACATCGTGCGCGAGCGCTCGGTGCTGCGGCAGCTCATCACGGCCGGGAATGCCATCGTCACGAGCGCGCTCGAGCCCGAGGGACGCGAGGCGCGCGAGATCGTCGACGATGCGGAGCGGTCGGTGTTCGAGATTGCCGAGCGCGGCTCGCGCGGCAAGGTGGGTTTCCGGTCGGTGAAGTCCATTTTGCCCGACGTGGTCACCCGGATCGACGAGCTCTATAACTCCGACGGCATGCTCACCGGCATCGCGACCGGGTTCAAACAACTCGACGAGATGACCTCCGGCCTGCAGCCCGGTGATCTGATCATCATCGCGGGCCGCCCCTCGATGGGCAAGTCGACCCTGGCGGTGAACATCGCGGAGAACGCGGCCTTGGGCTCGCAAAAATCCGCGGCAATTTTCAGCATGGAAATGTCGGCCGAATCCCTGACCCTGCGCATGCTGTCCTCGCTCGGACGCATCAATCAGGGACACCTGCGCTCCGGCCGGCTGCAGGAGGAGGACTGGCCGCGCATCGATTCGGCCATGACGCAGCTGAGCAACGCGAACATCCACGTCGACGAGACGCCGGGGCTCACCCCCACCGAAGTGCGCGCGCGTGCGCGTCGGCTGAAGCGCGAGCGCGGTCTCGATTTGATCGTGGTCGACTACCTGCAGCTCATGCAGGTCGCGGGCACCAAGGAAAACCGCGCGACCGAAATATCCGAGATCTCGCGATCCTTGAAGGCGCTCGCCAAGGAGCTGAAGGTGCCGGTGATCGCGCTCTCGCAGCTCAACCGCGGCGTGGAGCAGCGCACGGAGAAGAAGCCGGTGATGTCGGATCTGCGCGAGTCTGGCGCGATAGAACAGGATGCAGATTTGATCCTGCTCATCTACCGCGAAGAAGTCTACGACCCCAACACCACGCGCAAGGGCATCGCCGACATCATCATTGCCAAGCAGCGCAACGGCCCGACCGGCGAAGTGCAGCTCACCTTCCTCGGTCAGTACACGAAGTTCGAGAACTACGCGCCGGAGTCGTACGCAGAAGGCGTATTCCGATGAGCCGTCGATGACGCCCATCGTCAGCGCCACGATCGACACCGGCGCGCTCAATCACAATCTCGAACGAGTCAGACATTGGGCGCCGCGCTCGCGCGTGATGGCGGTCATCAAGGCGAACGCCTACGGTCATGGGCTGATCTGCGTGGCCAGGGCGCTCGAGGCCGCGGATGCCTTCGCGGTGGCGCGCGTGGACGAGGGCCTCACGCTTCGCAACGCGGGCATCACCAAGCGCACGGTGCTGCTCGAGGGCGTGTTCGACCGCGACCAGCTGGACGCTGCGGCCGGGGCCGAGTTCGAGCTCGTGGTGCACACGGCCGAGCAGATCGAGCTCTTGCGCCAAGCGGGTCCGGGCGCGCCCTTCAAAATATGGCTCAAGCTCGACACCGGCATGAATCGCCTCGGTTTCAAGGGCGAGGCGTTCGAACAGGCCCGGTCCGCGTTGAGCGGGTTGGCGCGCGTGCAAAGTCCGGTCAATTTCTTCACGCACCTCGCATCCGCGGATCTTCCGGAGCTTGCGACCACGAGCGAGCAGCTGCGTCTGTTCGCGCAAGCGACCGGATCGCTGCCCGGCGAGCGCAGCATCGCGAATTCGGCCGGCATGCTGGGCTTCCCCGACTCACAGGCCGATTGGGTGCGGCCGGGGCTCGTGCTCTACGGCGTGTCCCCGTTCGGGGGCTCGATCGGCGCGGACTACGGACTCAAGCCGGCCATGACTCTGAACTCGCATGTGATTGCGTTGAAAGATCTCGAGCCTGGCGAGCGGGTGGGCTACGGCGGCGATTGGGTGGCCGTGCGCCCGACGCGGCTTGCGGTGGCCGCCGTCGGATACGGCGACGGTTATCCGCGCGCACTGGCCTCCGGCTCGCCGGTGCTGGTCAACGGCGAGCGTGCGCCGCTTGCCGGCCGCGTTTCCATGGACATGATCGGCATCGACGTGACGAATCTTTCACCGGCGCCGAAGCTCGGCGATCCGGTGGTTCTTTGGGGCGAAGGACTGCCGGTGGAGGAGATCGCGGTGTGGTCGGACACGATACCGTATGAGCTTCTCTGCGGGATCAGCCAGCGCGTAGCCGTCACTCTGCTCTGATCATTGGGAACAGAGGGACGAGAAACCGATGATTCGCCTGTCGATGAACTGTTCGGTTGCAGCCCCCGGGAACCTCACCCGCGGCGGTTGGACGCGGCATTCCTTCAAGCCTGGCGATCGAATCGAGCTTGAATTCAACCCGCTGCGCGATGGCAAGCATGGCGGAGCCTTCGACAAGGCGACGTTCCTCGATACGGGGCAAGTCATTACCTCGAATCTGCGGGCGGCGGAGAAGCCGGGCCTGGAATAAACAGGCCTGCTCGAGTGATCGGCCCTTCCGGGATCGCCCGGTGCTAGAACAACGCCTCGAGGACCTGAAGCATTCCCCACAGCGATACCGCCCAGACGGCCGTGCGCAGGTAGGGGATGCCCGCGAGATAGATGGGCAGATACACGAGGCGCGCCCAGAAGTAGAGTTGCGCGCCGAGCGCCGCATGCGGCGTATCGCGATGGGTCACGGTGACCGCGAGCACGGCCGCCGCGAAGAATCCGAACGTCTCCAAATAATTGGCGCTGGCCCGGGCCGCCCGGGCGGCGACGCCGGTGAGCGGTGCAGGGACGCCGTCGCGATTGCCGGTGTTCCATTTCAGTCCGCGCTGCCGCGTGGCGAGGCCCGCAGCGATGAACACGTAGGCAAGGCCGAGCAGAACGCTCCAGGCCAACATTCGAATTGTCATGAATCGCCACCCCCCGCCTGTCGTGCACGCGCCGTCAGGCGCGCCGCCACCTGTTGAATCGCCGGTAAATTGCCCCAAAGGCTCGCCTGCGGCAAGAAATCGATCCGATCGCCGAGCGTCGAGGACTTTCGCAGGCGAAGCGTGATCCAGTGCATCCGCAGGTGGGTTGACACCTCGGCCGCCGAAATGTTCGCGAGCGAGATGACGTCATCGGTTCGTCCCTTTCGAACCTCCAGATGATCCACGCAATCCACGACCTGATCGGCCACCCGATGAAATGCAGTTTTCCAGAGGACGTACGCGAAAAATCCAGCGAGTATGCAGAGCGGGATGAGACTCACCGCCGGCCGCCGCCACAAGTCGCCGCTCAAAGCCGAAGGAGCAGCTGCATAGACGAGCAGGGTTGCCGCGCTGATCCAGACGCCGCGCTTCAATAAGACCGTGTTTTTGAACGAGATGAGTTGCATTGCTGTGCCGCGTCCTCTCATGCCGGGGCCTGCCCCGCGTCGAAGAGCTTCTGGTGCTCTTTGCGCAGCGTGGCCTTCTGAACCTTGCCCATGACGTTGCGGGGCAGTTCGTTCGTCACGAACACGCGCTTCGGCACCTTGAAGTTCGCGATTTTGGTTTTCAACTCGGCGATCAGGGCGGCAGGCTCCGGCGTTGCGCCGGGCTCCGCGGTGATCACCGCCACCACCGCCTCGCCGAAATCGGGATGCGGTACGCCGATCACGGCGCTCTCGCCGACGCCGGGCATATCGTTCAAGTAGCTTTCGACCTCGGCCGGATAGACATTGTAGCCGCCGGTGATGATGAGATCCTTGCTTCGGCCCACGATCGTCACGTACCCGTGCTGGTCGATGCTGCCCATGTCCCCGGTGCGGAACCAGCCGTCCGAGGTGAAGGACTGTTTGCTGAGCTCCGGAGCCCGCCAATAGCCTTTGAACACGCTCGGACCCTTGACTTCGATGCCGCCGACAGCGCCTCGCGGGCACTCCTTGCCGTGCTCGTCGGATATGCGCAATTGCACGCCGGGCAGCGGGAATCCCACGGTGCCGGCGCGACGCTCGCCGTCCCGCGCATGGTAGGGATTGGAGGTGAGCATGACGGTCTCGCTCATGCCGTACCGCTCGACAATGGTGTCGCCGGTGCGCTCGCGCCAGCGATCGAAGGTATCGGGCAGGAGAGGAGCGGAGCCGGCTGTGAACAGCCGCATGTGCCCGCAAGCCTCCTGGGTGAGTCCGCTTTCCTGAAGCATGCGCACGTACAGCGTGGGGACGCCCATGAACACGCTCGCCTCGGGCAGCCGCTGGACGATCGCCTTGGCGTTGAAGCGGTTGAACCAGAGCATCTTGCTGCCGCTGAAGAGCGCGCCTTGCGCGGCCACGAACAGTCCATGAACGTGGAAAATCGGCAGCGCGTGGATGAGCACATCGGTCGAGCGCCAGCCCCAATAGGCGTGCAGCGTCCCGGTGTTCGCGAGCAGGTTTCCGTGCGAGAGCATTGCCCCCTTGCTCCGGCCCGTGGTACCGCTGGTGTAGAGGGTCACGGCAGTATCGTCGGCGCGCACAGTCGCCGGCTCATGCTTCGAACCGTGCAGCGCGGCAGCCTCCAGCAGAGTGCCTGTGCGATCCTCATTCAGGGAGTACACGCGAGCGATGCCCGCCTGACGCGCGATTGCAGCGACGCTATCGAGGGCTTTGCCGGAACACACGACCAGCGCGGGTTCGGCGTCCTTCATGAAATAGTCGATTTCGGTGGGCTGATAAGCGGTGTTCAGCGGCAGGTACACTCGTCCGGTGCGCAGCACCGCCAAATACAGGATGAGCGCCTCGACTGATTTCTCCGTCTGCGCCGCGACGCGAGCACCGGGGGGCAGGGCGAGCGAATCGATCAAGTTCGCAATGCGGGCGCTGGTCTCGTCGAGCTCGCGCCAGGTATAGGCGGGTAGGGCGCCGCTAGACGGGTCCGCCGGTTGCACGGCGATGGAATCGAGGTTCGCGGGGAATCTTGCCCGCAAGGCCGCGAACAAGTTGCGGCCGGCGCCGGTGCTGGGGCTCATGAGTCGTTCATCAGCCGCCGGTAGGCGAGCAGATGACGCAGTGCTTCTTTCGGATGACCGGCGCGCTCGTGCAGTCGAGCCAGGTTGAAATGCGCGTCCGCGAACCCCGGGTCGAGAGCGAGCGCATGGCGGTATTCCGCCATGGCGTCGGTCTCGCGCTCGAAGTCCTCGAGCAGCACGGCCAGATTGAACGATAGAATCGCCTCGCCGGATTGCGTGCTCCGATAGATTTTTTCGGCTTCCTCCAGCCGGCCGTCCAAGTGCAGGAGCCGGCCTAGATTGAGCCGGGCCTCGAGATGGTGTTCGTCAGCGCGAAGACAGGCCTCATAGGCGGCCCGTGCCGCCGCGGGGTCGGCGTCCTCGAGCTCGAGCGCCTTCTCGAAGGCCTCGTCGGCCGAAACCGCTCCGGGCGCCGCCGCTTGCTCCGTTGCCGCTGCGGTCGCAGCATCTTGCGCACGTCTATCGATGACCAGGAGGTCACCGCCGCGGTCGATCACCTCCAGCTCCAACGTGTATTGCCCGGTGGCCCCCTCGCGCAGCGCCTGGCCTTCGCGCACCATGATCCGGTCGCCGACGGCGACGATGGACAGGCCGCTCAACGGCAGCGTGCCCGGCAGCGACTCGCGTATCTCGCGCAGCGTCCGGTTGATCCGCTGCGCCGGAATCTTCGCCGCCCGAAGCGATCCCGCGGTGCGCAGTACGATCAGATCTTGAAATGAATAGCTGAGCCGCCCGGCTTTCTTCAACGGATGGATGTGGCCCGCGCGGATGAGCGCGCGAACCTGGGATGGCGGGATCCCAAACAGGCGCTTGAGATCTTTCGAATCGAACTCATGCATCTCATCGACGAGCGGATTTTCGGGCGGCCGTCTTCGTGGCCGCGCGCTTCGGCTCCTTGCGCTCCTTCAAACTCGGCGAGGCCTTCGCGCCCCGGGTTTCGATGCTGGCCCGCAAGGCCTCCATCAAATCGATGACGTTTCCGCCCGCGGAGGGCACCGGTGCCTCGGACAAAGAGATCTGCTTGCCCTGAATTTTTTTCTGGATGGCCGCTTCGACCCGCCCCTTGAATTCATCCTGGTATTCGTTGGGGTCGAAGCGCTTGACGGCCAGATGATCGATGAGTTGCTGGGCAAGTTTCAATTCGGGATCCGACACTTGCGCGGGTTCGATGCCAAGCTCCTTGAGTTCGCGCACCTGGTCCTTGAAGTGCAGTTGATGCAGGGCGAGGCCGTCTTCCATCGGCCGAATGACCACGATGTGCTCCTTGCCCCGGGATACCCAGCGGCCCACCGCGCACTGGCCGGCCTTGCGCAGTGCCGTGGCGAGCAATGTGTAGGGCTTCGCGCCGCCTTTATCGGGCGCCAAATAATAGGTGCCATCGAAGTACACGGGATCGACCGACTGCAAAGGAACGAACTGCCCGATGTCGATGGAGTGGGTGGTGGTGTCCTCGAGCGCCTTCAACTCCTCGGCGGTGAACATCACGTATTGGTCTTTGGCAAATTCATAGCCCTTGACCATTTCCGAGCGTTCCACCGGCTGGCCGTCCGCCACCGCGATGTACTGCTGCTTGACGCGTGAGCCGTCCTTTTGTCGCAGCAAGTTGAAGGAGATGCGTTCGGAGGAGACCGTGGCCGAATACAGCTTGACCGGAATCGCAACGAGGCCGAACGAAATCGTGAGCGAGGCAATCGAGCGAGCTTGCGTAGGCATGTTTCTTACCTTCTCCCTTGGGGCCCCCCGAGTCAAACTCGACGTTTGCTCAAAAGCAGGCTGTAACTCATTCAATATACGGCGGTTGTTCGCCTGGCGCAAGAATCCACCGAAGGCTGGCCGGGTAACGCGCCGACAACACCTGAAGCGGCGCGCGGATCGAGCGGGGCCCGGCTCGGAGGAGATGGGCGCCCTCTCCTGGGGTCAATTGAGTTTATGATCGCCGCTTTGCTCGGGGGGAGTACCGATGATCAGGGCGATCGTGCGTGCCGTTGCACGCGTGCGAGGCGATGCACGCCTCTCGGCGCTTCTGTGGTTCATCGGCATGGCGACCGCCTCGGCGGCCGGCGCTGCTACGCTAAAGGATTCTCCGCCGCCCTCGTTCGATCTGATCATCGAGCACGGCCATGTCATCGACGGGACGGGAGCGCCCTGGTACGCCGCGGATGTGGGGATTCGAGCGGGACGCATCGCCGCGATCGGGCGCCTGGATCAAGCATCCGCCAAGCAGCGGATCAACGCGGCCGGCCGGGTGGTGGCCCCAGGGTTCATCGACATGCTCGGGCAGTCGGAACTTACGCTGCTCGTCGAGCCGACGGTGCCTTCCAAAGTCTTCCAGGGCATCACCACGGAAATCACGGGCGAGGGCAACTCCGTAGCTCCCGTGAACGAGCTCATCGCGCGCGAACAAGCGGCGCAGTTTCAGCACCTCGAGATCAAGCGCGATTGGACCGATTTTGCCGGCTATTTTGCCCGGCTCGAGAAACAGCACATCGGCATCAATGTGGCCTCCTACATGGGAGCGACCACGGCACGGGAGTTGGTGGTCGGCTATGCGGATCGCGCGGCGACCCCCGACGAACTCATCAAAATGCAGGGGCTCGTCGCCGAAGCGATGCGCCAGGGGGCGGTCGGCGTGTCGAGCTCGCTCGAATATGCGCCCGCCCCGTATGCGAGCACGGCAGAGCTGATCGCGCTCGCCAAAACCGCTGCCGAGTTCGGCGGGATTTACGCGACTCATATGCGCTCCGAGCAAGAGGGCATTTTGACGGCACTGGATGAGACCATAAAAATCGGCCGGGAAGCTAACATTCCAGTTGAGATATGGCATTTAAAAGCCGGATCTGTAAAGATTTTTGGAATGATGCCCGAGATCGTGGCGCGCATCGAGCGGGCGCGCGCGTCGGGCGTGGACATTGCCGCCGACACCTACGCCTACCCGGCTTGGGCGAACGAACTATCGGCCTTCATCCCGCCGTGGGCCCATGACGGTGGGAACGAGAAGCTGATCGAGCGGCTTCAAGACCCCGCGGTTCGCGTGCGTCTCAAGCAGGAGCTCGCCACGGAGTCGACGGACTGGGACAACGAGTGGCAGTCGGTGCCCGGGCCGGATGCCATTCTGATCTCCACGGTCAACAATCCGAAGCTTCTCGGCATCCAGGGCCACACGCTTGCCGATATCGCCAAGACTCGCGGCACGGACCCCATGGACACGTTATTCGACATCTTGGTCGAGGACGGCGCGCAGACCGACGCTGCGGTGTTTGCGATGAGCGAACCGGACATCGAACTCGCCGTGGTTCAGCCCTGGGTTTCTTTTTGCAACGACAGCTCCGGAACTTCACCGGAGGGACTTCTCGGCAAGGAGTTTCCGCATCCCCGGGCGTATGGGACGTTTCCGCGCGTGCTGCGCAAATACGTGCGGGAGGAGCGGCGGCTGCGATTGGAGGAGGCGATCCGCAAATTCACCAGTCTTCCGGCCTCGCGGCTGCGGCTCAACGACCGAGGGGTGCTCAAGGCAGGCCTCTGGGCGGACATCGTCGTCTTCGATCCGAACACCATCACGGAGCGCTCGACCTTCCAGGCGCCGAATCAGCTGTCGGTCGGTATGCAATGGGTGCTCGTGAACGGCGTGCCGGTCATTGCCGATGGCATCGCCACGCATGCGCTGCCGGGCCAGGTTTTGCGAGGCCCCGGCTACCGGGTTCGCGCGGCTCATCACTCGTAAGGGGAATTGCGATGCATCGGGGAAGCTGTCTGTGCGGAACGGTCCGTTACGAAATCTCCGGAGAGTTGGGGCCCATCAGCCTCTGTCACTGTTCGCGGTGCCGCAAGGCGAACGGATCGGCCTTTCTCGCGGGGGCCCAGGTCAACCCGGCCGAGTTTCGGCTGGTGTCGGGCGCGGAGAGCCTGGGCGATTTCGAGTCCTCGCCCGGCGTGCATCGGATCTTCTGCCGCAACTGCGGATCGCCCATCATCAGCCGCCGCCCCGGGCCGCCGGAGATCATCCGCGTCCGAATCGGCACCCTGGACAGCTACCTCAAGACCAAACCGCAGGCACACATCTTTTTCGCCGATCGGGCCGAATGGTACGAATTCGAGGACGATGTGGCGAAATATGCCGAGCGCCCGCATTGAGGGGCCGGCGCGCGCCCTGAGGCGGACCCCAGCGACTGTGCGCCAGGCACCCCCCGCTCCGGCCCTCGTGAGCCTATAATTTGTGATGGCCTTCGGGGGGCGAGTCAACTTGAGGAACCATGGAACCGACCGATACCGGGAAAGCTGATTATTTTCATAAAGTAGTTGATTGTCAGTGGGCCTGTCCGGCGCACACCGATGTTCCCGAATACATCCGACTGATCGCCCAAGGCGAGTTCACCCAGGCCTACATGGTGAATCGGGCCTCCAACGTGTTCCCTGGGATTCTTGGCCGCGTCTGCGATCGGCCGTGCGAACCCGCCTGCCGGCGCGGTCGCATCGAAGAGAAACCCGTTGCGATCTGTCGATTGAAGCGGGTGGCCGCCGATCAGCGCGATGAGGTGAGCGACCTGTTGCCGCGTGCACCGCAGCAAAAGAACGGCAAACGGGTCGCCTGCATCGGCGCAGGTCCTGCCTCGCTCACGGTGGCCAACGACCTTGTGCCTCTGGGCTATGACGTCACGATCTTCGAACAGTACAACGTCGCCGGCGGCCTGATGCGCACAAACATTCCGGCCTTTCGCCTGCCAGCCAAAGTGCTGGACGAAGAAATCGGCTATGTGGTGGGCATGGGCGCAAGGCTCGAGCTCAATGCGCCGATAGGCAGCATGCGGGGTCTGCTCGAGTCCGGGAATTTCGACGCGGTGTTCGTCGGCACGGGCGCGCCGAAAGGCAAGGAGCTCGAGCTGCCGGGCCGGCACGACAGCGGCCGGGTGCACATCGGCATCGCGTGGCTCGAGTCCGTGGCATTCCAACACGTCGAGAAGATCGGCGAGCGCGTGCTCATCATCGGGGTCGGCAACACGGCCATGGATTGCTGCCGCTCATCGCTGCGGCTCGGCGCCAAGGACGTGAAGGTCATGGCGCGAAAGCCCCGGCAATTCTTCAAAGCCTCCGATTGGGAGCTCGAGGATGCGGAGCAGGAAACCGTTCAGATCATCGTCAACCGGGCGCCGAAGAGCTTCGTGATCGAGGCGGGCGTACTGAAAGGGATGCTGTTCGAGCACCTCGAATACGAGATCGAGAACGGGGAAATCACATCGACGCGCGTACTGGAGGAGGAGTTCTTCCCGTGCGATGACGTGATACTCGCGATCGGCCAGGAGAACGCCTTTCCCTGGGTCGAACGTGACTTGGGCATCGAATTCGGCAAGTGGGATATGCCGAAAGTCGACAAGGCGACCTTTCAATCCACCCTTCCCAAGGTCTTCTTCGGCGGCGACGCGGCGTTCGGTCCGAAAAACATCATCTGGTCCGTGGAGCACGGACATCAGGCCGCCATCTCGATCCACAAGTATTGCTGCGGCGAGCCGGTGACGAGCCGAATGCCGCGGGGCGTCACGCTGTCGAGCCGCAAAATGGGCATGCACGAATGGTCGTACAAGAACGAATACAGCGCCGTGGAGCGGCGCCTCGTGCCCCATGTCGGGCTGATCGAGCGCTTCAAGAAGATCAACGTCGAGGTTGAGCTCGGCTTCACGGCGGAGCAGGCGGCCCTTGAGGTGCAGCGCTGCCTCAACTGCGACATGCAGACCGTGTTCGCCGCGAAGCTCTGCATCGAGTGCGACGCCTGCATCGACATCTGCCCGGTCGACTGCCTGACCATCGCGCCCAACGGGGCCGAATCCGAACTGCGCCTGCGGCTCAAGGCGCCCGCCGCGAACCCGCAGCAGGCGCTGTACGTGTCCGCCGGGCTGCCGCAGACCGGACGCGTGATGGTCAAGGACGAGGATGTCTGCGTGCACTGCGGGCTGTGCGCCGAACGCTGTCCGACCGCCGCCTGGGACATGCAAAAATCCACCATCAAAATTCCTTACGCCGAGGATGAGAGCGAGCCATGCCGAATCTAGTCACCGCAGCCGACCGCGTGAACGACTTCGTGATCAAGTTCGCGAACGTCAACGGCACCGGGTCCGCAAGCGCGAATTCGCTGATCATGAAGGCCATTTTCCGGATGGGCGTACCCGTCACGGGCAAGAACTATTTCCCCTCCAACATCCAGGGCCTGCCCACGTGGTACGAGATTCGTGTGACGCGCGAGGCCTACGCCGCGCGCGCCGGCCGGGTCGACATCATGGTGGCGATGAACGCGGAGACGTACTCCAAAGACGTGCGCGAGGTCGCTTCCGGCGGCTACCTCATCTTCGACGCCACCTGGCCGCGAAGCGCGCTTTTGCAGCGAGGCGACATCACCGTGATCGGCGTGCCGCTCGCGCAGATGGTCAACGAGAATTTCGACGGCGTGCGCAACCGCATCCTGCTCAAGAACATCGCGTACGCGGGCGTGGTCGCCGCGCTCATCGACCTCGATCCCGGCATCATCGACACGATGCTGAAGGAAAGCTACGGCAAGAAGCCCAAGCTCCTCGATTCGAACACCAAGGCGCTGCGCCTCGGCTACGACTACGCGAAGCAGCACCTCGGGTGCCCGCTGCCGCTGCGCGTCGAGAAGATGGACAAGACGCGCGGCCACATCATGATCGACGGTAACACCGCCGCCGGACTCGGCTGCGTTTATGCCGGTGCGACCGTGGGAGCGTGGTATCCGATCACCCCGTCCACATCGCTCATGGATGCGTTCAAGAGCTTCTGCGAGCGCTATCGGGTCGATGCCGAGACCGGCGAGCGCAACTTCGCGGTCATCCAGGCCGAGGACGAACTGGCGGCGATCGGCATGGTGCTCGGCGCCTCCTGGAACGGGGCGAGGGCGTTCACGCCCACCAGCGGACCGGGGATCTCGCTCATGAACGAGTTCTTGGGGCTCGCGTATTACGCCGAGGTTCCCTGTGTGATCTTCGACGTGCAGCGCGTCGGACCCTCGACCGGCATGCCGACCCGTACGCAACAGTCGGACATCATGCTCTGCGCCTATGCCTCGCACGGTGACACGCGTCATGTGCTGTTGTTCCCCGCCAATCCGGAGGAGTGCTTCTACATGGCGGTGCAAGCCTTCGATCTCGCGGAGCGTCTTCAGACCCCGGTGTTCGTGATGTCGGATCTGGACATTGGAATGAACGACTGGATGTGCCGGGATCTGAAGTGGGACGATGCCTACCGGCCCGATCGCGGCAAGATCCTGTCGGCCGAGGAGCTCGCCGATCTCGATAGGTTCTACCGCTACGTCGACCGCGATGACGATGCGATCACGTACCGCACCCTGCCCGGTGTGAACCCGAAAGGCGCCTATTTCACCCGTGGATCGGGCCACAACCAGTACGGTGCCTACACCGAGGACTCCGCAGAATACCAGGTGGTTCTCGATCGCCTGAAACGCAAGTTCTCCACGGCCGCGCGCTACGTGCCCAAGCCCGAGATCATCGGCAAGGGCGACAACAAAATCGGTATCGTGAGCATTGGCAGCTGCGACGGGGCGGTGCACGAGGCCATCGACGTGCTCGCGCGCCAGAAGATCGCGGTGGACTACATGCGCATCAAGGCCTTTCCGTTCGGGCACGATGTCGAGACTTTCCTGAGCCTGCACGCAACGATCTTCGTGGTGGAGCAGAATCGCGATGCGCAGCTGCGCTCGCTTCTGACGCTCGAAACCGCGGTCGACAAGTCCAAGCTCAAATCCATCTTAAGCTACAGCGGATTCCCGATGTCCTGCGATCCCATCGTCGACGGCATCCGCGCAACGCTGCCGGACGCGCCGCGGCTCTCGGCGATCACGGGCAAGGGCGCCCGCTAGGAGAATCCCATGTCTTTCATCAACAAACCGAAAATCGCCCACCCCTCGCTGCCCACCAATGCGCTCGGCATGACGCGCCGTCAGTACGAGGGCAGCATGTCGACATTGTGCGCGGGCTGCGGTCACGACTCGGTCACCGCTGCGATCATCGAGGCGTGCTGGGGGCTCGACATGCGTCCCGAACAGCTGGTGAAGCTCTCCGGCATCGGTTGCTCGTCCAAGACCACCGCTTATTTCGTTTCGGGTTCGCACGGCTTCAACGCGGTCCACGGCCGCATGCCCTCGATCGCGAGCGGCGCGAATGCCGCCAACCGCAGCCTTACCTATGTGGGCATTTCCGGCGACGGCGATTCGCTTTCGATCGGCCTGGGACAGCTCGTGCACGCCATCCGGCGCAACGTCAACATGCTGTACCTGATCGAGAACAACGGGGTCTACGGGCTCACGAAGGGCCAGTTCTCGGCCTCGGCGGACATCGGCACCAAGGCCAAGAGGGGCGACGTCAATCAGAGCCCGCCGATCGATCCGGTGCTGCTCGCCCTGTCCCTGGGCGCGACCTTCGTTGCACGCGGCTTCTCGGGCGACAAGGCGCAGCTCGTGCCGTTGATCCAGGCCGGCATGCGCCATAACGGCTTTGCACTCATCGACGTGCTCTCCCCGTGCGTCACCTTCAACGATCACGAAGGCTCGACCAAGAGCTACACTTTCACGCGCGAACATTATCACCCGGCCATGGAGGCCGATTTCGTGCCGCCCGCGCAGGAGATTTCGGTCGATTATCCCGCCGGCGAGGCCATCCCCGTGGAGCTTCACGACGGCAGCCGCGTGGTTCTGCGCAAGCTCGGCGCGAGCTACGATCCAGCCGATCGCAGCGCCGCGTACGCGTTCATCGAGAACAAGCTCAAGCACAACGAATATGTCACCGGGCTGATCCACATCGAGGAGAGCGGCAAGACCGAGTTCCACACCCTCAACCGATCGAGCTCGACGCCGCTCAACCGCATTCCCTACGAGAAGCTCTCGCCGGGCGGCGCGGCGCTGGAAAAGCTGCTCGGACGTTATCGCTAGCAGCCGTTATCGCTAGCAGCCGTGAGATGTCGTCGCAAAAACTGGTTTCGGTAGCGCTGCTCGCGGGTTTGCTGTTGCCCCTAGCGTCGACCGCGACTGCCGGCGCAGTCCTGCAGGTACCGGACTTCGAGTCCGCCCGCCGGCTGGACGCGCCGGTGTCCAATTCCGCATTCGCACCGGCGCAAGGGGCGCAACCTGCCCCAGCCTTCAACGGCATCCTCAAGATTCACGCCGTGCAGATGCAGACGCTGCCGGAGCTAAAGAACCCGGTGATTGAAGGGCGGGACGTGCGGATCTTTCCGGCAGTCGAGTTGGAGTTCTTCACGCTGCACGATGTGCTCGTTCCGGTCCAGCGCGGCGAGATGGTGCGCGAAACGGGAGCTCATCCGACCGCGAGCTACTGGCGCGTCATTCCGCAATTCGGCCGGGTATGGCGCGAGGAAGGGGATGGAGGCTGGTCGCGGGCCGCCTTCCCGATCATGCTCGTGAACGACACCGAGAATCACTCCCATCAGGGGCTTGCGACGTTCCTCTATCGTGCGGGTCGGGTGTCCGGTCTCAGGGTGCAGTTCATCCAGCAAAGCGGGCCGTATCTGATCAAGCAGTACTTCGTGGCCTGGGGGTTCGCGCCGGTCGAGCTCTCGCAGGGAAATGAGCGCACGCTCGATGCACGCCGTGCGCAGGCCCGGGCGGAGCTCGACGACCGATTGCCGGCGAAGCCCTGGGCGGACCTCGTCAAGTCCGCACCGCCTGGGACGCTCGATGGTTTTGGCGGCCCGCTCTATCCCCAGTGGCAGGTGGCGGTCGCGCTGGTGCGCGATGGAACGCTCTATTACCAAGAGTCATCGACGCCGTACGGCCCCTATCCCTACCCGCTGGAGATGCGATTCGGTGTGCGGTCGGTGACCAAGAGCGTGTTCGCACCCCTGGCGCTGCTGCATTTGGCGCAATTTTACGGGCCTTGGGTGCTGGCGCTTCACGTGGGCGATTACGTGCCCGGCCTCGATCCGAAATGGCGGCGCATTCGTTTCATCGATGCCGCGAACATGGCCACTGGTTTCGGCGGGACCGGCACCACCAAAACTCATCCCAACGATGTGTTCGACGGCTACCTGGGCGGCGACTACGACGCGTGGTACACGGCGCCGTCGCACGCCGAGAAGATCCGCCAGATCAATCTCAGCCTGCATCCCTATCCCTGGGAGCCCGGCACCGTGATGCGCTATCGGGACCAGGATTACTATCTCTTGGGCGCTGCGATCGACGGATTCCTGAAGTCGGTGAGAGGCCCGGGAGCCGACCTCGGCCACATGGTGGTCGAGGAGATCTTCGCGCCGATCGGCATCCATCACGCCCCGGTGGTGCGCACGCGGGAGACGGACGGCGTGGAAGGGCTTATCTGGTGCAACGCCGGTTACTACCCAACGCTCGATGATCTCGCGAAAATTGCGATGCTCTACCAGGCGCGCGGCGCGCAGGGCGGCGTGCAGATCCTCGATCGGGAGCTGACGGCGCAACTGCTCTCGGCGCACGGCGCCATCGTCAAGAATGCCGACGCCTCGCTCGGCCCCGTACCGGGGCCGCTGCCTGACTCTGCGGAGGATGGTCTGTACGAGATGGGACTGCACTTCCTGCGCTACGTGGATGGCGGCGGGGCGGTCGAGTACCTGCCCAGCATGCACGGCTCCGGCGACAACGAGGTCATCCTCTATCCGAACCGGATGATCTCCATCGTCATGGCGAAGGCATCGGCCGAAGTGCTCGGCGCGGAGAAAACCCGCTCGGACGGCGGGCCCGTGACCATCCGCGCCGTGGAGCGCCTGGCGCCGTTTCGGTAAGCCGTCTCGCGCCGTTCAGGGCTCGTCGCCGCCGATCTCGGCCCGGCGCCGCTCGACATAGGCATCGAGCTCTGCGCGAATCGCGGGATCCATGGCGGGCTCCACGTACTCCTTCAATGCGGTCTTCCAGATGTCGGTGGCCCGCCGGGTGGCGTCCTTGCCGCCGGCGATCTGCCAGTTCTCGTAGTTCTGCCAGTTCGACACCAGCGGCCGGTAAAACGCATGCTCATAGCGCTCCATGGTGTGCGGCTCGCCGAAAAAATGGCCGCCCGTCGGCACGCCCTTGATGGCCTCGAATCCGAGCTCGGCCTCATCGACGACAATGGGCTTCAGGAACTCGATCATCATTTGCAGCATTTCTACGTCGAGCACCAGCTTCTCGAACGAAGCGGTGAGTCCTCCTTCCTGCCAGCCGGCCGCGTGGTAGATGAGATTGCCGTGTCCCAAGATCGCTCCCCAGAGCGACATTTGCGTCTCGTAGGCGCCCTGGGCGTCGGCCGCGTTCGAGGCGCTGGCATTGGAGGTTCGATACGGCAAACGATAGCGGCGCGCGAGCTGCCCGCCGGCGATGTTCGCCTTGGCATTCTCGGGTGTTCCAAAGGCCGGAGCCCCTGAGCGCATGTCGACGTTCGAGGTGAAGGCGCCGTACATGACCGGCGCCCCCGGGCGCACGGCTTGCGCGAGCACGATGCCGAACAAAGCCTCGGCGTTTTGCTGCGCAAGCGCCGCGGCGAGGCTCACGGGAGCCATCGCGCCCATGAGAGTAAAGGGTGTGATCACAACGGCCTGCCCGTGCTGCGCGAGAGCGATCAGGCCCTCGCACATCGCCTCGTCGAAGCGACGCGGACTGTTGACGGAAATGATGGTGATCAGACTCGGGCTGTGCGCGATCTGCTCGAGGTTAAGGCCGCGCGCGATCGCAACCATCCGAAGGGCATCCAGCGCGCGCCCCGCGCCGATCGCCGAGCAGTGAAATATCCTGTCCGAGTAGATGAGGTTTGCCCGATAGGTATCGAGGTGTCGGGAGTTCGCGGGCAGCTCGACGGGTGCGCACACCTGGTTGCCGAGCAGATGAATGGCATTGAAATATTGCGCCAGCCGGATGAAGTCGCAATAGTCCTGGAAGTTGCCGGGACGGCGGCCGCGTTCGCAGTCATGAACGTTCGGCGGCCCCGCCACGAGACCGAAGTTGATGCGGTTGCCGCCCATCAGGATGCGCCGTGCGGCATTGCGAGGCTCCAGCACGAACGAGGAGGGCGCGGTCGCCAGCGCCTTCTCCACCAGCCCCCTATCCAGCCGTACGGTGTGGGATGCGCGATCGACCTCTGCGCCGGCCGCCGCGAGCAAGCCGCGGGCCCGGTCGGACATGATCTCCATGCCGAGCTCCTCCAGGATACGGAGCGACGTGAGATGCACCGCTTCGAGCTGATCCGCGCTCAGTACCTCCATGGGCGGATAGGGATTGGCAACTTCCGTCCAGGGCAATTGTGGAACGGCGGTTCCTTCGAGCCGCCGTCCCCGGCCTCCCTGACGGCGGCGGTTGGTATCGATGCGTCGCTCCTGGTGCACTTCGGCTCAGCCTCAAACTCGTATAGTCTCTGCATCGCGAGAAGGATAGGTGCGCGAACGCGACATCAGGATGATCCAGTGCGACATCGAGGCCCATGACCACAACGATTACGCGGCCGGCGCCGGCCAAGCCGATCCGCATCGCGTACCTGCTGGTCCCGCAGTTTCCGCTGATGTCGTTCGCGGCCGCAATCGAGCCGATGCGCTCGGCCAATCGCATGAGCGAGCGGCATCTGTTCGAGTGGACGCTGGTATCCGTGGAGGGAGCCGAGGTCGCCGCCAGCAACGGAATCCGCATCTCCGTCGATTGCCGCCTCGATCAGTTGAAGTCGATCGACCTTTTGGTCGTGTGCGCGGGACTCGAGCCGGCGCAGTTCGGGCCGAAACACGCCGTGCATCACCAACTGCGCCGGCTGGCGCGCCACGGCGCGATGATCGGGGGCATGAGCACCGGGAGCTTCGTCCTGGCCGATGCCGGTCTGCTCACGGATAGACGCTGTACCGTGCATTGGGAGTATGCGGATTGGTTTCAGTCGCGCTATCCGTCGATCGCGTTGAGCCGGGATCTGTACGTGGTGGATCGAAACATATTCACCTGCTCCGGCGGCACCGCCGCGCTCGACATGATGCTGCACTTCGTGGCCCAGGCTGCCGGGGCCGGGATCGCCACCGCGGTCGCGGAACAATTCATTCATTCACAGATTCGTTCCCAAGACGCCCATCAGCGCCTGGCGATGCACGCCCGCTACCGGGTCGGCAGCCCCAAATTGGCCGGGATCATCAAGCTCATGGAGGACGCGGTGGAAAATCCGCTCGACATCCGTGAGCTCGCCCGGCTCGTCGGCATCTCGGCCCGTCAGGTGGAACGGCTGTTTCGAGAGCAGCTCGGCATGTCGCCGAAGGTGTTCTACCTGAAGCTCAGGCTGGCGCGCGCGAGGACGCTGTTGCGGCAGACCGTCGATCCCATCGTTGCGGTCGCGGTCGAGTGCGGATTCGCATCGACGTCGCATTTCTCACACGCCTACAAGCGGCTGTTCGGCATTCCACCGACCCAGGAGCGCCGCAGCGTAACGGCGCGCAATCCGAGCCGCACGCGACGCAAGAAGAGCGCGCGGCGCTACGGTGGGGCGCGCGGCTAGCATGCCTCACGCGGGCGGTGCCCCGCGTTGCGCGCCGGAACCGGCGGCCCGATGGCAAACGGCACAGCCCGACACAGGCCCGTGTTTGTGGAGGGCGGGGGCGGGATGCCGATGGCAATCGAGGCAGAAGCCGTGAAACCGAGCCTCCACTCCCTCGATCAGGTCGGTGCGCGGACCCCGGTGGCACTCGATGCAGGCTTGCATGCCCACCCCATCGGCATAGTTGTGATGGCATGTGAGGCAGTTGACCCGTCCATGCTTGTCGTGCGGGAAGTCGAGCGGGAGCGTGATCGTGCGCCGAATGACCGGCTCCCGCAGCGTCGCGTCGACTTTGGCGGGCAACAGCGCTGCGATGCCGGCGGCGCATGCGATGGCGGCAACTACGATCAAGGTCGAATGCCGGCCGAAGACCAATTGACGGCGTACCCGGGGAGCCGCGGGCGCGGGCCGACGGGCTCGCAGCAACATGAAGACCGCGCCGAGAGCGGCGGCGGCGAACAGTGCGCGGCGCCCCCATCCGCCGAGATAGCGCGCGGTCACGGCAACGTGTACGACGATCAAGCACGCCAAGAGGCAGGCGAACACGACGTGCGTGGCCTGAAAGCCCCGGTGGCTTCGCCATAGACGGCGGCGCGCCGCCGTCAGTCCGGTCAACACGAGAAACAGGAGCAAGGCGGTCGCCGCGATGCCTGCCAGCTGGTAGATGGGCGCGCTGGGCTTCAAGTATTCGATCACCGTCTGGTCGGCGAGCACGAGGCCGCCCAGGTGGATGCTGACGGCGATCAGCGTGATCCAGCCGAGCAGGGTATGGAGCCGAAGGGATACGAGCGTGGGCGGCACGGAGCTCCTCGGCCGAAGCGGCGCCCCGGCGAGCACGATGCAGGTCAGTGCGCCGACGTAACCCGCCATTTGTGAGGCTTCCCAGCCGATTCCCACAAAGCCGGCGAAGGCCGGCAGGACGAGCAACAGCGCGAGAATGGCGAGCCACGCGCCGTAGCGGGCGTCGATTCTGGTTTTAGGCATCGAAGGAGACCCTCGGAAAGGATGATATACAGGCCGGGGCGGGGCCGCCCGTCGGTTTGCAACTTTTCCCGCCGAGCCGTGTTATGGGTTCAAACGAACACACGACAGTGCAGACACCATCCACGGAGCCTTCGAGCTCGAGCGAGTTCACGACCTTCATGCGTGCGTACCAAGACATGGTTTTCTCGACAGCCGCCCGACTGGCGGGAAACGATGTCCAGGCGCAGGACATCGCGCAGGACGTATTCATCAAGGCCTACGAGAATTTCGAGCATCTGCGGATGAGTCCGGCCGCAGGCGGCTGGCTGAAGACAGTGGCTACCAATCTGTCCTTGAATTACCTGACTCGTTACAGGAAGCGCTGGCGTTTTTTTTCGGAGCAATCGAGCGTGCCTGAAGTGCCGGTTCCGGACGAGTCGGTGGAGGATCTCGGCGCCAACGAGCGTCGCGCGTTGATCGAGGAGGCTCTGCGCCGGCTGCCGCCGCAGCAGCGAGTACCGTTGGTGCTCTATCATTTCGAGGACTACTCCTATCAACAGATCGCGCAACGGTTGGAAGTTTCGCTCGCCAAGGTCAAAACCGACATCGCGCGCGGCCGTGCCGCGTTGTTGCCCGTGCTCAAGTCGCAGGGGATCGAGGGAGCAGGCGAATGAGTGATGCGCTCGAGACCGAGGTGAGCCGTGCGCTGCGCGAGGTGCCCTTGCGCCGGGCGCCGTCCTCGCTGGAGTCGAGGGTGATCGCGGAGATCATCCGCAGGGAAGCTTTGCCGTGGTGGCGTCAAAGCTTCACGCGCTGGCCGCGTCCGGCGCGCGCGGTCTTCGCCGTGGCGTGCGGTTCGCTCGCCGCCGCGCTGCTCATGGCGAGCTGGCCTTTCGCGCCGGGCGGGGCGCTGGCGGGCGCCGGCGCGCGCTCGGCCGGCTTGTGGCTGCCGTGGGCCAGATCCGCCCTGACGCTCGTTGACGTGGCCCGGGAACTCGATGCGGCGCTCGTCCGTGCGATACCGCTCGATTGGCTGTACGGGGTGTTGGCCGCTGGGACCCTGTTGTATGCAGCCCTGTTCGGGCTCGGCGCGGCCGCCTATCGCACGCTTTACCTCAACCTTTCTTCGGCAGGTGACTCTCGATCATGAAAACTCTGCGCTCTTGCGTAATCGTCCTGTGGTGGGCCACCTTGCTGATGGTCGGTGCCGGCACGCTGCCAGCGGCCAGCGCATCAGAAGCCCCCGCAGCCTCCCAGGCTGAATCGCCGGCGGACCCTGCGGATCGCGACGACCATGATGGCTCCGACGATTCGAAGGACCGCGTTGAGCGCGATTCCGATTGGCTGGATCGTCGGCAGGGCGATGACGAACATTCCGGATGGCAGGGGCGTTCCCGTGTCGGCTCGCATCGACACGGCCACGACCTGGTCAACATCGGTCATGACTCACACTTGCCCCCGGGCGAGCGGGCCGATTCGGTGGTCTCCGTCCTGGGCTCCTCGTTCGCCGAGGGGGACGCCGCATCGGACGTGGTGTCGGTGCTGGGTAATACGACGGTCACCGGATCGGTGCGGCACAGCGCAGTCGCGGTGCTGGGGAGCACGATCATCGACGGCCCCGTCGACGGCGACGCGGTTGCGGTGCTTGGGAACGTCGAGCTCGGCCCCAACGCGAACGTCGGCGGTGACGTGGTCGCGGTGGGCGGCAAGGTCGAGCGGGATCCGGCCGCGCAGGTGCATGGGAAGGTGCAGTCGGTTTTTGGCGGCTTCGACGGTTTCGCCTGGCTGAGACCTTGGATCGATCACTGCCTTCTCTACGGGCGCCCGTTGGCGCTCGCACACGGGCTGGGCTGGGCGTGGGCAATTGCGCTGAGTCTGCTTGTGCTGTACGTCGGATTTGCATGGCTGTTCCGGGACGGCGTGACGCGATGCGTGCATACGCTCGATTCGCAGCCGGGGACGAGCCTGGTGGCAGCGTTGATCACGGTGCTGCTGACGCCGGTCTTGCTGGTGCTCTTGTGCATTACCTTCGTCGGAATCGCGGCCGTCCCGTTCGTAGCGGCCGGCCTCTTCTGCGCGAGCCTGTTTGGAAAGGCGGTCGTGCTCGCGTGGCTCGGCCACCGCGCCCTCGGCGCGCGCGGAGCCGAGCAGTGGGGACATCCGGCCCTGGCCGTGCTGGTCGGCGGCGCGATCGTGTCGGTGCTTTACCTGGTGCCGGTGTTGGGCTTCATCGTGTACAAGCTGCTCGGACTATTCGGCCTGGGCGCCGTGGTCTACACGCTCGTGCTGCTCGCGCGCGCGCGGCGCGCAAGCCATCCGGCAGCCGCATCCCCCGCGCCCGCTGCGCACAGTCCGGAGGTTGCGCCGAATCCGGCGGTCCCGCCTTACACCGCAGTGCCGCCTGGGTCCGCAGTGCCGCCTGATACTGCGGTCCCGCCTGATGCCGGAGTGCGCCACGCTGAGGATCACGCCTCCGCCTCCGCGGCGTCGGTGATTTCGGCCGCGGGGTTGCCGCGAGCCGGATTTTGGATCCGCATGGCCGCACTGCTCCTTGACGCGTTATTGGTCGCGATCCTGATGCGGGCGGTGCATCACATGTTCGATGCGCAGTTGCTGGTGCTCGCGATCTACGGCGCGGTGATGTGGAAGATGCGCGGTTCGACGGTCGGCGGCATCGTCTTCGATCTGCAGGTTGTCCGGCTCGACGACCGCCCCATCGATTGGGAGACGGCGATCATCCGCGCGCTTGGGTGCTTTTTATCCCTGGCGGTGATCGGACTTGGTTTCTTCTGGATTGCATTCGACGCGGGCAAGCAGGCGTGGCACGACAAGATCGCGGGCACTGTGGTGGTGCGGGTTCGCAAGGGCGTGCCGTTGGTGTGACGGCCCGGTTGCGCGCGCGCCCGGGTGGCGGGGCGTCGGGGCGCGAAGCGGGCGCGTCAGCGCAATCGGTCGGTCGACACAGAGTCCGCCTGGCGCTCGTCGGCCGAAGGCATATCGCGCTGAAGCAGTCGGCGCGTGAGTGCGTCCACGGTCAGGGGCCGCGACAGCAAAAATCCCTGCGCCTCGTGACAGCCGCGCTTACGCAGCCATTCGAGCTGGGCCGGCCGCTCGATGCCTTCGGCGGTGACGGTCACGTTCAGGCTATCGCCCAGCGACAGGATGATGTTGGCGATCGCCGCATCGCTCTCGGAACGATCGAGATTATGAACGAACGCCTTGTCGATCTTGATCCGGTCGGGCGGAAACCGCGTGATGTACGCGAGCGAGGAGTAGCCGGTGCCGAAGTCATCCAGCGCAATCCGGCACCCGAGCCGCCGCAGCCGCTCCAGCGCTGCCTGTACGCGGGCGGAATCCCTGACCAGGAGCGACTCGGTGATCTCAACCTCGATCAGCGAGGCTGACACGCCCACGGCGGCGGCCTCGTCCTCGATCAGCGTGGCCGGATCCCCGTACAACAGCTCCTTGCCGGAGACGTTCACCGCCACCGGAACGACGATGCCGAGGTTCTGCCACTCGCGCAGCTGGCGGCACACCGCACGGATCACCCAGCTGCCGAGGTCGATGATGAGGCCGCTGTCCTCGGCGATTTCGATGAACCGGGTGGGCGGGATGTCGCCGTAATCCACGTCGCACCAGCGCAGCAGCGCTTCGACCCCGATCATCTGGTTATCCGCCAGCCGAAACTTCGGTTGATAGTGCAGATGCAGTTGGTCCTCTTGCAGCGCGCGCCGCAGCCGGCCTTCCAGATCGAGCCAGTCCCGCAGGCGTGCGCTCATCGCGGGTGTGTACCGCACGATCGAGCCGGAGGCTTCTGACTTCGCCTGATTGCGGGCCGTGTCGGCATGCTTGAGAACGGTGGATACATCCGGCCCGTCATCCGGGTAGATGGCGATGCCGATGCTCGGGGCCGCATAAAACTCGAGCCCGTCGTGCGATATGGGATCCTTCAGCATCGTGCAGCAGGCGGTGGCGATCTCCAGAGCGGCATCGTGCGCCATCTCGTGGGCGAGCAAAATGACGAACTCATCGCCGCCGAAGCGGGCGACCGACAACGAGGGATGTACGCCCTGAAAGGGTTCGAGCACGCCCTTCAGCTTGTCCGCCACGTGCTTGAGAACGGCATCTCCCACGCTATGGCCGAAGGTGTCGTTGACGCGCTTGAGGCCCGAGAGGTCGGCGTAGATGACCGCCACCCGCTCCTCAGAATGTGCCGCGGCGTCGAATAAACGCTCGGCGCTGTCGATGCAACGTTGCCGATTGGCGAGACCGGTGAGGGTGTCGTAATACGCGAGCCTCTCGATCCGCTCGGCGGCAGCCGCGTTGCGCAGGATGTACGCGAGCCGGCGGGGCAGCAGCGCCCAATTCACCGGCTTGGAGATGAAATCCGTGGCTCCCGCCTCGAACGCCCGGCCGATGGCCGCTGCATCTTCGTGACCCGTGACCATGACGATCGGAACAGTGGCGAAGCGAGGCTCGGCCCGCAGCCTCTTGCAGACGGCATAGCCGTCCATGCCGGGCATGTCGACATCGAGCAGCACGATGTCGACATCCCCCGACAGGGCGGCCTCGAGCGCTGAGGCCCCATTGTCGAAGCACTGGGCCTCGAGTCCCGATGCCGCGGCCGTTTCGGCGAGCAACAGTCGGCCGAGATCCTCGTCGTCGGCGATGATCGCGATCCGTTCGCTCATGCGCTCGCCCTGAGCTCGAGTCGCGTGAGCTCCTCGAGAAGCGGCCGGTGCGCGTCACGGATCGTGCAGTACAGCGCGCCGGCCTTCGCGGCGTCACGCTCGTTGCAGGTCTTTTCCAATTGGCGCACGTAGCGCGCGAACACGAGTGCGCCCACATTGGCGGCGCTCGACGCCAATTTGTGGCATATCGCGCCGGCCGAAGGATAGTCGCCCGCGGCCAGTACGGCATCGAGCTCCTCGATCGCCCGGGTCGATCCGCTCTGGAATAGATCCACCAGCTTCGAATACAGGCTGGGGCCGCTGCTCCGGAGCGCCTTGAGCCCGTCCACCGTCGATGTGTCGATCTCCGCAAGGGCGGCGAACTCAGCGGCCGCGCCGCTAGCGGGCGAAGCAGAGCCGGCAGCCCCCGGACGGGCACTATAGCCCCCGGGCGCGCCAATCCATCGAAGCAATAGCTGGGTACACTGGTCGAAGGTGTAGGGCTTGCTGAGCAGGTCGTCCATCCCCGCGGCGAGGCAGGATGCTCGGTAGTTCTTGGCGTCGTGAGCGGTCAGCGCGACGATGGGAACGCGTCGCTCGGTCGTTTCCCGCTCCCGGATCAGCCGGGTCGCGGCGAAGCCGTCCATGGACGGCATGTTGAGATCCATCATGATGAGGTCGAATCGCTCGGTGCAGCTGCGCGCGATCGCCTCGGATCCATTGTCCACCCACACGCAACTGCAGCCGAGCTCCGCCAGATAGCCCTGCGCGACGGCCGCGTTGACCGCTTCATCCTCCACGAGCAGCACGTGCGCACCGATCGCGATACGCGCGCTCGCCGGTGCCGAATTGCCGGCGGCAGAGTCAATGCCCGCGGCGGCGCGCAGGGCGCAGGCCAACGCATCCCGATGCACGGGCTTGGCGACGATCAGCGCCGGATCGACATGGTGTTTGCACGCGAGACTGTCCATCTGCGCGGCCGTGGCGACGATCACCATATTCGGCGGTGAGGCCAGCGGGCGGGCGAACGCTTCTTCGACGACGGCAGCGTGAGTGCTCAAATCGACGATCTTGAGCTCGCCCGCCTCGATCCCATCATCGCCCGGCTGGTACTGCACCGAGAGACCCAGCGCCGCAGCGTGACGCGCAAGGGATTCGGCCATGGCAGGTCGCCGAGTGAGTATCCGGACCGGCCGCCCGCCGAACGCCGCCGGCGTTTCCTGGGGCGCCTCGGCCAAGGTCTCGAGCGGCAGGCGCACGTAGAAGGTCGACCCTACGTTCGCCGTGCTTTCCAGTGTGATGGTGCCGCCCATGCGTTCCGCCAGTTCGCGGCAGATGGCCAAGCCAAGGCCGGTGCCGCCGAAGCGCCGCGTGGTCGATTCATCGGCTTGAGTGAAGGGCTCGAAGATTTTCTCGATGGTCGTCGCGTCCATGCCGACGCCGGTGTCGGTCACGGAGATGCGCAGCACCGCGCGGCGCGACTCGATCACATCGACATCGGCTTTGACCACGACCTCGCCCTGCGTGGTGAACTTGACGGCGTTGCCTACGAGGTTCATGACGATCTGGCGGATGCGCAGAGGATCGCCGCACACCGTGAACGGGTGGCGCGCGGGTGGTCGTACGATGAGCTCAATGGCCTTGGATTCCGCAGCCCCGGCGAACAGCGCCGTGCACTCTTCCAGGAGCCGCGTCAGGTCAAGGGGCAGGTATTCGAATTCCACCTTGCCGACTTGGAGCTTCGATAGATCCAACAGGTCATTGACGATCTTGAGAAGAATCTGCGCTGAAGAACGAATGGTCTGCGTGAGTCTCGCCTGCGTGGCGGAAAGCGCGGTGCGACCGAGGAGCTCGGTCATGCCGACAACTCCGTTCATGGGCGTGCGCAGCTCGTGACTCATGCGCGCCAGGAAGTCGCTCTTGGCCTGAGCCGCCTCGGCCAGCTGCCGATTGCTCTCGAGGAGTTCGCGCGTACGTGCTTCGACCTCGGATTCGAGGCGCCGCTTGGCATCGACGATGCCTCGAATCCTCTCGCGGTGCGATCTCACCCGAAAGCCGATGAAAGCCAGCAGCACCAGCGCGTAAATCGCGTAGGCCCACCAGGAGCGCCACGGGGCCGCAGCGCGATGAATGGTCAACTTGAGCGGCGGATCGCTCCACACGGAATCGGCGTTGGCGGCGCGGACCTCGAGGAGGTGATCGCCGGCATCCAGGTTGGTGAGGGTCACCCGATGCTGTGTGCCCAGATCTATCCAGCGGTCGGAGAGGCCGGCCACGCGGTAGGCGAGCCGGTTGCGTTTCGGCGAAATGAAATCGAGCGCGCCGAAGTCCAAGGAGACGATGCTGGCTCGGTAATCCAGTGAGACGCGGTCGAGGAGCCAATAGGGGACTGCGCTCTGCACCGGCACTCCGAGCACCTCGAGGCGCGTCAGCGCAACGCGCGGCGCGTGAGCGTTGTCGGTGAGCCGCAGCGGGTCGAAAATGTTGAACCCGCCGGGTCCCCCGAAGCACAGGCGCCCATCGCGCAGACGATGATACGCATTGAAGTCGAACTCCTCTCCCTGCAGCCCGTGCTCCCGGTGATAAGTCTTGACGGCCTGCGTGTCGGGATCCAGGCGCGTCAGGCCCGCGTTGCCGCTGAGCCAGAGGCGTCCTTTCGCATCGCTCAGCACTCCGTAGACCGTATCGCTGGAGAGTCCTTCCTCGCGCGTTACCGCCTTGAATCGAATCGCATCCGGTGCCGCAGCCGAGCCCACGACGCGTGCGAGGCCGGCACTGTCGGTCGCGACCCAGATCCCGCCCTGCGCATCAACCTCCAGCGCATAGATGGTGTTGGAGGGGAGACTGGTCGGAACCGCCGGATTGTGGCGGAACACCTTCACGACGGTGCCGTCATGGCGCGCGAGGTCGAGGCCGCCGTCGTCCGTGCCGATCCACATGTTGCCTTCAGGGTCTTCGGCAAAAGCGGTCACGCTCGCCGCGCTGATCGCGCCCTGTGCATCCGTGGCGTAAGGAAGCTGGCGTATCGATCCGGTGGCTGGATCGAGCACGTTGGCGCCGCCATCGTGGATGCCGAGCCATATGCGACCGTCGCGCGACTCGAAGATGGTCATGATGCCCGCCGCGCTGAGGCCGTGCGGATCCCCGGCATTGACGGGAACCGATTCCAGCCGATGATCGGGCGTGAGCTTCTTGAGCCCGCTCCTCATCGTGCCTATCCACAGCGTGTCATGGCGGTCGAGCAAGAGCGACATCACTCGCCGATCGCCGAGCGCGTCGCGGCGCCCTGCCACGACGTCGATGTCGGTGGCCTCGCCGCTGGCATCGTCGAACTGCATCAGGCCGCCGCCCATGGAGCCGATCCATATCTTGCCGTTGGCAGCGTCCGCAAAAGCGGTGACCGGCTTGCCGGCAAGCCAATCCGGACGATGGCCGCCGAGCTCGAGGCTGCGCGGATTCCAGCGGCTGACGCCGCCGTCAGAGGTGCCGATCCATAGCAGGCCGGCCGGATCTTGATAGAGCGATATCACCACCGAGTCGCGCAAGGAATCCGGATCCCTCACGTCATGGTGATAATGAGCAAATCCTCCCCCGGCCATCAGATCCAGCCCCTCCAGCGTTCCGACCCACAGGCGGCCGGCATGATCTCGAAGGATGGCGCGCACGTCATCGCTCGCCAGGGAATCTGCCCGCTGGGCGTCGTGCCGGAACGTCTGCGAGACGCGTCCGCTCGAATCCATCCGATCGAGGCCGCCGTCAAAGCTGCCCACCCAGAAACTGCCGTCGTCGTCCTCGACGATTTTCGAGATCGCCTTTCCGCTAAGGGATTGAGGATCGTCGGAACGGTGCCGGAAGTGCAGGAATGTCCCGCGCTCGGGCTGCCATCGGTCGAGGCCCTGTGCGGTGCCGATCCAAACGGCTCCAGATCGGTCCAGTGTGAGCGTGAATATCTGCTCATCGCTCAACGAGTCGGGATTCATCGGATCGTGATGAAAATGCTGCAATCGCCCGGATGCGGGATCGAGCACATCGAGGCCGGCATCATTGCTTCCGACCCAGATGCGTCCCTGTGCATCGATCACGAGAGCGCGGGTGACATCGCTCGACAGCGAACCCGGGTCGGCGGGGTCGTGACGGAAGCGGGTAAAAGTGTCGCTCGCCCGATTCCATCGGGCGAGCCCTGCGTCCTTGATCGCGATCCATAGATCATGGTGAGCGTCCTCCACGATCTGGCGAACAAAATTGCCGGGCAGTCCCTGAGAGGTGTTGCGCGAGTATGCGTATCGGTAGAGCTCGTGTCCGTCGTAGCGCGCCAGGCCGTCCTCGGTGGCGATCCAGACGAATCCTTGGGAATCCTGAAGCACGGCATCGACCCGTCCCTGAGGCAGCCCATCCGAAGGCGTCACGTGGTCGAGAACGAGGGTGGGCGCGTCGCCGGCTCCGGCCGTCATCGAGCCTGCGAGCAGACACACCATTGCGATGATCAAACGTGCCGCGATAACCAAACCCGCCCCTTCTTCAAACGCGATAGCGCGCAGTCGGACAGCCGTTCACTCGGCTACGATGCACCAAGCGGTGCGCGGGTGAGTTGAAGCATCCGGCAATCCTGGTGATCGGCGCGCAGGATCGGCAGAAGCAGTTCACATTTCGGTCATTCGTTCGAGACCCAGCTTTCGATGGATGCGGCCTGCGCCGTGCCGCTGGGGGGTGCGTTCGAGGTCCACCAGGCAACCGATTGCGCCCAGGTGTAGCCCTGTGCCCAGGTGTAGCCCTGTGCCCAGGTGTAGCCGTTGGTCCATGCGTAAGCCTGGTTCCAGTTGTACGCCTGGGACCAGACATAGCCCGTGCTCCAGGTATATCCCTCGGCCCCGTCGTAGGCTGCCGACCAGGAATATCCGTCCGAGGGCGTCGAGCTTCCCCAGGTCGAGCCCGCCATGTTCATGACGTAGTAGTTGCCGCTCGCAGTCTCGTTGGCGGGACCGCCGAAGTGCTGCGTGCCGGCGAGATCGGCGGCGATGTTGAGTCCGCGATTTGCACAACCGGTGACGGTGCTGTTGACAGCCGCCACGGCATTGATCAGACCGGCGCCTTGCTGGAACACGCTGTACGCCAGCGTACCGCTCGAAGTGACTGCCGGGTGAGCCGAGGCGAGCAAGCGGCACTTCACGTCGTCGGGCGCGAGCGCCGGGTCTGCCTGCAGCATGAGCGCGACCACGCCGGTGGTCACGGCTGCGGCCATCGACGTTCCGGACATCGTGAAAAGCGATGCCGTCGGCGCCATCGAGCCAGGATCGATGTTCGCGAGGTAGCTGGTGCTCGACATGGAGGCAACCATGTGGCCGCCCGGAGCGATCAGCTCCGGCTTGACGAAACCCTCATAAGTGGGACCCGCGGAAGAAAACGACGCAAGCCGATCATCCGACAGGTTGTAGGGCGTGTAGTAGTCCGTGAGCGCGCCGGTCGTGATGACGTACGGCACGTTGCCGGGCACGTCAATGGTCATCGGGTTCGGCCCTTCGTTGCCCGCAGCCGCCACCACCACGATGCCCGCCTGCCACGCGGCCATCACCGCTTGATTGAGCGGATCGTTCCAGTAGTAGGATTCGGGCGTCGCGCCGAAAGACAGATTTAGTACGCGAATGTTGTATTTTTTGCGGTTTGCGACTATCCAGTCGAGACCCTTGATCACGTCGATGTAGCGGCCGCCTCCCTCCCCGTCGAAGGCCCGCACGATCACGAGATTGGCCTGTGGGGCGATGGCGAGGTAGTCGCCGGCAACGTTGATGGCGCCTCCCGCGGCGATCGAGGTGACGTGGGTTCCGTGGCCATAGGGGTCGCCCGTGACGGGACCCGAGCCGCCGTTGGTCACATCGATCGTGGCCAGTATGCGCGAGCCGTAGAGCTGGTTCGGCGCCTGCCACAGGCCGCTGTCGAGCATGGCGATGGTGACGCCTCGGCCGGTGATCCCCGATTGCTGCAGCGTATTGGCGCCGACCAGCATCGGATAATTGGTCTGGTAGAGGTAGATGGGCGTATTCACCCCGGTGCCATCCTGCGGTACGGCGCTGCCGCTGGCCTGCGTGACGGCGGCGGTGGTGAGTGCAGAGACTGCGGGGATTTGGTTGGCCACGAGCACCAGCGAAGCTACGCTCGCCGAACCGGTTGCTGAGGCGCTGCTCGCCGGCGTCGCAGCCGATGCGGACGCTTTTAAGGCCCTGTCCGCAAACACATGAACGCCTGCCATCGAGCGAAGCCGCGCTACCTGCCAGGGGTTGAGGGACGCCGACACCGCGTTGATGATGGCCAAGTTGTGCTCTACCGCGGCACCCACCGAGGTCACGTCCAGGCGGGCAGTAGCCAAGTTCGCCGCCTGCACCATGAACCGGGAAGCGTCGCGCGAAGCATGGAGGGGTCCCGTTGCGGTCGCCAAGCTGATCGCGGTCAGGGAGACGCCCACGGTGAGCAGAAGTGTTCTGGGCGTTCGCTTGAGCATGACTCTTTCCCTCGTCGCCGATCCACGACAGTCCGGATTGCGTTGCATTAAATCCGGCCTGCGTCACGGTTGCGGTCGAGCGGCCCGCACGAGTCAGGAGGCGATTTGTGGCCTGCGTCTCATAATGGCAGTGTCAAACGGGCGGGCGGTTGTCGCGTAAAGATCGCCGCTTCCATGCCGGCATCCGAGCTCGAGCAACGCTTCGCGCTGGGCGATATCGTCCACGCCGGTGGCGATCGGCGTGACGCCGAGCGCGATGGCCGCGCTGATGCCCGCACGGCAGACTCGCAGCGCCACTTTGTCCGAGCGCAACGCGGTGACCCAGGCGCGATCGAGTTGAAGTCCCCAGATGGGAGCGCGGGCGAGCCGGTCCAGGGAACCGAATCCCCGCCCCACCTCATCGATCACGATCTGCACACCCAGCCGGTGCAAAGCTTGATAGACGGAAAGACTCATCGCAGCGAAGGTGCGCTCGGAGATCCGGATCTCGAGCCGCGAGGCAGACAGGGACCCTTCTGAAAGCACGCGGGCGATGTCGCCAACGAATTCATCCTGCAGCAAGTGATGCCGCAGCGGCCCGAACGATAGACGCGCATCCGGCGGTAGTTCAGGAGCGAGCGCCTCGAAATCCTCGCACAGTCCATCGAGCAACGAACGAGACAGGAGGGCGGCGAGCCCGGTCGTCTCCGCCATGCCCAGGAATTCGGCCGGCGCCAGCTCGCCCCGCAGCGGATGATTCCATCTCAAATATCCGACCTCAGCCACCAATCGTCCGGAAGCCAGATCGTGGCGCCCCACGTAGCGGAGCCGTATTTCCCGGCCCGCGATGGCCTCACGAATCTCGCGCGCCGCATCGAGCCGGGCGAGAGAGCGAAGCTTCAGGGTGTCGGTGAAGAAGTGGATCCGATCCGAGTTCGCACGCCGCGCCTCGGCGGCGGCCGACCTTGCCTTGTCGAGCAGGCTTCGCGGCGAGGAACCATCCTGCCCCAGAATGGAGACGCCCGCATACGGCGTCAGATGAAACGCTGCGTCCCCGATTTGCACCGGCTCGCGCAGGCTTGCGCAAACTCTTGCGATGCAACGCTCGATCGAGTCGCGGTCGGAGCTTTCGACCACGATCGCCAACAACTCGGCGCTGAGCTGCCCGAGATACCAGTTGGCCTCGGCGTCGCGGGCCTGCGCCGCGTCGGGTGCGAGCGGTGTCCCCTCGGGCAGCCGCAGAATGGCGCCGCTCAACACCTGGTCGGAGATTTTGGCATCGACGACGCGCGCGATCTCGGTCAGTCCGTCGAGATAAACGAGTGCCAGTGCGGCCGGCCTCTCCCGGATCGCAGACTGAGATAGCGTGTCGTGGAAGCGGGCGAGGAATCCGCGCCGGTCGAAGTGTGGGCGGACGATCTCCTCGGAAGGCGGTGAGTTGTCGGCCGAGGGGCTCTCCGACAGGCCCACCCCGGCGACGCGAATGACGCAGAGCGCCCGATCCGGTCCTTGCGCGAAGGCCCGCAGCTCATAACAGATGTCCGAGCATTCGAACCGAGTCTCGACGGATTGACGTAGAGCGATGCAGCGGCGCACGGCTTGCTTGATGCACACCGCGGCCGCCTCTGGCCAGACCGTTTCCAGGCGGACCTCAGCCGCTTCGGGCGGGGGCACCAGTTCACTGACGGTGCTGCCCCCGACATGAGCCAGGATCACGCCGTCCCGTCTTATCAGAACGGCGAGATCGGGCAGGCTGTCGCTCGATATCTCGGCCATCCTGCATGTAAGCATTAAGCCGGGGGAATTTCCTAGACCCAGGTCCCGGCCGGGAGCTTTGACCGAACGCCGAGGCCCCGGCAGAATCCATGGAATGATGGGGACACGGAAGTCGGGCATGTGCCTGGACCACGGAGTTCGCAATGGCATTGCGGCGCTCGTGCTGGCGCTCGCCTTTCATGCCGCCGCTTTCTCGGCCGACAGCCATTGCAAACTCGGCAAGATGGCCGAGTTTCCGATCACCATGCGGGGGCAGCGGCCTCTGATGACCGCAGGGATCAACGGAACCGACGTTCAATTCTTGGTGGACAGCGGTGCCTTCTACAGCCTGATCAGCCCGGCGAGTGCCTCCGAACTCAAGCTCGAGACACATTTTGCACCGTTCGGATTTTACATGACGGGCGTCGGCGGCGGGAGGGCGGACGTGTCAGTGGCCACCGTCAAGACATTTACGCTCGCGGGCGCTCCGTTGAAGAATGTCGAGTTCCTGGTTGGCGGAAGCGAGATAGGGACCGGTAGCGTGGGGCTGTTGGGTCAGAATGTGCTTCACATCGGCGACGTGGAATACGATCTGGCAAACGGCGTCGTACGCTTGATGAGGCCCATCGACTGCCGAAAAGCGGTCCTTGCATATTGGGCCGGCCCCTCGACGGGTTATTCGGTCATCTCGATCGATGCGCCCAACGGGCTGGATCGGCGTACCGGCGGAACGGCACATGTGAACGGGGTCGAAATTCGGGTCATGTTCGATACGGGTGCTGGGAGTTCGGTCTTATCGCTGCGCGCGGCCGCCCGGGCGGGGATCAAACCCGACTCTCCGGGGGTCGTGTATGCCGGTGAGTCGCACGGCATCGGCAAGAATACCTACCCGACCTACATTGCACCTTTCGCCAGCTTCAAGATCGGGGACGAGGAGATCAAAAACACCAAGCTGCGCATTGGCGACATCGATCTGCCGAACGCGGACATGCTGCTCGGGCCAGATTTCTTCCTGTCGCATCACATCTACGTGGCCAATAGTCAGCGCAAACTGTATTTCACCTACAACGGCGGTCCGGTTTTCAATCTGTCCGTCAGGCGCGCGACCGAACAATCCCTGCCGGGAGAATCGCAGGCGACGCTCGCGTCGCCGTCCCCCGCCAATGAGGCCGCTGCAGCCGTTCCTCCTGCCCAGGAAGCCGCCGATCTCGCCCGCCGAGGAAGCGCGGCGGCAGCACGCGGCGACTTCGACAACGCGATCGCCGATCTCACCAAGGCGTGCGAACTTGCGCCCGATATGTCGGAGTATTTCTATCAGCGCGGGCTCGCCTATCAGCAGAGCAAGCAGCTGGAACTCGCGCTGGCGAATTTCGACCGGTCGCTGCAGCTTAAGTCGAGCGACGTTCCAGTGCTGATCTCGCGGGCCCATTTGTTGTTCCGGCGGGGCGAGCGGGCCCGTGCAGCGGCGGACCTTGACGCCGCGGACGCCGCAGCGTCAAAGGAATCGGATCTGCGGCTCCAGATGGCACACGCCTACGAAGGGGCCGAGCTCCTGGATGCGGCCATCAAACAATATGACCTGTGGCTCGAGTTCCACGCCGTCGACGCGCGCAACCCTGCGGCGCTGAACGGCAGGTGCTGGGCACGGGCACTGCAGGGACAGGCGTTGCCGCTTGCACTCAAGGATTGCAATGCAGCGGAGCGAGGCGTTCAGAAATCCAACCCGGAATTTGCAAAGATCTTGGATTCGCGAGCGCTTGTGCTGCTACGCATGGGCAACTATGAGAAGTCAATCGCGGACTATGACGCGTCGCTGAAAATCGACGCCAAAAATCCGTGGGGATGGTACGGCCGGGGCATCGATGAGCTGCGGCAGCACAAAGCGTCCGAGGGGCAGGCGGATCTGGCACGAGCGCAGGGCCTCTGGCCGCAAGTCGCCGACGAGTTCACCCGACGCGGGATCACGCCCTGACAGGCCCCGATCAGCTCTCGAAAAACCCCATCTTGACGCCGGCGAGCTGCACCACGTCGTTGTCGTTGAGCCGTCGGGCCTGCGGGCCGATCGGCACGCCGTTGACTTGCGGGTAGTCGTTTTCCTTGCCGCTGTCGACGTGCACGATGAAGTAGCCTTCCGCGCGGCGCGTGATCGCCGCCACCTGCACGCCGGGCCGTCCGAGCGTCGTCAGCGCCTTGGTCAGTTCCAGCTCGCGGCCCGCGAAGGCGCCGCTCAGCACCTGCAGCTTGGCTTTGGGCAGAAGAGCGGCGTTGTCCGGTGCCGGGGCGGAAGCGGGTCGCTTGGCGGCCACCGCCTTGGCAGCCTGATCGACCGCGGCACCGACGCGGCGAATGCGGTCCTCACCCTGTGAGCTCGGGGTGATGACCATGGTTTTTTCGAACTCATCCTGTTCCGTGTCGCCATCCTGGCTGTCCACGAATCGGAGCTGATGGTGCCCGACGGTGATCACGTCGCCGTGCTGCATCGCATGCTTCTTGATCAGCTTGCCGTTGACGTACGTGCCGTTGGTGCTGTTCAGGTCCTCGAGGAACGAGTCGTTCAAAATGTTGATGATGAGCGAGTGATGTCCGCTCACAGCCGGGTTGTCGATACGGATATCGTTATCCGGGAGGCGCCCAATGGTGTAGCGCTCCTTGTTCATGTTGTATTCCGCGAGGATCTGACCATCCAAGCTGAGCATCAGGCGTGCCACAAACACATCTCCCTAACCGAACCATCCCAGTATTTTGTCAAATATACGCCGTTGTGCGGGGAACGGCTCAGCCACGTGCGCCATGATCACCGAGATGTTGTCTCGCCCGCCATTGTCGTTCGAAAGCTGGATCAATTGTTTAGCAACTGTATCAAGATTAGCACTAAAGGTACTGATTGTTAACTGAATATCCTCGTCTTCGATCATGTCCGACAGACCGTCGGAACATAGCACGTAGTAGTCGCTTTTCTGTACCGGTTGCTCGTGAATCTCGACCTCGACATTCTGTTCCACCCCGAGAGCCCGGGTAACATAATTCTTGTTGGTGGCTCTTTGCGCCTCCTGCTGCGAGTAAAAGCCGCGGTCCACCAGTTCCTGCAGGAGCGAATGATCCAGGGTCATTTGCTCGAAGCGGTTGTCCCGCAGCCGATAGAGCCGCGAATCGCCGACGTGGGCGATGGACACCCTGTTGTCGTGGAACAGGCAGGCCACCACCGTCGTACCCATGCCCTCACATTGAGGCTGAGTCTTCGAGGTGTGGTAGATGATTTTGTTGGCTCTGTGAATCGCGTCACGCAGAATGATGCTGGGGCGCGTCAGCCCGCTTTCGGCGTCGCGCACGGAGAGGTCCTCCCGCGCCACGGCGTCGCGTACCAGGTTGATGATGGTCTTGACGGCGATCCCGCTCGCCACCTCGCCGGCGTTGTACCCGCCCATGCCATCGGCCAACACGAACAGCCCGATGTCGGCCTCGGCGCCGATCATGTCCTCGTTGTGTTCGCGCACCTTGCCGGTATCGGTGAGCGCGACGCTTGCGATTTTTCCCCTCAGGCTCATGCAGGTCTCTCGATCATGGCAGTCCTGTCGGCAATCGCGACCGACAGTCCTCCAAAGCCGCCGCCATCTGGGCCCCGGATTCGAATCGCGCCTCGGGTGTCTTGGCCAGCGCGCGGTCTATGATGCTCTCGACACAGGCCGGAAGATCGGGCCGATAGGACCGTAACGGCGGATGCGGAGCTTCCGCGATCTGCTGCATCAATCCCGTCATCGAGTCGGCCGTGAACGGCAAATGGCCGGTCAACAGTTGAAACAGGCTAACACCCAACGAGAACAAGTCCGAGTGGCCGGTCACAGTCCGTCCCTCGAGCTGTTCGGGCGACATGAAGGAGGGGGTGCCGAGCACGATTCCCGTCCGCGTCGTGCCGGTACCGGTGAGCCGTGCGATGCCGAAATCGGTGATCTTCAGCACGTCGGCATTGGGGTCATACATGATGTTGGCTGGCTTGATGTCGCGGTGAACGACCTGTTGTTTATGAGCGAATCCGAGCGCTTGGGCGGTTCGGCCCATGAGTTCCAGTACTTTTCTCGGCTCCAGCAGGTTATCGGAGGTGGCGTAATCGCTCAAATGCCGGCCTTTCAGGTATTCCATCGCAATGTACGCAAGCCCATGTTCTTCCCCGACATCATAGATGGTAACGATATTGGGATGGTTGAGGCGGCCCGCAGTTTCGGCCTCTCGAAAGAAGCGGGTTCTTGCCTCGGTCAATTCCACCTCGCTGAACTCGCTCGCGAGCGGGATGGCTTTGATTGCGACCAAGCGGTTGATGGCGGTATCGCGGCCCAAGTGCACGACACCCATCGCGCCTCGGCCGATTTCCCGCTCGAGCTGGTAGCGGCCGAGCCGTCGCAACTCGCCGGTCGCGGCACCGTCCGGCGTACTCCCAGCCGTTGCCGCCGCCGGCGCGGCGGCGAGGGAGGCGCCTTTGGGGGCGCCCGCAGGGGCGGCCGGGCGGGGCGGTGTGGCGCCCGGCGTATTCGCCCCAATCGGAGAACCCGTCGAGGCAGGCCGGGCCTTGGGGGCTGCGCGCTCGGCATCCATCAATCGGCGCAAGCGGGCGCCGACATCGCGATAGGTATTGTCTATGCGGGAGAGGTGCCGGAATACGGCGGTGGCCTGAACCACGCGTCCGCGTTGCTCGAGCTGGGTGCCGAGCGCATACAGATCACCGAGCACCGTGGTGCTGCCCTTGCGGCCCTTCAGTTCGGCGAAACGCTGCTCGAAATTATCCAGGAGGCGAGCGGTGTCGGGACCCGGTGGCGATGGAATCTTGGGCGCCGGCGCGGCGGGCCTCGCGGAGGCCCAAAGAGATAAGAACAGCAGCGTGCCTCCGCCGCTCAATAGCACGGCACCGGGCAACCAGGCCCAGGGGCTCAAATTGACGTGGGACCGAAGCACGAGGTCCAGCCCCAGGAGGCCAAAACCGGCGATTGCCGCGATCATCCCGAATTTTCGCATGCTATAGACATAATCCGCGTGCAGAAGCGGCGAAGTATAGGTGATCGGGCGACCCCGACTGCAATGCTAAGCTCACAAAATCGATCCCAAGGAAGCCGATGGCGAAGGTAAAAGAGGTCTTTGTTTGCCAGTCTTGCGGAACTCCCTCAGCCAAATGGCAGGGACAGTGCGCCGGGTGCGGGGAGTGGAACACGCTGGTGGCGGAGGTGCGGTCGGGCGCAGCCCGCGCCCCGGCCGGGGCAGCGGGCCGCGCCGGGCGCCTGGATCCGCCGGTCTCGCTCGCCGCCGAGGCCGCCACCGAGCAACCCCGGATCTCCTCCGGCTCCGCCGAACTCGACCGTGTCTTGGGCGGCGGTTTGGTGGCCGGCTCCGTGACTTTGATCGGTGGCGATCCCGGAATCGGTAAATCCACCTTGATGCTGCAAGCCGCCGCCGCGCTCGCCGCTGCCGGCCCGGTGCTGTATGCGACCGGGGAGGAGTCGATCAAGCAGGTAGCGCTGCGCGCGCGGCGCCTCGCGCTCGCCGACTCCACCGCCCGCCTGGTGGCCGAGACCCAGGTCGAGGCCATCGTGGAGATCGCCGCGAGCCTCAAGGCGCGGGCGCTCATCGTCGATTCCATCCAGACCATGTATTCCCAGCGTATCGACACAGCGCCGGGCGCCGTCTCTCAGCTGCGCGAGTGCACCGCGGAACTGGTTCGCTTCGCAAAGACGAGCGGGACCGCAGTGCTGCTCGTCGGCCATGTGACCAAGGAAGGACAGATCGCGGGCCCCCGGGTCCTCGAGCACATGGTCGATACGGTGCTGTACTTCGAAAGCGATACGGGAAGCCGTTTCCGCGTATTGCGCTCGGTGAAAAATCGCTTCGGGGCCGCCAACGAGATCGGCGTATTCGCCATGGCGGAACACGGGCTGCGTGAGGTCAGCAATCCGTCCGCGATTTTTCTGTCGCGTCACCCGACGCCCGTGTCGGGAAGCGTGATCACGGTGATGCGCGAAGGCACCCGCTCGCTCCTCATCGAGGTGCAGGTGCTGGCCGACGCGAGCCTCGGCTCGAATCCGAGGCGGGTTGCGGTCGGGATCGACGGCAACCGCCTGACCATGCTGCTGGCCGTGGCGCACCGTCACGCCGGCCTGTCGCTGCAGGGCCAGGATGTGTTCGCCAACGTCGTCGGCGGGGTGCGGATGGCGGAAACGGCGGGCGACCTTGCCATCGTGCTGGCCGCGCGCTCCAGCCTCTCCGACCGCCCCTTGCCCGACTCGCTCATCGCCTTCGGCGAATTGGGGCTCGCGGGAGAAATCCGTCCGGTTCCTTTCGGTGAGGAGCGCCTGCGCGAGGCAGCCAAACATGGCTTCAAGGCGGCGCTGATACCGGAGGCCAACGTGCCCCGCCGCCCGCCGGAAGGAATGACGGTGCGCGGCGTGACGCGCCTTGGCGAGGCGCTCGAGGGATTCTAGCTCGAGCGCGACGCTCCTTGGTGCCTCAACGGCAGGCGGTTTCCGTCAGCGGCGTGTCGCGATGATCTCCAGATAGTCGCTCGGAACGACGAGCGAGCCGTCGCGTCGATTCAGTGAGGTCAGGAGCGCGGTGATGTCCCGTTCGAGCGCAGCGGCTTTGTCGGCGGACAAAGATAAGAAGGCTTTGTGCACCGGTCCATACCAAGTGCGAAAGACTTGGATGAAATGTGCCGCCGAGCGGTAGCGAAAATTGAACGTGCGCGGCGTCGCCCGAATGTCCGCGTCCCCTCGGAACAGGCTCAGCAGATGGGTTTCGTCGCCCCAGAGCGCCGGCGATCGAGTGCCCGCGGGCGCAGGCACGTAGCGCCCGAGCGTTTTGAACAGTTCACCGATGAACCCCGCCGGGGTCCAGTTGGCAAGGCCGATTCGCCCGCCCGGGCGGCAAACGCGGAGCAGTTCCGCCGCTGCCCGGTGGTGATCGGGCGAGAACATCACGCCGAACGTCGACAGCACCGCATCGAAGCTCGCATCCGCAAACGGTAGCGCCTCGGCATCGGCCACCTGGAAGGCGACTTCGAGCCGCTCGGCGCGCGCGCGCTCCGCACCGCGCTCGAGAAGGGCCGGTACATAATCCGTGGAGATTACCCGACAGCCGCGGCGGGCGGCGGCAAGCGTCGCGTTGCCGTTGCCGGCTGCGACGTCCAGCACGCGCTCATCGGTGATCAGATCGCAGGCCTCGGCCAATTGTTCGCCGACGAGCTGCAGTGTGGTGCCCACCACGGCGTAGTCGCCGCTCGCCCAAGCGCCCTGCTGGCGGGTCTTGAGTGCGGCGAAATCAACGGGAGCGACGGATGCGTTCATGGCGTACCTCTCTGGAATGGCTTTTATCGGGCATTGCAGACTGTGGCTCGGGATCACGGGGCGGGTCCTGTCCGAGCGTCGGAGATTTCTGCTCCCGCGTCCGGCCCGGGCCGCCCGTGAAAATTGTCTTGGCAGGACCTCCCGGAGCGAACAGAATTCCCGGCAGGGGAGCGGCGTGCGAGGAGCGATGTGACGTCGGCGAAACAGATCGCATCCGCCATGAAACGGGCGGAATCCGTCTTGAAACGCCGGCCGGGCGCAGCTCTCGCGGCCGATGCGCCTGCGCTGGCGCGCTGGGAGGGTGGAATGCGCGTGGTCACGCGCCTCGATGCCGGCCCGTCGTTCTCGACCGACATGCCGGAGGAACTTGGCGGCAGCGGCGATCGGATCTCACCGGGTTGGTTGCTCCGTGCAGGACTCGCGTCCTGCCTCACGACGCGGATTGCGATGGCGGCGGCCGTCGAGGGGATCGAGCTCGAGGCAATCGAGGTGATGGCGTCGAGCCGCTCCGATGCGCGCGGACTTCTCGGGATGCCGGGCGGCGCCGGTGAGCCGATTGGCCCCGGACCCTTCGACGTGACGCTGCAGGTACGCATTTGCGCACCGGGAATCCCGCCCGAGCGGCTCCGTGCGCTGGTCGAATACAGCCAAACACACTCTCCGGTGTCGGCCGCTTTGAGCGAGCCCGTGACGATCTCGTTATCGGTCGAGGCAATCTGATGGACGCGTTATCGCGCACGCTTCGCGTCGTGCGTCTCGTCGGGGCGATTTTCATCAATGCCAAATTCACGGCGCCTTGGTGCTACCGATCACCTGCCGCCGCGTCGGTGGCGCCGCTGCTCGAGCCTGGCGCGGAGCGCCTGGTGATCTTCCATCTGATCACGGCGGGCGAATGCTATGCCGAAGTGGCCGCTCAGCCGCCGTGCCGTCTGGGCGCCGGCGACGTCGTGTTGTTTCCGCGCGGTGATGCACATCTGATGTGCTCCAGCCCCGGCGTGCCGCCGCAGAACGGCGCGCGTCTCGATCGCGTGTTATCGCGGCGCCCGCGGCAATTGGTGTACGGCGGCGGCGGAGCGGCGACTCGACTGGTCTGCGGCTATCTGGCGTGCGATGCGCGGCTCGCCGACATGCTGCTCGCCGGCTTGCCTCCGCTGGTGAAGGTGAATGTGCGGGGATCGAACGCCGGCGCCTGGTTGGAAGCTTCAGTCCGCTATGCGCTTGCGGAGGCGCGCTCACCGCGGCCCGGCGGCGCCGGCGTGCTCGCGAAGCTGGCCGAGGTGCTGTTCATCGAAGTGTTGCGGCTTCATATGAGCGCCGCGGAACCGGGCCGCACTGGGTGGTTGGCGGGGCTGCACGACCGCACCGTCGGGGTCGCGCTGAACGAATTGCATGCGCGACCGGCGCACGCATGGACGCTCGAGGAATTGGCGCGCGCGGCGGGCAAATCGAGATCAGTGCTGGCGGAGCGCTTCCTGCAACTGGTGGGCACCACGCCGATGCAATACCTGACGCAATGGCGGATGCTGCTCGCGGCCAATCTGCTCTGCGGCACCAATGCGCCTCTGGCGCGTATCGCCGAGGATGTCGGCTACCAGACGGACACTGCGTTCAGCCGCGCATTCCGGCGTGAATACGGTGCGCCGCCTGCCGCGTGGCGCCGCATCAAGGCGAGACGCGAGATGACGCCCGGCCGCGTGTCGGATGATGTGCATGCTCGAAAGTCCCGGAGGGCCGCCCGATGAGCAAATGCCACGCAGGCTTCGCGCTGTGGGCGGCGTTAGGGTGGCAGGCCGCAGCCTCCCAACCCGCAGCGGCCACGCAGCATCCGATCGTCCTGCATGCGGCCCGCCTGCTTGAGGTCGACACTGGCCGCGTTGTCGCGCCCGCCGAGATTCTGGTGGTGGGCGATCGTATCGTGTCAGTGGGAACCTCGGTCGAGCATCCGGCCGGCGCCGTACTGCAAGATCTGGGCGATACGACCCTTCTGCCCGGATTGATCGATGTCCATGTGCATTTGTTCCTGCATCCCGGCGCGGAGGATTTGCAGACCGTGCAGGAGTCGGTTCCCGAGCGAACCATCCGTGCGACGCTGGCTGCGCGCGATGATCTGCTTGCCGGCTTCACCGCCGAACGCGACATGGGGACGGAGGGAGCCGGCTCCGCGGACACGGCGGTGCGCGATGCGATCAACGCGGGCCAAATTGCGGGTCCGCGATTGCGGATCAGCGGCAACGCCATCGACATCCTCGGTGGGCACGAAGACGCGAACGACTTCAATCCGGCGCAACACGTGCTGTCGAACGCGAGTTACGCCAACAATGCGCAGGAATTGATCGAGGTCATGCGCGAGCAGCACAAGCAGGGCTCGGATTTCGCCAAGATCTACGAGACCGGACCGGACACGCTGGTCGCCGGCGTGCTGCAAACCCCCTACCAGTACAGCGAAGCCGAATTGAAGAGTGCTGTGGAGGAGGCGGCTCGGCTGGGAGCAGGCGTGGCGGTTCACGCGACGGGCGAGCCCGGCACCCTGTATGCCGCGCGTGCGGGAGTGATCTCCATCGACCACGCGACTCAATTGAGCGATGAGACCATGCGGATCATGAAGGCGAAGAATATTCCGGCCGTCCCGACGCTCGCGGTGTTCGATTTTTTCGCCAAGCCCGGAGCGCCTCACGCCGATCGCGAGCGGCCCCTGTACGACTACAAGGTCCGCGAGTTCAAGCGGCAGTTGGCGGCGGGTGTTCCCTTTGCCGTGGGTTCGGACGTGGGGCCTTTTCCTCACGGAACCCAGGCGTACGAGCTCACGCTGATGGCACGGTATGGCATGAAGCCGTTGGCGGTTCTGCAGGCGGACATGCTGAACGGCGCCCGGATTCTCGGCTGGAACGGGCAGATCGGACTGCTCAAAGCCGGTTACTACGCGGATGTCATTGCCGTGCCCGGCTCGCCTCTCGAGGATATGTCGGTGGTGGAACGGGTGCCCTTCGTCATGAAGGGCGGCGTGATCGAGAAGACGCCGCTGATGGTCGGGCGGGCGTTGCCGCCGCAGTAGCACAATGATCGATCCGATGGAGAAGGTGACTTGGTTGTCGACGGTGGCCCAGCGCTGCTGCGCTTGGTCGGAACGCTGGTTCCCGGACGCCTTCGCGTTCGCCGTCGTGGCGGTGGCCGCGGTCGCGGTGGCCGCCGTGCTCATCGGTGCGCCGGCCGCGGCGGTCGCCGAAAGTTTCGGCTCCGGATTCTGGAGCCTGATTCCGTTCACCATGCAAATGACCTTCATCATCATCGGCGGCTATGTCGTGGCGGACTCGCCGCCGCTCGATCGGCTCGTGCACCGCTTGGCTGCCGTGCCGCAAAGCGCCCGCGGCGCGGTGGCCTGGGTCGCGCTCTTCGGCACGCTGACATCGCTCATCCATTGGGGATTGAGCATGGTGTTCTCGTCGTTGCTGATACGTGCCCTGGCGCGCCGCAGCGACCTGCGCGTCGACTACCGGGCGGCCGGTGCGGCGGCGTGCACGGGGTTGGGCTCCGTTTGGGCGTTGGGGCTGTCGTCCTCCGCCGCGCAGCTCGAGGCCAATCCGGGCAGCATGCCCCCCGCCTTGCTGGCGGAGACCGGCGTCATTCCGTTCAGCGAGACGATATTCCTTTGGCAATCCATGCTGCTAGCGGCAATCCTGGTGATGGTCAGCACCTGGGTCGCGTGGAAAACCGCGCCCGGCGCGGATCGGGCACTGACGGCGCAGCGGCTGGGAATAGACCTCGAAACACGCCGGCGTCCCGGGGCGACGCGCACGCGGCCCGGCGAGTGGCTCGAATTGAGTCCTCTTCCGACCCTGTTCATCGCGCTTCTGGGAATCGGCTTTCTGGTGCACGAGTTTGCCGTCAAGGGCGCGGCGGCGGCCATCTCCAATCTCAATACCTATAACTTCATCTTCATCATCGCGGGACTCTTGTTGCAATGGCGGCCGCGGCGTTTCATCGAGTCGGTGTCGCGAAGCGTGCCGAGCGTCGCCGGCGTCCTGATTCAGTTCCCGTTCCTCGGCGCGATCGCGGCGATTCTGACGGGTGCCAAGAACCGCGCGGGCGACACGCTGTCCGGCATGCTCGGCCACGGTTTTACCCAGATCGCAAGTCACGCGACTTTCGCGCCGATCGTCGGCGCCTATTCCGCGCTGCTCGGCCTGTTCGTTCCGTCGGGAGGCGGCAAGTGGATCGTCGAGGCGCCTTACGTCATGCACGCGGCCAACTCGCTCGAGTACAACTTGGGTTGGGTGGTGCAGATCTACAACGCGGCCGAGGCGCTCCCGAATCTGATCAATCCATTCTGGATGTTGCCGATTCTCGGCATCCTCGGCCTGCGCGCCCGGGATCTGATCGGCTTCACCTTCATGCAGTTTGCGATCAATCTTCCGCTGGTGCTGGCGCTGCTGTGGATCTTCGGTTCGACGCTGAGCTATCACCCGCCGGTGATGCCCTGACGAGCTGCGCGAAGGGGAACGTGGCTGGAGCCGTAGAGGCTAGTTGAGCTTGATGTAGCGCGCGCAGGTGCCGGCCGAGGCGACGACCTCGTATTTTGCACCGGGGCCCGCGTACTGGCACACCAGGATCGGCGTGCCCGGATAGGAGCTGACGACGCGCTGCCCCACGAGCTTCGCTCGCAACGGGTCCTGCGCGTTCGCTGATAGAGCGATCAAAAGTCCTGCGCAAATCGCGATGGCTTTCATGCCAGTCAGTGTGTGCGCAGCCGGGCGGCGGCGCCGCAACGGGCGTCTCAAAAAACGCCCAAGCGATGTGACGTAATCTCGCGCCGTCTCAGGCTGCCGCGGCGGGCGGCCGGATGCGCACGGTTTTGATGGCGTTGTCGCCGGTCTGTAAAACCTCGAGCATGTAGTCGGACATTTTCAGGGTGGTGCCCGGCTCCGGGATGGTCTCCAGGAACTCGACGATGAGGCCATTCAACGTCTTCGGACCGTCGGTGGGAAGATTCCAGCGCATCGACCGGTTCAGCGCGCGAACGGTGGTCGAGGCGTTCACCACGAAACTCCCATCCGATTCGCGGTGCACATCCTTGTGCATCATGGTGGCCGGGTCCGTGGTGAATTCGCCGACGATTTCCTCGAGAATGTCATCGAGCGTCACCAGCCCCTGGATGTCCCCATACTCGTCCACCACGAAGGCCAGCCGGCGCTTGTCGCGCTGGAAGTTCAACAACTGCGTGTTGAGCGGCGTGCCCGAGGGGACGAAGTACACGTCGCGCGCGCTCGCGGCCTCGACCAGGTTGCCGTGGTCCAGCCGGCCGCGCGCGAGCTCGTGCACCACGCGCTTCATGTGCAGGACGCCGATGATGCGGTCGATGTCGCCTTCGAACACCGGCAGGCGCGTGTGCTGGCTCTGTCGCAGCTGCTCGAGGATCTTGTCCCAGGAGTCCTCCATGTCGATGCCGACGATCTCCACGCGCGGCACCATGATGTCCTCGACCGTTGCGTTTTCGAGATCCAGAATGCTCATGAGCATTTGCCGGTGCCGCTGCGGGATCATGGCGCCGGCCTCGGCGACCACGGTGCGCAGCTCCTCGCTGCTCAGGGAAGTGGAGGCCTGCTGGCGCGAGGCCCCGAGCAAGCGCAGCACGCCGTTCGCCAGTAAATTGGTTGCCCAGACGACCGGGTACAGCACCGCGAGCAAAAGCGTGTAGATATAGGCCGCGGGTGTCGCGAGTCTCTCGGGATGCAGGGCGCCGAAAGTCTTGGGAGCGACCTCGCAGAAGATGAGCAGGACGAAGGTGAGTGCGATCACCCCGGCCGCGACCAGGTAGTCGCCGCCCATTCGCAAGGTGATGAGGCCGACCAGGGTGGGTGTCACCACGTTCACCACCGTGCTCAACAACAAAATGAGGCCGATCAGCCGATCGGGCCGCGCGAGAAGCGCTTCGGTCAAGCGAGCGCCCCGGTGCCCCATCTTGGCGCGGTGGCGCAGCCGGTACCGGTTCAGGCTCATGAGCGCGGTCTCGCTGCCCGCGAAGAATGCGGCCAAGATCAACAGAACCCCGAGTGCCGCGAAAAGTACCCCGAGTGAAAAATGTTCCATTAGCGCGGCATGCCGCTCAACCCCAATGCCGCCCGAGCAGATATTCGAGCACGAATTTCGATCCGAAATAGGACAGCAGCAAAAAGCCGAACCCGCTCAACGTCCATGTCACGGAGGCGCGCCCCCGCCAGCCGTAGCGGATCCTGCCGATCAGCAGCACGCCGAAGATGACCCAGGCGACGCACGATAGGATGGTTTTGTGCTGCAGATGCTGGTCCCAGAGATCCGTGACGAAAACGAATCCCGTGAGCAATGCCAGGGTCAAAAAAGCGAAGCCCGCGCCGATCAGCCGGAACATGACCTTCTCGATGGCATCGAGCGGCGGGAGCACGGCGGGCAGGTCCGCGAGCCGCCGCGCACGCAGCCGTCTGTCCATGAACTTGAGGATCAGTGCGGTGACCGCTGCAGCCAGAAGCAGCGCTGCCGCACCCATGGACAGCAAGATATGCGCGGTCAGCTCCCAACCGGGGGCATTCTCTTCGGCATAAGTGTGTCCGTGGCCGGTGAGCGCAGCGCCGAACGCCGCAAGTGCCAGAAGAATCGCGGCAATCGCGCGGTTCTGTCTTTCGATCGCAATCAGACAGGCGAGGCTGGCGAGCGTCCACGCGAGCATCGAGGCGGCCTCGAGCAGGCCGATGGAAAAAGGTCCGAGCGAGCGCATCATGTAGACGATGGCGTCGGAGTGCGCGGCGATCGCGACGAGCGTAACTGCCCAGGCGATAGGCCCCAGCGCCGGCTTGTTGACACTCCGAAGCATCATCCAAGCAGCAGCGGCGTAGAGCGCGAACAAGGAAACGGCGATGATCACGGCTGGATCGGATGATGACACAACGATCCGGCGGACGCCTAGCGAGGACTCCGGAATGCGATATCATTTGCGCCCATGTTCGATCGTCTGACATCCGGCCTCACGGCCGCCTTGAACGCGCTCTCCGGCCGCGGCTATTTGAGCGAGGACAACATTTCCGACACCGTTCGGGAAGTTCGGCTCGCATTGCTCGATGCAGACGTGGCGCTTCCGGTGGTGAAGAGCTTTACCGACGCCGTCAAAAGCCGCGCGGTCGGCATCGAGGTCACCAAAAGCCTGACCCCCGGCCAGGCGTTCATCAAGGTCGTGCACGAGGAATTGGTCCGCCTCATGGGGGAGCCGAGCGCCGGCCTCAATCTGCGTGCGCAGCGTCCCGTCGTGGTCATGCTCGCCGGCCTTCAGGGAGCCGGCAAGACCACCACGGCCGGCAAGCTCGCGCGCTGGCTGATCGAAAAGCAGAACAAAAAAGTGTTGTTGGTCAGCACGGACGTCTACCGGCCCGCGGCCATCGATCAGTTGAAAACCCTGAGCGACCAGGTGGGGGCCGGATTTGCAGCCGCGAGCGTCGACGAAGCGCCGGTGACGATCGCCAAGCGCGCCCTCATGGAGGCGACGCTGCAGGCGTACGACGTGCTGCTGATCGACACGGCAGGGCGGCTGCACGTCGACGCCGAAATGATGGACGAGGTAAAGAACCTCGAGGTTGCCATCCAGCCCCATGAGCGGCTGTTCGTCGTCGACAGCATGGCGGGCCAGGACGCCGTCAATGCCGCCAAGGCATTCAACGAGGCGTTGAGCCTGACCGGCGTCATTCTCACCAAGGCGGACGGCGACGCCCGAGGGGGCGCCGCGCTGTCGGTGCGGCAGGTCACCGGCAAGCCGATTCTGTTCGTGGGAACCGGCGAGAAATCCGAGGCGCTCGAGCTGTTCCAGCCCGAACGCATCGCCTCGCGCATTCTCGGCATGGGAGACGTGCTGTCGCTGGTCGAGCAGGTGCAGGGACAGGTCGACCAGGAAAAGGCCGAGAAACTGGCCAAGAAGATCAGCAAAGGGAAATCGTTCGATCTCATGGACTTGCGCGATCAGCTCAGCCAGTTGCAGAAAATGGGCGGTATGTCCGCCTTGTTGGACAAGCTGCCGGCGCAGCTGCAGGCGAACGCCGCCGCCGCCGCGGGACAGGTGAACCCCAAGGTATTGAAGCGCCAGATGGGGATCATCGATTCCATGACGCCGCGCGAGCGCCGGCGACCGGATATCATCGACGGCTCGCGCAAACGGCGCATTGCAGCAGGCGCGGGCGTGCAGCTGCCGGAGGTCAACCGGCTTCTGAAGCAGTTCGATCAGATGCAAAAGACCATGAAAAAGCTCGCCAAGGGCGGCATGCTGAAGAATCTGATGCGCGGAATGGCCGGGCGCATGCCGCCCGGGTTTGGTCCGTAACTTGCGGGTAGCGGTGCCCGCTCGAAGGGTTCCGGACGCCCCTGCGGGCGCCCCTTTCGGAGCCATTGCGCAAACCGTTCCGGCTTTTTGTTGCCGAGCCGCGGCTCTACCCAGTACAATTAGCGGCTTGGCATTGCAAGGTGAAGCATCATGGTGACGATCCGATTGACTCGACGCGGCGGCAAGAAGACGCCGTTCTACCACGTCGTGGTAACCGATAGCCGCAAGCGTCAGGGCGGTACCAGCCTTGAGAGCGTCGGACTCTTCAATCCCGTGGCACGGGGTGCGGAAATCAAGCTGCGCCTGGATGTCGCGCGCATCGAGCACTGGTTGAAGGAAGGTGCCCACATGTCCGATCGGGTCAAGCAATTGCTGACCGTGTATCGCAAACAGGCCGCCTGAGGAACCTCTAAACGACAACGCGGGCGGGTGCGATGAGCCCTGAATCTTCGGCGCTCATCGAATTGGGGACTGTGGGTGCACCCTTCGGTGTCCGGGGGTGGGTCAAATTGAGCTCCCATACGGATCCGCCCGAGCGATTACTGGATCATCGACGGTTTCAGCTCAAGCTCGGCGGCGCCTGGAGGACCTACGCGGTCGAGGCGCATGGCCGGAGCGGTGGTCAGCTGACGGTTAAATTGGTGGGCATCGAGGATCGAGATGCGGCTCAGACGCTTCGAGGCGCGCCGATCGGGGTCCCGCGGAACGAGCTGCCGCCGAGCGAAGACAGGGACTTTTATCGGGCCGATTTGATCGGCTGCGACGTGGTGAATCTGGCCGGCGTACGGCTCGGCACCGTGGCGCACTTCATCGAGATACCCGCGCATGCCTTGATGGTGGTGCACGGTGAAAGGGAATATTGGGTGCCGGCCGTTCCGCAGCATGTGCGGCGTGTGGATCTGAAATCGCGGCAGGTAGTGGTCGACTGGGATGACCCGGTCGACTGATCACGGGCGGAGATCGCATGCGTATCGCGGTCGTGACCTTGTTCCCGTCAATGCTTCGCGAGGCGTTGGCGCACGGTGTTCTGGGGCGCGCACTCGAGCGGGGCGTGGTCGAGGTCGAGTATTTCGACCCGCGCGACCACACTCGGGATGTGCATCGCACGGTGGACGATCGCCCGTATGGTGGCGGCCCGGGTATGGTGCTGAAGGTCGAGCCGCTGCGCGATGCCTTGCGCGCCGCGCGCGCCGCGAGCCCCGCGGGGTCGCGGGCGGTGTACCTGGGAGCGGACGGAGCGCGGTTTGAACAGAGTCGGGCCCGTGAGGCGCGCGACTGGCCAGGGTTGATCCTGGTCGCGGGACGGTACGAGGGTGTCGACGAGCGTTTCGTCGAGTACGAGATCGACGAGCAGTGGTCGATCGGCGATTATGTGTTGTCGGGCGGTGAGCTGCCGGCGCTCGTGGTCATCGATGCAATCGCAAGGCTCCTTCCGGGGACGCTCGGAAGCGCGGAGTCCGCGATGCAGGAGTCGTTCACCGACGGGCTGCTCGATTGGCCGCATTACACCCGGCCGGCGGGCGTGGAGGGCCACGAGGTGCCCGCGGTGCTGTCGTCCGGCGACCATGCAGCAATCGGCCGCTGGCGTCTGCAGCAGTCGTTGGGCCGAACGTGGCTGCGCCGGCCGGACCTTTTGGAGCGGCGCGGGATGAGCGGCGAGGAGCGGGTTCTCCTCGAGGAATTCAAGCGCGCGGCGGCCGCGCGGCGCACGGAAGACAGACGAGTCATTGACGCAAGTTATGGTGAGGGTGAGAGCAATGAACAAGATCATTCAACAACTGAACGATGAGCGCGCGACGCGCAAGATGCCGGACTTCAACCCGGGCGACACCGTGGTCGTGCAGGTCAAGGTGGTCGAGGGTGACCGCGAGCGCGTTCAGGCCTACGAGGGCGTGGTGATCGCCAAGAAAAATCGCGGGCTCAACTCCTCGTTCACGGTGCGCAAGATCTCGCACGGCGAGGGCGTCGAGCGCGTCTTCCAGACTTTCAGCCCATCGATCAGCGAGGTGAGCGTCAAGCGCCGCGGGTCGGTACGGCGCGCCAAGCTCTATTATCTGCGTGATCTGTCCGGCAAGGCGGCGCGCATCGACGAGAAGGTCTGACCCGCTAGTGCGCGAGCGCCGCGCGAGGCTCGTTGAACGCTACCCAAGTCGGCGCTGATGGGGTTTTTCTCGCTGGTTTGGCGGATGCTGGAGGGGGTCCGGAAGGTCCTCCACCTGATCTTGCTGCTGGTCATCTTCGGTTTCGTGCTCGCGGCGCTGCACACGAGCGTTCCCACGGTACCGAAGAGCGCCGCGTTGGTGATCGCTCCCGAGGGCGAGCTGGTCGAGCAACTCTCCGGCGATCCGTTGCGCCGTGCGTTCGGCCAAGCGTCCGGCGGTCCCGCGCCCGAGACGCTGCTGCGCGACGTGATCGATGCCATCGAAGCGGCCAAGAGCGACGAGCGCATCAAGCTCATCGTGCTCGATCTCTCCAATCTCGGCACGTCGGGCCTTTCGAAGCTGCAGGAGATCGGCGCGGCTCTGCGTGATTTTCGCGGCGCCGGCAAGCGCGTCGTGGTTGCTGCCGATTCGCTCGATCAGAGTCAATATTATCTCGCCGCCCAGGCGGGCGAGGTCTATCTCGATCCCCTCGGACTCGTGTACGTCGACGGCTTCAGCTACTACCGCATGTTCCTGAAGGACGCGATCGAGAAGCTCGGGGTCGACGTGAACGTGTTCCGCGCCGGCACCTTCAAGAGCTTCACCGACCAGTTCTCGCGCAGTGACATGGCGCCGAGCGAGCGGGAGGAGAGTTCCGTGTGGCTGCAGGCGCTCTGGAACTCATACAGCCAGGATGTGACCCGCGCGCGCGCGCTCGGACCCAATGCCCTCAACGAATACGTGGCGGATGCTCCGGCCGCACTGGCGGCGGTGAACGGCGATGCGGCGAAGCTCGCCATGCAGCGTGGGCTCGTCACCGCACTGAAGAGCCGCCGCGAGCTCGCCGACGATCTGAAGAGCATCGTGGGAGAGGATGCCGATACGCACTCGTTCACGTCGATCGGAATCAGCCAGTATCTTTTGGCGGTGCGGCCGAAGCTCGGCCTGAAATCGAAGAGCGATCCCAAAGTCGGGATCGTGGTCGCGGCCGGCGAGATCCTCGACGGCCATCAGCCGCCCGGCAAGATCGGTGGCGAGAGCACCGCCGACCTCTTGCGGCAGGCGCGCTACGACAAGGCGGTCAAGGCCGTGGTGCTGCGGGTCGACAGCCCCGGCGGCAGCATGTTCGCCTCGGAACTCATCCTGCGGGAAGTCCAGGCGCTGCGCAAAGCGGGTAAACCCGTGGTGGTCTCCATGAGCACCTACGCGGCGTCGGGCGGCTACTACATCTCCGCGGCTGCGAATCAGATTTTCGCGAGCCCGACCACGCTGACCGGTTCGATCGGCGTGTTCTCGGTGGTGCCGACGTTCCAGCGCACGCTCGAAAAGATCGGCGTCAAGGTGGACGGTCTCGGTACCACGCCGCTCGCGGGGTCGTTGCGTGTCGATCGGCCGCTCGATGAAGCGGCCCGGCGCATTCTGCAAACTTCAGTCGACCATGCGTACGATGAGTTCCTGCACCGGGTCGGTGAGGGGCGCAAGAAGAGCATGGAGGATGTCGACAAGATCGCGCAGGGCAGGGTGTGGGCGGGGGTCGACGCGCAGCGCATCGGCCTCGTGGATCATCTGGGCGGGCTCAAGGATGCGACCGACGCCGCGGCGAAGCTTGCCGAACTCGGCTCGAACTACAATGTGGATTACATCGAATCCGAACTCTCGCTGCGCGAAGAGCTGCTGATGCAGCTGCGCTCCGAGATTGGGCAAAGTCTTGGGAGCCTGGCGGATTTGTTCGCACCGCAGAGCGGCGTCGAGCGGGCGCTCGACCCTCTCGTCGAGCGGGCGCGCAAGATCGCCGAGCTCAACGATCCGCGCGGGCTGTACGCCTATTGCTGGTGCGAGCAACCGGCCGGCCCGGAAAGAGTGCTCGCGGTCCGATAAGCGGTCGCCGCCATGATCAAAGCCAACCTGGCGGACTGCAGCGCGATCGAGCTCAAGGAGCTCTATCGCACCCGGCGAGCCTCGCCGCTCGAGGCCACGCGCGCCGCGCTCGAGCGCATCGAGCGATTGAACCCGGTGCTGCTTGCGTTCAGTCATGTCGCCGCGGAGGCCGCGCTCGAAAGCGCGCGCGCCAGCGAGAGGCGCTGGGCGCGGGGTGAGCCCTGCGGCGCGCTCGACGGCGTACCGGCCTCGATCAAGGATCTCATTCTCACGCGCGGCATGCCGACCTTGCGGGGTAGCCGCACCGTCGATCCGGCCCAACGCTGGGATGTGGACGCACCGGCCGCGGCGCGGCTTCGCGAGGCGGGGGCGGTGATCCTCGGTAAAACCACCACCCCGGAGTTCGGCTGCAAGGGCGAGACCAATTCACCGCTCACCGGCCTATCGCGAAATCCCTGGAATCACCAGAAGACACCGGGAGGCTCCTCGGGAGGCACGGCGGCCGCGGTGGCGGCGGGCATGGGTCCGATCTCGGTGGGCACGGATGGGGCGGGCAGCATCCGCATTCCGGCGGCCTTCTGCGGCAACGTCGGCTTCAAGCCGAGCTTCGGCCGGGTGCCGGCCTATCCACTCTCTTATTTCGGCACGGTCTCCCATCTCGGGCCGCACACCATGAGCGTGCGCGATTCGGCGCTGATGATGAACGTCTTGAGCCAGCCGGATGCGCGGGACTGGACGTCACTCCCGCCGGATGGGCGCGATTACCTCGTGGGCCTCGAGGAGGGAATCCGCGACCTGCGCATTGCCTGGTCGCCGACGCTCGGCTACGCCCGCAATGTCGACCCGGAAATTGCGGTTGCCTGCGAGCGAGCGGTTGGTGCGCTGGCGGACTTGGGTGCCATCGTCGAGGCGGTTGACCCGGGCATCGAGGATCCGCTGGAGATCACCTGCGGACTCTGGTTCGTGGGCGCATGGACTTTGTGGAATACGTTGACCCCCGCCCAGCAGGTCCTGACCGATCCGGATTTCGCGGCCGAGGCGCGCTTGGGCTCGTCACTCAGCGTGCTCGAGGTGCAGCAGCTGCAGTTGCGCCGAGGTGCGCTCGGTGCGCATCTGCGCCAGTTCATGCAGCGCTTCGATCTGATCGTGACGCCGGCCGTGGCCGTTCCGGCGTTCGACGCCCGGCCGACCGGGATGAAGGACATGACGCCTGCGGCCCTGCTCGGCTGGACGCCGTTCAGCTACCCCTTCAATCTCACCCAGCAGCCGGCCTGTACGGTGCCTTGCGGCCTCACGGCATCGGGCCTGCCCATTGGGCTGCAATTCGTGGGCCCGATGTTCGCCGATGCACTGGTTCTGCGCGCGGCGCGCGGGTACGAGACGGTGCGACCGGTGCCGAGACCTCCCCTGGCGTGATGCGGCGCTACCTCGTCGCGTTGGACTAAAACGACACTTATTGTCCATGCATCGCCACCCGGGTTCGGGAGTGATATGATTTCGGCGCTTAAAGAGGACTTGAGCCTCTAGAAATCATCTCGCACGGCGTCGTGCATGGTTGTAGCATTACTGCAACCGCGACGTTGTGGCCAAGCGGACAAGGGAGCAAGTATGAGGGGACAATCGTCAATCCGAGCAATCGGGTTTATTTCTGCGTCGTTGGTGGGACTGGCCTTTGCCTCCACCGGTTTTGCACAGCAGGCGGCCACCGAGGCGTCCGGCAAGGGTGACCAGCTGGAGGAAATCACCGTCACCGCGCAGAAGCGCGAGTCGACCGTCGAGACGACGCCCATCAGCATCACGGCGATTAGCGGTCAGGATCTGGCGGATCGCGGCATCACGGACCTCGAGTCAGTGGTACAAACGGTGCCAGGAGTGTCCATGAGGACCAGCGGCGGCGGGCAAACCGAACTCGAGATGCGAGGCATGACCTCGTCCGGCGGGAACTCCTCCACCGTCGGCTTCTACCTCGACGATACGCCGCTCACGGCTCCATCGTCGGCGCAGAACGGCAAGGTCGTCATCGATCCGAATCTCTATGACCTGAACCGCATCGAGGTGCTGCGCGGGCCGCAGGGAACTCTCTACGGCTCCGGATCGATGGGAGGTACCATCAAGCTGGTGCCGAACGCGCCCGATCCGAAGGCGGTCGACGCGTCAGGCGAGTTGATATTCGGCGGCACGGATGGCGGCAACAGCCTGAATCACACCGAGAACGCCATGGTGAACCTGCCGTTGGGCGACACCGCCGCGCTGCGCATCGTGGGCTCGCTCGAGCATCTGTCAGGCTGGATCGACCGAATCGTGATCGCGCCGGGCGACTTCCCGGCGCCGACCGTCCTCAATCCCGCGACCGCCGCGGGAATCCGCGGCAACGTACAGGCCGCGCCGGTCGCGGCCGATTTCCACGACGTGAACAGCGAGAATCTGCGCAGCGTGCGCGCTGCGCTCTTGTGGAATGCTTCGGATCGCCTCTCGATCGAGCCCTCGCTCATGTACCAGGAGCTCACACAAGGCGGCCTCAGCCTCATCGACAGCAATCCCGGGACCCGCACCAATTATCAGCCGTTCGATCTCGCCGAGCCGTTCGAGGACCGGATCGGCATAGGCAACCTCAAGGTCAATTATCACTTCGATTTCGCGGATCTCACCTCGGCGTCCTCGTACTGGAGCCGCGACGAGAATCTGCGCCAGGATGGATCTGAAGAGATCGGGGAACTCCTGCAGCTGAACGGCGATTTCCCCTTTTTCCCGCTGTACACCAACACCGGTCCCACGTCGCCGACGCCCGTCGAAGACGATCGGACGAGTCAATGGAGCGAGGAGCTCCGCCTGGCCTCGGCCGGCGACACCGACTTCAAGTGGTTGGTAGGCTACTTCTACCAGGATTTCGAGTCTCAATGGAACCTGTTCGTCCCGACACCGGACGCGGCGCCGACCTTTGGCACGGGGAACGGCTTCACGCAGTTTCAGCCGCAAACGATCCTGCAGAACTCGTTCTTCGGCGAGCTCTCCTATCGCTTTTTCAATCAGCTGACGGCGACGGTGGGCGCGCGCCGCTACTATTATCACAACACGGTGAATACGGCGGTGTCGGGTTGGCTCAGTTCCTCGGGCAACAATAGCTTCGACTACTTTCACACCGAGGAGAAGGACACGGGCGTCACGCCCAAGGCCAATCTGGCCTATCAGCTCAACTCCGAGCTCATGCTCTACACCACCGCCTCCCAGGGCTTCCGTCCGGGCGGCGGCAACCAGCCGATTCCGACCGCGGGCTCGCTCGGCACCCAGTGCCTGACGGAGCTGCAGCAGCTCGGTCTCAACGGCGCGCCGCTCGGTTACAAGGCCGACAAGGTGTGGAGCTACGAGCTCGGCGAGAAATATCGCGACAGCACGGGCCGATTCACGATTAATTCAGCCGGCTACTTCGAAAATTGGCAACACATCCAGCAGAACATTCCGCTCGGATGCGGCTTCCCCTTCACGAGCAATGCGGGCGATGCCCATATCTATGGCACGGAGCTCGAGATGAGCGCCATCGTCGTGACGGGACTCGTGGCGTCGGCGAGCGCGAGCTGGCTGCATTCCGAGTACATCGCGAACGCGGTGCCGGCGACGACCATCGACGATCGTGTGCAGAACGTGCCTGAGATCACCCTGTCGGGCTCGCTCGCGTATCGCCATCCGTTGAACGATTACGTTGCCTTGGTCACCCGCGTCGACAACAACTACGTCGGCTCGCGCATCGACACGACGGCACAGGCCAACTATCTTCCGCCGTACGATCTGACGAACGTTCGGGCGGGTCTGGAGGGCAACCGCTGGTCGGCGAACCTGTTCGTCAACAACGTCACGAACCGCCTCGCGCTGCTCTCGAATGCTTCGGCGATCAATGTCAATGTCTCGACCTTCAACCGGACTGCGATGGAGCAACCGCTCACCTTCGGTCTCGACGTGAACTTCCGCTTTGGCGGCGGCTCGGCCCCGGCCGCGGCACCCCCGCCGCCACCCCCGCCCCCCCCACCGCCGCCGCCGCCTCCGGCAGCCGAACCTGCGCCGTTGCCGCCGCCTCCGCCACCCCCTCCGCCTCGCGAGCTGGTGCTCAAGGGCGTGAACTTCGAGACGAACTCGGCGAAGCTCCGGCCGGAGTCGACCTCGGTGCTCGACGGTGTCGCGTCCACCATTCAGCAGTGTGGCTGCTCGAAAGTGGACATCCGCGGGTACACGGATTCGGTCGGAAAGGCCGAATACAACCAGAAGCTCTCCGATCGGCGGGCGAACGCCGTGAAGGACTACCTCGAGTCGCATGGGGTGCGCCCGGGCATCCTGACGGCCGAGGGGTTCGGCGAGGAGAATCCGCTCGCCAGCAACAAGACCGCGGACGGACGTGCCGAAAATCGCCGTGTCACGGTGCAGTTCAGCGCACCCGCGGGTACCAACTGAGCGGGTACTTCGCCACGCATTGAGTCCGAGGCCGTGCGACGCATGCAACATGCGCTCGCACGGCCCTCGTTGGCCGGGCTGACTCCGTTTGCCCGTGCTGACAGCGGAGCCCAGATCGCCCTATGATGGGACGATGAGAATCTTCTACTCGCCGCTGTCGCCTTTCGTCCGCAAATGCCTGGTTTGTGCCCATGAGTTGGGCCTCTTCGAGCGGCTCGAGCTCATACCGGCAGCCGCGCATCCCGTGAACCGCGACCGCTCCGTGGTGGCGGTCAATCCGCTCGGCAAGGTCCCGACGCTGGTCACCGATGAGGGGACCGTGCTCTACGACAGCCGGGTCATTTGCGAATATCTCAATGCACTCGGCGACGGGCGGCTCCTGCCCGCGCAAGGCGCGCCGCGCTGGAAAGTGCTCGAGGAGCAATCATTGGCGGATGGAATCATGGACGCGGCCATACTGACGCGCTACGAGACCGCCGTACGTCCCGAACATCTCCAATGGAAGGAGTGGGTGAGCGGTCAACTCGACAAGGTGACCTGTGGTCTCGCCGCGCTCGAGCCGCGGGCGCGCAGCTTCAGCGAGCGCGTCGATCTGGGGACGATTGCGATCGGCTGCGCGCTCGGATACCTCGATTTCCGCTTTGGCTCGCTCGGCTGGCGGGAGAAGTACCCGGATACCTCGGTGTGGTTCGATCGGTTCGCGAAGCGCGACTCGATGATGTCGACGCGGCCGCCGGCCGGTTGAAGGCGGCCGCGTCGCAGACCGGTACTACTCACGCCATCGAGGTGACATGCTCCGGCTCGATCTTGTAGATGACCCGAACCTCGTTCGGCTGGCGGAACGGATATTTCTCCTGGCCCAAATACTTGAGTGCCATCGCGTCGATGTGCGCATCCGCGCCGCTCACGCTGCGCTCGGCGACGCGCCCTCGAACCTCCAGATAGCGATACGGGTTGTCGGGATCCAAGATCGACAGCGCAACTCGCGTGTCCTTCTGCAAGTTCTTATCCTTCTGGCGGCCCTGCGCGGTGTTGATGAGCACGTGTTGTCCATCGTAATCGACCCACACTGGCGTGACTTGAGGCTGACCTCCGGGCATCAACGTGGCCAGATGAGCAAACGCCTTTTTCTTGAACAGGTCTGCGTGTGAACTGGGAATGACGGATGCGGCCATGGGCGAACTCCTGACTGGACGAGCTTGGGGTATGGGAGTCTATCCAAAACGGGGTTCTATTCTAAGTGCCCCTGCGTTCAACGGGCGTCACCGATTGTCGAGCGCCGGCGTCGGCACGGTCGATCCCACCGATCCGGGCGTGGCGCGGTTGCAGTCGCAGTGCCGTGAATCGCGCATGTCGAGCTCGCTCGCGGTGTGCCGCACGACATCGTCCGGGAGCTTGAGGTAGCTCGTCACGTCCACCGCCGCGCCGCCGGCTTTCGGCTTGCGGTGCCGATCGAGCTCGATGCCGGTGTTTTCGTCGAAGACGCCGGCCCTGAAGTTCTTTGCGCAGTCGCGGTAGGTCGTATCGTCGCGGCAGAGCACGCGCTCGAGCCAGGTGAGGCCGTCGTAGTCTTGCCGCGCCACGACCAGGTCGCCCGTGGTTCCAAACATGAACGACCCGGCTGCCGAGGCAAACCGGGTATCGCTGGCGGCACTTGCCGGTACCAACACTCGCGAACGCCAGGACATGACGCCTGGAACCCCGGACGTTTCGATCGACGCCCAGCCCGCCAGCCTGTCTTGAAACGCGGCGGCGTCGAGTCGGGGCGGTTCCCCGGGATGCCATTTCGCGGCGAAGGCAACATAGGAGCGATAAAACTCCACGCGCTCCTTGTCGCTGACGGGCCGGAACGGTCCGGTGGTGCCGATGATCAAGATGCCGGGCACGGCGGTGTCGGTCGGCGCCGCGGCGGCTTCGTTGCGCTGCAATTGCTCGCGCGTCTGAGCGATCTGGTTCGAGCTCGGCGCGCGTTGAGCGAATCCGATGCCGTCCTTGGATACCGCGCACCCCGACGCGATGGAAACCACAGCCGCCAATGCAAGGATCCGCCTCATGGTCGCGTGCGCGCCTACAACGCCGTCCAGTCCAAAATTACCTTGCCGGACTTCCCGGAATTCATGATGTCGAATCCTTCGCGGTAGTCGTTGATCCCGAGCCGATGCGTGATGACCGGTCTGACGTTGAGCCCGCTTTGCAGCATGCTCGCCATCTTGTACCAGGTCTCGAACATCTCGCGTCCATAGATGCCCTTGATCACCAAGCCCTTGAAGATCACCTGGTTCCAGTCGATCGCGGTCTCGCCGGGCGGGATGCCGAGCATGGAGATGTTGCCGCCGTGATGCATGGTGCGGAGCATCTCGCGAAGCGCGGCAGCGTTGCCGGACATCTCGAAGCCCACGTCGAAACCCTCCTCCATGCCGAGCTCGCGCATCGCATCGTCGAGCGACTCACGCGACACGTTGATGGCTTTGGAGGCCCCCATCTTGGCGGCCAGATCCAGCCTGTACTGATTCACGTCGGTGATGACGATGTGCCGCGCCCCACAGTGCCGCGCGATCGAGACGGCCATGATGCCGATCGGACCCGCGCCGGTGATCAGCACGTCCTCGCCGACGAGATTGAAGGCGAGGGCGGTATGGGTGGCGTTGCCGAACGGATCGAGAATGGAGGCGATCTCATCGTCGATGGCGGAGGAAAGCTTGAACACGTTGGACGCTGGGAGCGTCAGATATTGCGCGAACGCCCCGGGACGATTCACGCCCACGCCCAGCGTATTGCGGCACAGATGACGGCGTCCGGCACGGCAGTTGCGGCAATGTCCGCAGGTGATGTGTCCTTCGCCGGACACCCGGTCTCCCGTCTTGACGCCGCGCACCTCGCTGCCCACCTCGACGATCTCGCCGGAATATTCGTGACCCACCGCCATCGGCACCGGGATCGTCTTCTGCGCCCAGGCATCCCAGTTGAAGATATGCATGTCGGTTCCGCAGATGGCCGAGCGATGGATCTTGATGAGAACGTCGTTGTGACCGACCGCGGGTTCCGGCACGTCCTGCATCCAGATTCCAGGTTCCGCCCGAGCTTTGACCAGTGCTTTCATGACCCTGCCTTCAGTGGATGATGCCGAGCGTACGCCCGGCGCCGGCGAATGCGGAGACCACCTGGTCGAGCTGCGAAGTCGAATGCGCTGCGCTCATCTGCGTGCGGATCCGCGCCTTGCCGTGCGGCACGACCGGAAACGCGAATGCGACCACGTACACGTCCTCGTCCTGCATGCGTTCGGCGAGTTGCACGGCGAGCGGTGCCTCGCCGAGCATGACGGGAATGATGGGGTGCTCGCCCGGCAGCAGATCGAAACCGAGACGCTGCATCCGCTCCCGGAAATAACGGGCATTCGAATGGACGCGATCACGCAGGTCCTGCGAGCGCTCGAGAAGATCCAGGACCTTCAGCGTCGCCGCCGCGACCGGCGGTGCGATGCTGTTGGAAAAGAGGTAGGGTCGCGAGCGCTGGCGCAACCAGCCGACGATCTCCTTGCGGGCCGCGACATAGCCGCCGCTCGCTCCGCCGAGTGCCTTGCCGAACGTGCCGGTCAGGATGTCGACCCGGTCCATCACGCCTCGGAGCTCGTGTGTGCCGCGGCCGCGGGCGCCGATGAACCCTGTGGCATGCGAGTCGTCCACCATCACCAGGGCATCGTGGCGGCCGGCCAGCTCGCAAATCTCTCCGAGCCGCGCAATCGAGCCGTCCATGGAGAACACCCCGTCCGTCGCGATCAGGCGCACGCGCGACGCGGCGGAGTCCTCGAGCGCCCGCTCGAGCTCGTTCATGTCATTGTTGGCGTAGCGCAGACGCCGCGCCTTGCAGAGGCGGATGCCGTCGATGATGCTGGCATGATTGAGTGCATCGCTGATCACGGCGTCCTCTTCCCCGAGCAGCGTCTCGAACAGGCCGCCGTTGGCATCGAAGCAGGAGGAATAGAGGATCGCGTCTTCCATGCCGAGATACGCTGCGAGACGCTCTTCCAGCTCGCGATGCACGCTCTGCGTGCCGCAGATGAACCGCACCGATGCGACGCCGTAGCCGTAGCGATCCAGCGCCTCGTGTGCCGCCTGAAGCACCGCGGGATGATTGGCGAGCCCCAGATAGTTGTTGGCGCAGAGATTGATCATCTCCCGGCCGTCGGCGAGCCTCACCACCGCGCCCTGAGGGGAGCCGATGATGCGTTCGCGCTTGAGCAGCCCGGCCTCGTCCAGTGCCCGAGTGTCGCGCTCGAGCCGTTCGCGGAAATCCTTGAGCACCGTGTCCTTTGGAAATTGGGTGGACTTAATGGCTTATTATACCGCCAGACCGCGGAGGGGAAATGCGATGGTGTACGCGTGAGGCCGGACGAGGATTCGGAAAACCACCGTCTGGACAAATGGCTGTGGTACGCGCGATTTTACAAAACCCGCTCCCTGGCCACCGCCGCCATCAACGGAGGCAAGGTGCACCTGAACGCCGAGCGGGTAAAGCCCGCTCATCGCGTCCGGATCGGCGATCGCCTCAGCCTGTCGCTGCAGGGCATCGTTGCCGAATTCGAGGTGTTGGGACTGCCGCACCGCCGCGGCCCCGCCGCCGAGGCGCAGTCCCATTATCTCGAGACGGCGCAAAGTGCCTCGCGCCGCGCGAATCTGAAAGAACAGCAACAATTGGCGCAGTTGTCACGGCCCCGGTCCGAAGGCCGGCCCGACAAGCGCGATCGGCGGCGCTTGATGCGCCTCAACCGCGATCAAGGCTGAGACCGCTCACAGATCGAAGCTGCTTTCCGGATCTTCGATCTCGCAGGTGGCCGCCATTTCGGGCTGCAGGGTGTCCCATTCTCCGTGCAGCCAGACCGCGGTGGCGAGACCCGCGGTGGGCAGCTCGCGACGGTCCGGAATCGGGCCCAGGCGGCTCGCGAGCTGGCTCAAGCCCGGATTGTGCCCGCATATCAGTATGTGACGAAGCGACGAATCGCGCCGGGTAAGCAGTTTCCAGGTCGTCTCCGGAGTCGCGAGGTAGAGCTCGCGGGCGCACTGAAGCTGCTTCGCATCGAGCTCGCACGCGGAGGCGACGATTTCGGCCGTGCTCCAGGCCCGTTCGGCCGGACTCACCAGGATGAGATCGGGGATGAGGTTGCTCCGCAGGATCCGCTCGCCGATCGCCCGCGCCTCGTTCGCGCCGTGACGGGTCAGTGCACGCTCGAAATCCTCCGGACAGCTATCGGGAGCCTGGGCCTCGCCGTGACGCAGAAGAGTCAGTCTGCGCGCACCCACCGTCGTCACATCATTCCCGTCTGCAGACGAGCCTCCTCGGACATCATGCCGTGATGCCAGGGCGGATCGAACACGAGCTCGACGTTGGCCCGCGCCACCGTGGGAACGATCTGCACCTTCTCGCGCACATCCTGGACCAGGATCTCCCCCATGCCGCAGCCGGGAGCGGTGAGCGTCATCTTGATGTCGACCGTGCGGGTGTCATCCACGTTCTTCGTGACATCGCACTCGTATATCAATCCAAGATCGACGATGTTCACCGGAATCTCGGGGTCGTAGCAGGTTCTGAGCTGTTTCCACACCACGTTCTTGATGTCCTCTTCCGAGGCGCCCGGCGGCACCTCAGGCGCCTTGGCCGCAGTCTTGCCGATCGCGTCCGCGTCCCCGCCCGCGATGCGGAACAGGTTGCCCTCGATGTAGACGGTGAAGCTCCCTCCCAAGGCCTGGGTGATGTAGCCCACCGATCCGAGTTTGAGATTCACCTCGGCGCCGGCCGGTATCGCAACGGCCTTTACTTCGCGCTGCACGACGATGGGCTCGTTTTCGTAGGAAGACATCAATCAACCCCTTACTCGGTCGACACGGCCGGAGCGGCGCTCGAAGGCGCAGCCTCGAGCGCGGAGGCGAGGGTATGCCAGCAAAGGCTCGCGCACTTCACGCGGGCGGGGTATTCACGGACTCCGGACAGCGCGGCAAGCTTGCCGAGATTTTCCGCCCCGGCCTCGTCGTCCGTGAGGAGCTTGTGAACACGCTCGAACAGCGCAAGCGCCTCGCCGCGGGTCTTGCCTTTCACAGCCTCGGTCATCAACGACGCCGACGCGGTGGAGATTGCGCAGCCCTGGCCTTCGAAGCGGATGTCGCGGATCGTGTCGTCCGCAAGACTGAGCCGCAGCGTCAGCCGGTCGCCGCACAGCGGATTGAAACCTTCCGCGCTCGCATCGGCGGGCTCGAGCGGCCCGAAATTCCGCGGCTTGCGGTTGTGGTCCAGGATCACGTCGCGGTAGAGGTCGTTGAGTTCCATAAGCTCAGGTGGGTCGTTAGACGAACATGGCACGCGCGCGCGGAAGGGCCGCGGCGAGCCGGTCGATTTCCTCGAACGTATTGTAAAGGGCGAAACTCGCACGCGCGGTCGCGGGCACCTGGAAGAATTCCATGACGGGCATGGCGCAATGATGTCCGGTCCTCACCGCAATGCCATCCTCGTCGAGAATGGTGCCGAGATCGTGAGGGTGCACGCCGGCCACGATGAAGGAGATCAGGCTTGCCTTCTCCGCGGCGGTACCGATGATGGTCAGGCCGTCGACTTGCTCGAGCTTTGATGTCGCATAATCGAGCAGCGCACGCTCGTGCGCATGAACCGCGTCGGAATCCAGGGATTGCAGGAAGTCCACCGCAGCCCCGAGGCCGATGGCCCCGGAAATGTTCGGCGTTCCGGCCTCGAATTTATAGGGCAGGGCATTGTAGGTGGTCTTGCCGAAGCTGACCGACAGGATCATGTCGCCGCCACCCTGCCACGGCGGCATGCGCTCGAGCAGCGCCTCGCGGCCATAGAGCACGCCGATGCCGGTGGGACCGAACAGCTTGTGTCCCGAGAATGCGTAGAAATCGCATCCCAGCGCCTGAACGTCCACGGCAATGTGCGGAACGGCCTGGGCGCCGTCGATGAGCGTCACGATGCCGCGGGCCTTCGCCGCGGCGATCAGCCGCCGCACCGGCAAAATCGTGCCCAAGGCGTTGGAGACGTGGGCGAAGGCCAGGATGCGCGTGCGCTCCGTCATCAATGCCTCGACCGCTTCCGCATGCACTTCGCCGCGCGCGTCGATCGGGGCCACGACGAGCTTCGCGCCGGTCTGTTCGCACAACAGCTGCCAGGGCACGATGTTGGCGTGATGCTCGAGGTAGGTGATGAGGACCTCATCGCCCGCCTTCAGCGTCGGGCGGCCGTAGCTCTGGGCCACGAGATTGATGGCCTCGGTCGTGCCCCGCACGAACACGATCTCGTGGCGCGAGCGGGCATTGATGAACGTCATCAGCCGGTCTCGTGCCTGCTCGTAGAGCGCGGTGGCCTCCTGGCTCAGCGTATGCACCCCGCGGTGAATGTTCGCGTGGTGGTGACGCTCATAGTCGTCGACGGCCTCGATCACGGCGAGCGGGCGTTGCGCGGAGGCGCCGTTGTCGAAGTAGCACAAAGGCTTGCCGTGCACCATTCGGGCCAATATGGGGAACTGACGGCGCACGGCGTGCACGTCTAAGGCAGCGGCGTTCGTTGCGAGGGCGGCTCTGTTCATCGGAATTTCCGCAGCACCTGGGAGTCGGGAAGTTGTGGGATCAGCGCGTTCTCGATCGCGTTGCGCGCCGCGTGCACGCTCATCCCGGTGAGCACGTCGGCGAGGAACGCATAGATCAGCAGGCTCTGCGCGGTGTCGCGATCCAGGCCGCGCGACAGCATGTAAAACAGCATGTTCGGGTCGAGGCGGCCGGTGGTCGCGCCATGCGCGCACTTGACCTCGTCGGTGTGGATCTCGAGCTGCGGCCGGGAATCGATTTCCGCGGTCGGCGAGAGCAAGAGACCGCGCAGGGACTGCTGCGAATCGGCGTTCGACGCGCCGGCATCGACCACCACCTTGCTGTTGATGATCACGCGGCTGTTGCCGCTCGCGAGCGCCCGCACCGTCTGGCGGCTCGTGGTGTGCTTGGCGCCATGCCTCACCACGTTCACGCAATCGACGTGACGCTCCTCATGGCCGACCAGCAGCGAGTAACTATCGAGCTCTGCGCCGGGTTCCGTGAGCTCGGCCTCGAGCGAGCAACGCGTCAGACCGCCGCCGAGCGCAATGGTGAACTGCCGGCAGCGGCTGCCCTTGAGCTGGCGAACCTCGAGCGAATCAAGGTGCGTGGTTCGGTGATCGGTGGCGAAAACGCGGTAATGCTCGATCGCGGCATCGCGCTCGAGCTTGATCAGCGAGGCGGAGTTGCAAAGCGGCGTGTCCGTGCCCTGCTGCACGTGGTGCTCGATGATGGTCGCGCTCGATCCCGGCGAGGCGTCGATGATCACCCGGGGATACGCCGCCGTGCCGGGATGGTCGGCCGTGGCGACATGCAAAATCACCAGCGGAGTCTCCACCCGGGTGCTCACCTTGAGGTACAGCCCATCGAGGAACAAGGCGGTGTTGAGCAGCCGCCAGCGTGCGATGTCGTTCTCCGCCAGTGGCTCCAGCAGATGCCAGATCAGATTTCTATCTGCTCGAGCGATCTCTTTTAAACTATTGATTTCTATGCCGTTTATAGAAAGATCCATGCGCTGGGGCAGAACCGGGCTGCCGTTCACCATCAGCACCGTCGCGGCGCGCTCGTCCTCGCCCAGAAGGCATAGCTGCGCGGTCGGCTGCAAGGTGCCGGACGGCGCGCGCGGCGCATCGACATAGCTCTGCGCCGACAGCTTGCGCAGATTCGTATAGCGCCAGCTCTCGTCGTGCATCGAGGGCAGGCCGAGATGCAGGAATCGCTCCATCGCCCGCTCGCGCAGCGCCGACAGCGGATCGGCTCCGCGGGCGAACCACTGCGCCTCGAACGAGCGAAGGGCCGGCGAGCTCTTGGCCGCGGCGGAGACGGGTATCGGGGGACTCATGCCACGCGGCTCTCGTGCACCCAATCGTAACCGCGCCGCTCCAGCTCGAGCGCCAGCGAGCGGTCGCCCGACATCAGGATGCGGCCGCCCGACAGCACGTGCACCCGGTCCGGCACGATGTAGTCGAGCAGACGCTGATAATGGGTCACCAACACCACGGCGCGCTTTGGGTCGCGCAGACTGTTCACGCCCATGGAGACCACCTTGAGCGCGTCGATGTCCAGGCCGGAATCGGTTTCATCGAGGATCGCGAGCTTGGGCTCGAGCACGAGCATCTGCAGCACTTCGTTGCGCTTCTTCTCGCCGCCCGAGAAACCCTCGTTGACGCCGCGCGTGAGAAAGGTCTCGCTCATGTGCATGAGCTTCATCTTCTGCTTCACGAGCGCCAGGAACTCGTAGGCGTCGACCTCCGGCTCGCCGGCGGCCTTGCGCTTCGCATTGAGCGCCGCTTTCAGCAGATAGACGTTGTTCACGCCTGGAATCTCCACCGGATACTGGAATCCGAGGAACAGTCCCGCGCGCGCGCGTTCCTCCGCGGGCAGCGCCAACAGATCACGGCCCTCGAAGGACACCGAGCCGCCGGTGACTTCGTAGTCCTCGCGGCCAGCCAGAACCTGCGCGAGGGTGCTCTTGCCCGAGCCGTTCGGGCCCATGATGGCGTGAACCTCGCCCGCTGCGACCTCGAGGTTGATTCCCTTGAGGATGTCCTTGCCGGCCACGCGGGCGTTCAGATCAGAAATTTTAAGCATCGTGCTCATCGCCGGGGTCAACCGACCGCTCCTTCCAGACTCACGCTCAACAGATTTTGCGCCTCGACCGCGAACTCCATCGGCAGCTCCTTGAACACCACCTTGCAGAAGCCGCTGACGATCATGTTGACGGCATCCTCGGCCGAGATGCCGCGCTGCAGGCAGTAGAACAACTGATCCTCACCGATCTTGGAGGTGCTTGCCTCATGCTCCACCGTCGCTGTGGGATTCTTGATCTCCATGTACGGATAGGTGTGCGCGGCGCACTTCCCGCCCATCAACAGGGAATCGCACTGCGTGAAGTTGCGCGCGCCCGCCGCGCTCGGCAGGATTTTCACGAGCCCGCGATAGGTGTTCTGCGCGTGGCCCGCCGAAATGCCCTTCGAGACGATGGTGCTGCGCGAATTCCTGCCGATGTGAATCATCTTCGTGCCGGTGTCGGCCTGCTGATAGTTGTTCGCCACGGCGACCGAATAGAACTCACCGACCGAATTCTCGCCGCGCAGCACGCAGCTCGGATACTTCCAGGTGATTGCCGAGCCGGTCTCGACCTGTGTCCAGGAAATCTTCGAATTGCGCCCCCGGCATTCGCCGCGCTTGGTGACGAAATTATAGATGCCGCCGATCCCGTTCTCGTCGCCCGGGTACCAGTTCTGCACGGTTGAGTACTTGATCCGCGCATCGTCCAGGGCGACGAGCTCGACCACCGCGGCGTGAAGCTGGTTCTCGTCGCGCATCGGTGCCGTGCAGCCTTCCAGGTAGCTCACGGAGGCGCCTTCCGCTGCGATGATCAGCGTCCGCTCGAATTGACCGGTCTTGGCTGCATTGATCCGGAAATAGGTCGACAGCTCCATGGGGCAGCGCACACCCGCGGGTACGTAGACGAAGGATCCGTCCGAGAACACCGCGGAGTTCAGGGCCGCGAAGAAATTGTCGCCGGCCGGAACCACCGTGCCCAGGTAGCGCTCGATGAGATGCGGGTGATCGCGGACGGCATCCGAAAAGGAGCAAAAAATGACGCCGGCCTTGCCGAGCTTGTCCTTGAACGTGGTCGCGACCGACACCGAATCGAACACCGCATCCACCGCCACGCCCGCGAGTCGGGCCCGCTCATGCAGCGGTATGCCGAGCTTGGCATAGGTCGCGAGCAGTTTCGGATCCACTTCATCGATGCTCTTCGGCGCGTTGGCCGGCGCGCGCGGCGCCGAGTAGTACGAGATGTCCTGGTAATCGATCGGCTTGTAGTGCACCCGCGACCAGGTCGGCTCGCGCATCGTCTGCCAATGGCGGAACGCCTTCATCCGCCAGTCGAGCAGGAATTGCGGCTCTTTCTTCTTGAGCGAGATGGCACGCACGACGCCCTCGTCGAGTCCCGGAGGCAGGCTGTCGGATTCGATGTCCGTGACGAAGCCGTGCCGGTACTTCTGGCCCAGCAGTGCCTCGACGTCTTGTGATTTGCTTGACACGATGAACTTCCAGTTGCCCTTGTTCTTGCGGCTCGCGGCCGCGCATTTCAAATAGTGATTGCGGATTCCGCGCGATCTACAGGGTGGGGCGCCTCATCTCCAGGGCCAAAGTCGAGACCCGGAACGAAGACGAGTCGACTCCCGCCAACTGATCGAGCGTCACATCCTCGAGCGCGCGCCGGATCCCGGCGTTGATCCGCTGCCACGCGCCGCCGACACGGCAAAGCCGCTCGATGCCGCACTGACTCGAAGCGCCGCTGCACTCCGTGATCGCAATCGGACCTTCGAACACGTCGAGGATCTGCGCCGCGGTGATCTTCTCGGGCGAGCGCGCCAACCGGTAGCCGCCCTGTGCACCGCGGGAGGAGATCACCATGCCGGCGCGTTGCAAACCTTTCAATACCTTGCTGACGGTGGGGCGGCTGAGCCGCGTGCGCTCCGCCAGCTCCGTGGCGGCGCGATGCCGGGTTGGCTCTTGCGCTAAACTTGCGAGCACGACGGTTGCGTAGTCGGTCAACTTGCCCATTCGCAGCATGAATACAGCCTTCTATCGAAGATCACTCAAGTGGGACTAGTTTAGTCCTAATTGGTTCACAGCGCCAGTCGCGGGCGCGCAAGGCAACTGGTTTTGTTATCCTTGCGGACTGATTTCCGAAAAATCAACCAGTGACTGTGAGAGATGCCGGGTATGAATACAGCCGAATTAGCCGCCACCGCGCACGCCATGGTCTCGAAGAATCGAGGTCTGCTGGCTGCCGACGAGAGCACGAGCACCATCCTCAAGCGTTTCAACACCATCAAGCTCGAATCGACCGAGGAGTCCCGGCGCGCATACCGCGAAATGCTGTTCACGACTCCGGGAGCGAGCGAATACATCTCAGGCGTGATCCTCTATGACGAGACGATCCGCCAGAAAACCAAGGACGGCGTGCCGTTTCCGGCTTACCTGAGCGGGCACAACATGATCCCCGGCATCAAAGTCGACACCGGCGCGAAGCCTCTGGCGGGATTCGCGGGCGAGACTATCACCGAGGGTCTGGACGGTCTGCGCGAACGGCTGGCCGAGTACCACCAGCTTGGGGCGCGGTTCGCCAAATGGCGCGCGGTGATCGACATCGGCGCCGGCATTCCGACCGGCTATGCAATCGATGCCAATGCGGAGGGCTTGGCGCGCTATGCGGCGCTCTGCCAGGAAGCCGGCATCGTGCCCATCGTCGAGCCCGAGGTGCTGATGGATGGCGATCATCCGATCGAGCGCTGCGAGGAAGTCACGAACGCCGTGTTGCAGAGCGTGTTCGATCATCTGTTCGCCGCGCGCATCGTGCTCGAGGGAATGGTGCTCAAGCCGAACATGGTGATAGCCGGCAAGAAAAGCGCCAAAAAGTCCCCCCCCGGGCAAGTGGCGGAGGCGACGCTGCGCGCGCTGAGGCGCCACGTCCCCTCGGCCGTGCCGGGAATCGCGTTTCTGTCCGGCGGTCAAAGCCCGGCGGAGGCAACCCAGCACTTGAGCCTCATGAACGCGGCCGGAACGTTGCCGTGGGCGCTTACCTTCAGTTACGGCCGGGCGCTGCAGGACACCTCCTTGCGCGCCTGGGGCGGGACTGCCGCGGGCCTCCAGGGAGGTCAGCAACAGCTGCATCTTCGGGCGAAGTTGAATGGCCTCGCTGCTGCGGGTAGCTACCGGCCGGCGATGGAAACCTCCGCGGCGTAATTGGATCTCCCGGCTCAAGGTTCAGGTTCAAGGCTCAACAAGTAAACCGCGGCACGCGCACTTGAATTCCACCGCTGCCATTGTCGAGATCCGCGATCTGCACTATGCAATCAACGGCAGAGCCGTGTTCGACGGACTCGACGTGGATATCGCACCCGGACGAGTGACCGCGATCATGGGCCCGAGCGGGACGGGGAAAACGACGCTCCTGCGCCTGATCACCGGGCAGCTGCGGGAGTACACCGGCAAACTGATCGTCGCGGGACAGGACATGAGCGCGTTGCGCCGCGCCGGCTTGTATGCGCTGCGCCGGCGCATGGGCATGCTGTTTCAGAACGGCGCTCTGCTCACCGACTTGAACGTGTTCGAGAACGTCGCGTTCCCGCTGCGCGAGCATACGGATCTTCCGGAGCGTCTCATTCGCCAACTGGTGCTGACCAAGCTGCAAGCCGTCGGTCTGCGCGGCGCGGCGGAACTCATGCCTGCCGAACTCTCGGGCGGCATGGGACGGCGCGTCGCCCTGGCGCGCGCCATCGTCATGGATCCGGAGATCCTGATCTACGACGAGCCCTTCGTGGGATTGGATCCGATTTCGCTGGGCGTCATCCTGCGGCTGATCCGCCGCCTGAACGACGTTCTGGGGCTCACCAGCATCGTGGTATCGCACGATGTGCACGAGATTTCCTCGGTGGCGGACGCGGTATACCTGTTGTCGGGCGGCAAGGTGGCTGCGCGCGGCGCGCCGCGGGATCTGCAGGCGAGCTCTTCCGAGGTGGTGCGTCAGTTCATCGGCGGCCTGCCGGACGGGCCGGTGCCGTTCCATTTTCCGGCTCCCGATTATTTCGGCGAGCTGCTCGCCCGTGGTGAGGACCATTGAACCCGTTCAAGGAGCTTTGGCGGAGCCTGATCGAGGCGCTCGTGGCCCTCGGCGACGTGAGCCGTTTCCTGCTGCGTCTCATTCTTGCCACGCCGCGCGCGCTGCTGCGTTTCGAATCGATCGTGCGGCAGGTGTTCAACTCCGGTGCGCTCTCGCTGGTCATCATCATGCTGTCCGGACTTTTCGTCGGCATGGTGCTGGGTCTGCAGGGCTTTCAGCTCTTGCAGCGATTCGGATCGGAGGAAGCACTCGGAGTCGCCGCCGCCATCGGTCTGGTCAAGGAGCTGAGTCCGGTGATCACGGCGCTGCTGTTCGCCGGGCGCGCGGGAACGGCGCTCGCCTCGGAGATCGGCTTGATGCGCGCCACGGATCAGTTGTCGGCCATGGAGATGATGGCGGTGGATCCGATCGAGCGCGTGATCGTGCCGCGTTTTTTGGGCGGCGTCATCGCCATGCCGCTGTTGGCTGCGATCTTCAGCGTGATCGGCGTTTACGGCGCCCAGCTCGTCGGCGTGCAGGTCATGCACGTCGATGCCGGCAGCTTCTGGTCGCAGATGCGCGCGGGCGTCGATTTCAGGGATGTCACCGAAGGTCTGGTCAAGAGCGCCCTCTTCGGCGTGGCATGCAGTCTGATCGCCGTCTATCAAGGGTACTACGCGATTCCCACCGCAGAGGGCGTGGGCCGCGCGACGACGCGCACGGTGGTCTCCTCGGCAGTGATGGTGTTGTTCCTGGATTATCTGTTGACGTCGGCATTTTTGTAGGGGAATAGGGCAATGCGCAAGTCGAATACATTGAATTTGGGGACGGGCGCCTTCGTGCTCCTGGGCTTTGCGGCGCTGGCGTTCCTGACCACGCAGATCACCAGCCGCGGGCTGCACTTCGGCAGCGCTCCGCATTACGATGTCACCGCGAAGTTCGACAATATCGGCGACCTGAAGGTCGGTGCGCCGGTGTCGATGGCCGGGGTGGAAGTCGGGCGCGTGTCCCGCATCGACCTCGATCTGAAGGAATACAAGGCGGTCGTGCTCCTGCGCATCAATTCGCACTACAACCAGATCCCCACGGACAGCGACGCGAGCATCTATACTCAGGGCTTGCTTGGCGGCAAGTTCATCGGCTTGACCGCGGGCGGCGCCGATACGTATCTCAAGGACAAGAGCGAGATCGATTTCACCCAGTCCGCGTTCGTCCTCGAAAACCTGATCGGTCAATTGCTGGCAAATTTTGCCAAGGGCTCGAATTCATCGGGCTCCTCGGGTTCGTCGGCAACCGACGCGCCTGCGACCCCGGAGAAACATAAATGAACTCAATGCGATTCCTGCGACAAGAGGCGGTCGGCGCGCTCGGTCTCTCCCTCATCCTCGGTACCGCCGGGTTGGCCGGTCGGCAAGCGCTGGCGGAGCCGCAAGCCCAGCCGGCCGCTGCATCTGCGGTTACGCCGGCCGCCGCGGCGAGCACACTCGGCCCGGAACAGCTCGTGGAGGACTCCGCCAAGCGCATGCTCACGGAACTCGATGCGAACCGTGCCATGTACACCAAGGATCCCAACAAGCTCGATGCTCTGGTGGCCAACGTGCTGCTGCCCAACTTCGACAGCGAGTACGCGGCGAGGCTGGTGCTCGGGCAGACTTGGCGTACGGCGACTGCTGACCAGCGCAAGCGCTTCGTCGATGCGTTCTACCACTCCCTGCTGCGGAACTACGGCAACGCACTGCTCAACTTCACCGCCGACCGCTTCGTGATTCTGCCGTACAAGGGCGATCCGGCGGACGCGCAGGCGACCGTGCGCACCGAGGTGAAGAAATCGACCGGCGAGAAGGTGCCCGTGAATTTCACGCTGCACAAGACCGACTCGGGGTGGAAGGCATGGGATGTCGTGATCGAGGGCATTTCCTACGTCAAGAGCTTCCGCACCGACTTCGCCTCGGAGATCCAGCAGAAGGGGCTGGACGAAGTGATCTCTCGGTTGGAGAAGGAAGGTACCGTCCGGGCGAACGGCGTCGCCCCCGGCGGTTGAGGGTCGGGCGCTGAATAATCCAACGCACGAAACGGCCTCTTTCGAGATCCTCTCGGAGGGCCGCGCGCGCGTGGCAGGCGCGCTCGAGTTCGGCACCGTGACGGCGCTGCTGCGGTCCGGATCCGACGCGATCGAGCAGGGCCGGGCGCTGACGATCGATCTGGCCGGCGTCACGGCGAGCGATAGCGCAGGACTTGCGCTGCTGATCGAATGGCTGAGCGTCGCGCAGGCCGCGGGCCGGACCCTGCGCTTTGAAAATATCCCCTTGCAGCTCCATCAACTCGGCGCGCTGAGCGACGTGGACGAACTCATCGGCGCTCTCTGAGCGCGAAACCTCGCCGCGGGCCGCCCAAGTCAACGCGCTGCCAGGCGCTGCGTTGATCTGCTGGTGTCACCGAGGAGTTCCCTATGCGTAAATTAGCTTCCTTCGCCTTGATCGCCGCCTTGGGTGTGTCCACGGTGGCGCTGTCGGTCCCGGCCGAGGCCGGCGTGGTGGTGGGCGTCGGCCTGCCCGGCGTGGTGGTGGCGCCCGGGGTGGCACCCGGCGTGGGCTATCCCGCCGTCGGCGTTTACACGGCCTACTATGGCCGCTACTACCCGCATCGCTTCTGGTACCCGGGTGTGCGCTACGGTTATGGGTACTACCACCATGGGGGGTACCGCGGCCGCTATTGGCGCTAGCGGGCCCGGGCGGGTGGGGCACCGGCCGCCAACGGCCGGTGCCCTTTTAGTCCTTCGGCGCAGGCTGCTGCGGTGCGGTCGGCGGCTCGTCAGCGAGCGGGTCGTCGTGAAGCGGCTCGGCGGCAGGCGGCGGAGCCGCGGCAGGCGGGGCAGCGGTGGTAGGCGGCGGCGCAGCGCCAGGCGGCGGTACGGGTTGCCTGTCGGGGGGCGGCGTGATCGAAGAGCCGCCCGGCGCCGGGCTATCGTCGGCGCCCGGATCGACCAGTTGCTCGTCCAAGACTTTCCCATCCGAGACCAGATACGCCCGCCGCGCCAAATACGCATCGCGCACGAAGGCGTATGGGTCGTAGGTATTTTTGAGCGTGTCGTCGAGCGGCAGAAGCGCAGCCCGCAAGTCGACCAGATACGGCAGGTATAGGCCGTATTTGATGTAGATGTTATGAATGTACTGCGTCGGCTTGGTGTAGGCGTCGACCACCTTGGCCGGCCCGTCCCGCAGATCCGATGGGCCGAGGATCGGTAACTCGAGGAACGGGCCGGGGTGAACGCCCCAATGCCCGAGGGTGAGACCGAAATCCTCTTCGTTGTGATCCAATCCTGCCGAGGTGGCCGGATCGAGCACACCGCCAATGCCCACCGTGGTGTTGAGCACAAAGCGCCCCAGGTCGTTGGCGGCGGCCAGGAACTTGCCCTGCAGCGCGTCGTTGATCATCACCGTGGGGGTGCTGACGTTCGCGAAGAAGTTGCCGACGCCCGTGCGGATCGGCTGCGGCACGATTTTCACGTAGGTCTTGGCGACCGGCCGGGCGATCGCGTTGTCCATGACCGTGTTGAACTTGTAGACGCCCCGATTCCAGGATTCCCACGGATCCTGCGGGGAGCGGGACCTCCCCGGCGGCAGTGTCACGCAGGCGCTCGAGGCGCAGGCGACGGCGAGCAGGAGCGCCGCGCGCATGGATCGTACTTTCGTCATATGCCTTGTAATATTCCCCAACGGTGTCCCCAACGCGCTGTACGACCACGGGCTCGGCGGTTAGTGGCGACCGTTGCCGGAGCCGTTGTCGTCGGCGACCGTATTCTTACGGTTTTTTGGCAATGCCGCACGCACTTCCTCGAGTAACGCGCTGATACGGGCCCGCTGGATCGGATTCAGATCCGGGAGGCTGAGCGCCAGCGCCAGCTGATTCGAAGCCGTGGGGAGGTCGCCGTTCATCAAGTAATAATCCGCCATGTAGTAGTAGGAGTCCGCCACATTGCCTGCCGCGCTCGCGGCCTTGGCGATCAGACGCGCCTGATTGGGCGTGGGCTCCACCTGGTTGAACAAGTCATCGAGAATCAGCTGGGCGCGCTGATTGTCGCCCGTGTGCATCAATGTTTCCGCAAGCCGAATCGTGACCGGCACGTTGCGCGGAAAAAGCCCCAAGCCCTTTTCGAGGATGGCCTGCGATTCGCGGGTCTGGCCGTTCGCCAGATACGCCTGGCCGAGCGCGCCGTAGAACTGCGTGACCAGCGGGTATTCAATGATCAGGGCCTTCAAGTCCGGTATCGCGGCCGCCGGCGACTTGGCATTGATGTCGGCGACGGCCCTGCCGTAGCGCTGCTCCACCGAAAGTCCCGCGCCGTTCTTGACCAGATTCGAGTAATACTCGCGCGCGGCTTGCGCGTTACCGACGAGCGAGCGCAGCCGCTCGCGCATCAGGAGATAGCCGAGCGAGTCCTCGTGACGAACGCGCCCGATCTGCTCCGCGCGGTTGCGCGCCTCTGCGACGCGCTCGGCCGACAGCGGGTGATCGATCAAAAACTCGATCGCCTTGACGCGGTCCGGACTCGGCGAGTTGCGGTTCAATTCCTCGAACATGGTCGCCATGCCGAGAGGATCGTAACCGGCCGATGCCATGGTGCCGATGCCGATCCGGTCAGCCTCGAATTCCTGCGTGCGGGTGTAGTTGATCTGGTGCTGAATGGCGGCGCTCTGCGCCCCGAGAATGGCTCCTTCCATGACGGACGGGTCGCCGCGGCCCGCGGTTGCCCCGAGCAGAATGGCGGCCAGCAGGGCAGCCGTCGAGACGAGGCCCGCATGCGTTTGATCGATCATCCCGCGCACCAGGTGCCGCTGCGTGACGTGTGCGGTTTCGTGCGCCATGACCCCGGCGAGCTCGTTCTCGTTGCGGGTGGCGAGAAACAAGCCTGAGTTGATGGCGATGAAACCGCCGGGCATGGCGAACGCGTTGATCACCGGATCGCGCACCACGAAGTAATTGAATTGGTGCTGTCCCTCCTCGGCGTGGCTCGAGAGAGAGTGGCCGATGGTCTGGATGTAGTCGCTCACCTCCGGATCCTCGAGCACCATGCCCTGGGCGCGCATCTGCCGAGCCCAGGCCTGTCCCACCTGATATTCCTCCTCGAGCGAGACCGCCGCGGTCGCGGGACTGCCGAGGTCGGGCAGTTCCTGTTCCTGTTCGGCTGGTGAGAGGGTCTGCCCCGGCGACAAGCCGGCCGCGAAGCCCACACTGACGCTGGCCCCCACGGCGATTGCCGCGGCCAATACCCTCAGTGATTTCAATGCAATGCCCTCATCGCGCCCCCGGAAACAAGCTTGGAGTACCGGCGGCGCTACAAAGTTCTAAAGGCGGGGCACAGGCGCCCGTCGTAGACCCGTCAGAGCATTTCGGATGCATAGTCGGCCAGCCGCGAGCGTTCGCCGCGCACCAGGGTGATATGCCCCGAATACGTCCAACCGCGGAAGCGGTTGACGACATATGTCAACCCGGTGGTCGTTTCGGTGAGATAGGGGGTGTCGATCTGGGCAATGTTGCCGAGGCACACCATCTTGGTCCCCGGACCGGCGCGGGTCACCAGGGCCTTCATCTGTTTGGGCGTCAAGTTCTGCGCCTCGTCGATGATGATGAATCGGTTGAGGAAGGTACGCCCCCGCATGAAGTTCAAGGATCTGATTTTGATCCGATGCCGCAACAGATCGGTGGTGGCGCCGCGTCCCCACGTTCCCCCGGCCTGACTTTGAGTCAGCACTTCCAGGTTGTCCATGAGCGCGCCCATCCAGGGCTCCATCTTCTCCTCTTCGGTACCGGGCAAAAATCCGATGTCCTCGCCGAGCGGAATCGTGACCCGGGTCATGATGATCTCGCTGTAGCGATTGTGATCCAACGTCTGCGCGAGCCCCGCGGCGAGCGTGAGCAGCGTTTTGCCGGTGCCCGCCGGCCCCAACACGGTCACGAAATCGATCTCCGGATCCATCAATAAATTGAGCGCGAAGTTCTGCTCGCGGTTGCGCGAGCTTACCCCCCAGACATTGTTGCGCTCCGTGCGGTAGTCCACGGTCAGCTCCAAAACCGCGGAGTCGCCCTCGAGCTTGCGCACGATGGCCTCGACGCCGTTCTCGCCCGGGTCGTAGACGAATTGATTGGCCTGCCATTCGTGCACCAGCGGGCCGCGGACCCGGTAGAAGGTGCGGCTCTGTTGCTGCCAGGATTCCATGCCCTTGCCATGCTTCTCCCAGAAATTGGCGGGCAGCTTCTGCACGCCGCTCTCGAGGAGGTCCGCATCCTCGATGGTCTTGTCGCTGGAATAGTCCTCGGCCTGAACCCCGACGATGGCGGCCTTGATCCGGAGGTTGATGTCCTTGGATACCAGCGTGACGCGGGCCTCTGGGAATTTTCTCTGCAGCGCCAGCGTGTCGGCAAGGATGGCGTTGTCGGCCCCATGGCCCGGCAAGCCGTCCGGGAGCGACGAATCGAGCAGTTGAGTTTGAAAGAACAGACGCCCCGCCGGGGGGCGTTTGCCGTGGTTGACCTGCACGCCGGCCGGCAGCGCGAGTCCGCGATCGATCTCCTTCTTGGTGGCGTCGCGCATCAATTCGTCGAGGAAGCGGCTCACCTGACGGACGTTGCGCGCCGACTCCGACACGCCTTTCTTGCCGGCATCGAGTTCCTCGAGCACGGTCATCGGGATGTATACGTCGTGCTCTTCGAAACGGAATATCGAGGTCGGGTCGTGCATCAGGACATTGGTGTCCAGCACGAAGATGCGCCGCTCGGGCTTCGACTTGGAGAATTTCGCGGCCCCGGCCGACACCGGCCGCAATGGAGATGTCACAGTGCCTTCACCGCCTCGAGAACCGCCGCAGCATGGCCGTTCACCTTGACCTTTCGCCACTCATGCCGCAGCACGCCCTTGGCGTCCACCAGGAAGGTGCTGCGTTCCACCCCTAGGTACTTCTTGCCGTACATGCTTTTTTCCTGGATCACATCGTAGAGCTTGCACACGGCCTGATCCGCATCGCTCAACAGCTCGAACGGGAAGCCCATCTTCGCCTTGAACTTGTCGTGCGAGGCGACGGTGTCGGGTGATATCCCGACGATCGTGGTCTTCGCCTTTTTGAATTGCGCATGAGCGGCGGCGAAAGCCTCTCCTTCCTGGGTGCAGCCCGGGGTGTTGTCGCGCGGATAGAAATAAATGACCAAAGGGCCGCCGCCGGCGTCGGCGAGGCGCCACTTGCCGGCCGTGCCCTCGAGGGTGAAAGCAGGGGCCTTCTTGCCGATCTCAATCTTGCTCATGATGCTGTGCTCTAGGGGTGGGTATCAATTCTTGACCGGCTCGAGAATGGCGTCGAGATTCAGGTGATCGCAAAAATCCATGAACTCCTCGCGCAGCACCCCGATGTGCAGGCGGCTGGGCACGTTGACGATCATCTGCACTGAAAACATGGGCGCACCGGTGTGGGCGGCGGCGTAGGAACGCGTCGACAGCTCGGCGATGTCCACGCCGCGCTGCGAGAAAAAACCGGAGAGTCCTGCGACGATGCCAGTCTGATCGAGGCACACCACGTCGATGGAGTAGGGCAGCATGTCGTTGCGCGCCGCGCGCTCTTCGGTGCGCCGCAGCTGGATGTTCATGCCGGTGGCGTCCGCGAGCTTCTTGAACTCGCCCTCGAGTTTCGCGAGCGTGTGCCAATTGCCGTTCACCAGGAGCAGCATCGCAAACTCGTTGCCCAGCGAGGTCATGCGGCTTTCGCTGATGCTTCCCCCGCAATCGGCCACCGCCTTGGACAGCTCATGAACCATGCCGACGCGGTCGCCGCCGACCGCGCTTATCACGATATGTTGTTTCATCGGATCAAATTCTACCGGATGGGCGCTTGCCACGGTGCATGTCGGCCAATTAAGGTAGCGTCTCATTCTCCCGAGGAGCGATCTGAATGTTGCGCGGAAGCCTGGTTGCCATCGTCACGCCGATGACCGCCGATGGGAGCCTGGACTTCACGGCGTGGGATCGGCTGCTCGACTTCCACCTGCACGAAGGCACCGACGGAATCGTGATCGCCGGCACGACCGGGGAGTCGCCGGCCCTGTCGCTCGAGGAAACCGAAGCTTTGACGCGCCGCGCGGTGGAGCGCTGCGGTGGCAAAGTCAAATTGATCGTCGGCGCCGCGACCAACGCGACCGCAAGCACCGTGGCGCGGACCCGTAGCCTGTCGCGCCTCGGCGTCGACGGGGTGATGCTGGTGACGCCTTACTACAATAAGCCGCCGCAAGAGGGCCTTTTCCGGCATTTCAGCGCGGCTGCGGACGCCTCCGAGGTGCCGGTGGTGCTGTACAACGTCCCCAATCGAACCGCGGTCGACCTGCAGCCCGCGACGGTTGGACGCCTCGCACGCCACCCCCGGATCGTGGCGCTCAAGGACGCGACGGCGAGCCTCGGCCGGTTGCGCGACCTGCAGAACGCCTGCCCGGCGGATTTCTCGCTGTTGTCGGGCGACGATGCCACGACCATCGATTGGATCGCCGCCGGAGCCCATGGTGTGATTTCGGTCACCGCCAACGCCGCGCCGAGGCGCATGCGTGAGGCCTGCGCGGCCGCGCTCGCGGGAGACATGGCGACCGCACGCGCGATCGATGCCGAATTACAGCCCTTGCACAAGAATTTATTCGTCGAAGCCAACCCAATACCGGTAAAATGGGCGGTCGCCCGTATGGGACTCATCGGCAGCACCTTGAGGCTGCCGTTGGTCGAACTGCCGCCTGCCCAGCACGACGTCGTGCTCGGGGCCATGCGCGCAGCGGGCATCAGACTCGAGGATCAGGCAGCGTGAGAACCATTCGACCGGTAGCGTTGATCGCCGCGGCAGTACTGCTGAATGGCTGTCGTCTGATCCACGGTCTGCCGTCGGATTGCCATAAACCCCAGGAATATCAGCGCGCCGTGCAGCGCGCCCCGCTCAAGGTGCCGGAGGGGCTGGACTCGCCGAATACCCAGGGTGCCCTGGTCATCCCGACGGTGGATCTCGTGGCGCCTCCACCGGGGCCTCATGAGGCGTGTTTGGATACCCCGCCGCGGTACAAGGCTGCACCTGCCAACAAGGCTGGAACGCCCAGCAGCTAGATCCAGATTTGCTCGCCCCGGCCGCCTCCGGTACCCTTGCGGGCCCGCGTAGGTTCGGCATTGGCGTTCCCAGCGGAGAGGTGGCCGAGTGGTCGAAGGCGCTCGCCTGGAAAGTGAGTAACATCCCAAAAGGTGTTCGTGGGTTCGAATCCCACCCTCTCCGCCAACAATGCGCTCCTCGAGTCTATGGCGGCTCGCGTCGGCATCTTCGCGGCGACTTGCCACGAACCCCGTCAGGCCCGGAAGGGAGCAGCGGTAGAGGATCAAGTCGGGCGCCGAAGTCCTGCTGGCGCGGGCCGCCTCCCTATCACCCCTTGCGCGGTGTTATGGATAAACTGATCGTATGAGCTATATCGTATTGGCGCGAAAGTGGCGCCCCAAGCGCTTCGCGGAGATGGTGGGGCAGGAGCACGTGCTCAAGGCGCTGACCAACTCCCTGGACTCGGGCAAGATTCATCATGCGTTCCTGTTCACCGGCACCCGTGGGGTGGGCAAGACGACGATCGCGCGCATCCTCGCGAAGTCACTGAATTGCGAGACCGGCGTCGGGGCGAACCCCTGCGGGGTTTGCAGCGCCTGCCGCGAGATCGACGAGGGACGCTTCGTCGACCTCATCGAGGTGGACGCGGCCTCGCGCACCAAGGTGGACGACACCCGGGAACTCTTGGACAACGTGCAGTACGCGCCCACGCGCGGTCGCTACAAGGTGTATCTCATCGACGAGGTGCACATGCTGTCCAATCACTCCTTCAACGCCCTGCTGAAGACGCTCGAGGAGCCCCCGCCGCACGTCAAATTCCTGCTGGCGACCACCGATCCGCAGAAATTGCCGGTTACCGTGCTGTCGCGCTGTCTGCAATTCAGCCTGAAGCGGCTATCGGCCAATCTCATCGGCGAGCGGCTCAAGTTCATCGCGGCGGCCGAGAAGCTCGACTATCAGCCGCCGGCCCTCGCGCTGCTCGCGCGCGCGGCCGAGGGCAGCATGCGCGATGCGCTGAGCCTGCTCGACCAGCTCATCGCCTTCGGCGGCGCTGCGCTCACCGAAGCGGATGCCCGGGCGATGCTCGGCACCATCGACCGCGGCCACGTCGCTCAAATCGTCGGGGCGTTGGCGCTCGGCGACGGTGCGGCACTGATGGCGCGGGTGGGCGAGCTGGACCGGGATGCGCCGGATTACGACCGGGCGCTGGTGGAGCTCGCGGCGCTCCTGCAGCGGCTTGCGATCGTGCAGATCGTGCCCGACGCCGCGGTCGAGGACGGCGAATTCGATCCCGAGATCCTGACTCGTCTGGCCAAAGCCATGGGTCCCGAGGATGTGCAGCTCTATTATCAGATCGCGCTCGCCGGCCGGCGCGATCTTTCCATGGCGCCCGACCCGCGGCTCGGATTCGAGATGACGCTGCTGCGCATGCTGGCGTTTCGACCGGAGGCTGCCGCGCCGGCCTCGGCGGGTGCGGCGAGCGCTGCACCGCCCGCGGGACGCTCTGCCGGGGCCGGCCCGGCTGTGCGCGATCATCGGGCGGCGACCGAGCTTGCGCCGGCCGCAGCTCGGCCGCCGGGTGATGCCCCGCCGACGGCATCGGCCACCGCGGCCGTGTCATCGATCGACGCCGATAATTGGCTTGCTGTCGTGGAGGCTGCCGGTTTCGGCGGCATGGTGCGACAGCTCGCCTTCAATTGCGTGCCGGCGTCCTTCGACAACGCCGTGCTGGTGCTGCGGCTCGATGCCGCGGCGGACTCACGACGCTCGAAGCCGATCGAGGACAAGTTGGCGCAGGGCCTGACCAAGTACATGGGCCGCGACATTCGAGTGGTATTCGAGGTGTCGGATGGCCTCGCCACGCCGGCCAGGCAGCGCGTCCAGGCGGACCAGGAGCGCACGCTCCGGGCGGCGGCTGCTTTTGAACAGGATCCCGCCGTCAAGGGACTCAAGGAGCGTTTCGGCGCGGAAGTGGACTTGGCATCGGTCAAGGCTGCGGACCCTCAGTTCCAGGAGAAAGCGACATGATGAAAGGCGGACTCGGAAATCTCATGCGTCAAGCCCAGCAGATGCAGGAGAACATGCAGAAGGCGCAGGCGGAGTTGGCGGAGCTCGAGGTGACCGGAGAGGCGGGCGCCGGCATGGTGAAAGTGCTGATCAATGGGCGCCACGAGGCGAAGAAGGTGACGATCGAGCCGAAGCTCGTGGGTGAGGATATCGGGCTGCTCGAAGACCTGGTGGTCGCCGCCATCAATGACGCCACGCGCAAGCTCGAGGCCCGCACCAAGGAAAAGTATGCGGGCCTCATGTCCGGCATGAATCTGCCTCCGGGCATGAAACTGCCGTTCTGAGCCGATGAAGTACACACCGGCTCTCGCCCGATTGATCGACTCGTTGCGCTGCCTGCCGGGCGTCGGTCCGAAGTCCGCGCAGCGCATGGCGTTCTACCTGCTCGAGCGCGATCGCGAGGGCGGCAGCGCGTTGGCGCAGTCGCTCGCCGCAGCGCTCGCCGCGGTCGGACACTGCAAGCGCTGCCGCATGTTGACCGAGAGCGATCTTTGCTCGATATGCGCCTCCACGCAGCGCGATAGCTCCCAGCTTTGCGTGGTCGAATCGCCGGCGGACGTCGTGGCTATCGAGCAGTCCGGCGGATTCAGGGGCCGCTACTTCGTATTGATGGGACATCTGTCTCCGCTCGACGGCATCGGGCCCGCGGAGCTCGGGCTCGACGAGTTCGAGCGATTGCTCTGCGATGGTGAAGTGCGCGAAGTCATTCTCGCCACCAATCCAACGGTCGAGGGCGAGGCCACAGCGCATTATCTCGGTGAGATCGCGCTGCGCGCGGGCGCCAAGGCATCGCGCATCGCGCACGGAGTGCCCGTCGGCGGGGAACTCGAGTATGTCGACGGCGGGACCCTGGCGCATGCGCTCGCGGGGCGTACCAGCGTCACTTGAGTCTCAGCGCGAAAGTTTCTCGTAGAGCCGGAACAGGCGTCGATAGCTCTCATAGCGACGCGCGCTGATCTCGCCGGCGAGCACGGCCCTGCGCACGGCACATCCCGGCTCCTGCATGTGACGGCAATCGTTGAAGCGGCAGTCGGCGGCGAAGCGGTGAACCTCGATGAAGCCGCGCTCTGCCGCGCGCGCGAGGCTCGCGGGAGGGGCGAAGTCGCGTACGCCGGGAGCATCCATCACCGCGGAGTCAGGGCCCAACCGATAGCGCCGCGCCGTGGTCGTGGTGTGCCGCCCCTCGGCATCGCGCGTCAGCTCCCTGGTTTCGGCCGCCGCCAGCGGAGCGAGCATATTGATCAGCGAGGATTTTCCCACGCCCGACTGACCGACCAGGAGCGCCGTGCCGCAGGCGAGGGCGCCCCGAAGCTCCTCGACGCCCCGCCCGGCCAGGGCGGAAACCTCGCAGCAGGGAAGTCCCAGCGCGCGGTAGGAGTCCAATTCGTCGCGCAGGGAATCGACGCCCAAATCCGATTTGTTGACGATCAGGAGCGTCTCCAAGTCCTTGAGCCGCGCGCCGGCCCAATAGCGGTCTGCGAGGAACCAATCCGGCGCGGGCTCGGGCGCGAGGACGACGGCCAGCCGGTCGACGTTGGCGGCAACGGGTTCGGGGCGGCCGCGTGCGTCGATCCGCTCGACCAGATTACGCCGCGGCTCGACCGACTCGATCGCGGGGCCTCCATCCTCCGGGGCCTGGGCCCAGACGACGCGGTCGCCGCAGACGATGCGAAGCTTGCGGCCCTTCAGCGAACAATGCAGGAGCTCTGAACCGGACTCCACCAAAACGCCCCGCCCGTAGCTTGCGAGCACGGTCCCAACCCCGTGTGCGCCTATGGATTGCGGCGCTCTGCTACCATGCGGGCCCATGAAATCTCCCGATAATCTCGTCTGGATCGATCTCGAAATGACCGGGCTCAAGCCCGATACCGACCTCATCATCGAGATCGCCACGATCGTAACCGACAAACACCTGACGGTGCTTGCCGAAGGCCCGGTCATCGCGGTTCATCAGAGTGCCGAGGTGCTCGACGCCATGGACGACTGGAATCGGCGGCAGCATGGCGGCTCCGGGTTGAGTGCCAGGGTGCTCGCGAGCCGGATCGATACGGCCGCCGCGGAGCGCGAAACGCTGACATTTCTTGAGACCTGGGCCGAGAAGGGCCGCTCGCCCATGTGCGGCAACAGCATCTGCCAGGACCGGCGTTTCCTCGCCCGCCAGATGCCGACCCTGGAGCGATTCTTCCATTATCGCAATCTCGACGTGAGCACGCTGAAGGAGCTCGCGCAGCGTTGGGCACCGCATATCGCGCAGGCGTTCCAGAAAAGCGCCACGCACCTGGCGATGGAGGACGTGCGCGAGTCGATACGTGAACTCGAGTTCTACCGCGAGCGGCTGCTCAGGCCGCTCTAAGTCGGTGCGGCGCTGTCAGCCGCCAGGAACATCCAGGTCTCGACCACGGTATCCGGATTGAGCGACAGGCTGTCGATGCCCTGTTTTACCAGCCAGCGGGCGAGTTCCGGATGGTCCGACGGGCCCTGGCCGCAGATCCCCACGTATTTGCCCTGCGAAGTGCAGGCCTTGATGGCCATCGCCATCAAGGCCTTGACCGCGTCGTCGCGCTCGTCGAACAGCTTCGCGACCACGCCAGAATCCCGGTCGAGCCCGAGTGCGAGCTGCGTCATGTCGTTCGAGCCGATCGAGAATCCGTCGAAATATTCGAGGTAGCGGTCCGCGAGCACGGCGTTGGTCGGCAGCTCGCACATCATGATGTGCTTCAGGCCATTGTCGCCGCGCTTCAATCCGTTGTCCGCGAGAAGCTGGGTGACGGTCTTCGCCTCGAGGAGCGTGCGCACGAACGGCACCATCACCTGAATGTTGGTGAGGCCCATCTCGTCGCGCACGCGCTTGAGCGCGCGGCACTCGAGCTCGAAGCAGGGGCGGAACGCCTTGTCGATGTAGCGTGAGGCGCCGCGAAACCCGAGCATCGGGTTCTCCTCGTGCGGCTCATAGGCCTTGCCGCCGATCAAGTTCGCGTACTCGTTCGATTTGAAATCCGAGAGCCGCACGATGACCGGCTCGGGCGCGAACGCGGCCGCGATCTGCGCGATTCCCTCGGACAGCTTGTCCACGTAGAAGCTCACCGGGTCGGGATAGCCCGCAATCTGCTGCGTGATGGCCTCCTTGAGCTCCGGGCTCTGCTTGTCGAACTCGAGCAGCGCCCGAGGGTGCACACCGATCATGCGGTTGATGATGAACTCGAGCCGCGCGAGACCTACTCCCTTGTTCGGCAATCCCGCGAACTCGAATGCGCGGTCCGGGTTGCCGATGTTCATCGAGATCTTCACCGCAATCTCGGGCAGCGAGTCGAGCTCGATGTTGCGCTGGTCGTATTCGAGCATGCCGTCGTACACGTAGCCCGTATCGCCCTCGGCGCAGGACACGGTGACCGCCTGATTTTCGCGGATCGACTGCGTCGCGTTCACACAACCGACCACCGCGGGAATGCCGAGCTCACGCGCGATGATGGCCGCATGGCAGGTTCGGCCGCCGCGGTTGGTGACGATGGCCGCGGCGCGCTTCATGACCGGCTCCCAGTCGGGGTCCGTCATGTCCGCGACGAGCACGTCGCCCGCGCGCACCCGCGACATCTCCTTCACGTCGCGGATCACCCGCGCGTGGCCTGCGCCGATGCGCTGTCCGATGCTGCGACCGGTCGAGATCACCGTCGAACGGGCCTTGAGCGTGAAGCGCTGGATGGTGCGGCCGGCCCGGCTCTGGACGGTCTCGGGCCTCGCTTGAAGAATGTAGATCTTTCCGGTCGAGCCGTCCTTGCCCCACTCGATGTCCATCGGCGTGCCGTAATGCTCCTCGATGATGAGCGCCTGTTTGGCCAACTCGACGATGTCGGCCTCGTCGATTGAGAATCGCTGCCGCTCCTCGTGGGACACGTCGACCGTGCGCACCCGCTCGCGGCTGCCCGGATCGGCGTAGATCATCTTGATCGCCTTCTGTCCGATATTCTTGCGCAAAATGCTGCGCCGCTGCGCGCGCAGCGCGGGTTTGTAGACATAAAATTCGTCGGGATTCACCGCACCTTGAACGACCGTCTCGCCGAGTCCGTAGGATGAGGTGATGAACACCACGTCGCGGAAGCCGGAATCGGTGTCGAGCGTGAACATGACGCCGGCGGCGCCCAGGTCGCTGCGCACCATGTGCTGCACGCCGACGGACAAGGCAACCGCGTTGTGATCGAAGTTGCTGTGCACGCGGTAGGCGATGGCGCGGTCGTTGAACAAAGAGGCATAGACCTCGTGCATGCTGGTGAGCAGATGCTGCTCGCCGCGCACGTTCAGGAAAGTCTCCTGCTGGCCGGCAAACGAGGCCTCGGGCAGATCTTCGGCGGTGGCGGAGGAGCGCACCGCAACGGCGAACTCGTCTCCCTGGCCCATCTTGCGCCATGCCTCGGTCACCTCGCTCTGCAATCGCGCCGGAAATGGGGTGGCGAGCATCCAGCCGCGGATCTGCTTGCCGACGGCGGCGAGGCGGTCCACATCGTCCACGTCGAGCGTCGCGAGCGCCTCGCGGATGCGCTCATCCAAGCCGCCCTGCGCGAGGAAATCGCGGTAGGCTTGCGAGGTGGTGGCGAAGCCGCCCGGGACCGACACGCCGAGTCCCGCGAGACGCGAAATCATCTCGCCGATCGAGGCGTTCTTGCCGCCGACGACCTCGATATCCTTGCTCTTCAGTTTCTCGAACGGAATGACGTAGGGATTCATCGCTTCTCCGGCGCTGGCTTAGGTTCGTGTCCTGGTGAGAATCGCCGCTTGTCCGCGCATGGGTTAAGTGAAACACTTCCGGTCAAACAGGCCATGGGACGACCGTGAACAAAAGAACAGTGTTTTTTGTATCGGACCAGACCGGCATCACCGCCGAGACGATGGGCCACAGCCTTATGACACAGTTCGACGGCATAGAATTCAGGCAGGTGACTGTGCCATTTATCTCCACGGTTGACAAGGCGATAGAGGCGGTGCGCAAGATCGATCTGGTGGGCAAACAAGAGGGGGTGCGCCCCATCGTTTTCTCAACGCTGGTGCAGGAGGACGTACGCAATGTGGTGCGCGGGAGCACCGGCTTGTTTCTGGACTTTTTCGATGCGTTCCTATCACCGCTCGAGAACGAACTCAAGACGCAATCCTCCCATGCCATGAGTCGGACTCATCGCATGGCCGACACCCATTCCTACGCGACGCGCATCGATGCCACTAATTTTGCGCTCGCGAACGATGATGGCTCGGTGCTCCGCGACTACGAGCGGGCCGATGTGATTCTCATCGGGGTCTCGCGCTCGGGAAAGACGCCGACGTGTCTGTATCTCGCCATGCAATACGGCATATTCGCGGCGAATTATCCCCTGACCGAGGACGACCTGGAGTCCCGAAAATTACCGCGCGGGCTCGAGGCGCATTCGCGCAAGCTGTTCGGCCTCACCATCAAGCCGGACCGACTTCAACAGATCCGCCACGAGCGCCGCCCCGACAGCCGCTATGCCTCGCCGCGGCAGGTGGCCTTCGAAGTGCGGGCTGCCGAATCGCTGTTCGAGCGCCACGGAATTCCGTTCATCGACGCGACCGAATGCTCCATCGAAGAGATCTCGAGCCGGATCCTCGACCGCACCGGCATCGAGCGCCGACTGCGTCCCTGATGAGGACTTGCGTCGCTGGCAAGACGCAGGCGCATGGTATAGTCGGGCCATGATCGCGGACCAATGGTGTGAAACCACATGGCGGGCGCGTCCCGGCAGCTTCGTCAGTCTCATGACGCTGTACGAGAGTAATTTCGTGCGGCTGGGCTGGCTTACGAGAGATCTGCGCTCGATTTCCGAGCGCACCGTGTCGCGCGCCGGTTCCGACTGTGATCTCTTTCTCACGCCGCTCGAGCTGTCGCGTTACACGAGTGTGTTTCGCCTCACATACGAATTCGCGCTCGAGGGGGAATGCATTCGTGACCCGGATCTCGAAGTCTGCGTCTACCACGACGCCCGCCTGGCGGAAGTGCGCAGCTTTCGCGGCTTTCGGCGCCATTCCGAGCTGGTCAAGGTCGAGTCGGGACTCAAGCGTGAACTGGATCAGCGCTGGACGCGAAACATGATGTTAAATAAATGGCTGGAATATTGCGCCGAGCGTGGCCATCGGTTTTGACGGGCAGAGCCCCTTAGGTCCCGCAGGCTAGCGGCAGGTTCGAGGCGGGACATTGATCGACAAGCTGAGCTTTCTCAAGGGAGGGTCCGAGGGGAGTGGTGTGAGCGCGGAAGAGGAGCGGCTCATGCAGCTCTTCCAGAATCGCGCGGGCCTGAAGAAGGCCTATGCCGATCTCAAGGACGAATTCCATCTATTGCGCGACCGCCTGAAACAGCAGGAGGGAGCGACCATCCGCGTTCAGGAACAGCTCGATGCGCTCGGCGATCTTCTCGCCGACGCGCGCACCGGATTTGCGGCGCTCGTGTTCTATCAGCTCCGCGGCCTCTGGAAGACCTGTCACCAGCAGCTGTCGCAGTTCGCGACGGACCTCACCCGCCAGCAGGAAGCACGCGAAACGGCGCGACACAAGTCCGAATGCGAGACCGAGAGAAATCTGCGGCTCACCGACGTGGACTCAAGACTTCAGGAGGCGGCCGCCGATGCCGATCTGAAGCGCGAGCAACTGGCCGCGGCGCAAAACGAACTCACGCGATTGACGGCGTTCTGGCACTACTTCCGGCGCCGCCGGCTGCAGAAGTCGCTCGACGTGCTGAAGCAGGGTGTGGTGCTCGCGGATGCCGCCGTCGGCGACCTGCATGCGGAACGCAGCGCCATCAGCAACGAAGCGCTGGCGGAGTTTCCGGGGATCTCGCTGGGAGCGCGGCGCAACATCAATCTTGCCATCATCAGCTACGCGGAATCGCTGTGCGAACACGTGGACGCATTCGGGCTGGCCGCGCGCGCCAAGGAAGCCGTCGCGCGTCGGGTTCACGAGATGAGCTTCGGCTCGCGCGCGGACTGCGAGGGCTACATGCAAAGAGTGCAAAGAGCGCAGGCCGCCATCGCCAATCAGAAGCAGATCACCGCAGCCGTCAGGGCGAAGCTCGAACGCCTGCGAGGAATCTCCGAATACCGCAACAGCGCCGACACGGTGCCCACCGCGGACTCGCTGGCCGCCGCAACCGCCGCATCGGCCTCCAACTGGAACGTGCTCGCTGAGGATTACTGGGACCTTTACAACCTGCTTCTGCGCTAGTGTGCGTCGATCCTGCGCGCCTGCGTGGGACCGCTCTTGTGAACCGTCGCCACCGCCAGATCGCCCGCGATCTGGGTGGCCTCATCGAGGATGATTCCTGCAGAAGCATCGTCCTTGATGTCCTCGAGCGACTTCACCGCCGGCTCGTTGCGTGCCGCTCGCAAGGCGTTCTCGCGGGCGAGCCGATCGTCGTCCTGGCGCTTGCGCTCCTCCTCGCGCGACTTCAAGTTGAGCGACACGGTCTTCTGATTGCGCATCGTATCGAGCGCGCTGATGTCCGCCCGTAAATAACGGAAATCCGCGCTCCCGGCGGTGCGTTCCTCGTGCAATTTCGTGAGCGTGGACACCTGGGGCTTGAGATCGCCTTCAGGTTTGAAGGCAGCGGGCTCGATGTGATCCCAGGGCAGCGCGCGGTCACGGGTGCTCTCGCCAACCTCGCTGGCATCGATCAGCGACGGAATGGTGATGTCGGGAGTCACGCCGCGGTCCTGGGTGCTCTCGCCGGTGATGCGATAGTACTTGCCGATGGTGACATTGAGCTGCCCGAGCTCGGGCTTGCGGCCGAATATGGTGTAGTTGAGCGGGTGGGCGTTCTGTACCGTGCCCTTGCCATAGGTCTGCTGCCCGATGATCAATCCGCGGCCGTAGTCCTGGATCGCGCCGGCGAAAATCTCCGAGGCCGATGCGCTGAAGCGGTCGACCAGCACCACCAGCGGGCCGTTGTAGAAAACCGACGGGTCGGGATCGTCATCCACCTCGATGCGCCCCGTGGTGTCGCGCAACTGGACCACCGGCCCCCGGTCGATGAACAGGCCCACGAGCGATTCGGCCTCGGGCAGATAACCGCCTCCATTCGCGCGCAGGTCCATGATGAGGACCTCGGCGCCTTCCTTGCGCAGCTCGCCGATCAGCCGCTGAACGTCGCGCGTCGTGCTGCGGAAGTCCTTGGCGCCGGCGCGGCTCGCGTCGTAGTCCTGGTAGAAGCTCGGGACGGTGATGATGCCGACCTTGACCTCGCGGCCGTTGCGCGCGACCGTCTTCATTGCCTTGTGCGAAGCCTGAGCCTCCAGGGAGACGCGATTGCGCGTGAACTCGACCACCTTCTGCGCAGATCCCGGTGAGGCGCCCGCCGCCAGCAGCTGCAGACGCACCGTGGTACCACCCGGGCCGCGGATTTTCTGCACGACATCGTCGAGCCGCCAACCGATCACATCGACCAGTTCCCCGCTTTTGCCTTCGCCGACCGCGGTGATGCGATCATTGGCCGCGAGCTTGCCGGAGACGGCGGCCGGGCCGCCGGCGATCACATCGATGACGGTGACGTAGTCGTCGGTGAGCTGGAGCGAGGCGCCGATGCCCTCATAGGAGAGGCTCATCTGGATGTTGTATTCCTCCGAATTGCGCGGGGAGAAATAATTGGAATGCGGATCGAGGGACAGCACGAAGGCGTTCATGAACGCCTCGAACACATCCTCCGGCTTGCTTTGATCCATGCGCTTCTCGACGTGCTCGTAGCGCTTGCGCAGGAGGTCCGCGACCTCGGGCCATTGCTTGCCCGCGGTGATCAGCGACAGGGCATCGTTCTTGACGCGTTTGCGCCACAGCTCGTTCATCTCCGCCGCGTTCGCCGGCCAGGGCTCCTTTTCGCGGTCGAAGGTGAACGACTCATCGAGATCGAAATCCGGTTTTTTCTGCAGCAGTTCGACCGCGTAATTCATGCGCTCGCGGCTGCGTTGCTGGAAACGCCTGAATATGACGAATGCAGGCTCGACGTCGCCCGCTTTGATGGCGTCGTCCAGCTCGTACCGATATTTCTCGAACTCGGCGATATCGCTCGCAAAGAAGTAACTTCGCTGGCTGTCGATCGCGTCCAGGTAGCGGTCGAGGATCAGGCTCGAGAGATGATCGTCGAGCGGCGCCCGACGGTAATGCTCGCGCGCGATGATGTCGCTGACGCGGCGCGCCACATAATTCTCCTGCTCGGTCGCCTGCAGGATCTGGGTTGTTGCAGGAACCGCCGGAGGCGCCGATGGCGTCATGGCGGCGCCCAAAAGGGCGGCCAGGCCGACGGCACTCAAGCACACGGCAATCGCGGTGACCCAGCGCGGGCGCTTGCCCGGGGGTCCGCGTTTCGTCACGACCGTCATGAAGTTCCCGTTCTCCTGTAAAATGAGCCGCGCAATGAGTCCAAGGCTAGACCAGCAGATGCCGCAAGCCAAGTGTATACGAGCCTGAAGATATGCGTCCGTTCACGGTTTTGATCGGCATCTGCCCCGGCACGGCCGCTTGCAGCCTGGCCGCAGTGCGGACCGTGTTGGGGGCGTGGGCCGGCCGACATCCAAATCTGTCGAGCGAATTGCCCAAACTCCCGCTGAGTCTCCTGGCGTTCGCGGATTTGACCGCGGCGAGTGCCAGTAGTTTCCTCGGCCAGGCGACGGGCCATTTCTGAAGGCCGCGCGTCTGATCCACCATCCGAGGAGAAGTTCGATTTCCAAGCCACCACGAGGTCTTCGCACTCTCACGGGAGGGTGCCTGGCCGCGCTCCTGGCCGCGTGTACCGCTCATCGCGTACCGCCCCCCTCGACCGACATCGACGAAGTGCTGGTCAGGAACGACATTCGCACCCTGGCGTCGGAGGAGTACCAGGGACGCAGGCCGGGAACCGCGGGCGAGGAGAAAACTCTTTCCCTGCTGACGGAGCAGTTCAAGAAATTGCGGCTGAAACCCGGCAACGGCGACAGCTGGGTGCAGGCGGTGCCGATGGTCGAGCTCACGCCGGGAAGGAACAGCAAATTGTCGATCACCGGGCCTGCCGGCGTCGCGACGCTCGGCTATGGCAAGGATATGGTCGTGTGGACCGAGCGCGAGGTGCCCACGGTCGCGCTCGCTCAAAGCGAGCTGATATTCGCCGGCTACGGCATCGTGGCCCCGGAATTCAACTGGAACGATTACGCCGCCATCGACGTGCGCGGCAAGACCGTGCTCGTCCTCGTGGGCGATCCCGGTTCCGGCGGCAAGGATCCGACGGTTTTCAAGGGCAATGCCTTGAGCTACTACGGGCGCTGGGCTTACAAGGTCGCCGAGGCCGCTCGCCATGGCGCGGCCGCCGTGTTGCTGATCCACGATGCCGCAGCTCTGGGCTACGGGTGGAACGTGGTGGTGAACACCTGGACGGGACCTCAGCTCGAACTCGCCGCTGCCGACGGGCACACGGGTCGCGCGACGCTCGAGGGCTGGCTCAGCAGCGAAGCGGGGCGCGGCCTGTTCGCCGCCGCCGGTCTTGATTTCGAGAGCTCGCTGCGTGCCGCGGCGCGTGCCGGTTTCAAGGCGATGCCGATGCGGCTCACGGTCGACGCTGCGATCGAGAATGCCATCCGCCGCTTCGACTCCGCCAATCTGTTGGCGCTGTTGCCGGGGGGCGAGCGCAAACACGAGTACGTCGTCTATTGCGCCCATTGGGATGGATTGGGGCGGGATGCAAACGGCGCCGTGATCGGCGGGGCGGAGGACAACGCGAGCGGTGTCGCGGGGCTGGTCGCACTCGCGCAATCGTTCAGCCGCACCAAACCGGCGCCGGAGCGGTCCATCGTGTTCATCGCGTTCACCGGCGCGGAATCGGGACTTCTCGGCTCGCGCTATTATGTCGAGCATCCGGTGTTCCCGCTCGAGCTGACCAGCGGGGCGATCAATCTGGACCGGCTGCACATCGGCGGGCGGACGCGCGACGTGATGGTGTTCGGTGCCGGCAACTCCGAGCTCGAGGAATCGGTTCGGGGAGCCGCCCTTCTGCAGGGGCGCGAGGTGCGCCCGGACAACCGGCCTGAGCTCGGCAGGTACTACGACTCTGACCAGTTGAGCTTCGCCCTGCACGGTATTCCGACTTTGTACGTGAAATCGGGCGTGGACGATGAAGCGCGTGGCCCGCAATGGGGACAGGCCCAGTCCGAGGAGTATCGCGCGCATCGCTACCGTCAGGCGGGCGATCGGTACACGGAAGATTGGGACGTGCGCGGCGCGGTGGAGGATCTCGAACTCTACCGCTCGGTGGGCGAACGGCTGGCGAACTCGCGTCGGTTCCCGCGCTGGTTTCCGAACAGCGAGTTCAGCGGCAACCGCGCGCATCCGCTGCCCGTGGATTAGACCGGGCGGTGCAAGGGCGGCGGGCGTGCAGCGCACGTCCCGCGCACTAGCGCTTGCCGATGCGCTCCCAGTGCTTGCGCCGGTCGAAGCTGCCGGAAGTATTGTACGGATCGAAACCCGAGCCGGCCGCCGCACCCGGCGCGCTCTTGGGCGCAGGCTCGGCCAGCGTCAGAGGTTGCGCGCGGCGCGCCTCGCGCAACTCGCGGGTGCCGAAACTGAATTTCGGATCTCGATCATCGGACTTGTTGCCATTCGCCATCATGCTTTCCCTCAAACAAAAAGACCGTCATCGATGAGGCCGTCGTATGTTGAGTGCGGCCTTCGCGGTACATGTTCCCAAATTGCGACAGGGGCTCCACGGGGAAATTATCGAACTGTGACGTGCGTCAAACCGCAGGCGACTTAACGCGGCCGCCCTGAAACTTAACGCGGCGTGCGTGCGACTTAATCCGCCGCATCGAGCCCTTCGCGGCTACAGTCAGACGCTCCCGGAAGCGGCCCGGGTTGAATTGCCGGCAAGCACGTTGGGCAGTTGCCGGTCGAACGGCACGATGCGGTTGCGGCCGCGCAGTTTCGCGGTGTAGAGCGCCTGATCCGCCGCCTTGACGAACTCGGCGACGTTGGCAAAGGTGATGTCGGCCCCGTGCGTCGCGCAGCCTATCGAGATCGTCACGCGCGCGTGATCGGCGCCGATCACATGTCCGGTGTTCTGGAATGCGGCCACGATGCGCTCGCACACGCCTTGAGCCGTTTCCGCGTCGGTGGCGGGCAGGATCACGACGAACTCTTCGCCGCCGTAGCGGGCGATGAGATCGGTCTCGCGGGTATTGCCGCGCAAAATCCGCGCCGTGGCCTGCAGGATGCGATCGCCGGCCTGATGACCGTACTTGTCGTTGATGCCTTTGAAATTGTCGAGGTCGGCGAATGCCACGCTCAACGGCCATTTGTGCCGCGTCGAATGCTCGAACTCGCGCGTCAGAACCTGGTCGAGATAGGCGCGGTTGTAGACGCCGGTCATGGCATCGCGGCGAGTCTCCTCCTCGAGCTCCTGCGTGCGCGAGCTGGAGAATTCGGCCACCGCCCGCAGCGTGTTGATTTCGCGCAACGCGACCAGGTTGCGCAGCATCAGCGCTTCGCGCGCTTGCTCCAGGATCAGCTCGGGATGCTGGCTGGCGAGCAGATCCGTCTCGAATATCGCCTCGGTCTCGGGAAGCATCGAACCAATCGTGCCGAGCACCTGGCCGAAGGCCATCTTGTCCATCGCGAGGCCCCGCTCGGCGGACAGCGCGGTCTCGGCGAACTGGCGGTCGGCGGGATCGCGCAGGAACAGATCGGCGACCGGCCCCGACAGGGCGACGCAGCGCTCGAAGATCTGCAGCGGATCGGAGGTCGCGTGAAGCTCCATGCGATGGCTGTGCTCGATCGCGCGGCACAGCCGGGGAGGCAGGTTCCAGATGTTCATGAGCCAGCCGCCGACCTCGGCATGGTCGGCTTGCAGGCGCTTGCGTTCGTGCGCGGCGAGCGCGGCATGATCGCGCTGAAAGGACTCGCTGCCGCGATACAGGTCCGGTACCGCCTGGTCGAGCGCCAGCATGCCGACATCCTGCAGCAGTGCCGCGAGAAAGATCTCCTCGGCCATCGGCTGGCGCATGGCATCCGCTAGTGCGCGCGCGGCCGTGGCGGCCACCAGCGCGCGCCGCCAGTACGCCGGGTAATCGATGCCGTTCGCCTTGCCTTGACGCAGTGATTTGACCAGCGAGAAGCTCAAGGCGAGGGTCAGCGTGGCATTCAGGCCGAGCACGACCAAGGCCTGGCGCAAATTCTCGCTTTTTCGGCGCTGCGCGTAGAGCGCCGAGTTGGCGATGCGCAGCACCTTGCTCGACAACGCCGAATCCATGCTCAACGCCTTGGCGACCTTGCCCATCTCGATGTCGGGATCCCGGGCAAGCTCGATGATGTGCGTCGCCACGCCCGGCGGGGACGGGAAATTGACCAGCGAGCGAAGATGGGCTTCGATCTCGGGATTCACGCGCGGACACTCCATCACAGGGCCATCAAGCCCAATGAGGTTAGCGTCCGCGTTCTACATAACTTAAGCGATTCGGACCGCGGTTCAGGCGAGCCTTGCGCTGGCTCGCCACCAGAGCCCAAGCGCCCTGAACAGCAGATACAGCCCGTAGGGCCCCAACAGGACGATCCAGGAGGCGGCGGAGCCTGCCCGCAGCCCGCTGTAGAGACTTTGAAATAAATGCGCGACGCTCGCCCCCTCGTAGCGACCGAGGAGCGAGGAGCCGGCGTAGAAAATGAGCACGGGCATGAGGGCGAAGCCTACGCCCAAGGCGAGGGCGCTCAGCGCTATTTCGCGGGGCCAGCCCCGCAATCTGGTAAGTCGACGGAACATTTGCGAAAACCGCATACGGCGTCATTGTAACGAAATGCATGCTCTGCCGCCTGTGGCTGTAAACTAACGGGATGCACGCCTGGATGCCGAAAATTCTCTACGACGCCAAGCCCTGGGTACTCATCAGCATCGGGGCGGTGCTCGTGCTCGGTATGAGCGGATGGTCTCTCGCGGTGGGTTATTGGACTTGGTGGCGGGGTCTGTCGTTGGTCGCCGGAGCCGCAATAGCGGTCGTCGGCGGTGCGACGCTGCAGATGCGACAGGACTACCGCGCCCGCAGCAAATGGCGGCGCGAGACACCGCGATAATGCGCACCGCCGTCGTGGGTGTCGGGTACCTCGGCAGATTTCACGCACAGAAGTATCAAAGCCTCGCGGGCTCGGAGCTGATCGGTGTGGCCGACCCCTCCCGAGAGGCGAGGGCCGCGGTGGCAGCCGAGCTCGGGGTGCGCGAGTTCGCCGATTACCGCGAGCTTCTGGGCGCCGTCGATGCGGTCAGCATCGTGACGCCAACGCCGCTGCATTACACCATTGCCAAGGACTTCCTCGAGTCCGGCGTGCATGTACTGGTCGAGAAGCCCATGACCACCACCTTGGCGGAGGGCGAGAGTCTGATCGCGGCGGCGCGCCGTGCGCAGCGCATATTGCAGGTTGGGCATCTGGAGCGCTTCAACGCAGCCGTGCAGGCCCTGCAACCCATTGTGTCCGTGCCGAGGTTCATCGAGTCGGCGCGGCTCGCCCCGTTCAAGCAGCGCGGCACCGATGTGAACGTGGTGCTCGACCTCATGATCCACGACATCGATCTCATTTTGAGCATCGTGGGTTCGCCGGTGGTGTCGGTCGATGCGATCGGCAGCAGCGTATTCTCCAAGGAGATCGACATCGCCAATGCGCGCCTGCGCTTTGCCAATGGATGCGTCGCCAACGCGACTGCAAGCCGCGTGAGCCTGAAGACCGAGCGCAAGCTCCGGCTGTTCCAGGACGACGCTTACGTGTCGGTGGACCTGCAGCAAAAGGTCCTCACGGTGATTCGAAAGACGGGTGGGAACGGCGCGGACGGAATGCCGCTGGTCGACATCCAGGAGACCACCTACGATCAAGGCGATGCGCTCAAGGCGGAGATCGAGGCTTTCTTGGCCGCCGCCGCGGCCGGACGCGAGCCGCCGGTCACGGGCGAGGACGGCCTGAAGGCGCTCAAGGTTGCTCTGGCCATCACGGAACAGGTGACGGCCTCGATGACGCGGTTCGCCTAGCACCGCATCCGAGCGGCAGCCGCTCAGTTCCCCCCGGCAGCGCTCGCCGCCGCCGCAGGCCCGGGGATCGGCGCGGCGGGCGAGGGCAGCGCCGCAGGCGGCGTGCCAGTGCCGCGGGGCTGCGCCTCAGCCGGCGGCGCCGAACTCGCAGGATTCGGGGCGTCCGTCACGGTGATGTTGTCCACGAAGTAGCGGGTGTCGGCGAAGCAAGCGTTCGGCACGCCGGGGTGTTCGGTGTAATGCAGCTGCACTTGACGGCCCACGTTCTTCTCGAGCTGCGCGGCAACCGCCGGATCGCGCACGCTGAACTTCCAGATCTGCGGTGAAATGCCGGGCACGATGTATTGAGCCAGGTCACCCTCGATCGTCTTGCAGAGCCAGCCGCGGTGCGTGAGTTTTTGCAGCACCCCGGCGCGGGTTCCATCTGCGTATGCCCACGACAGCGTAAGCCAGGTCCAAAGGGAGGTTCCGCCCAGGATCACGATCAGGACGATGAGCAGGTACAAAAGGCCGCGCCCGCCGCGTCTGCGGGGCGGGGTGCCGATGCGTATCTCAGTCATGAGGTGGGCCGTGTCATGGTGTCGGGGAACATGGTAATCCGCACCTGGGCGCCGCGCCATCCGCGCTTGCGCCGAGCTCATCGAGTTGCGGCGTCCATCCCCAGTTGATTCGCCTTGATCAGCAGCTGCAGCGCGGTGTCGGCGCCCAGTTTCTGCTTGATGGAGGATTGATGGTTCGCGACGGTCTTCATGTTCAGCCCCAGACTGTCGGCGATCTGCTTCACCGAACGGCCTTGGGCGAGCAGGCGCAATACCTCGAATTCGCGCATCGACAATCGATCCGCCGCATCTTGAGCGAGATCTGCTTCGCGCAGGGCGAGCTTGCGGGCGACATCGGCGCTCAAGTACTTCCGGCCCTGTGCGACGGTGCGCACGGCCTCGACCAGCACATCGGGCGCGCTCGCCTTGGTGAGATAGCCGAAGGCCCCTCCTTGCAAAGCGCGTCTCGCAAAAATCGCTTCCTCGTGCATGCTGAATACCAGCACGCGGGCGCCGGGTCTATGAGCCAACAATTGCCGCATCGCCTCGATGCCGCTCGGCCCGGGAAGAGTGATGTCCATCACCACGATCGCCGGATCCAACGCGATGAACGAGGCCTGAGCGTCTGCCGCGGTGGCGGCCTCGCCGATCACGACAATGTCGCCCTGTCGCTCGAGGAGGCGCCGATATCCCTCGCGCACCACGGCGTGATCATCCACCAACAGAACCGTGATCTGCCCGGGCGAACACTCCGCCATGCGGTGCTCCTTACGCGGGGGCGTCCCGCGCAGCCAGCCTAACACCGTGGGGCCGCGCACCGGCACCGTTTGGAGCATGCGACGGGAGAGAGTATGATCAGGTCTCGATTGACAGCCTTTTCGGGGCCGACCGGTTTCGACATGGGTTGCGAAACTTCAGGTGCGTACCGAGGTGCGAGTTACCTCGTAAAACTACTTGCAAACTTATAGTTGCCAACGAAGACAACTACGCTCTAGCCGCCTAATCGCGGCTGAACCCTGACCGGCCTGTGCTGGTGCGAACGGCTCAGGGGTAGCGCTCATCAGCTAGCGGGATACACGTGTCTGGGGTGTATCTTGCGAATCGTTACCGGGCTGGCTGTTCGCTTTCCCTGCCCGTCGGGTAGTGAGCGGCGAGACCAATAGACTGTGGCTACGTACGTAGGTCTTGAAGCGTAGGACTTATGGACGGGGGTTCGATTCCCCCCGGCTCCACCATTTGGGCGATCTGATAACTTCCGATAAGGTCCGAAGACTTCCACTAAACCCGCATAAAACGCGGGTTTTTTTTATGCTTTTAGGATCCTGGGAGCGGCGGAGCTATCTGTGCGGCCTTCGCGGCGCGGCGGTTTTCGCTGGGATCGACGATATTTGAGCCAGCTTGATGCGCTGCGGGAACCGTCCTTCCGCCTGCATCAGGTAGATCACTGAGCGGCCGAGCCCAGTGAGCTGGGTGACCTGTCTCAGCCTCAGCGCCCGTTCATTGGGGTCGCGCAGGGGCTTCACTGGAGGCTCCAGGTTGAACGCAAATTGATTCTTTGATTCGTACTGACTCGAGCACTCGAAGGAAGGCCTCCGCGCCATTGACCAACGGCGGCCGTGACCGTACAGCGTCCCGCTAATCTGGTGTCTGCGGCTGTTGTACCCTCTATAGCGGGTGCCGAGCGGACCGGTCCCCTCAGGGTTCGGTACCATTGCAGGCATGCGGACGATTCAACAGGCGATCCAAGAGGCAGCCGACTTGCTACGCCGCGGCCGCTGGGCAGAGGCGGAGCGGGTATGCCGTATCGTCCTCAACTCGCAGGCGGATCATTTCCAGGCGTTGAATCTTCTCGGCATCATCACGGCCCAAACACGCCGCACGGCTGAAGCCGCTGATCTTTTTCGACGTGCCCTGGCCGCGAAGCCGGACGATAGCAGCGCGGCGGCGAATTACAGTAGAGCTCTGACCGAACTCAACCGCTTCGATGAAGCGCTGGCGATCTGCGAGCGGCTGTTGAGGCTCGCGCCGGATCATTCCGAATTCCACAAACATCGCGGTGCGCTGCTGCAGAAGCTGGAACGGCCCGAGGCGGCGCTTGCCAGCTACGAAAGCGCGATCAAGCTTAAGCCTGAAGATGCCCAGGCCTACTTCAACCGTGGCGTGGTCCTGCGAGCGATGCAGCGTGTCCCGGAGGCGCTCAACAGCTACGAGCGCGCGCTCGCCATCAAGCCGGACCACGCGGCGGCCCACCAGAACCTCGGCGCCCTCCTGCACGAGCTAGGCCGCTCGCTCGAGGCGCTCGCGAGCTACGAGCGGGCACTTGCCGTTAATCCCGGCGACGCCGGCGTCCACCGCAACCGCGGCGATGTGCTGGAGAGGCTGGGGCGCCTCGAGGACGCACTCGCGAGCTACGAGCAGGCGATCGCTCTCCGACCCGCAGACGCCCATGCCCACGCTGGGCGCGGCAGGGTGCTGCGAGAGCTCAGACGCCCCGATGAGTCGGTGATGAGCTACCAGCTGGCGCTTGCGATAAGGCCGGGCTACGCCGAGGTCCATAACGACCTGGGCGTCGTGTTGCAAGAGCTCGGGCGTCCGGACGAAGCGCTCAAGAGTTTCGAGCGAGCGCTTGAGATCAAACAGGATGACGCCGATGTCTACTCCAATCTCGGCAACGCACTGGTGCGGTTGCGACGCTGGGAAGAAGCGCTGGACCGCTATCAGCGTGCGCGCGAAATCAAGCCGGATCTCAATTGGCTACACGGCAACTGGCTGCACTCGAAGATGCAACTGTGCGACTGGCGAGACCTCGATTTCGAGGTGACCCAGCTTCTTCAGGAGGTCGCACAGTCGAAGAAGGCTGTGTTGCCTTTTCAGGTGCTGGCGCTCACGGATTCCCCGGCCCTACAACTGCAGGCCGCCGGAATATGGGTGAACCACAACGGCAGCTTGCCCAGCCCCTGGTCCGCGGCCCGTGAGCCGGAGAAGGCCGGCAAGATCCGTGTGGGGTACTTTTCCGCCGACTATCATGACCACGCCACGGCGTTTCTGGCTGCAGGCTTATTCGAGCAGCACGACAGGTCTCGTTTCGATTTGACCGCCTTTTCCTTCGGACCTCCGAGGCAGGACGAGATGCGGCGGCGCCTGACCGCGGCGTTCGATCGTTTCGTGGACGTGCGCGCGAGGTCGGATCAGGAGGTCGCCCAATTGTCGCGCGAGCTCAAGATCGATATTGCAGTGGACCTCAAAGGCTTTACCGAAGGCGCGCGGATGAGGATCTTTGCGCACCGCGCCGCACCTATTCAAGTCAGTTATCTGGGCTATCCAGGGACGTTGGCCGCACCGTATGTAGATTATCTGATCGCCGATGAGACCCTTATACCGTCGGAGTCGCGCGAATTTTACACCGAGCAGATCGCCTATGTGGCCCACAGCTACCAAGCCAACGATCGCAAGCGCCCCATCGCAGATCAGAATTTCACACGGCAGGAGCTCGGATTGCCTCCCGAGGGTTTCGTATACTGTTGCTTCAATAGCTCCTACAAGATTCTACCGGTCGCATTCGATGTGTGGATGCGGATCTTGCGGCGCGTGGAAGGGAGCGTGCTCTGGCTTTTATTTGACAGCGATCGGGCAGCCGCAAATGTGCGGCGCGAGGCCGAGGCAAGGGGCGTGAGCGGTGCCCGCTTGGTGTTTGGGCGGCGCATACCGCCGCCCGAGCACCTGGCTCGTCACCGCGCGGCGGATCTTTTTCTTGATACGTATCCGTACAACGCGCATACCACGGCCAGTGACGCGCTTTGGGCCGGTTTACCCGTGCTGACGCGTAGCGGCGAGTCGTTTGCGGCCCGAGTGGCAGGCAGTCTGTTGAAGGCCGTCGGCTTACCGGAGCTGATCACCACCACGCCGCAGGCGTACGAAGCGCTGGCGATAGAGCTTGCCGAGCATCCCAGTCATCTCGCCGAGCTTGCTGGCAGGTTGCGCCGCACGCGCCTTGCAGCGCCGCTGTTCGATAGTGAACTCATCGCCCGCAATCTTGAGGATCTGTACGTGCAGATGTACGAGCGCTTCACGCGCGGGTTATCTGCTGCGCACCTTCGAACCCGGGGGCCCTAATCTCATGAAAATCGCCGTCCTTTTTGGTGCACCGGCGCCAATGCTCGTTTTTGGGAGAGTTCGAGGGTTGATTGCTCGAAAGTGGCCGGTCGCATCCGGCTGTTTGGGGCCCGGGAGCGCAATTTCGCTGCTGATCGCGACGCAGGCCGCCCACCCGGGCATACATAAACGCAGAAAGGCCGCCCGGAAAAACCTTCGCGGGCGACGACTGAGCCTAGAGGGGCAACTCCGGGGGCAACTGCCATGCTTGGATTTCGGATACCATAGTGCTATCAAGAGGTTCCGGGGATTTTTAGTTAGTCCCCGGCCCACCATTGAGCGCTCCTGCACGGCCGTGCAGGAGCTTTGCCAATCGTAACAAATTGAATTATAAAGCTTTTTAAGCACACGCTGATCGTGGGCCACGCAATCGAGGGATCCGGATGTTTGAGCCAGAGGATTTGATCACGTACCGCAGACGTGGGTTGGCGTTTTGGCGGTCGCGCGACCGCATGTTGAAGGACGGTGGCGCAACCGCGCTCGTCCGGTCCAGGCCGTCGAAGCATTCCATCTCCGAGCCAACGCGAACGCAGCAGTATTTCATCGACTGGAACGCGGAGCGTCTCGGCATCACTCCCGCGGAGAGCCGCGAGCGCTACGTGCAGTCATGGAATGCGATTCCGAATGGCCACAGCGGAAAGGCTTTCGGGAAGTTCCACGGCCACTGTTACGATGTGTTCAAGGTATTTGCGGATGACAGCCCGCGCGAAGTGATGAGTGCCTATCAGATCCACGGGCATGTGCATTTCTTGACCATGCTGACGTACCCCGAACCCCGCTGGTTCGACGACGATGCCATCGTCAAGCGACTCAAGGGGCGCGAGCAAGTCTCGATCGTCGATTTTGGCTGTGGCCTCGCCCAACAGTCTCGAACTCTTGCAGAATACTTGCGCGATCAGGGAATCAAGGTACGCCTGGCTCTGGCGGACATTCCAACGGTACGCAAGGATTTTCTTCTTTGGTGGGGGCGACACACCGGAATACCGACCACGTTTCTCGAGTGCACCCTCGAGCGGCCGATCCCGGATCTGCCGAGGATGGATGTGTGTTTTGCACTGGAATTTTTCGAGCATGTTTATGACCCGGCGGCGTATTTCACCCGCATCGATGCGGCGATGAACGGCGGCGGTCTGCTGGTGACGAATATCGGCGACCATCACAGGGATTTCATGCACGTGTCACCGAAGCTCGGAGCGCTTCGCGATGCAGTCGCCGCCAGTCATTACGAGGAAGTGTTTGCGACCTTCATATATCAAAAGCCAATGCACTCTTGATCCGTGGCTGCGCAAATCATTGATTTAACTTCGGATTATGGTCCATTTGGCGCCCGGCTCATGCCAGCTTGCCTGCTCTGACGCTCAACGACGGCTGGCTTTCATGATCCGGCTCTTGTCGCGCTGCCAGTCGCGGTCCTTGTCCGTGGCACGCTTATCGTGCTGCTTCTTGCCCTTGGCAAGTCCGACTTCGAGCTTCGCCCGGCCTTCCTTCCAATAGAGTTGCAGCGGCACCAGCGTGTAGCCGCGCCGCTCCACCGCCCCCACGAGATGGTCGAGCTGTCGACGGCTCAACAGGAGCTTGCGCGTGCGTGTCGGGTCCGTGTCCACATGCGTCGAGGCGGATATCAGCGGGCTGATATGGGCGCCGTACAAAAAAGCCTCGCCGTTCTTGAGGTACACATAGGCCTCGGCGACTTGAGCCTTGCCGGCACGCATGCTCTTGACCTCCCAGCCGAGCAAGGAGATGCCGGCTTCGTAGCTCTCCTCGATGAAGTAATCGAAGCGCGCTTTGCGGTTCACCGCGATAGGGGGCAGTTTGTCCGAATCTTTCGCCATGTACGCTGGATCCCTTGCTGGGCGTCGAAGTCTACAAGCTCATCGGAGTCTGTGCCTCTCGATTCATGGGCGAACCGGGTGGCCTGTGCGAGAATCCGGCGCTGGCCGGCGCGGCGCCGCGCCGTCGAGGAGTCTCAAAATTGCCGATCGTCGAACGCAGCGCCCTGGTGACGTTTACTCCCGCGCAGATGTATGCGCTGGTGAACGATGTCGCGCGCTATCCGGAGTTTCTACCGTGGTGCGTGAGCGCTCAAGTCGAGCAGATCGCACCGAACGAAACGCTGGCGGCCGTCGAAGCGGCCAAGGGCATGGTGCGCATGCAATTCACCACGCGCAATAGCTCGCGGCCGGACTCCGAGATTCTCATGCAGCTTGCCGAGGGCCCGTTCAGCCGTCTCACCGGCCGCTGGAATTTCGATGCGGTGGGGGAGCGGGGGTCGCGCGTGCTCTTCCGGATCGATTTCGAATTCAAGAGCCGCATGTTGGCCACCGCATTCAACCCCATTTTCCGCTCGGTCTGCGATTCCATCGTGGATGCCTTCGTCCAGCGCGCGCAAAGCATGTACCGCTGAGCGCCGATTTGGATCGCCGTGGCCACCACCGACCCCTTCATCGTCGAGATCATTTGCGCGCTGCCCGACCGGGCGATCATCAAAGCATATCGACTGATGCCGCCCGCGACCGTCGCCGATGCGCTGGCGCTCGCGGCCGCAGATCTCGATTTTGCAGCCATCGACGTGGCCGGATCCACGGTCGGGATATTCGGAACGGCGGTGCCGATGGGGCGGGTGTTGCAGCCAGGCGACCGGCTCGAGCTGTACCGCACCCTGGCTGCCGATCCGAAAAACGCACGCCGCGAGCGTGTGCTGCGGGCCCGCTCGCAAAAGTCGGCGCGTCAGGGCGCAACCGCTCCGCGCCGCCCGCGCTAGCGCGGCAGGTCCCTGCGAGCTAGTAAGTGCGGCCGTTCTTGAGTCTGGCGGCCGAGGCGGCTTGCTCGGCGGCCACGGCATCGCTCGGCTTGTCCAGACGGGCGACTTTCTCGCCATCGAAGTACACCGTGACGCGGCGCGAGTCGATATGGCGGGTACGCCCCTTCCTGAGATAGTAGATGTAGTCCCAGCGTTCCTTGTTGAAGCTGTCTGCCACCATCGGGGTGCCGAGCAGATAGCGCACCTGGCTTCGCGTCATGCCGGCTTTCACCTGGTCCACGGCGGCTTGATCCAGAAAATTGCCCTGCTGAATGTTGATGCGGTAGACGCAGCCCGTCGCGGCGAGCGCGAGGCCCGCTGCGAGGAACAAGGGTCGAAGAATCTTCTTCAAGGTGGTGCAGCGCTCCCAAATGATCGATAATCCGCCCCTATCATACTGGATGCCGCATTATGCCGCAGCGCCTAAGACCCCCTCCCACCGCCGAAGGTAACGACCTGCGCAATGCCGGCCTCAAGGTCACGTTGCCGCGGCTCAAAATACTGGACATCCTCGCGGACTCAACGGCCCGCCATATGAGCGCCGAGGATATCTACAAGAAGCTCCTGGTCTTGAACGAGGACATCGGTCTTGCGACGGTGTACCGCGTGCTGACGCAATTCGAGGCGGCCGGCCTCGTGACCCGCCATCACTTCGAGGGCGGCATGGCGGTTTTCGAGCTGAACCACGGCGCTCATCACGACCACATCGTCTGTGTGGACTGCGGTCGGGTGGAGGAGTTCATGGACGGCGGCATCGAGGAGCGGCAGCAGGCGGTCGCCAAGCGCCTCGGCTTCGAGATCAGCGATCATTCGCTGATCTTGTACGGACATTGCCGCAAGCTCAACTGCCCGAATCAGAAGCGGCCCAAGTAGCCCGTCCTATCTGCGTCCGGCGGGCGCGCGCCTTCTCTTCGGCGGGGATTCCCGGCCGGCGCGCGCGAGCATCTCGCGCGCATGCGCGCGGGCCTGCTCGGTGATGTCGATCCCACCCGACATGCGCGCGATCTCATCCACGCGCTCGTCGGTGCCGAGCGGCTTCACGGCTGTGCGGGTGGTCTTGCCATCGGTCAACTTGGTGACCCGGAACTGCCCGTGCGCCTGCGCGGCGACCTGCGCGAGGTGCGTCACGCAAAGCACCTGACCCCGCTCGCCGAGCGAGCGCAGCTGGCGGCCGACGATCTCGGCCACCGCCCCGCCGATCCCCGAATCGACCTCGTCGAAGACCATGCAGAGCGAGGTGGCGCCGAGCGCGGCGGCGGCCACCTGGACGGCGAGACTGATTCGCGACAGCTCGCCGCCCGAGGCCACTTTGGCGAGGCTCTTCAGCGGCTGGCCGGGATTGGCGCTCACCAGGAACTCGATGTCGTCCCGTCCATGAGCGCCGACGCCGTCGCTTGCCGTGGTGACGCTCACCGCAAACCGGCCGCCCGCCATCCCGAGCTCCTGCATCAGCGCGCTGATCTCCTCTCCCAGCGCATCCGCCGCGAGCTTGCGCGCCTCTGTCAGGCGTTGCGCGGCCGCATCGAACTCGCGGCGAAGCGCCGCAACCTCTTGCTCCATCGCCGTCAAGCTGGTCTGCGCTTCGGCGAGCCTTGCGATCTCATCCTCGGTGCGTGCGAGCTGCGCCGGCAGCTCGGTCACGCTCAGGCGATGCTTGCGGGCAAGCGCCTCGAGCGCGGCGGCCTTGCGCTCGATCTCTTCCTGGCGCGCGGGATCGACGTCCAGAGCCTCCAGGTAATGGCGCAGCGACTCGGCGGCCTCGCGCGCCAGAATGGCCGCCTCGCCGATCAGATCCGCGGGCTGTTTGAGGCCCGGATCGGTATCCGCCGCGCCACGAAGCGCCGTGGACGCCTTGGCCAGCAGGTCGTGCGCGCTGGCATCGTCGCTTTCGTACACCGCGGCGAGCGCCGCGCCCGCCGCGGCCGCGAGCCGACCTCGTCCGGCGATGCGCTTTTGTTCCGTGAACAGCTCTTCGATGGCGCTCACGGTCGTGACCTCGCTCCTGAGCTCGGCCAGTTGGTAACGCAGGAGGTCGAGCCGGGCATCGCGGTTCTCGACCGCCGCCGCGAGCGCTTCATGCTGGAGCCGGCAGACGCGATAGCGCTCGTGGATTTCCGCGACCGTGCCGGCGAGGCTTAAGTTGGGGAGACGCTCATCGAGGAGTTCGCGCTGCGCGCCGCGCTTGATGAGATGCTGATACTCCTGCTGGCCATGAATCTCGATCAGGAATTCCGCCAGCTCGCGCAACGACTGGAGCGGAACGAGCTGACCGTTGATGTAGGCACGCGAGCGGCCGTCCGCGCCGATCACGCGCCGCACGATGACCTCGCCCTCGTGCTCCACCGACTGCGCATCCAGCCAGGCGCGCGCGCCGGCGGACAGGCGCGAAAAGCCCGCCGCAACTTCCGCGCGTTCGGCTCCGTGGCGCACGATATCGCCGGCGCCGCGGCCGCCGGCGATGAGCATCAAGGCATCCACCACGATGGATTTGCCGGCGCCGGTTTCGCCGGTCAGCGCGAGAAGTCCCGGGCCGAGTTCGAGCTCCGCCTCGTCCACGATCACCAGATCGCGCAATTTCAGGTGAGTCAGCATGAAGCCGGTCCCTTCAGTCGCCGTTGCCGTTGTGGCCGCCTCTGCCCCAATGCAGCTTCGAGCGCAACAAGCGATAGAAATCGTACGCCGGCGGATGAATCAGGGTGATTTGAGCTTGCGCTCCCTCGACGATGAGCTCGTCGCCGCGCTCCATGTCGCCGAGAGCGGTTCCGTCGCAGGTAACCTGCGCGCGCGCTTCCGGGCGGTCGGAAAGCCGCAGTTTGATGGTGCTCCCGGCGCGGACCACGATCGGACGGTCGCTCAAGGTGTGGGGGCAGATGGGCGCCAGCACCCACACGTCGAGGTCGGGCTCGACGATGGGCCCGCCGCAGGAGAGCGCGTAGGCGGTCGACCCCGTCGCCGTGGCGATCACGATGCCGTCGCCGCCGTGGGAATTGACGAAGCGTCCATTGATCGAGGTCTCGAAGTCCAAGGTGCGTCCCGTCTCCCACTTGTTGAGCACCACATCGTTCAGACCGAGCGCGTGCACCGGCGCGGCGCCGCGCCGCTCGAGGCGCGCCGACAGCATCGAGCGGCGATCCTCGCTGTAGCGGCCGGCCATGACCGTCTCGATATCTTCGAGCATCGAGGTCGGACTCACGTCCGTGAGAAACCCGAGGCGCCCTCGATTGATGCCGAGCAACGGGATCGGACGCCCGGCGAGCAGCCGAGCGGCGTAGAGCAGCGTTCCATCGCCGCCGATGGCGACGATCAGGTCCGCTTTATCGGCAAAGGACTGCTCAGGGCAGGGGACCACCGCGCCCGGGGGAAATTCGATGCCGACACCCGGGTCGACCAGCGCGCGCTGGCCGCGGCCCATAAAATATCCGGCAAGGCTCAACATGCACTCGGCGACCCGCAGATCCTTGGCGTTGCCGACCAGGGCGATTGATTTGAATGATTGCGGCACGTCGCCCTTGTAGCATGTTCGCCGCAAGCCGGTCACTCGCGCAAGGCGGGTGATTTGACCGATTCTCGGCGGCTTGACTTACCCCGGGGGCGAACGGAGGTATCGGAGTATTCCCTAAAGCCCCAAACATGTTATATGAATCATACGATGAACGAGGGTGCCGACGAATCGCTCAGTGAACGGGCGCAACTGCTGCTCAAGGCGCTCATCGAGAACTATATTCGGGACGGTCAGCCGGTCGGCTCGCGCACCTTGTCGCGCGACTCCGGCTTGAGTCTGTCATCGGCCACCATCCGCAACGTCATGGCGGATCTGGAGGATCTCGGATTCGTCGTCTCCCCGCACACCTCCGCCGGGCGCATACCCACCGATAAGGGATACCGTCTGTTCGTCGACAGTCTGCTCAAATTGAAGCCGCTGCAAAACGAGGAGATCGAGGACATCGAGCGGCGGCTGAGAAGCGATGCCACCAATGGGCGGGCGCTGGTGCAGACCGTCTCCCAAATGTTGTCGAGCGTGACCCACATGGCGGGTCTGGTGACGCTCCCCAATCCCAACTACGTGGCGCTCTCGCAGATCGAGTTCATCGGACTTTCCGAGAATCGTGCGCTCGCCATCATGGTCATGAACAACCGCGAGGTCGAGAACCGGGTGGTCCAGCTCGACCGCCATTACTCCTCGGAGGAGCTCAGGCGCGCGGCCAATTACCTGAACGAGGCCTTCTCGGGCCATTCGTTGCCCGAAGTGCGGTCGCTCCTGCTCAAGCAACTCCAGGAGACCCGGCAGAGCATGGACCAGCTCATGCAGGACGCCATCCAGGTCGCGCAGAAGGTCTTCGAGACCAAGACCGAGGGACAGGTCGAATACGTCATCGCCGGCGAGACCAACCTCATGGGTTTCGCCGAGCTGTCGAACGTCGACCGGCTGCGGCGGCTGTTCGAGGCCTTCAACGAGAAGCACGACATATTGAGGCTCCTCGACAACTGCCTGCGCGCGGAGGGGATCCAGATCTTCATCGGACAAGAGTCGGGCTATGGGATCCTGGACGACATCAGCGTGGTCACGGCGCCCTACACCCTGAACAACCAGGTGGTGGGAGTGCTCGGCATCATTGGACCCACCCGAATGGCCTACGAGCGGGTGATCCCGATCGTCGATGTGACCGCAAAACTCCTCGGTTCGGCCTTGAACGCGCGTAAATAGCCCCCAGCTTTGGCGCTTCGAGCGGGATTACCCGCCATCTTCGAGGGCATTGCCAGTGAATGAGACCAACCAGCAGCAAGCGGGGGGGGAGACCGTACACCCCGAGACGGCGGCCCGTGAAGCGGCTGTCGCTGACGCCCTGGCCGCGGCCGAGGCCAAGGCACAGGAGAACTGGAATAGCTACATGCGGGCGGTTGCGGAACTCGACAACTACCGCAAGCGCACCGAGCGCGAGATCGACAATGCCCGAAAATTCGCCATCGAACGTTTTGCGCAAGAGCTGCTGACGGTCGGGGACGCCCTGGAGGCCGGCATCCGCGCCGGGGCCGCAAGCCCGGGCCCCGTGCTCGAGGGCGCCCAGGCGACACTCAAGGAGTTGAACCGGGCCTTCGAGAAGGGGGGCATCAAGGTCATCGACCCGTCGGGTCAGCCTTTCGACCCGAATTGGCACGAGGCCATGGTGGCTCAGGAGAACCGCGAAGTGCCCGCCAACACGGTGCTCTCCGTGATCCAGAAGGGGTATTCCCTGAACGGCCGGCTGCTCCGTCCGGCGCGCGTCATCGTCAGCAAAACGGGCTCCGAATCCAATTGAAATTATTCGAGAACCCCCCAACTTAACGGGCAACGTTCGAATTCTTAGAGGGTACATACAATGGCAAAATTGATTGGCATCGATCTGGGCACCACCAATTCCTGTGTCGCGATCATGGAAGGCGGCAAACCCAAGGTTATCGAGAACAGCGAAGGTGACCGGACGACGCCGTCGATCGTTGCCTTCACCAAGGATGGCGAGGTGCTGGTGGGGCAGTCCGCCAAGCGCCAGGCCGTCACCAATCCGCAGAACACCGTCGCGGCGGTCAAACGCCTGATCGGACGGAAGTTCACCGACGATGTCGTGAAGCGCGACATGAGCATGGTTTCCTACAAGATCGTCAAAGCCGACAACGGCGACGCGTGGGTGGAGGCGCAGGGCAAGAAGATGGCGCCTCCCGAGGTGTCGGCCCGCGTGCTCATGAAGATGAAGAAAACCGCCGAGGATTACCTGGGCGAGCCGGTCACCGAGGCGGTGATCACCGTCCCGGCCTATTTCAACGATTCGCAGCGCCAGGCGACCAAGGACGCCGGCCGCATCGCGGGCTTGAACGTCAAGCGCATCATCAATGAGCCCACCGCGGCGGCGCTGGCCTATGGCCTGGACAAGGACGGCGGCGACCGCAAGATTGCCGTTTACGACCTGGGCGGCGGCACCTTCGACATTTCCGTGATCGAGATCGCGGAGGTGGACGGTGAGCGTCAGTTCGAGGTGCTCTCGACCAATGGCGACACCTTCCTGGGCGGCGAGGACTTCGACCTGCGGGTGATCAATTACCTCGCGGACGAGTTCAAGAAGGAGAGCGGCATCGACGTGCGCAAGGATCCGCTCGCCATGCAGCGCCTTAAAGAGGCTTCCGAGAAGGCGAAAATCGAGCTGTCCTTCAGTGAGCAGACCGAAATCAACCTGCCGTACATCACGGCGGACGCCGCGGGCCCGAAGCACCTCAACATGAAGCTCACCCGGGCCAAGCTCGAGTCGCTGGTGGAAGATCTGGTGCAGAAGACGGTCGAGCCCTGCCGCATCGCGTTGAAGGATGCGGGGCTTTCCATGAAGGATGTGGGCGAGGTGATTCTGGTCGGCGGTCAGACCCGCATGCCGATGGTGCAGCGGGCGGTCAAGGATTTGTTCGGCCGCGAGCCGCGCAAGGATGTGAACCCCGATGAGGCGGTGGCGGTCGGTGCGGCCATCCAGGGCGGCGTGCTGTCGGGCGATGTGAAGGACGTGCTGCTGCTCGACGTGACCCCGCTGTCGCTCGGCATTGAGACCTTGGGCGGCGTCATGACCAAGGTGATCGAGAAGAACACCACCATTCCGACCAAGGCGGCGCAGACGTTCTCGACCGCGGACGACAACCAGACGGGCGTGACCATTCACGTGCTGCAGGGCGAGCGCGACCGCTCCAGCGACAACAAGTCGCTCGGCCGCTTCGACCTGACCGACATCCCGTCGGCACCGCGCGGCATGCCGCAGATCGAGGTGACCTTCGACATCGATGCGAACGGCATCCTGAACGTGTCGGCGAAGGATGTGAAAACCGGCAAGGAACAGCGCATCGTCATCAAGGCCTCGAGCGGTTTGTCCGAGGCCGAGATCAAGCGCATGGTGTCCGATGCCGAGGCGCACGCCGAGGAGGACAAGAAGTTCCGTGAGCTGGTCGGTGCACGCAACAAGGCGGATGCCACGGTGCATGCGGTCGAGAAAGCCCTGGTCGATGCCGGCGATAAGGCCTCGGAGGACGAGAAGAAGTCGGCGAACGATGCGATCGCGGCCGTGAAGGCGGCGATGGCGAGCGACGATCAGGACGACATCGAGCGCAAGACCCAGGCGCTGGAACAGGCCTCGACGGCACTCATGCAGAAGATGTACGAGCATCAATCCGCTGCCGGCCAGGGCCCGGCGGGCTCGTCGGGAAGTGCGGGCGGCGGCGACAAGGGCGGCAAGCAGGAAGATGTGCTCGACGCGGAGTTCGAAGAGGTCAAGGAAAGCGATCGCAAGAAGGCTTGAGAGGCCGGCGCGGGTCGCGCGATGAAGTCAACGAACCGCCGGTATGCATGTGCCGGCGGTTCGTTTTTATGCGCGAGTCGAGCGGCGCGGCCCGTAGGGTCGCTGGCTGGACTCGATTTAGGGCCGGTAGGATTGGGATGAGCTCGAGTTTGGGGTGAGGTAGATTCAGGGTGGGGTAATGGCGAAGCAGGATTACTACAAGCTCCTCGAAGTACCGCGAAACGCGTCCGAGGCCGACATCAAGAAGGCCTACCGGCGTCTGGCCATGAAGCATCACCCGGATCGAAATCCCGACGATCCCGAGGCGGAACACAAGTTCAAGGAAGCGAAAGAGGCCTATGAGGTGCTTGCCGATGCGCGCAAACGCGCGGTGTACGACCAATTCGGTCACGCCGGGCTGGAAGGCGGAAGATCGGGCGGCTTCAGCGCGGGCGAGGCTTTCGGAGACATCTTCGGGGAGATGTTCGGCGATATATTTTCCGGTGGACAGCGCAGCCGCTCCCAGGTGTTGCGCGGCGCCGACTTGCGCTACGAGCTCGAGCTGGATCTGGAGCGGGCCGTGTTCGGCACCGAGACCGAGATCAAAATTCCGTCGCTGGCTGAGTGCGGAACCTGCAAGGGGACGGGAGCCGCCAAGGGTTCCACTCCCAAGACCTGCGAGACCTGCCACGGGCAGGGTCAGGTGCGCGTGCAGCAATCCATCTTCACCATTCAGCAGCCGTGTCCCCGCTGCAAGGGCCGCGGCAAGATCATCAGCAACCCGTGCGATACCTGCTACGGCCAGGGGCGGATCCGGCAGGAGAAGACCTTGGCGGTGTCCGTTCCCGCGGGGGTCGATACCGGGGATCGAATCCGCCTGAACGGCGAGGGCGAAGCCGGCCGCAACGGCGGCCCGTCCGGAGACCTGTACGTGGAGATTCGCGTGCGCGAGCACGCCATTTTCGAGCGTGAAGGGAGCCATCTTTCCTGCGAGGTGCCGATCAGCTTCACCACAGCGGCACTCGGCGGATCGATCGAAGTTCCAACCTTGGAAGGCGAAGTGGCGATCAAGATCCCGAGCGAGACCCAATCCGGACGCGTCTTCCGCGTGCGGGAGAAGGGCGTGAAGCCCGTTCGCGGCGGCAGCGCCGGCGATCTGTTTTGCCGCGTGGTGATCGAAACGCCGGTCAGTTTGAGCGCCGAGCAAAAGGAGCTTCTGAAGAAATTCGAGTCATCGCTCCAGCAGGGCAGCCACAAGCCGCGCGAGCAATCGTTCTTCGAGGGCGTCAAGAAGTTCTTCACCGGCGCGGTCGACTAGGATGCCGCGCGCACGCTGCATCCGGAGGGAAGGGTAAGTGCCGGGCGTGGCGGTGTTCGGAGTCACCGGACGGATGGGTCAATCGCTGGTGCGGGCGCTGCGCGACTCCCCGCTCCGTCTCTCAGGTGCACTGGCTTCGCCCTCGAGCGGCCGGCTGGGGCTGGATGCGGCCGAACAGGGCGCCCCCTCCGGTGTGCAGGTCACCGCCGATGCCGAGACGGCGCTGCGCGATGCAGCGGTCGCCCTGGACTTCTCGACGCCGCAGGGGCTCGGCGCCCATGCCGGTGCCTGTGCCGCGCGGGGCGTGCCGCTCCTAGTCGGCACGACCGGCTTCGACTCGCACACCTGGTCGATGCTTCAAGCGGCGGCGCTCGTCGTGCCGGTGCTGATCGCGCCGAATACCAGCGTCGGTGTGGGCGTGCTGCGGCAGCTCGTGGGCCTCGCCGCGGCGGCGCTCGGCGAAGGTTTCGATGTGGAAGTCGCTGAGGCGCATCACCGCCTGAAACGCGACGCTCCCTCGGGGACGGCGCTGGCCCTCGGAGAGGCGGTGGCGCAGGCGCGTGGCACCGCTCTCGCGGACGTTGCGGTGTACGACCGGCATGGCCTGTCCGATGCACGCAAGCCGGGCAGCATCGGGTTTTCGGTGGTTCGCGCGGGCGACATCGTCGGCGAGCACACCGTGACATTTGCCTGCGACGGCGAGCGGATCGAGCTCACTCATCGCGCCACGGATCGGATGGTGTTCGCGCGCGGGGCGCTCAAGGCGGCGGAATGGCTGATTGGCCGCCCGGCTGGTGTTTACGGCATGCGGCATGTCCTTGGATTGTGAATAGCATGGACAGGCGCGGCTGCCACCGCTAATATTCGCGCCCGGAAACATACCGCGATTTGATCAACGAAGCGGGAGGTCGTTCTTGAGAGCGCCTCCCGCTTTGCACATCTGCGACGGCCGCGCGTGTTTGCGCGAGGAGAGGAAACCGGAGTGTCGACCCCAGCAGTGCTAGCTCTCGAGGATGGCACCGTGTTCCGTGGCGTCTCTGTCGGCGCAAAAGGAAACACGACGGGTGAAGTAGTTTTCAATACTGCGATGACCGGCTATCAGGAAATTCTCACCGATCCCTCCTATTGCCGTCAGCTCGTCACTCTCACGTACCCCCACATCGGCAACACCGGTACCACCCCCGAGGATTTGGAGTCCGGCGCGGTATTTGCGGCCGGACTCGTGATTCGGGATCTGCCGCGGTTGCATTCCAACTGGCGCTCGACCGAATCGCTCGGCAGCTTCCTGCTGCGCTGTAAGGTGGTGGCGATCGCGGACATCGATACCCGCAAGCTCACGCGTCTGTTGCGCGAGAAAGGCGCCCAGTCGGGCTGCATCATGACCGGCGACAACATTGATGAGAACGCCGCCGTGCGGGCCGCCAAGAAATTCCCCGGCCTCAAGGGCATGGATCTCGCCAAAGCCGTGTCGACCAAGAAGGTGTATCAGTGGAACGATGGGGTGATCTGGAAGTCGACCGCCAAGCCGCCCCGTCCGCAGAGCCGGCTGCACGTCGTCGCCTACGACTTCGGCATCAAACGAAATATTTTGCGAATCCTGGCCGAGCATGGCTGTCGCATGACCGTTGTGCCTGCACAAACATCAGCTGATCAAGCGCTTGCGATGAATCCTGATGGTATTTTCTTAAGTAATGGACCGGGCGATCCCGAACCCTGCGACTACGCCATCGCCGCCATCAGCAAGTTCCTCACCACCGACATCCCGGTGTTCGGCATCTGTCTCGGTCATCAGCTGCTCGGTCTCGCGAGCGGCGCGAAAACCGTCAAGATGAAATTTGGGCATCACGGCGCCAATCACCCCGTCTCGGAACTCGATTCGGGACGGGTGCTGATCTCCAGCCAGAACCATGGCTTCGCGGTGGACGAGTCCACGCTGCCCGACAATCTGCGCCCCACGCATCGCTCGCTGTTCGATGGCTCACTCCAGGGAGTCGCCCGCACCGACCGGCCGGCTTTCAGCTTCCAGGGGCATCCCGAGGCGAGCCCGGGCCCGCACGATCTGAAGCTGCTGTTCGAGCACTTCATGTATTTGATGGTGAAACGCATCCAGTCCAATTCCCGCGGGCGCACCGCTGTCCGGTCGAAGCCCGCCAAGGAGGGCAAGGGTGCCGACGGCAAGGTGGTCGAGGGCAAGGGCGCCGAGATCAAGCCTGCGGAGGCTAGGATGGCGGATTCGCCTGGGGCTGCGAGCCGCGCGGCGGACGGCGCGACGGCAGCGGCCAGCAAGCCGGCGGACGAGAAGGCTGCCGACGGCGGCCCAAAGACCGCGGAAGGCGCGGGCTGACCGTGGCCAAACGTACCGACCTCGAGAGCATCCTCATCATCGGCGCCGGGCCGATCATCATCGGTCAAGCTTGCGAGTTCGACTATTCCGGAGCTCAAGCGTGTAAGGCTCTGAAAGAAGAGGGTTATCGAGTCATTCTGGTGAACTCCAACCCGGCCACCATCATGACCGATCCGGAGAGCGCGGACTCGATCTACATCGAGCCCATCAATTGGCGCACGATCGAACGCATCATCGACAAGGAGCGGCCGAGTGCGCTGCTGCCCACCATGGGCGGCCAAACAGCGCTCAACACCGCGCTCGATCTCGTGCGTGAAGGCGTGCTCGAGAAGTTCAACGTGGAAATGATCGGTGCCTCGCAGCGCGCCATCGACATGGCGGAGGACCGCGAGCTGTTTCGCCGGGCGATGTCCGACATCGGCCTCGAGACGGCGCGGGCGCGCATCGCGCATAGCATGGAAGAGGCGCTCGCCGTGCAAGCCGAGATCGGCTTCCCCACGGTCATCCGACCTTCGTTCACCTTGGGCGGGAGCGGTGGGGGCATCGCCTATAACCGCGAGGAGTTCGAGGCCATCGTCGCGCGCGGGCTCGACGCATCGCCCACCAACGAGGTCTTGCTGGAAGAATCGGTGATCGGCTGGAAAGAGTACGAGATGGAGGTGGTGCGCGACCGCAACGACAACTGCATCATCGTTTGTTCCATCGAGAACGTGGATCCGATGGGTGTGCATACCGGCGATTCCATCACGGTGGCGCCCGCCCAGACGCTGACCGACCGCGAGTATCAGCGCCTGCGCGACGCCTCGATCGCCGTGCTCCGCAAGATCGGCGTCGACACGGGCGGCTCCAATGTGCAATTCGCGGTCAACCCGGACGACGGACGGGTGCTGGTGATCGAGATGAATCCGCGCGTCTCGCGCTCCTCGGCGCTGGCTTCCAAGGCGACCGGGTTCCCCATCGCGAAGATCGCGGCAAAGCTCGCGGTCGGCTACACGCTCGATGAGCTCAAGAACGAGATCACGGGCGGCGGCACGCCGGCATCGTTCGAGCCGACCATCGACTACGTGGTCACCAAGATCCCGCGCTTCACCTTCGAGAAGTTCCCGGGCGCCAACACCCGCCTCACCACCCAGATGAAATCGGTGGGCGAGGCCATGGCCATCGGCCGCAACTTCCAGGAGTCCTTCCAGAAGGCGCTGCGGAGCCTGGAACTCGGCTACGACGGATTCGACGAACAGGTCTCGCTGCCTCTGAACGAAGAGGCCACGGACAAGCTCGCGTACGAGCTGCGCTGGCCCGGGCCTGCCCGGATCCTTTACGTCGCGGACGCGTTCCGGGCCGGCTGGAGCCTCGAGCAGGTGTTCGACGCCACCAAGATCGATCCCTGGTTTCTGTCGCAGATCGAGGATTTGGTTCGGGAGGAGGCAAAACTGCGCGAGGAGGGCTTCGACAGCCTCGAGCTTCCCCGGCTTCGAGCTCTGAAACGCAAAGGCTTTTCCGATGCGCGGATCGGGCACCTGGTGGCGCGCGAGGAGCATGACGTGCGTGCCAGGCGGCGCAAGCTCGGACTGCATCCGGTCTACAAGCGCGTGGACACCTGCGCCGCGGAATTCGCAACCTCGACCGCCTATCTGTACTCGACCTATGAGGAGGAGTGCGAGGCGAATCCCACCACGCGGCGCAAGATCATGATTCTGGGCGGCGGCCCCAACCGTATCGGTCAAGGGATCGAGTTCGATTACTGCTGCGTGCACGCGGCCATGGCGCTCTCGGAAGACGGCTTCGAGACCATCATGGTGAATTGCAATCCAGAGACGGTCTCGACCGATTACGACACCTCCGATCGGCTCTACTTCGAGCCGCTGACCTTCGAGGATGTCATGGAGATCATCGAGAAGGAGAAGCCCGAAGGGGTCATCGTGCAGTATGGCGGCCAGACGCCCTTGAAATTGTCGCGGGCGCTCGCGGCGGCGGGCGCGCCGATCGTTGGAACGACTCCCGACAGCATCGACGTTGCGGAGGATCGCGAGCGGTTCCAGAAGCTGGTCGCGAGCTTGAAGCTGAAACAGCCCGCGAACGCATCCGCGCGCACCGAGGAGCAGGCAGTGATCATGGCACGCGAGGTCGGCTTCCCACTGGTGGTGCGCCCGAGCTACGTGCTCGGCGGCCGCGCCATGGAGGTCGTGTTCAACGAGGACGACCTGCGTCAATACATGACCGACGCCGTGAAGGTGTCGAACGACAGCCCGGTGCTGCTCGATCGATTTCTCGACCTGGCCATCGAGGTCGACGTGGACGCCGTGAGCGACGGCGAGAACGTGCTCATCGGCGGCATCATGGAGCACATCGAACAGGCCGGCGTGCATTCCGGAGACTCGGGATGTTCTCTGCCTCCGAACGGGCTGTCGGCGGAAACGCAGGACGAACTGCGGGCACAGACGCGCAAGCTCGCCAAGGCCCTGAACGTGGTCGGCTTGATGAACATCCAGTTCGCGATCCAGAGCGGGGTCATCTACATCCTGGAGGTCAATCCCCGCGCCTCGCGCTCGGTGCCGTTCGTGTCCAAGGCCACGGGCATTGCTCTCGCCAAGGTTGCGGCGCGCGTCATGACCGGCAAGTCGCTCGCCGCGCAGGGACAGACGGTCGGGCGCGTGCCGCCGTATTTCTCGGTGAAAGAGGCTGTGTTCCCGTTCATCAAGTTTCCCGAGGCCGATCCGATCCTGGGGCCCGAGATGAAGTCCACCGGTGAGGTCATGGGAACGGGCAGCACCTTCGGGGAGGCCTACGCCAAGGCGCAGGCAGCCTCCGGGGTGATCCTGCCGACCCGCGGCTTGTGCTTCGTGAGCGTTCGGGATCGGGACAAACCGGGGGCGGTGCAGCTGGCGCAGATGCTGATCGCGCGCGGCTTCGAGATCGCCGCCACCGGGGGAACCGCCCAGGTGCTGGAAGAGGCAGGAATCGTCTGCCGCCGGGTCAACAAGGTGCGCGAGGGTCGCCCTCACGTCGTCGATATGATAAAAAACGACGAAGTGGCCCTGATCGTCAACACGACGGAGGGCAAACAGGCGGTGCGCGAATCGCGCTCCATTCGCCGCGAGGCCGTGGCACGCAGGGTGACTTACTACACCACCGTGGCCGGCGCCCGCGCCACCTGCGATGCGCTCGATCATTTGGGCGACATCGAGGTCAATCGACTGCAGGATCTGCACAAGGAATTGGCGTGAAACGAACTCCGATGACTCTGCGCGGCGCCGAGCGCCTGCGCCAGGAGCTCAGGCAATTGAAGAGCGAGGCTCGCCCGAACGTCATCAAGGCGATTGCCGAGGCCCGCTCGCACGGCGATCTGTCCGAGAACGCCGAGTACCATGCGGCCCGCGAACAGCAGAGCTTCATCGAGGGGCGCATCAACGAGATCGAAGCCCGGCTGTCGAACGCGGAGGTCATCGACGTGACCAAGCTGAACGCGACCGGCCGCGTGGTGTTCGGCTCGACCGTCGAGGTCGAGGATCAAGGGGGCGGTGCGAAGCTCGTCTATCAGCTGGTGGGCGATGACGAGGCGAACATCAAAAACGGGCTGCTCTCGGTCTCCTCGCCGATCGCGCGCGCGCTCATCGGCAAGTCCGAGGGCGACGTCGTGGACGTGACCGCGCCCGGCGGCACCAAAAGCTACGAGATCGTCTCAGTCCGCTACGTGTGACACCCCCGAGTGATTCGTAACCTATTTCGCGTGCTTCTGGTGCTGTGGGCGGGGAGCCTCTGGTCGCTCGCGATATGGGTGGCCCCCACGTTGTTCTACGCGCAGAGCGACCGGCACCTGGCGGGGTTTCTGGCCGCCCACCTGTTCAGCATCGAGACCTATCTGGGCATCGCAGTGGCGGCGATGGCGCTGCTCTTGCCGGGGCGAAGCCGCATGGGCGGGGTGTATGCCGCCGCGGCGTTGCTCGCGGTGAACGAATGGGTGCTGAAGCGCTTCATGGAGTCGGCTCGTGCCCAGGGATCGGCCGGCGGATTGAGCTTCGGCGCCTGGCATGGCGTGTCAGCAATTCTCTACGTCGTCGCCTGCCTGGGAGTTCTTCTAGTGATCTGGAAGCAGCACTTTCGCTAGGCCCTGGCCGCGACGATAGAACACGCCGACATTTCCAATGCGCTGCACGATGGCGGCCGAAGTACGTCGCGCCAATTCGTCCAATGCGGTATCGCGCACCGACCGCTCACCGACTCGGGCGCTCACTTTCACGAGCTCGTGGTCCGTGAGCGCCCGGTCGAGTTCGTTCACGACGCCGTCGGTGAGCCCGGCGTTTCCCAGCAGAACCAGGGGATGCAGGGGGTGCGCAAGGCGGCGAAGGTGCTTCTTTTGCTTTTCGGACAGTGCCATGGCCGTCATTATAGGGGGTCTCGATCAACCGACATGCCCAAACGAACCAAGAGTAGTGCGCGCTGGCTCGCCGAGCATGCGAGCGACGAATTCGTCAAACGGGCGAAGGCGGAAGGCTGGCGCTCGCGCGCCGTGTTCAAACTGGCCGAGATCCAGGAGCGGGAGCGGTTGCTCAAGCCCGGAATCCGCTGCGTCGACCTGGGGGCCGCGCCCGGAGGCTGGAGCCAATATGCCGCGCGCATCGTCGGGGGCAAGAGCCGCATCGTGGCTACCGACATCCTCGCCATGGACGCGATTCCCGGGGTGCAGTTCGTGCAGGGCGATTTTCGCGAGGAGAGCGTCTTGGAGCAGGTACTGGCCGCCGTGGGCTCGGAAAAAGTCGATCTTGTATTGTCCGACATGGCCCCCAATATGGCTGGAATCGATGCGGTTGATCAGCCCAGATCCATGTACCTTGCGGAGCTGGCGCTGGAATTTGCGGATCGAGTGCTGACCCCCGGGGGCGATGCCCTCATCAAGCTCTTCCAGGGGGCAGGTTTCGATGAGATCGTGCGCGCGGCACGGCGACGGTATGGCCGGGTGGTGACGAAAAAGCCGAAGGCGTCACGAACTCGGAGCCCCGAGATCTACCTGTTGGCGCGGCAGTTTGGGATGGTGTAAGTTCGATGAGCCATTCCAGGAGTTGAGGAATGGAACGCGAGACGGGTTCTTTTGTCGTAATATGATTGCGGCCGTAGGTGAAACTTGAACGATTTGACCAAACAGATTCTCTTGTGGGTCGCATTGGCCGTCATCCTGCTCGCGATTTTCAGCCAGTTTGGGATGCGTACAGGCCAGCCGCAAACCGTCGATTACTCGCAGTTTCTGACGGACGTCAAGAGCAATAACGTCGACTCCGTGGTGTTCAAGGGCGAGATCATCGAGGGCAAGAAGCGTGACGGCAATCAGTTCGTCGTCTATAACCCCGAAACCAGCAATAGTGCGCTGATCGGCCTTTTGAGCGGCCAGGGCGTCAAATTCCGCGGCGAGCCCCCGAAACAGCAATCCGTGCTGCTGCAGCTCCTGATATCCGCCTTTCCCATCCTCATCCTGATCGGCTTCTGGGCTTATTTCATGCGCCAGATGCAAGGCGCCTCCGGCGGCCGGGGAGCCATGTCTTTCGGTAAGAGTCGGGCGAGGCTCTTGGGCGAGGATCAGGTCAACATCACGTTCGCCGACGTGGCGGGCGTCGAAGAGGCCAAGCAGGAAGTGGTCGAAATCGTCGACTTCCTGAAAGATCCCGGCAAGTTCCAGAAACTTGGCGGCAAGATCCCGAAAGGTGTGCTCATGGTCGGGTCGCCCGGCACGGGCAAGACCTTGCTCGCCCGTGCCATCGCCGGCGAGGCCAAAGTGCCGTTTTTCACCATTTCCGGCTCGGATTTCGTGGAAATGTTCGTCGGCGTGGGCGCATCGCGCGTGCGCGACATGTTCGAGCAGGCCAAGAAGCATGCCCCCTGCATCATTTTCATCGATGAGATCGACGCCGTCGGCCGCCATCGCGGTGCCGGCTTGGGCGGCGGTCACGACGAGCGTGAACAGACGCTGAACCAGCTGCTGGTCGAAATGGACGGCTTCGAGGGCAACGAGGGCATCATCGTCATTGCGGCGACCAACCGGCCCGACGTGCTCGATCCGGCGCTGTTGCGCCCGGGCCGATTCGACCGCCAGGTGGTGGTGCCGCTGCCCGACGTGCGCGGTCGAGAGCAAATTCTCAAAGTGCATATGCGCAAGGTGCCGCTGGGCGACAACGTCAAGCCCTCGGTGATCGCGCGGGGTACGCCGGGCTTCTCCGGCGCGGATCTTGCGAATCTCGTCAACGAGGCCGCCCTGTTCGCGGCGCGCGGCAACAAGCGCTCGGTGACCATGGAAGAGTTCGAGCGCGCCAAGGACAAGATCATGATGGGCGCGGAGCGCCGCTCCATGGTCATGACCGAGGAAGAGAAGCGCAATACCGCTTACCACGAATCGGGCCACGCCATCGTCGGCCTGTCCGTGCCCGAGCATGACCCCGTTTACAAGGTCACCATCATCCCGCGCGGCCGTGCGCTGGGCGTGACCATGTTCCTGCCGGAACAGGACCGCTACAGCACAAGCAAGCGCCAGCTCGAGAGCCGTATCGCGACGCTGTTCGGCGGCCGCGTGGCCGAGGAGCTGGTGTTCGGACCCGATGCGGTCACCACGGGTGCTTCCAACGACATCGAGCGCGCCACGGAGCTCGCCCGCAACATGGTGACGCGCTGGGGATTGTCGGACCGGCTCGGTCCGCAGACCTACAGCGAAGAGTCCGGCGAGGTGTTCCTCGGACGCAGCGTCACGCAGCACAAGCAAGTGTCCGATGTCACCGCCCACGTGATCGACGAGGAAGTGCGCCGGGTGATCGACAGCAACTATCAGCGTGCGTACAAGATCATCCAGACCAACATGGACAAGCTTCAGATCATGTCCGAGGCGCTGATCAAGTACGAGACCATCGACGAGGAACAGATCAAAGACATCATGGAGGGCCGCGTGCCGCGCCCGCCTCGCGATTGGGACGATTCGGCGACGCCGACCGCGCGCGGTCAGGGCCCGGCGGCGGAAAAGCCCACGACGCCGCTCGTGAGTCCCGCAGGGCAGCACTAACCCGCGGGGAGCGGACAGCGTCGCCGCGCCTCGGAGCCGGGCGCGCACCGCAAGTGGCCGATGCGCTGGCAATGCCGACAGAAAACCCTCGACTTGACGCGCCCGGCGGTCATGGGCGTGCTTAACGTCACCCCTGATTCCTTCTCCGACGGCGGCCGTTATACGGATATCGAGGCCGCGATGGAGCGCGCCCGCTGCATGGTGGCGGAGGGCGTGTCGATCATCGATGTGGGCGGCGAATCCACGCGTCCTCGTTCCAAGGGTGTCGACGCCGCGACCGAGCTCGCCCGCGTGGTTCCGATTATCGCAAGCATCGCGGCGGCCTTCGATGTCGCCATCTCCATCGATACCAGCAAGCTCGAAGTGATGATGGCGGCGGTGGATGCCGGCGCGTGCATCGTCAACGACATCCGTGCGCTGCAGGTGCCCGGAGCGCGCGAGTGGGCGGCGCAGGCCGGAGTCGGCGTCTGCCTCATGCACATGCAGGGCGAGCCGCTCACCATGCAGGACAACCCGGACTACCACGACGCGGTCGGCGAGGTCATTGCCTTCCTGGTGGGACAGCGCGCGGCTTGCCTCGCCGCTGGAATCGCTGCCGAGGCCGTGGCATTCGATCCAGGCCTGGGTTTCGGCAAGCGCCACGAAGATAATCTGGCGCTGCTGAAAAACTTGTCGCATCTTGCCGCCTTGGGCTCGCCGCTTCTCGTGGGGGTCTCGCGCAAGAGCACGATCGGCCGGGTGTTGGGGCGTCCTCCCGACGAACGGCTGGCCGGCGGATTGGCGCTCGCCGCCTGGGCCGTGGGCGCGGGGGCGCGCATCGTGCGAACGCACGATGTCGCAGCGACGCGCGATGCGATACTCATGGTGGACGCAGTCATGCAGGGGAGAGGCCATTGAGCGATTATTTCGGGACGGACGGCGTGCGCGGCCGGGTGGGTGAGCCGCCGATGACGGTGGATTTCGCGCTCAAGCTGGCGAGCGCCGCAGCCCGCATCCTGGCGCCGAAAGGCGGCCGCGTGCTGATCGGCAAAGACACGCGCGTCTCGGGCTACATGTTCGAATCCGCGCTCGAGGCGGGGTTCGTTGCGGCCGGGGTCGACGTGCTCCTGATCGGTCCGCTGCCGACGCCGGGCATTGCCTACATGACCCAACGGTTGGGGTGCAATTTCGGGGTCGTCATCTCGGCCTCGCACAACGGCTACGAGGACAATGGCATCAAATTCTTCGACGGCAACGGCAGCAAGCTGTCGGACCATCTGGAGAGTCAGATCGAGCGCCTGCTCGACGGTCCCGTGGTGACCCGCGAGTCGCAGCGTCTGGGCAAGGCGGTGCGCACCGATCGGAGCCGTAACCAATACCAGGAGTTCTGCGCCTCGACGATCCCGGCCGGCATGACGCTCGAGGGCTTCAAGATCGTGGTGGATTGCGCGAACGGTGCGGGTTACAAAGTGGCGCCGCGGGTGTTCGCCGATCTGGGTGCCGAGATCGTGCCCATCGGTTGCTCCCCGAACGGCCGCAACATCAACGATGGATGCGGATCCACGCACACGGAGCTGTTGCAGCTCACCGTTCCCGGAGTGCGTGCGCACGTCGGCGTCGCGCTCGACGGCGACGGCGACCGGGTCATGATGGTGGATGAATTGGGTCGTTGCGTGGATGGCGACCAACTCCTGTATGTGCTGGCGCGGGCCCGGCGCGACGCCGGGATCCTCCAGGGTCCGGTGGTCGGCACGGTGATGAGCAACCTCGGTCTGGAGCAATCGTTCGCCGAGCTCGGCATCCCGTTTCGCCGCGCACAGGTCGGCGATCGCCATGTGCTCGCCATGCTGCAGGAGGTGGGCGGCACGCTCGGCGGGGAGACCTCGGGCCACATACTGTGCCTCGACAAGACCACGACCGGCGATGGCATGATCAGCGCTCTGCAGGTCCTGGCGGTGATGAAAAGCACCGGAGCAGGGCTCGCCGAGCTCTGCGCGCCCATGCCCAAATATCCCCAGGTGCTGTTGAACGTGCGGGTGGCCCGACGCTTCGACCCCATGGAGAACCCGAGCGTCGCAGAGACTGTCGCTGCGGTGGAGCGATCGTTCAAAGGGCGAGGTCGCATCGTGCTGCGGGCCTCCGGCACGGAGCCCGTGATTCGCGTCATGGTCGAGGGCTACGATGCCAAACTGGTCAAGCGAGGTGCGAGCGAGATCGCTGCCGCCGTGGAGGCGGTGGCCGCCAAGCCCGCGGCATAAGCTGTCCTGCGGGGCTTGCAGTTACCGGTCCGCGCGGATACTCTTCGCCGCCTTTCCGGCAGGACCTTTAGGTCCCATGGGAGTTGGCTATGCGTCGTCCGGTTGTCGCGGGTAATTGGAAAATGCATGGATCGCGGGCCGCCAACGAGACGCTGCTCGCCGACCTTGCGGAACGCTTGAATCCGGACTGGCAGACCGATGTCGTGGTGTTCCCACCCTACGTCTATCTCGCCGAGGCCGTACGCACGCTCGAGGGTCTGGAGGTCGGGGTCGGTGCGCAGGATGTGTGCGCTGAGCCGGCGGGCGCCTTCACCGGGGAGGTCTCCGCAGCCATGCTCAAGGATGTCGGGTGCAAATATGCGATCGTGGGGCATTCGGAGCGCCGGCGGCTCTACCACGAGGACGACGTGCTGGTGGCGCGAAAATTCGGCGCGGCGCTCAAGGCCGGCCTGACGCCGGTGCTCTGCGTGGGTGAGACGTTGGAGGAGAGGGAGGCGCACAACACGGAGGCGGTGGTGGCGCGGCAGATGGATGCGGTGATCGCGATGAACGGGGTGTCGAGTTTTGCCGAGGCCATCCTCGCCTATGAGCCGGTTTGGGCTATCGGCACGGGACGCACTGCCTCGCCGCAACAAGCACAGGACGTTCATCAATACCTGCGCATCCGGATTGCAGCGCAAGATGCTAAACTAGGAAGTCGTGTCCGCATTCTGTACGGTGGAAGCGTCAAGGCATCGAATGCGGCTGAGCTGTTCTCGATGTCCGATGTGGACGGCGGGTTGGTGGGCGGCGCGTCGTTGAGCGCCGATGAGTTTCTTCAGATATGCGCGGCGGCTGCCGCGCGACATTGAGAGATCGATAATGCTGCGTGGTTTCATTTTGTCGGTGCACATACTGCTGGCGCTGATGATCATCGGTCTCGTGCTCATGCAGCGCGGGAAAGGTGCGGAGGCGGGTGCCGGATTCGGTTCCGGCGCGTCGGGCACCGTATTCGGTGCACGCGGCACAGCCACCTTGTTCTCGAAGCTGACCGCGGTGTTTGCGGGGTTGTTTTTCGTGACCAGCTTGACGCTTGCGGTCATGGGGACGCGCTCGCCGGCCGAGGCGACCTCCGTGCTCGAACGCGCTGCCCAAGCCGCGGCGGCCGCAAGAAGCACCGCGCCGGCTGCGACCGCTCCCGCCGGATCGGCACCGACGGCCGCGCCGGGAAGTTCTGCGCCTGCAGCCTCCGCAGCGCAGGGCGCGGAGCCTGCGACATCGGCACCGCCCGCGAGCAGTGTGCCGGCGCCGCCCGCGCAGCCGTCGCCGCCGACCGACAAGAAATAGCGATTTTGACGTTACACTCAGTTACAAAAGCCGACGTGGCGGAATTGGTAGACGCGCTAGTTTGAGGGGCTAGTGGGGCAACCTGTGCCGGTTCGAGTCCGGCCGTCGGCACCAGATTTGATGACGATGAACATCCCTTTCGGGTGAACGCAGACGCGCGTGCCTGATATAATTGTTGGCTACCGCCCAAGCACCGATACCGACGATGTTGCGACAGTACTTGCCGATACTGATTTTCATGGGGTTGGCCGGGGGCCTGGGCGTGGTGCTGTTCACGCTCGGTTGGATCGCCGGCCCGCGCCGCCCCGATCCCGAGAAATTGTCGCCCTATGAGTGCGGCTTCGAGGCCTTCGAAGATTCGCGCATGCGCTTCGACGTGCGTTACTACCTGGTGGCGATCATCTTCATCGTGTTCGATTTGGAGATCGCCTTTTTCTTTCCGTGGGCGGTGTCGCTCAAGACAACCGGGTCGTTCGGCCTGATCGCCATGCTGATCTTCGCGTTGGTGCTCGTGGTCGCCCTGGTATACGACTACCGTCGAGGAGCGCTCGAATGGGATTAGAAGCGGCGACTGCCGATGCCGGCGCGGTGCGCGGCTTCGAGGTCACCACCGTCGACCAGCTGATCAACTGGGCCCGGACCGGCTCGCTCTGGCCGATGACCTTCGGGCTCGCCTGCTGTGCCGTCGAGATGATGCATGCGGGCGCCGCACGCTACGATCTCGACCGCTTCGGGGTGGTATTCCGCCCGAGCCCGCGTCAGTCCGACGTGATGATCGTCGCCGGCACCCTGGTCAACAAGATGGCGCCCGCCTTGCGCAAGGTGTACGACCAGATGGCCGAACCGCGCTGGGTCATCTCCATGGGGTCCTGCGCAAACGGCGGCGGTTATTATCACTATTCCTATGCAGTGGTGCGCGGATGCGACCGCATCGTGCCCGTGGATGTCTACGTGCCCGGCTGCCCGCCCACGGCGGAGGCGCTGATCTACGGCATCATCCAGCTTCAGAACAAGATCCGGCGCAACAAGGCCATTCTCCGATGAGCGACGACGGTTCCGCGGTTGCCCCGGCAGTTCCAACGCGGCTGGAGCGTCTCGCGGCGCTCGTCGAAGCTGCCTTGCCGGGAAAGCTCGTGCGCACTGCAAACCATGCCGGCGAGCTCACTTATGAGGTCCGCCCGAGCGATCTTTTGGACTCGGCGACGCTGCTGCGCGATCGATCCGGCCTCGAGTTTCAGATGTGCATGGATGTCTGCGGCGTCGACTACCTTCAGCACGGGCGAGCGGAATGGAAGACCGAGCATGCGACCGTGTCCGGCTTCAGCCGCGGTGTCGTGCGCGGCATGTCGAGCGGCGGGGACGAGAAGCCCGGCCGCCGCTTCGCCGTGGTGTATCACCTGCTCTCGATCGCGCAGAATCAACGCCTGCGGTTGAAGGTGTTCTGCGAGGATGACACACAGCCCGCGGTGGATTCCGTGGCGCCGATCTGGGCGGGAGCCGATTGGTTCGAGCGCGAGGCCTTCGATCTGTTCGGAATCATGTTCAAGGGTCACCCGGACCTGCGGCGCCTGCTCACGGACTACGGGTTCATCGGCCATCCTTTCCGCAAGGATTTTCCCTTGTCGGGCAACGTCGAAGTGCGCTACGACCCGGAGAAGCGCCGCGTCGTCTATCAACCGGTGACCATAGAACCGCGCGTTCTGGTGCCGAAGGTGATCCGCCACGACAACCGCTACGATCCGCAGCTCACCAACGCCCCCGTCGATGCGCAGGCTGCGAAACCGAATGGCTGAGACCTAAAGTGGCAGAGATACGCAACTTCACCATGAATTTCGGGCCGCAGCATCCGGCCGCGCACGGCGTGCTGCGTCTGGTGCTCGAGATGGATGGTGAAGTCATTCAAAAGGCGGACCCGCATATCGGCCTTTTGCATCGCGCCACGGAGAAGCTCGCCGAAAGCAAGCCCTTCAATCAATCGATCGGCTACATGGACCGGCTCGATTACGTCTCCATGATGTGCAATGAACACGCCTACGTCATGGCGATTGAGAAGCTCCTCCACATCGAGCCCCCGATTCGCGCGCAATACATCCGCGTGATGTTCGACGAGATCACCCGGATCCTGAACCACCTGATGTGGCTCGGCGCCCACGCGCTCGATATCGGGGCGATGACCGTGTTCCTTTACTGCTTCCGCGAGCGTGAGGACCTGATGGACTGCTACGAGGCGGTTTCGGGGACGCGCATGCATGCGACCTACTACCGGCCGGGCGGCGTGTACCGCGATCTTCCCGACGTCATGCCGAAGTATCAACACTCGCAGTGGCGCAGCAACAAGGATGTGGACCGTCTGAATGAGCGTCGCTCCGGCGGTTTGATCGATTTCATCGCTGATTTCGTGGCCCGGTTTCCGGCCTGCATCGATGACTACGAGACGCTTCTCACCGACAACCGCATCTGGAAGCAGCGCACCGTCAACATCGCGGTGGTGAGCCCGGAGCGGGCCATGCAGCTCGGGTTCTCGGGCCCCATGCTGCGCGGTTCCGGGGTCGAGTGGGACCTTCGCAAGAAGCAGCCCTATGATGTTTACGATCGGGTGGACTTCGACATCCCGGTCGGCCTCAGCGGTGATTGCTACGACCGCTACCTCGTGCGCGTCGAAGAGCTGCGCCAGTCGACCCGCATCATCGAGCAATGCGTGAAGTGGCTGAAGGCGAATCCCGGACCCGTGATGATCGACGATCGCAAGGTGCGCCCGCCGCTTCGCGAACAAATGAAGGGCGACATGGAGTCGTTGATTCACCACTTCAAATTGTTCACCGAAGGCTACTGTGTTCCCGAAGGTGAGGTGTACGCGGCCGTCGAGGCGCCCAAGGGCGAGCTCGGCGTCTATCTGGTATCGGACGGGGCGAACAAGCCGTATCGGCTGAAGGTGCGTGCGCCGGGCTTTGCGCATCTGGCGGCGCTCGATGAAATGGTGCGCGGACACATGCTCGCGGATGTGGTGGCGGTCATCGGAACGCAGGACATCGTGTTCGGCGAGATAGACCGATGACTGCAAAGTGGCGGCCGTGGTGCCCCGAATGAAGGCGCAATTGTCAGCTTCCGGCTCTGGAGTGATGGCGCGATGAGTGACTACGGAGTGATGGCGGTGGTGGCGTGATGAGTGTGCAGTTGTCCGATCACGTCCGCTCAGAGATCGATCACTGGCTGGCCAAGTTCCCGCCGGATCGGCGCCGCTCCGCGGTGATCTCCGCCCTGCACGCCGTACAGCACGAGAACAACGGCCACCTCACCCCCGCCCTGATGGACGCGGTCGCCGAATACATCGGCCTGCCGCCGATTCAGGTCTACGAGGTTGCGACGTTCTACTCCATGTTCGAGACCAAGCCCGTGGGTCGCCATCACGTCTCGGTGTGCACGAACATCTCATGCATGCTGCGCGGTGCGTTCGACATGGTCGAGCGGGTGGAGAAGAAGCTCGGCATCAAGACGGGCGAGAGCACGCCCGACGGCCGCATTTACCTGAAGCGCGAGGAAGAGTGCCTGGCAGCCTGCATCGGTGCGCCGATGATGATGGTCGATCACGTTTATCACGAGAACCTGACGCCCGAGAGCATCGACAAGATCCTGGATGAACTGAAATGAGCTACGAACAGAATTTCGTGTTGTTCGAGGCGCTCAAGCACGAGCGTTCCTGGACGCTCGAGGGCTACCGCAAGTTCGGCGGCTACGAGGCGTGGGAGGCCATTCTCCGCGACAAGACTCCGCGCGAGAAGATCATCGACGAGGTCAAAGCCTCGGGCCTTCGCGGCCGCGGCGGCGCAGCATTCCCCACCGGGGTGAAATGGAGCTTCATGCCGAGGAGCTCGCCGGTACAGAAATATGCGGTATGCAATTCGGATGAATCCGAGCCCGGCACCTGTCACGACCGGGACATCCTGCGCTACAACCCGCACTCGGTGATCGAGGGGATGGCGATCGGCGGCTACGCGATGACCGCGACCGTCGGCTACAACTACATCCGCGGCGAGTTCATGGCCGAGCCCATCCCGCGCTTCGAGGCGGCGCTGAAGGAGGCCTACGAGGCGGGCCTGCTGGGCAAGAATATCAAGGGGTCCGGCGTCGACTTCGACTTGCACATGTTCGTCGGTGCCGGCGCCTATATCTGCGGTGAGGAGACGGCGCTGCTCGAGTCGCTCGAGGGCAAGCCCGGCAGGCCGCGCTTCAAGCCGCCGTTTCCCGCGAATTTCGGCCTGTTCGGCAAACCGACCACCATCAACAACACCCAGAGCTTCGCCTCCGTGCCCACGATCCTGCGCAAGGGCGCGGCCTGGTTCGCGGGTCTCGGGCCTGCGAACTCGGGCGGCACGCTTATTTTTTCCGTGTCGGGACACGTCGCGAATCCCGTGAACATCGAGCTGCCGCTCGGCATCCCGTTCAAGGACCTGCTCGCGCTCGCCGGCGGCGTCTGGAAAGGCCGTAAAATCAAGGCCGTCATCCCGGGCGGATCGTCCTGTCCGGTGGTGCCTGGTGAGGTGATGATGGCGACCAACATGGATTACGATTCGGTCAAAAAGGCGGGTTCCGCCATCGGCACCGGCGCCGTGATCGTGATGGACGAGACCACCTGCATGGTGCGGGCGCTCGAGCGCCTGGCCCGGTTCTATTACTCCGAGTCGTGCGGCCAGTGCACACCTTGCCGCGAGGGCACGGGCTGGCTCGATCGGATGCTCAACCGGATCATCGCGGGCCAGGGACGAAGCGAGGATCTCGGTCTGCTTCTGGACGTTGCGAATCGCATCGAGGGTCACACGATCTGCGCGCTCGGCGACGCGGCGGCATGGCCGGTGCAAAGCTTCCTGAAGCATTTCCGGCATGAGTTCGAGTACATGATCGAGCACAAAGGCCGCTCGATCGTCGAAGGCCAGCCCGCGGCGGCAACGCCGGCGGCGGCCTGAACCCGAAGGGCGCAAGATGAGCGACGATCTGGTCAATATCGAAGTCAACGGCATCCCGTTGAAGGCCCGCAAGGGCGCGATGATCATGCAGGTCACGGATGCGGCCGATGTGTACATCCCGCGGTTCTGTTATCACGCGAAGCTCAGCGTCGCCGCCAACTGCCGCATGTGCCTGGTGGAGGTGGAGAAAGCACCCAAGCCACTGCCGGCATGCGCAACGCCCGTGATGGAGGGCATGAAGGTATTCACGCGCTCGCCGAAAGCGGTCGCCGCGCAGCGTGCCACCATGGAATTTCTGCTCATCAATCATCCGCTCGATTGCCCGATCTGCGATCAAGGCGGGGAGTGCGAACTGCAGGATCTCGCGATGGGCTACGGACGCGACATCTCGCGATTCTCCGAGCGCAAGCGCGTGGTCAAGGACAAAAATATCGGGCCGTTGGTCTCGACCGACATGACCCGCTGCATCCAATGCACGCGCTGCGTGCGCTTCGGTCTCGAGGTTCAGGGATATCCGCAGCTCGGCAGCACCGGTCGCGGCGAGCAGATGCAGATCGACACCTACGTCGAGCAGAGCCTCGATCACGAGCTTTCCGCCAACATCATCGATCTGTGCCCCGTGGGCGCGCTCAACAACAAACCGTTCCGCTACCACGCGCGCGCGTGGGAAATGACGCAACGTGCGTTGGTGTCGCCGCATGATGCCTTCGGCACCAACCTCTACGGCCACGTGCTTCGCGGCAGAATGATGCGCGTCGTGCCGCGGGAGAACGAGGAGATCAACGAAACCTGGATCGCCGACCGCGACCGATTCGGGTTCGAGGGCATGTATTCGCCCGATCGCGCGACCCAACCGATGGTACGTGTCGGCGATGTGCTGCAGCCCGTGGATTGGGAGGTCGCGTTGACGGCGGCGGCGGAAGGGCTGCAAAAGGCGAGTGCTGCCCACGGCGCATCCAGCTTGGGGTTTTTGAGCTCGCCGAGTGCGACCACCGAGGAAATGTATCTGCTCTCGCAGATCGCCCGCGGCCTTGGCAGCAACAACGTCGATCATCGGCTGCGGCAGCTCGATTTCCGGGCGGACGGTGACGATGCCGTATTTCCGAACCTGGGTCTCGCGATCGCCGACGTGGATGTGCTCGAGGGCGTGCTCGTGGTGGGCTCGAATCTGCGCCACGAAATGCCGCTGCTCGCGCACCGCATCCGCAAGGCGGCGATCAGCCGCGGCGCCAAGGTGGCGTTTCTCAATCCTCGCGAGTTCGAGTATCTGTTCCCGCTCGCGGGATACCTTGCCGACCAGGACCTCGTCGGCGGATTGGCGGGCATCGTGCGCGCGGCCGCGGCGGCGGTGGGCAAGCCCGTTCCGTCCGGCGTGCGCGAGGCGACGGTCAGCGATGCGCATCGTGCCGTGGCGGGCACGCTCAGCCACGGACACCGCCATGCCATATTTCTCGGAACCCTCGCGCAGCGCCATCCCGCCTACGCCGAGATCCGCTCGCTCGCGGCCGCTCTTGCGCAGGTCTCGGGGGCGAGCTTGGGGTTCATCACCGACGGTGCGAATTCGGCGGGTGCTTACCTTGCCGGCGCCGTGCCGCATCGTGAAGCCGGCGGTACGCCGGTGGCTTCGCCCGGCCTGGCGGTGCGCGGCATGCTCGAGAATCGGTTGAAGGCCTACGTATTGTTGGGCGGCATCGATCCGGTGAACGACCTGGCCGGCGCGACCGACGCCCTGGCGGGAGCCGACTGCGTCATCGCCGCGACCACGCACCTGACCGAGAAGCTGCGTGCGGTGGCGCACGTGGTGCTGCCGGTCGGGACCTTTGCGGAAAGCGCCGGCACGTTCGTGAACGTCGAGGGTCGCTGGCAGAGCTGGACGGGCGCGGCGAGCCCGGTGGGCGAGAGCCGGCCGGGCTGGAAGGTGCTGCGGGTTCTCGCGAACCTGCTGAACATCCGTGGCGTCGACTTCATGAGCTCCGAGGAAGTGCGGGACGCCCTCAAGACCCTCTGCGGCTCGCGGTTGACGCCGGCAACCGGCACCGTGGCGGCCAACGGCGCCGTGAAGGGCGGCAACGCCGCGGGCGCTGCAGCTCCTTCCGGTCAATGGGTGGACATTCCTCCCTATCAGATCGACGTGCTGGTGCGCGGCTCCGAATCGCTTGCCAAGACCAAGGACGGGCAGGCGGCCCGTGCGGTGTTCTGACCATGTGGCAGTGGACTCCCCTTCGCGACTGGTTGAATGCTCAAATCACGGAATACTGGGCGACGCCGCTCCTGACCGCGGTGCAGATCGTTATCGTGATGGTGTCGATCATCCTGGTCATGGCTTATTTCACGCTTGCGGAACGCAAGGTCATCGGTTGGATCCAGGCCCGCAAGGGGCCGAACCGGGTCAATCTTCTGTGGATCCCCGGTGCCGCCCAGCCGTTCGCGGACGTGTTCAAGCTCATGTTCAAGGAGGTTCTGATCCCGGCGGACGCGAACGGATTTCTGTTCCGGCTCGCTCCGTTTCTCGCGCTGATCCCCGCGATCGCCACCTGGGCGGTGATCCCGTTCGCGCCCGAGCGCACGTTCGCGAATATCGATGCGGGGCTTCTGTACGTCCTCGCCCTGACCTCGATGGGCGTCTACGGCATCATCCTCGCCGGCTGGGCGTCCAATTCCAAGTATGCATTCCTGGGCGCGATGCGCTCGGCAGCGCAGATCGTCGCCTATGAGATCGCCATGGGTTTCGCGATGGTAGGCGTGCTCATGGCCTCGGGAAGCCTGAACATCGGCGACATCATCCAGGCGCAGCACGGCGGATGGTTCACCTGGAACTGGAGCTGGCTGTTTCCGCTGATGCTGGTTTACTTCATTTCCGGTGTGGCGGAGACCAATCGCGCGCCGTTCGACGTCGCGGAAGGGGAGTCGGAGATCGTCGCCGGATTTCACGTGGATTATTCCGGCATGGCGTTTGCGCTTTTCTTCATCGCCGAATACGTCAACATGATCCTGATCTCGGCGCTGACGGTGATCTTCTTCTTCGGCGGGTGGCTGTCGCCCTTCGAGGGCGGAGCCTGGGGCGTGCCCGAATCCTCGCTGCTCGCGCAGCCGGGTTTTTTCTGGTTTGGACTGAAGACGCTGATCCCGATGTTCACGTTTCTCTGGCTGCGGGCGACGTTTCCGCGCTATCGCTACGATCAGATCATGCGGCTCGGCTGGAAGGCGCTGATTCCGGTGACCCTGATCTGGCTCGCGGTCGAAGGAATCATGGTCTATGCCCACGTGGGTCCGTGGAGGGGCAATGGCTAACGCACGCAGTTTGATCAAGACCTACCTGCTCGGGGAGTTGCTCCAGGGCATGTGGGTGACCTGGAAGGGCCTCTGGCAGAAAAAGGTCACCATCAACTACCCGGAGGAAAAGACGCCGCAAAGCACGCGCTTCCGCGGTTTGCACGCGCTGCGCCGCTACCCGAACGGCGAGGAGCGCTGCATCGCCTGCAAACTCTGCGAGGCCGTATGTCCGGCGCTCGCCATCACCATCGAGTCGGGCGTCAGCAATGACGGCACGCGCCGCACCACGCGGTACGACATCGATCTGTTCAAGTGCATCTACTGCGGCTTCTGCGAGGAAGCCTGCCCGGTGGACGCCATCGTCGAAACCCGCCTGCACGAATACCACATGGAAAATCGGGGCGAGAACATCATGAGCAAGGACAAGCTGCTCGGGATCGGCGAGCGTTATGAAGCCATGATCGCGGCCGACCGCGCCGCCGACGCGCGGTACCGTTGATGTTCACCTCCATCCTGTTCGTCATTTTCTCGGTCGTGCTGATCGGCGCGGCGCTCGGCGTCATCATGGCGCGCAACCCCGTGCACTGCGCGTTGCTCCTGGTGCTGTGCTTCTTCAACAGCGCCGTGATCTGGCTGATGCTCGATGCGGAGTTCCTCGGAATCGTGCTGGTGCTGGTGTATGTCGGCGCGGTCATGGTGTTGTTCCTGTTCGTGGTCATGATGCTCGACATCGATACCGAGCGGTTCCGCAAGGAGCTGTCGGGCTATTGGCCGCTCGCGGTCGCGGTCGCCGGATTCGTGGTGTTCGCCATCATCAACGTGATCGTCGTGCGCAACTTGGGCGGTGCGGACTTGAAGCTCGCCCCGGCGCTACCGCCGCACTATTCCAATACGCGGGCCCTCGGCGAGGTGCTGTTCACGCGCTACGCCTACCCGACGCAGCTCGCGGCCGTGATTCTTCTGGTGGCAAGCGTCGCCGCCATCATCCTGACCCTGCGGCGCCGCGCCGGCTACAAACCGCAGGACATCGCCGCGCAAGTGGCCGTGCGTGCGAAGGATCGCGTCCGACTGGTCAAAATGGCCTCCGAGAAGGGTCCATGATCACGCTCACCCACGTACTCGCCTTGTCCGGCATCCTGTTCGCCATCGCCGTCGCCGGCGTGTTCCTGAACCGCAAGAACGTCATCGTTCTTCTGATGTGCATCGAGCTCATGCTGCTGGCGGTGAACTTCAATTTCGTCGCGTTCTCGCGCTTCACCGGGGACATCGGCGGCCAGGTCTTCGTGTTTTTCATCCTGACGGTCGCCGCGGCGGAAGCTGCGATCGGACTCGCGATCCTGGTCGTCGTATTCCGCGAGCGGCGCAGCATCGACGTGGAAGATCTGGATACGCTTCAGGGCTGAGTCCAAGAAGAGGGTAAGAAGGGACACATGCAGTCGATTTATCTGACGATCGCGCTCGCGCCCCTGGTGGGGGCACTCGCCGCCGGCTTGTTCGGCCGCGCCATCGGGCGGGTGGGGGCGCACACCGTCACGATCGCGGGCGTGGCGATTTCCTGTGGCCTATCGGTTTACGTCCTGTACAAGCTGGTGTTCGAGGGCATGGCGCCGTACGACGGGCCCGTGTACACCTGGCTGGTCAGCGACGGGGTGAAAATAGAGGTCGGGTTCCTGATCGACCGGCTGTCCGCGACGATGATGGCCGTGGTGACTTTCGTGTCGCTCATGGTGCACATCTACACCATCGGCTACATGAAAGATGATCCGGGCTACCAACGCTTCTTCAGCTACATCGCGCTGTTCACCTTCGCGATGTTGATGCTGGTGATGTCGAACAACTTCATGCAGCTGTTCTTCGGCTGGGAAGGGGTCGGCGTGGTGTCGTACCTGCTGATCGGCTTCTGGTACACGCGGCCCACCGCGACGTTCGCAGCCTTGAAGGCATTCCTCGTCAACCGAATCGGCGACTTCGGGTTCATTCTCGGTATCGCGGCCGTGCTTCGGTACACGGGATCCCTCGACTACGGCACGGTGTTCGCGCATGCCGGGCAGATCGCCGCCGGAGAGATCCACATCTCGAGCACGGTGGCCTGGCCGGCCATCACTTTCACGTGCATCTGCCTGTTCATCGGTGCCATGGGCAAGTCGGCGCAGGTGCCCCTGCACGTGTGGTTGCCGGATTCGATGGAAGGTCCGACGCCGATCTCCGCGTTGATCCACGCCGCCACCATGGTGACGGCGGGCATCTTCATGGTGGCGCGAATGTCGCCGCTGTTCGAGCTTTCCGACTCGGCGCTCTCGTTCGTGCTGATCATCGGCTCGACCACGGCGTTCTTCATGGGACTTCTCGGCGTCGTGAACAACGACATCAAGCGGGTGATCGCGTATTCGACGCTCTCCCAGCTCGGCTACATGACTGTCGCCTTGGGCGCCTCCGCCTACAGCGCCGGCATCTTCCATTTGATGACCCATGCGTTCTTCAAGGCGCTTTTGTTCCTGGCCGCCGGCTCGGTGATCATGGGCATGCATCACGAGCAGGACATGCGCAAGATGGGCGGCCTGCGCAAGTACATGCCGATCACCTATTGGACGTTCTTGATCGGGTCCCTGGCGTTGATCGGATTCCCGGGCACTTCGGGCTTCTTCTCGAAGGACCTGTTGATCGATGCCGTGCACGAGTCGCATCGCTTTGGATCCGGATATGCGTATATCTGCGTGCTGTCGGGTGTGTTCGTCACGGCGCTGTACACTTTCCGCGCGTTTTTCATGACGTTTCACGGCGAGCTGCGCTCGGGGCAGGATGCGCATGAGACGCACGGGCACGAGGCGAACGGCAAGAGCGTGGCCGACCATCATGCCCCCGTACATGAGGAGAAGGACGCCCATGGTCACGGGCCGCCGCAGGAGAGCCCGGCTGTGGTATGGGTGCCGCTGGTGCTTCTGGCGATTCCGTCGGCGCTCATCGGCTGGTTCACGGTCCAGCCCATGCTGTTCGGGGGTTATTTCGGCAGCTCGATTCAGGTGCTGCCGGCGCACCATGTGCTGTCGAAGCTGGGCGAGGAATTCCATGGGTCTGGCGCGTTCGCAATTTCGGCGATCACGTCGATTCCGCTGTGGCTCGCCCTGGCAGGCATTTTCGCCGCGTGGCTGTTCTTCTTGAAGAAGCCGGCACTCGCGGATTCGGCCGAGCGCTCTTTCAAATGGCTGCACACCATTCTCGTCAACAAGTACTACTTCGACTGGTTCAACGAGCATGTCATCGCCGCGTTCGCGCGCACGCTGGGCGCCGGCTTGTGGAAGGGCGGAGATGAGATCCTGATCGACGGGGGGGCGGTCAACGGCAGTGCGCGCCTGGTCGGCTGGTTCAGCTCGGTGATGCGCTACGCGCAGTCGGGATACCTCTATCACTATGCGTTCGCCATGATCCTCGGCCTGGCCTCGCTGCTCCTGTGGCTGATCTGGCGGCCTTGATATGAACGCTCATCTGCTCTCGATTTTGATCTGGCTGCCCATCGTCGGCGGGTTTGTGGTGCTCGGCCTTGGCAACGAACGTGCCGGCGCCGCGAGATGGGTGTCACTCGCAGTCTCGCTCGCGGCGCTGGCGTTCAGCATTCCGCTGTTCGCCTGGTTCAATACGGGGACGGCGGACATGCAGTTCGTCGAACACACACCCTGGATCCCATCCATCCATGCCGACTTCAATATCGGCGTCGACGGGATCTCGATGCCGCTGATTCTCCTGACCACTTTCACGACGGTGCTGATCGTGATCGCCGGCTGGCAGAGCGTCACCAAACGCGTCAGCCAGTACTTCGCCGCCTTCCTAATCCTCGAAGGGTTGATGATCGGCGTATTTGCGGCGCTCGATGCGGCGCTGTTCTACGTGTTCTGGGAGGCGATGCTCCTGCCGATGTTCATCATCATCGGCATCTGGGGTGGTCCGCGGCGCGTCTACGCGACCATCAAGTTCTTTCTGTACACGTTCATCGGCTCGCTCCTCATGCTGGTCGCGCTGATTTACATGTATCTGAAATCCGGCACCTACGAGATCGCGATGCTGCAGGGCATGTCCCTTACGCTCAAGGAACAAACCTTCATATTTCTCGCGTTTTTCACGGCATTCGCGGTCAAGGTGCCGATGTGGCCGGTGCATACGTGGTTGCCGGATGCCCACGTCGAGGCGCCGACCGGCGGCTCGGTCGTGCTGGCTGCCATCATGCTCAAGATGGGCGGCTACGGCTTCCTGCGGTTCTCGCTGCCGATCACGCCTGATGCGAGCCGCGAGCTCGATTGGCTGATCATCGCGCTTTCGTTGATCGCCGTGGTGTACATCGGATTCGTGGCGCTCGCCCAGCGCGACATGAAGAAACTGATCGCGTATTCCTCGATCGCGCACATGGGCTTCGTCACGCTGGGCGCGTTCGTCGGCTTTCAGATCGTCTCGCACACCGGCAAGATGAGCGGCATCGAGTTCGGACTGGACGGGGCGGTGGTGCAGATGCTGTCGCACGGTCTCGTGTCGGGCGCGATGTTTCTCTGTGTGGGCGTGATGTACGACCGCGTGCATAGCCGCGAAATCAGCGCCTATGGCGGCGTGGTGAACACCATGCCGAAGTTCGCCGCGTTCATGGTGCTGTTCGCTCTCGCCAACGCGGGAGTGCCGGGCACCTCAGGTTTCGTCGGCGAGTTCCTGGTCATCCTGGCTTCCTTCAAGGCCAATGTCTGGTATGCCTTCCTCGCCGGCACGACCCTGATCCTCGGCTCGGCCTACACGCTGTGGCTGGTGAAGCGCGTCATTTTCGGAGAGATCGCCAACGATCATGTGCGCGAGCTCACCGATCTCAACGGCCGCGAGTTTCTGGTGCTGGGGATGCTCGCGATTGCGGTGCTTTTGGTCGGCCTCTGGCCGGCCCCATTGCTCGATGCCATGCGCGTCACGACGCAGCATCTGGCGCAGCAGATCCTGGTCTCGAAGATCGTCCCTTAAGCCTGTCGAGTCAGCTATGAACGGTTTCAACGTCGCAGAATTCAATGCAGGCTTGCACTACGCCTCACCGGAGATTTTTCTGGGACTGGCGGCGTGCGCGATCCTCATGCTCGATCTTTTGCTCTCCGATGCGCGCCGCTCCTGGACGGGTGTGCTGTCGGTGCTCGCGCTGCTCGTTACAGCGGTTCTGTCGGCGGTTGAGCCGGTGGGTCAGCGTATCGTCGCGCTCGGAGGGCTGTATGAGCTGGATCGGATGGCTCAGGTCTTGAAGGTGGTCACGCTCCTTTCCGTGGCGGTGGTTTTCGTCTATTCCACCGACTACCTGAAGCGTCGCGCGATCTTGAAGGGCGAGTATTACGTGCTCGGATTGTTTGCAACGCTCGGGGCGATGGCGCTGATTTCGGCGGGTAGCTTGATCACGCTGTATCTGGGCTTGGAGCTCATGTCGCTCTGTCTGTACGCGATGGTCGCGTTCGACCGCGACTCGGGAATTGCAGCGGAATCGGCCATCAAGTACTTCGTGCTCGGCTCCATGGCCTCCGGAACACTGCTTTACGGCATGTCCATCGTGTACGGCGTGACCGGTCACCTCGAGCTCGCCAGCATTGCGCTCGTGGCGCGCTCGGGATACGGCGCGAACATCGGGATGCTGTTTGGCATTGCATTCATCATCGTCGGCATCGGCTTCAAGCTGGGCGCCGTGCCTTTTCATATGTGGATCCCGGACGTGTACGAGGGATCTCCGACCTGTGTCACGGTGTTCATCGGTACCGCCTCCAAACTCGCCGCGTTCGCGCTTGCCATGCGGCTCTTGCCCGAAGCGCTCGGAGCGTCGCAGCCGGACTGGAGTCAGATGCTGGTGGTGCTCGCCGTGCTGTCGATGGCGATCGGCACGGTGGTCGCCATTGCGCAGACCAACCTCAAGCGCATGCTGGCGTATTCGACGATTTCGCACATCGGTTACATCCTGCTTGGCATCCTTGCCGGCACGGCGCAGGGCTACCAGGCGGCGATGTTCTACATGATCAGCTACGTGCTGGTGGCGAGCGGAGCCTTCGGCATGATCCTGCTCCTGGCGCGGCAGGGCTTCGAAGCCGATAAGCTGGTGGACTTCAAGGGATTGAACGCACGCAGCCCCTGGTTTGCCGGCATGATGGCGATCTTGATGTTCAGTCTGGCGGGCGTACCGCCGTTCATCGGCTTCTGGGCGAAGCTGGGTGTGATCCAGGCAGTCCTCGGTGTGAGCTATACGTGGCTCGCGGTGGTCGCCGTGCTGTTCTCGGTGATAGCGGCGTTCTTTTATCTTCGGGTCGTGAAACTCATGTACTTCGACGATCCGACCGACAGCGCGCAGATCGGCGGTTCGACGCTGATGCGCACGGTGCTCAGCTTGAACGCGCTGGCGGCTTTCGTACTGGGCGTGGTGCCGGGCAGTTTGATTGCGCTCTGCCAGCGCGCGCTTCCATAGAGCGAACGCACCAGCCTCTCGGCGAGCAAATCGAGTGCTCTCCTTTCGAAAAATGGGTATACTGCTGGGCTCGACAAGGTGGTGCGAAAGGGTTGCCGCGTTATGAGGGCAACTCCTAGTTGTCGAGGCTGAGTTTCAACGAATTGAGTTTGAAAATCAGCAAGTTACTCCTGGTGCGGGGTGGAGCAGTCTGGCAGCTCGTCGGGCTCATAACCCGAAGGTCGCAGGTTCAAATCCTGCCCCCGCTACCAATCTTAATTATCTGATTCTGAAGACTTTTATGTCTTTGGTGGTGGTGCCAGCTAGCGTGGCTGCTATCGATCCACGCGCAATCGTCGAATTTCCGGCGCCAGTTCGTGTCGTAGCTCTCTCAGTGCCATCGCTTGGCGTACCGCGGCTCTGCAATGATCGCTTTCTCGGCGTCTCGGGGTTTCGCGAAACACGTTACGCGCGTGCTGGAGGGTGGTGCGCAGATCAGGCGCGCCAAGGATCGTGCCCTCAGTACCGCCAGTCGAAGGTAACACCGTAGGTACGCGGATCGCCATACGCGGCGAACGCTTCTCCGGCGATGGTGTACACATGCGAAACCCAAACTCGGTTAGCCAGGTTGCTGCCGCGCAGTGCAATCTGTAGTCGGCCGTTGGGGTTTGTCCAGGCGATGCGTGCGTCGAACAGGCCGAACGCTGGCTGAATCGCATACGGCTCGACCTCCGCGCGCTGATTCGATGTGTAAGCGTAGGCAGACTTCGCTTCCAATGTTGCTCCGCCGTTCAAAGGCACTAGGTACTTGAGTTCGAGGTGGGCCTTGTTGCGCGGAGCGCGAAACATATCGTGCCCGCTTTGGATGGGGTAATCGGCGTTGGGCAGCACCAGGGTGACGAACTTCGCATCCAGGTAGCCGTAGCTCAGCGAGAGGGAGATCCGATCCGTCGGCAACCACATGGCCTCGACTTCGGCGCCCCGGGCAACGGCATCGCCGGCGTTGAAAGTTTCGAATGCGCCGAAGCACGCGTTCGGCTGGTTCGGCGCCTGGACGCAACCGGGCGGCGGCCCAAAGCTCTGGATCTGAAGGTCGCGGTAGCGGGTATGGAAAATCGCGGCATCGAGGCGCACGCGCCTCGACAAATCCGCTTTCATTCCGACCTCGAGGTTGGTGGCCTTTTCGGGCTTCAGCGGATTCGTGTCCTCGACCCGGACAGGCGCTGCGGCAAATCCGCCGCTCTTGAACCCTTGCGCAAAGATGCCGTAAAAGTTCACCGCCTCGCGCGGCTGATACTCCACGGAGATTTTGGGGGTGAACCCAGCCCAACTGGCGCTGCGCTTGTTGGAGAAGTCCTGATTGATCACCACGAAGTTGCCATGGATCGAATCGTTGGTGATCGCCTTGTGATCGAACGAATAACGCGCGCCCATCGATAGTTTCCAGTCGGGCGCAAACTCCCATCCGCCGTCCGCAAACGCGGCGGCACTCGTGGTGTGGTTGTTCTGATCGTAGCGATCCGACCCATCGACGGGCGTTGGCTCGAGCACATAGGCTTCGAAACGGTCGGTATTCTCACGCAGCAGCCACAAACCGGCCACATAGTTCACCGCAGAGCCCAGGGCGGAGACCCAGCGCAGTTCCTCGCTGTACTGATGCGCATGATCGGAGACCTGAGCCGAGAAAGGTAGATCGATGCCGATGGCGTCAGTGGCCAAATTCAAGTCGAAGCGACGATAAGCGGAAATCGAGACCAGTTGCGATGCGCCAAAGGTCTCCGTGGCCTTGACGGTCACGCCACCCGACTCGCGGCGCGCGAAGCCGTTGGTCGGATTGGCCGCGCAACTCGGTCCCTCATCGCCGCAAACGCGTTCGTAGTCCGAGACGAGCGGGCCGAGGTTTCCGGTCACCTGGGTGATCGGGATACGGGCTTGGTCACCGACCGACAACCGCTGATAGTCCACTCCGATCAGAATCTCGGAGTTCCCTGCGGTGCGCAGCGCCTGAGTGCGCACGGCGACATCATTGTCATCCTTTTCGCGAGTGCCCAGAGCGACATTGTTGACCCAACCTTCGGCATACCGGGTCGACACCGCCACTTTTAGCGCCCAAGTGTCGGACACAGGACCGGAAATCAACCCGGCAAAATTGTGTCGGTCATAGTTGCCCAGTTCCGCGTGCGCGTGCACCTCAAGATTCTGAGTATTGGGTCGCGTCGATATGACATTGATGGTACCACCGATGGAGTTCTGGCCGTACAAGGTACCCTGAGGGCCCCGCAGTACTTCGACGCGCTCCACATCGAACATGTCAGGGTTGATGTCCGAAATGCGCCCCAGATAAACATCGTCGACGAAAACCGTCACCGAACTGTCCGTTCCAGCGCCGCCGTCGTTCGACGAGACGCCGCGTATGGAGAGAATGTTCTGGTCCTGAGAGAAAGGCGAAAAGGTCAGGCCCGGGACATACGCGGCCAGAGTGCCCAAATCGTGAACGCCGCCTTCGACCATGGCCTGTCCCGACAGCGCGGTGATGGCGATCGGTACGGTCTGCAGATTCTCGGAGCGGCGTTGCGCGGTGACCAGAATCTCATCCAGTCCGCCGGCGTCGGGGGCGTCGGCGCAGGCGCCGGCGGCGGCCACCAACAGCAATAGCGCCACGGCTCCGGAATTCGGAACGCGCCGTCGGCGGACCAACCTCGCAGACTCATGGGTTACATAAAACACTAGTCAGCAAGCCCTATCGGTGTCCGTACTGGTCTTGCGCCGCATTCTAGGATACTTATCCCCTCTTGACTCCGCGCAGCATTGAGGGTTTTGTGAGGCTTTGGCAGGCGTCGCATCCCAGTACGACCCGATGACAAGGATGAACGTGGATTCAGGGGTTTTGAAATGCGCGGAATTTGAACTCGACGCGGTCAATCGCCGCTTTAGCCGCGCGGGCATTGAATTTCCGATGGAGCCTAAGGCGTTCAGCGTCATCATGGTACTGATGTCGCGGGCGAACAGCCTCATCACGCGCGACCAACTCCTCGACGCCGTGTGGGGTCACCGGTATGTGACCGCTTCGACCGTGAGCCGGGCGATTGCGCTGGCACGCCGCGCCTTCAACGACAACACCGATCAACCGCAATTCATTCAGACCGTGCATGGGGCGGGGTACCGTTTCGTCGGCCGGATCGAAGAGCGGGCGGCGGCACCGGACGAGACCAGGTCACACTTCGCGCCGCCGCCGACGCTGCGCGTGCCGGCACAAATCGATGCCCTGATCGGCCGCGAGGGCGAACTTACGCAGCTTGCCGATCTTTTTGGGTCGCATCGGGCCATCACCATTCTCGGCGCGGGTGGCATGGGAAAGACGCAGTGCGCACTGGAATTTGCCAGACGCCGGGCATCAGCGTTTCCGGACGGCGTGTGGTTTTTCGACCTCGCGCCCTTGCAGGAAGCGGACGACTGGCTGCGGACGCTCGCGATCGCCTTCAACATCCCACCCGACGAGCGGACCACCATCTTCGCCAAGATCGCGACCCAGCTGTCCGATCGCGCGCCCCTGTTCGTCATTGATAACTGCGATCGGCTGTCGGCGGGAGTCGGTGCCATCGTGCTGGAACTGCTGCGGACGGCGCCGAACTTGAAGGTGCTGGCCACGTCGCAGCAACAATTGAATTACGTCGGCGAGCACGTGATGCGCATGTCCCCGCTGGCATTGCCGCACGAAATCGATACCACCCAGTCGGGGCTCAAGCACATCGAGTCCTCGCCCGCGGTGGCGCTGCTGTTGGCGCGCATCCGCGCCGCTCAACCCAATTTCATGCTAACCGCGTCGAATGCATCCAACATGGTGGAGATCTGCCGGCAGCTGGATGGCATGCCGCTGGCCCTGGAACTCGCAGCGCCGCGTTTTTCCTTGTTGTCGGCCGCACAGATTCTCGACCGGCTCAAGGACCGGTTTCGTTTCCTGGTCAGCGAGTCCGCCGGCCGTGAGCGGCGTCACCGGAACCTGCTGGTGCTGCTCGATTGGAGCTTCAAGCTGCTTTCGCCCCAGGAACAACGCCTGTTGATGTGGCTGAGTGTCTGTGTCCAAGGCCTGACCGTGGAAACCGCCATCGACGTGGGCCGTGCGCAGGGCATCGAGCCAGAAACGTCGGTCGATCTCTTAAGCGGACTGGTCAACAAATCGCTCTTGACGGCGGAAACCGATTCCAGCCCGCCCCGCCACCGTTTGTTGGAGAGCGTGCGCGAGTTCGCGTTGGGCCGATTGGGCGAGGTGGCGGAGGAGGATCGGGCGCGCGCGGCTCACCTCGACAGCGTCAAGAGCCTGTGCCGCCGAGCTCACGAGGGAATGCTGCACGGCGGTCTGCGCGAGTGGGTGGCGCAACTCGCCGAGGAACATGGAAACATCGAAGCAGCCATTGAATACGCGGTGACGGTGGGCGATGACTTGCTGGCCGCGCAAGCCATCGTCGGATCGCTGTTGTTCTATTTCAAGGCTCGCGGCCCGCACATTGCGGCGCTGCGCTGGACGCAACGGGCGTTACACGCCGGCGAGGGCACCGACACGCGTGAGCGTGGCCGCGCGTTGCTCTGTCTCGGGGTCATCAGCTACTACCTCTTGCTGCCGCCGGCGGTGACCGAACGGACCTATCGGGAAGCGATCAGCATATTGCAGGCACGAGCGGATCCGTGGAGCGAGGCGTGTGCGCGCTGTTATTACGCCATGTGGCTGATCAACTTGGGGCAGGCGGCTCAAGCCATCACGCAGTTCCATTCGGCGCATGCGATCGCACAAAAGCTCGCCGATCCCTGGCTCGAGGGACGGGTGCAATTGACGCGTTCCTGGCTGCACTTCGATGCGGCCGAATACGACGCGGCGATCACGGCCTTGCTGCCGGTGCGTCGCTTGAGCGCGGACTTCGATCAGCACACCTTCATCGATATTTATCTGGGCCTCGCTCACTACCACATCGGCCGGCACGACGCGGCCGCTCGGTTTTGCCGCGACGCTTTGCAAGCCAGCATCGAATTCGGCAATCCCCGCGGTATTGCGGGTTGCCTGGAGCTGTATGCCTACCTTTCACAGCAGGCAGGTAACTACCTACTTTCCGTGCAATTGCTGGGTGTTGCCACGAAAGTGCGCGAATTGACCGCGGCACCCTTATTTCGTTTCTGGATTGACAGTCATGATCGAGCGGTGGAATCACTGCGCCAGCAATTGGGTATGACGGATTACGAATTGGCACACAAAGCGGGTTGGGACACCCATCTGGAGGATGCGGCGAACGATGTCATGAGGCGCCTTCGCGACTAGTCACGCCAAATAAGCCGGCAGGATCGTAGCGGCGGCGCAAGGCGCCGATGCGCTCGGCGGCCGGTACACCCAAGTGGGCGGAAACATCACCGTCGTCCAAACCGCAAAAATTGGGCAGCAGCAAACCCGCCAGAGCCCGCGGCGCGATCCGATCGTAGCAGCGACTGACGCGCTCGCGCAGATAGGGGACCTCGTCGAGCCACGGGCTGGAGCCCATGATATTCACGAAGAACTCGGTCTGGCGCTGCGCGAATGCGGAATCACCGGCAACTTGCCGGGCCACTGCACCGCCAAAGTGCTGTAGATGAATCGACGTCATGGGCGTCGGCAGGTCCTCGGCCGCGGCCGCCAGCGCGCCGATGGTGCCATCGCTCAAGGCGCCAAAGCTGGCCGTTTTCCAATACTGGAAACGATACGGTGTCGCGCTGAGATCATGCAGATGTTGCCATGTCACATAGGACATGGGTTCGACGCGAGCGGCAAGCGGCGAACCGACGCTTTGCAGCGCCGCCATCGAACGCGCGCCGGCGGCCACGTCACCGCACCAGCATATCGCCAGAACGATGACGGGGCGGTCGTACCACTGCGGGTCCAGAAACGGCAGCGGCATGGCACGACCGGTGACGGCGAGCCCGCAAAATTCATCCGGTGCGCGCAATGCATAATCGCGAAAGGCTTGGAGCACCGCTTCGGCGTTGCTCGCGGCATATACCACGACGCCGGCGAGTACTTCGCGTAGCGGGTGAAGACTGAATTCGAAGCTCGTGACGACGCCCAGGCTGCCGCCCCCTCCGCGCAGACCCCAGAAGAGATCGCTGTGCTCCGTCAACGAGGCGCGAACCATGCGGCCATCCGCGAGCAATACGGTGGCGGCATGGAGGTTGTCGCTGGCCAGCCCGTGCCGGCGCATCAGCCAGCCGGCGCCTCCGCCCAAAGTAAAGCCACCGACACCTGTGCTGGATATCAGTCCGCCCGTGGTGGCGAGACCATGCGAGGCACTCGCGACGTCGACGTCATGCCATAGAGCACCGCCCTGCACGGTCGCCATGCGCGACTCCGGGTTGATGCTCACTCCGCGCAATGCCGACAGGTCCAGCAGCAAGGCGCCATCATCGACCGCGCGTCCTGCCACATTGTGCCCACCGCCGCGCACGGTGACGGCAATCCCGTGGTCGGTGGCTATTTGAAGCGCAAATGCCACATCTTCCGCGTCAGCGCAGAGGACGATGGCAGCGGGCCATTTGTCGATCGCCGCATTCCAAACCCGCCGCTTGAGAACATATCCCGGATCTGCGGGCAGCAGCGTGAACCCTCGGAGCTGTCTGCGGAGCGCAGCGATGGCGGGGGCGTTGAGGCGAGTTGCTTCCATCCCGCACACAGTAGCGCACCGGCTGCGCCTCAATTGTGAGGGTTTATTGATGGACAACTGACCGAGCGAGGCGGCGGCCGGTGGCGCGATGTTTCCTCAAACAAACCCAATACCAACCTCAAGACTGTTCTTCCTCCCGGGGGTAGTTTTCTCCGCAGGCGGCTGGTCGCGAACGACAAGCCCCGAGTCATCAAACAACGAAGGAGTGATGGATCATGAAGACAATGTTCATTGGAAGTGCAATGGCCGCGGCATTATCGCTCACCGGAATGGCGGCGCATGCCAGCTGCTCGGACCCGAGAGTCGCTCAACAAGCCCCGCTGGAAATGGTGCCTTTGAGTCTGCCCCAGGGAGTCAGTCCGAATTCGCGACCCGATGCCGATCGAATCGTCGGCACGTGGCACGTCGCTTACACGTTCGATGGAGCGACCTCGCCTTACGCACACGCGTTCATTCAATGGCATAGCGACCGCACGGAATGGGAGAACATCACGAATCCCGTCCTCGGTGGAAACATCTGCATGGGTTCCTGGAAAACGGTCGATGAGTGGCATGTGTTTCGCAATCACGTGGGTTGGCTGTTTACCGACGGCATCATCTCCGGCTACTTCAACGAAACCGAGACCGATGAAGTGTCCGCGAATGGAAACTATTACCATGGGCTCAACGAAACCATCGGGCGTAATTTCGCGGGCGAGGTCTTATTTGACATCAAGGGAACGGCAGAAGCGACGCGCATTGCGCCGTAATTCGACTTAGCGCTGCCGGGTCGATTACTCCCGCCGTCCGAGATTCTCGGGCGGCGGGACGATGGGTAGACTGCTTCCCTCGCCAACGGCTCGGAGGGAAAAAAAACACGTGAATATCAAGGTGCCCGCGACGCTGATGGCGCCTGCCAGCATGAAGGCCGCCGCATAGCTGCCGGTGCGGTCCACCAGCCATCCCGTGACAAACACTCCGGTGAATGCCGGGATCTGCGCGAGCGTGTTGGTGAATCCGACCAAGATGCCGCTGTGGCGCGGTGCGATATCGAGAATCGCGGGTACGAAGCCGCACACGGCGCAACCCACGGCGGCAGTCGCGCCGGTAACGAGCAGGGAGGCGGATGCCGGCGTGCGCGCACCGCCAGCAACGAACAACAGTAACGCCGAGCCTATGAGGCCGACGCCTAGTATCAGCTTTCGCACCCGCGAGACGCTTATCCCGCGATGCGACAGTCGATCCGAGAGCGAACCACAGAGAATCGTGGCCACCGCCATCGCCAGCCAGGGAGCTGCCGAGAGCAGCCCGGTCTTTGCGGTGCCGATCCCCTGCACGTCGCGAAAGTAGCTTGGTAACCAGGATAGAAGCATGTGCTGTGTCCAATTGGTCGCGAATTGGGCGGCGACAATCGCCCATACGGCGCCTCGAAGAAGTAGCCGACGAAGAAGGCGCAGGGTATTAGTCGAATCGTCCGGTGGACTGGACGCAGCCGGTCCGATGTGGCGGAGGCAGCGGAACCACAGGAGCGCCCAGACCAAGCCGGCGACACCAAAGAAATAGAAAGGCATGGGCCAGCCATAGCGTGCGATCAGCCAACCCGAAGCCGACAGACCGACGATCGTACCGAGAGGAACACCACTGACGAATCGCGAGACTGCGCGCGCCTGTTCACGAGCGGGAATGCAGCCTCCGAACAGTTCGTAAACCGCTGGGAACAAGCCGGCTTCTCCCATTCCCATACCAATACGCACGGCGATCAGCGTCGGCAGGGATACCGTGGCCGCCAACGGCGTCAAGAGGGTGAACGACGACCAAACGATCATCGCAATGCCGGCCACCCGCCGCCCACCGAATCGGCGAGCCAGCAGGCCGGAGACGAACAAGAACGGCATGTACCCCAAGAAGAATGCGGACAGCACCCAACCGACCTGCGCTTCGGACCACCCAAATTGCGCTTTCATGGATACCGCTGCAATGGAGATGTCGACGCGGTCGGTAAACGCGATCAGGCAGCCGATAAAGCTGAACGCTACCAGCCGCTGATCCAGTGGCCAAGATCGAGGCGAGCTTCCCCGATCGGGTGATGGGCTCGAAAAAGGCATATCAGCGCTCATCACTTCGCAATCCGTATTCTCTTGAAGACCTCTCCGCGCTCAAATCTATGCTGAATCGCGTAACCCGGCACGTCTATTTATCTCATCAACACCAACTGGTTCTGCCGAGCGTCCCGGCACAGACGAGGATCGGCTGCCCGACTCCGCGAACGCCGCGTGGGATTACTGCAGAAATCGTGTCGTCGGAAATGACACAGCGGACCCCCGCTACCAATTCAAGCAAATGCCTTATCCGGTAACTACCCGCTCAACCAGTTCTCCATGCGTAATCCTGCGACGCGCCCGAACTCTTTTTCATTGTCCGTCACTAGTGTGTGGTCGAGCGCCATGGTCTGGGCCGCAATCAGAAGATCGTTACCTCCGATCGGAGTGCCGTCCAGCTCTAGCTGTGTGCGGATCGATCCGTAGAGCTCGTCGGCTGGGGAATCTAGGCAAAATATCGAAGGCGCCAAGCACAGCCTCAACTTGCGCACTTAGTCGCTGGCATATGGGGCCGACGGCCGTGGGCGTGGTGGTGTGGTTTCCTGCTACTGGGATTGTCGGTTTGCTGGTCGTTGTTCGCCATGTCGGTGCGTGCCGACGCCGGGCTGCCCATCGGAATGAAAGCGATCTCCGCGATGTTTTCGTGTGTGATCATGGGGATTGGGGGGCGCTGGTGGTATGCGCGGCGGAAGCATTTCATATGGACTAAGGAGGGCCCATGAGTTCGGCCTACCGGGAAGCGAATGAAGTTATCCCTTTGCTTCCCAGGGATTTACGACCTCAGCAGTTAGGTCTGCAAAGTGTTTGACGTTTCTGGTCGCCAGCGTCGCGCGGCGGGCGAGTACTATTCCCACGATCTGCGTGTCGCGCATGTCGACGATTCGGCCATCGCGTTGCCTTTCGGCTGCGAGGGCCGCAGCAGCTTCGGCTGCTGGGCGGTCAAAATCCAATACCCGCTCCTCCAAATCCTCGGCTAGTAGATGCTCGAACGCCAATTCGAGCGCTCGCCGACGTCGACCGTTGGGTAGCAGCGCAAGGCCGAGGCGCGCTTCAAATAGGGTAATGCTTGTTATCCAAACGGACTCAGCCGGCTGTTGATCCAGCCATTCGATGACAGAGGGATCCGGGACTTTCTGCATCAATTCCGAGAGAACGTTGGTGTCGAGGATGATCAAGGTTTGAATTCAGCCGAGCGTGCTACTTGACCGTGAAGTTCCGGCAGATCGGTGGACAAGCCGACGTTCCTAAACCGCGCGGCAATGCGGGTGCCGAGAGAAGTAACCGGCCGACCCGATTCTTTGACCGCGTTTCGCAGAATGTGTCGGATTTCGTCCTCCATACTGCGTCCATGACGCTCAGCGCGTCGCTTGAGCCGCGCCTTGACCTCTTCTTCTAGATCACGAACAACGAATTGCGCCATTGGCCATTCCTCGCAAAACAGAGATGATATCACGATATCAAATGTGTACTGGTTTTTCAAGGGACTGATTCGGGCGTCAATGGCGGATGGAGTGATCCGCTAAGCCCCGTCGCGGCTTCGTTTGCATTTTTTTGCCACTCCGGACAATGGCTTAGGCTGGCCGAGACAATCGGTACGGTGGTACGGTCAGCGGGTGCTCGATATAAAGATCAAATCCTCCCCCCGCTACCAATTTTTTTTCTTCTATATCAAAGAGTTAGCATCGACCTGCCGCCGGCACCCCCGCGGTTTGCTGGAAAATAGCCAGGAGGTCGGGGGAGTTTTGTGTAGCTTCCTTAACCGCATGCTCTCTCCGCTGCCGCAATGAGATTTGAAAGCTCGGGGTGCGAGTAATGCGTCGTGATGCGCTGACTTTTGTGCCCTAGAAGATCTTGCCGATCCTCAAACGAGACGCCCGCTGCTCGTAAGCGACGACCAAACGTGTGCTTGAGATCGTGAACCCTCACGCGCCTAAATCCCCGCGGTGCTACCGTCCCATGCTCCCGCTCCCAGGCATCCGCCGCCCGTTCTCTAGCGCTCCTCCATCCGGTGTTGGTTGGCCCGCGAGTTGAAGCGACTCGACAACTTTGACTGCATCGCGCTCGATGACATCGGGTACGTCCAGCATGATCGTGCCGAGATGGAAGTCCTTTTTGCGTTGCTTGCCGAACGATATGAGCGCAAGAGCGTCATGATCACCTCGAACCTCGTGTTCTCGAAATGGGACCAAATCTTCAAAGATCCGATGACCACCGCGGCTGCGATCGATCGGGTCGTGCATCACGCCGTCGTACTCGAGTTCCTGGGCCCGAGCGCTCGGGCGGAAGTTGCAGAGGAACGTGCACGTGCAGCACAGAGCAAACGCAACTCCGCGCCTCCGGCGGACGCATGATCCAGGTACAACCAGTAGATCTGACACGGGGTACCGACGTGACGGGTACCAAGAGAACGCCGCTCCTGGACGTTCCTATGCGTACGATCAAGAGCGAAAGGTTCAGAAAATCTCGGATCCGGAGCTTCTGGCGCCCTTGGCGTCAGACTGCGTTATGGTAGACCAATGATGAAGGCTCAGGACCGGCAAGAATAATTGTCGCCATCGGAAGAAGTAATTGACGCCGGCCACCCCGTAGAACGGCCACTTCAGATGCAGCTCGTCCAGAATCCGCATCAGCTTCAAATCCCGCTCCGGCAAATCCCGTGCGATGTAGTAAACGCTCGACCGGCTCAGATCCAGCAGCTGTGCCTGGCGCTTCACCGATACCTCACCGTCCCGCTCGATCATCGCTTTGCGCTCGGGCCGGGGAATTTCCCGAGCGCGCCTTCTAAAAAACGAGTTCTCCATCGTCAGTTCGCCGATCTTCGCTTGCAGCTCCCGAATGCGCTCCTTGCCGTCCGCCGCCAGCACATCCCCGCCGAAGATCGCCGCGGCGTTCTCCAGCAGCTCCGTCTTCCAGGCCGTCACCTGGGTCGCATGTACTTCGTGGTGTGCTGCGATCTCGGCCACGGTCTTCTCGCCTCGAATCGCTTCCAATGCCACCCGCGCCTTGAACGTCGCTGAGTGATTACGTCTTGGCTTTCTCATGGATATCTGCCCTCCAGTTGCTATATTGCCCGGACAGATATCCACTTACACCCCTGTCCGAAAAACCGGAACCACCTCTCCCGCCACCCCGAACGTCGTTTAGCTTTCTCAACGATCTGCATCACCGCCGCCTTCGTCTCCGCCGGCGCTCTGGATAAATCCTCCAACTTCAAATCCCTTTTTTTAGCTCCAGATTCTCCGCCGTGATCTCCGCGATCACCGCACGCATCCGGTCGATTTCCGCCTTGTGCCGGGCTTCCGGATCGTCCTTACGCGGCTTTCGCTGCGCATCGCGCTTCAGCGCCACCGCCGAGCCGCCCCTGGGCCACCGCCCGCCAGCGATACAGCACCGAGGGCGATAGGCTGTGACGCCGGCACACCTCGCTCACCGTCACGCCGGGCTGGTCCGCCTCGTGTAAAATCTCCAGTTTCTGGTCTGCCGTAAATCGTCGATGTTCTCGTTTGCTCATCCACTTCGCTCCATCTGCGGGGCGCCCGCAGCAGATCGAAGTCTCTCATTTCCACGCTAGCATTTTGTCCGGAAGTCGCTGAAGCTACACAGCTGTTAAGGACACTCATTCCTCGGACGATCCAAGCGGACATCCGTGAAATAGCTCCTAGACGCCGCATCAGCCGGCTCATTTCAGAGGATTGCTCCACTTGAGATTGGGAAATCTCGCAAAGTCAGCATCGGTCGACATGAGCGTGCAGCCGTGCTGCACGGCGAGCGCCGCGAGGTGTGCATCCGTGACGAGGTTCCCGAGCGCCTGGCCCTCCTTAAGCAGCGCTTGCAACACCGTCCAGTGGCGGTCGGTGGGATGGACCAACCGTACGCACGGTTGATCGAGCCAGCTCTGCACGCGGCTCATCGCTTGATCGAGATCGAGTGGTCGCTCGTAAACGCGGGAATTGGTGCTGATGCGGATGAACGCACACAACACACCCCAGGACAGGCACACGGGGGAGGCACCCGACAGCTGCCCATCCCACCAGGTGCGCGCGGCCTCGTGCTGCGGACTCAACGCATCTTCCGCGTACAGGACGAGATTCGCATCGACAAGGATCACCGCGCATCCTCACCTTCAACTTGCGCCAAGAGCTCCTGAATATTGTCGAGATTTCGCCCCGCCTTAAGTCCCAGCTTGTGCGCGTGGGTGAGATAGGGCGCGGCTTGTGGGGGGGTGCCGAGAGTCTTAAGCCCCGCGCGCAAGGCCTCGTTGATGATGGTGCGGAACGGGAGGCGCCGCTTGGCGGCCGCCGCCTTGGCTTTTTGCAGCACATCGTCATCGATCGACAGTGTGGTTCGCATGAGGGAAACTCCGGGGTCAGATATACAGGCATCATAGCATCATATATAATGATGTCAAGACATCAAATAAATACGGGGCCGGGAACGGTTCAATCGCAGGATGAATGGGGCATTCATGGACGAGGATCTCGAGAAGGAGGATGCGGCGCTGCCACTAGTCGTCGATCAGGCGAGACAGCGCTTGTCGGGGCTGAATTATCCAGAGGCCTCGCTTGACGTGGGCGGCTCACACGCCATCGAGTTAGCAGCCCGTGCAACTGCTTCGATAAAAGTCTCATTGGGATTGCTGAGCGGAGCCGACGCATCCTTTCATTTGGAAACTCTCATCCCGCTTGTCATCCAAGAGATCCTATCCAAGCAGAACGCGTACAGCAGCGTCCGATGGCTATGGTATCTGCGGCGCTTGCCCGCAGAGTTTTTTGGAGGAATCTACGTCACCACCATCGGGTATGACCGAGGTCTTGCGGAGTCCTTGACTTGGTTTTCGACTGGCGGCGACGCTGATAATTCGGACAAACAAGTAAACTTCAGAATCGACGACAGTGCCATCCGACACGTATGCCGCTATGTGGCGGCTGTAAAGGTGCTTTCGCACCTGCAAATTGTGTATCGCAGGGTGGGCAAAGGCGCCTCACTAGACACAAGAAAGCGGATTTCTTTTGCGGAGACGCCACCGAAAGTGGACGAAGCGATTCGAGTCTATGACGTTCGTCACGACGACACTGGCGGGTCTCGACTGCAAGGACTCGGTCTATCGGAGGTCGAGACCGATGCGCGCGTGCTGTCCGCGGAGTTGGAACATCTAACGGGCGAGCAAGTCTATCTCTTGCGGCACTCGTCCCCGTACGTAATATCAATCGTCGGGCCAGATGGAACCGGAGCAATGTGTCGACAGCGCATCGAGGCGTTCCACGCGCTGGGAAAGATTCCATTGGCTTCGCTGCTGCATCCATTTGGCAACGCCGTGCCTTATCCGTTGCCGTTTGTCCAATCCGTGGAGCCGCTTTTTAATTCTCCTGTTGCTGATGTATCCGATATTTGCCGTCCACATCCCGTGGGTACTCGTGGGCACGCTCCAGGTGGGTTATTTCTTCACCCGCGAAACAATTTTCCAGTCGATCGTTGATCACTGGTTGCCTCAACTTTCCAGTGCCCTTTTGAGCGTGGCCTCTGATATTGATTGGAGTGCGAGCTATGCGCAGTGGCGCACTCGCGTAGATGCCATTGCGCCAGGAACATGGCCATTGCAGGCAGGCGGTATCATCCGTCCGTACCTCAAGGACCATGTGCTGATAGATCTGTCTGCTGCCTCGTCCGCGCTCATGGTGCGGATCAAATCCGATCGCACGGTGGCATCTATTGCCAATGATCGAGCGCAAACCTTTGAACTCCAAGTTCAGCACTTGATCGACGCCACCGAGTGGCGCCCATCCTCATCGCTCGCGGAAATTCGTGGTCGGCCCATCCGGCGTGATGGCACAGTTCTCACCGACATTGATGCAATCGGGTTTCGTGCGTCGACTCTCTTGTTGGTGTCCTGTAAGAGCTTGATATACGACGCAGACTACGATAAGGGGATGTACCGAGTTGTCCGAAATGGGCAGTCGACGGTAGATAAGGCAGTCCAGGATTGGCGGAAAATCATCGGTGAGTTGCGCGCCAACCCCGTCGGCGACAACTTCGATTTCTCCGGTTTCCCGAGGATTGTAGGCGTTGTTCGCACGCCATTCGTCGTGTATTCGGATGCCGATGAGACACTCGCATTTGTCGACGGAACGTTGCGCGCCTGTGTTTCCACCGATGAGCTCGACGCCTGGCTGCTTGGGGTCGCCGAAGCCGCACGATGAAGGCTACACTGCGGCCCGTGCTCGATGGCCTGCGAAATCTTGGATCGCAGTTCACTTAAGGGTCGATCTCGCGAATAAGCCGATCGGAGATCATCACCTTGTGCGTGCCTGGGACGGAATCTGTATGGCGGGCGCCGATGAACCGAATGCGGTTCGTTTGATTCAATTCTTGAGGGTCAATGGGAGTGATCTTGCGCACGCCGAGCAAGGTCAGGTGTGGATCAGTGGGCTGCCGAGGCCACCATTACCGATGACCGCCACCGAGGTACTGCGCATCTTGCGCGCCGCGCAAAGTCAAATTCTGGCAACTCGAAGACGAAGCGCGTTGCCGATCACCGACACGGAACTCAAGCTCATGGCGGCCGCCGCAATAATGGGGCTTAAGAGAATTCCGAAAGTGGGGTAGAGAGCGCCCGCGGCCACGGGTATCCCGACGACGTTGTAAACGAACGCCAGCACGAGGTTCTCGCGAATGTTGCGCATGGTGGCGCGGCTCAGAGCCCGCCCGCGGGCTATTCCTGCAAGATCTCCTTTGACAAGCGTGAGGCCCGCGCTTTGCATGGCGACATCTGTGCCCGTCCCCATGGCGATGCCGACATCGGCTTCGGCCAACGCCGGAGCGTCATTGACGCCATCCCCGGCCATCGCAACCACACGGCCCTCGCCCTTGAGTCGCCGAACGATGGAGTTCTTTTGATCGGGCAGTACGTCGGCTTCCACGTCGGTGATGCCTAGCTTGTCGGCGACTGCTTGAGCCGTCGTGCGATTGTCGCCGGTCAGCATGACGATCCGCATGCCCTCACCGCGCAGGCTATCGAGTGCCGCCATGGTCGTCGCCTTGATCGGATCGGCCACCGCGATGACACCGGCCGGCTTGCCGTCAACCGCCACGAAAAGGACCGTTGCACCTTCCTTTCGCAGCGCATCCGCGTGCGCTTCGAGATCGGTGCTAATGACACCATTATCCTTGAGCAGCGCGCCGTTCCCGACGGCGACACGCCGGCCCCCGCTGTTCCCGGTCACTCCCTTGCCCGTGATGGAGGCGAAATTCGTGACCTCTTGCAGAACCATTTTGCGTTCCACTGCCGCTGCCAATATGGCGGCAGCGAGCGGATGTTCGCTTAATTTCTCCAAGCTTGCGCCGAAGCGCAGTACAGTCGCTTCATCGAACCCGGCCGCGGCCAGTATCTTGGTGACACGCGGCTTACCTTCGGTGAGCGTGCCGGTCTTATCCACCACTAAGGTATCGACCTTCTCGAATCGTTCGAGCGCCTCGGCATTCTTGATGAGGATTCCGGCACTCGCGCCCTTACCCACACCGACCATAATTGACATGGGAGTTGCCAATCCCAGCGCGCATGGGCAGGCGATGATGAGTACCGACACAGCAGCAACCACGGCGAGTCCCAACGCCGGTGCTGGTGCCCAGATTATCCAGGCGGCAAACGCAAGGATCGCCGCGACCATTACAGCCGGAACAAACCAGGCGGCGACGACGTCGACAAGACGCTGGATGGGTGCCCGGCTGCGTTGCGCCTCGGCGACCATGTGCACAATGCGAGACAACATCGTATCGGCACCGATCTTCTCCGCGACGACCATCAACGCGCCGGTACCGTTAATCGTCCCGCCGATCACATTGGCACCGGCGGTCTTTTCGACCGGCATCGATTCGCCGGTCACCATCGATTCATCGACCGAAGTCGTCCCCTCCATTACGGAGCCATCCACGGGGACTGCTTCACCGGGTCTCACCCGCAGTCGATCGCCGACCTGAATATCGCCTAACGGCACCTCCTCGTCAGTGCCGTCCGGCCTGACGCGTCGTGCTGTCTTCGGTGCCAACTTCAAGAGTGCCCGAATGGCGCCGCCGGTCTTTTCCCGCGCGCGCAATTCGAGCACTTGGCCCAGCAAAACGAGTGCAGTGACTACCGCTGCGGCTTCGTAGTAGACCGGGATAAGGCCGCCATGCTCCCGAAGCCCCGCAGGGAATAGCGCGGGGGCAAAAGTTGCCACCAAACTATATAAATAGGCCGCGCCCAATCCTAAGGCAATCAAGGTGAACATGTTGAGCGAGCGGTTCAAAACCGATACCCAGGCGCGTTGAAAGAAGGGCCAAGCGCACCACAGCACGATCGGCGTTGCGAGTGCGAACTGAATCCACATCGACGTTGCCATGGATACGTAGTGGTCCAAATTCAGCTGACGCAGGTGGCCGCCCATTTCCAGGACAAAGATAGGTGTCGCGAGGATGGCGCCGATCACGAAGCGGCGGCTCATATCCCTAAGTGCAGGACTTGTGCCTTCCGCGTCAGGAACGCCCTCAAGCTCCAGTGTCATTCCGCAGATCGGACAGTTGCCGGGAACGTCCCGCCGAATCTGCGGATGCATCGGACAGGTGTAAATCGTGCCCCGAACAACCGGTACGCTCGGAGTAATCGGCACGTCGCGCGACGGTCGGTGCATTTGAATCATGGGGTAGTGTAGGCGCCTTTAGCATCCAAGCAGCAATGTCATTTAATCCCTTCATCGCCGGTCTACTGAGCATGGGACATAAATTGCGCTCCGTGCTGATGGCCTCCACTTTGTTTGTGGGGTTTGTGGCCGCGGCGGGCGCTGAGACCCGCCCCGTGGTACTCGAGTTGTTTACTTCGGAGGGCTGTAGTTCTTGTCCGCCAGCGGAAGTCATCGTCAATGAATTGGCGCAGCGGCCCAACGTCTTGCCGCTATCGTTCCATGTTGACTACTGGGACGATCTGGGGTGGCGGGACCGCTACTCGCTCGCGGCAGCCACAAAGCGTCAGCGCATGTACGCTCGGACGTTGCGCCGGTCGTCGGTCTACACACCGCAGGCGGTCATCGATGGCTCGCGCGACATCGTGGGTTCGCAGCGAGCTGCTGTGATGGATGCCATTTCCGGGCATCGAGATGGAGTTGCGACGTCCGTGTCCGCCACCGGCGGGACAATTCAGATCCGCGTTGGTGCCGGATCGGATGCGGCCACCGCCGATGTGTTACCGCTGGGTTATCTGCGGGAGGCAACCACTTCCATCGGGCGAGGCGAGAATTCCGGTCGCACCCTGAAGGAGTCCAACATTGTCCTCTGGCTGCATGAGCTCGGGCATTGGAGCGGAAAGCCTCGCGAATTTGAGATGAGCCTGAGCAGACTTCCTGAGAATGTCCCCGATATTGCCGTCCTGATTCAGTCCGCCGGTCAAGGCGCGATCCTTGGTGCGGTGGCACAACCGATTCGGTGACCGCCAGTCACCGCACAGTTTCAATTTCGAAGCCGCAGCAGGCTCAAGCGGATTGCACCCGACGAGGTCGATTTCGCCCATTCCGACGATGACGCAATAAACAACGGTCTCTCTCGGTCTTTTAGCCATGCATAACAAACTTGATATTATGGGATGGTCGCGATTCTGGCTCGCACGCCTCGCCTTCGTGCGTTCGCTCGCGAGCCTCTGGAATTCACTGGCTCGCGGACTCGCGTGGCCGTACGTGGAATTACTGATTCGTCTGTGGATCGCGAAACTCTTTTTCTTTTTTGGCGTCCAGGAACTCATGCATTGGACAGCGGCCCTACAGATTGCCGATGAACAGAATCCCTTCCCGCTGCTTGCACCGATAGTATCTGCATATTTGAGCACGGGCGCCGATTTGATCTGCGCGATATTGCTAGCGCTGGGGTTTATGACGCGCTATGCGTCGTTGCCGCTGCTGATACTTGCGGCCATCACACAATTTCGCTTCGAACCCTTCGACACCCAGCTGTTTTGGATCGCGTTATTCTGCTGGTATGTCATCCATGGCGCAGGTCCGATTTCACTCGACCATCTGCTACGTCGCGGCCTCGCGGATAGCGCGATCCCACTCATTCCGGCGGCGATTAGATTCTCCCAATGGCTGAGGTCCACCGGTACGCCGTGGTACCTCATGACGTTACGCCTATGGCTGGCAGCGGCACTGATCGTCGCCGCCTCAGCGGATGCGCGTCTATTACTGGGTACGAGCGGGGAGAAGTGGTTGCCGTTAGATGTAGCCATGCGTGTGCCAATGGTTGGCGCGCTGATGGGCGGCATTACGTTGATATTGGGCGCTGGTACGCGACAAATGGCATTGCTGTTGCTGCTTGGCCTATTCGCATACTCGGTGGTTGATCCCCGCCTCAGCGATTCGATCTACCTATTGATGCTCCTTGCCATACTTTCCATACAGGGTGGCGGCGTGCTGGCGATCGACGATCTGGCGAGGCGATGGCAGAGTCGCCTCTTTTCTACTCCAACCGCTAACGAACTGGCTTCGCGGAATTGGCCTCGAGTGGTAATCGTCGGTGCGGGATTCGGCGGCCTGCGCTGCGCACAAGCGCTCAAGGACGCGAGCGTGGCAGTTACGCTGATCGACCGAAACAACTTTCACCTATTTCAACCACTGCTCTATCAGGTTGCTACCGCCGCGTTATCGCCGGGTGACATTGCTGTGCCGACGCGGCAAATCTTCCGAGACGCCCCGGCAACGAAGTTGTTGTTAAGCACGGTCACCGGGATTGATACGGAGAAACGGCTGGTGCTTACGGAACGTCTCGAGATTCCGTACGACTACTTGGTGCTCGCCACCGGTGCTACCCATAGCTACTTTGGCAAGGATGAGTGGGCACGCCACGCGCCAGGGCTTAAGTATGTTGAGGACGCCCTCGACGTTCGCCGGAGAATTTTGACCGCCTTCGAACGCGCCGAGGAGAGCAATGATCCGTCGGAGAAGGCGGCGCTGTTGACCTTTCTGATTGTCGGCGGCGGCCCAACGGGCGTAGAGCTCGCCGGCGCGATCGCGGAACTAGCCCGATTTGGATTGAATCAGGACTTCAGGACTTTTGATCCAGCCCATTCACGCATCATCCTTGTACAAGCGGGCCCGCGGTTGTTGCCGAGTTTCCCCGAGCGCCTATCGAGAATTGCGCAACGCGAATTGGAGAATTTGGGCGTGGAAGTCCGGCTCGAAAGCCGCGTGAATCATATCGATGAGCGCGGTGTTGGGGTCGACGATGAACGTATTGAGGCGCGCACCATTCTTTGGGCAGCGGGCGTCGCGGCATCACCCGCTGCGATGTGGCTGAAGGCGCCGTCGGATCGGGCGGGTCGCATCGTCGTCGGCGAGGATCTGCGCGTGCCCGGGATGAGCAATGTATTTGCTGTCGGGGACACGGTGGCTAGCAACGCATGGAATGGCCAACCTGTTCCTGGATTGGCTCCTGCCGCCAAACAGGGAGGCGCGTACGTGGCCAAGCAGATTCGGGCTCTCATCGATAGCGAGGCCTCGTTGCCGGCTTTCCGCTATCGACACCTCGGCAGTCTCGCCACCATCGGCCGCAAGGCCGCCGTCGCAGATTTTGGCGCTTTCAAACTGTGGGGCGCACCTGCCTGGTGGCTCTGGGGCATCGTGCACATAGGTTTTATGTTAGGCGTCAGAAATCGCGTTACGACGCTTCTCAACTGGTTCTGGTCATACCTTAAGTTTGGTGGCGGCATCCGCTTGATCACGGGCGATAAGGGATAAGCCACACCGAAATACACCCCTACACCGAGCCATACTTCATGGCCGTGGGGAAAACAAGAACCTTCATGTTCGATCTCGATCTTCATTGGTGTGAACGTCGCGGTTCACGCCGTCACGGCCTTGTGGGCCGCCGCGAAGACGTCGCGTGCGGACGTCGTACCCGCTACGTGCTCTGTACCCTCGACTCCGAGGTCCATCCATCCTGCATTCACGGCATCAAACATTTCTTCGGCAGGTCCGGTGTGACCCTTCGGGATGCCGAATTGCTCGAACGCTTTCGCCCACCCTGCGCGCGGGACTGCAAAGGCTTTCACGTCGCGATTCAGGACTTCACCCAATTGCTCCGCGACTTCATCCGCGGTGACCATCGAGCCGAGCTCGATGGTGCGCTGCCCTGACCACGCTGGCCCGGTCAAAAGAGTTGCGACCTGCGCGCCGATGTCGTTCGTCGCGACCATGGTCGATTTCCGGTTTGTCGGATTGTAGTAGACCGGTAGCGTTCCGCCCTGGGCGACCTGCAAGCCGTAGAGGAAGTTTTCGAAGAATCCACCTGCGCGCACAAATGCGATTGGCGATATCAGATCGCGAAAACCTTGCTCCAGCAGCGACAAGGCCGTGATCATCCCAAGCCCGCTGGTCCTGTTCGCACCCATCGACGAAAGCGCCACCACCCGCGGCGGCGCTGCCTTGGTGAGCGCCTCGACATAGTTTGCAATCACGCCCTTGGCTTCTTTGTAATCGGGCGAGGGGGCCCAGACAGCCGGCAACATGACAAACGCACCTTCGACGCCTTTGAGCGCCCGCTCGATGGCTGCCGAATCATTCCAATCACCGTCAACCAGTTCCACGCCCTGCTTCGCCCAGCTTGACGCCCTCTCGCGATTGCGGACTAGCGCGCGTACTTTCTTGCCGTGCGCCAACAGATGCTCTGCCGTTGCGCCGCCCACTTTTCCCGTGATTCCAATTACTAAAAACATGCGATTTCTCCTGATGTTGAGGGACAGAGGACTGCCCCGGTTGGTTTAACGAATGAACGGCAGAATGGCGCGGACCCGGGGATCGCGCGCGTAGAGGCCGACCCATGTCATCGCGCCCAGAATCAGGGCAATGATTTCCGGCGGCGACCCCAACTCACCAATGCGCACATGGGCACAGATGGCGCCTCCCAAAAAGCCCGTCACTAGGATCGCGCCGAGCACGGCGGTGGCCGGGATGGCGTAAAGGATGGCGCAGGCGAGGATGATCGGACCCAAAACACGGGTCAGGTCGATCGCGAACCCGGTTTCCTGCAACATGCTCGCGATCTGCGCCGGCGCGAAAAGCTGAATAGTGCCGTCTGTCACTAGAGCGATAACAACGAGCGCGCTCATTATCCGGCCGGCCCACAGGGCGCCATGCAGGGTTGTGGTTTCAGGCACCCGATGCAGTTTCATAGTTTCGAGCACTGGTCGCTCTCCTATGGGGGAATCCCAATGTTTGTAGCTTACTGTGTCTCTTAGGTATGATAATCACCGAGATACTGAACTCACTGTTCTCTTTGAGGTGAACAATACCGAGGCACGAAAATGCAGAATCTCGAACCCCTCCTCATCTTCATAACCGTAGCGCACATGGGGAGCTTCACCCTCGCGGCCGATAGGTTGGGCATACAGAAGGGCAGAGCCTCAACGGCGATCCGGAAGCTAGAAGAAGATGTCGGTGTCAGGCTTCTGCACCGGACGACGCGTAGCGTGCAGTTGACGGAAGACGGACGGGTATTTCATGCACGTGCCCGCGATCTGCTTGCTGACGTTGATGATCTACACTCGATGTTCGCAGGCGATCGCGTGGCGCTTCGCGGACGTTTGCGGGTTGATCTGCCGAGCGAGCTGGCGCGCACGACGTTTGTGCCGTCCTTGCCGGCCTTCATGGCGACTTATCCCGAGTTGGAGCTCGAGGTGTCGAGTACGGACCGCCAGGTTGATCTGGTTCAGGAGGGGTTTGACTGCGTATTGCGACTTGGCCCGATCGGGGACGAGACGCTGATTGCCCGCCCGCTGGGGAAGTTACGCATGGTCAACGCTGCCAGTCCCGCCTACCTAGCTCGCCATGGCGTCCCTCGATCGCTGGAAGA
>JBEKHO010000002.1:0-334820 GCA_050012215.1 Steroidobacteraceae bacterium
CCGCGTGCAGGGCGAGTTCCTTGCTACTTCCCGCGGTCAACCGATTGAGGTCAAAGCCGCTCGGCCAGCGCTTATTCCATTGCAGGGCGTGCCGCTGAGTATCATTACAGAAATTCCAAACAAAGTTACAGGCACGCGCCTGCCTGTTGAGCAGTCCCGTCAGCGACTTGACGCGGTAGCGATAGACCAACAGCATCGCGGAAAACTAATGCGTTTGTGGGACTTAGACAAGACCGCAAATCTGGCGGAAACATTGAATTTAGCAAGGAGACTCCACCGTCATAAACGGCACTTCCTTCCCGGCTCGAGCGCCGGGTTCTCTGTGCCGGTGAAGCGATGAATCGGAGTACGACGTTGCGGCTCGCGTGGACGGCCCTCTCGGCCTGCGTCTTGGTTTTTTGCAAAGGACTTGCCACCGAGGCGGCGACACTCCCCCTACACGAGTGCCGGCTCGAGCATCCGCTGCAGTTGAGCTCGGTCGCGGCGCGGTGCGGGGTTCTCGCGGTGCCGGAGGATCCCGCGAATGCGGCCGGGCGCAAGATCGAGCTGTTCGTCGCCGTGGTGCCCGCGCTCAATCGTCGGGCATCGGCTGCACCGTTGTTTCTGCTCGCAGGGGGCCCGGGGCAGGCCGCCGCGGATCTCTATGCGAGCTATGCGGGCGCCTTCGCGCGTGCCAATCGCAATCACGACATCGTGCTCGTGGACCAGCGCGGCACCGGGCGGTCCGAACCCTTGGTCTGCAGCTATCCGGACGACTGGGGCGACAGCGAAGAATGGATGCCGGAGCTGCGCCGTGCCACCGCCGGCTGCCTCGCGAAATACGGCAATCGCGTGCGCTTCTACACCACGAGCGTTGCGGTCCGGGACTTGGATCTGGCGCGCATCGCGCTCGGCTACTCCGCGATCGATCTGTACGGTTCTTCCTACGGCACCCGCGTCGCGGAGCTCTATATGCGCCGCCATCCGCGTGAGACCCATGCCGTGGTGCTGGATGGGGTCACTTACCCGGAACAGGCGATCGGACCGGATACGCCGATCGATGGCGAGCGCGCCCTCGATCTCATCGTGACCCGGTGCGCTTCGGCGCCCGAGTGCTCGGCTGCGTACCCGGGCCTCGCGGCCGAGCTCGGCGAGCTGCGCCGCCGCTTCGGCCGGGAGAAGCTGCCCCTCGTGATCGCCGATCCGACGAGCGGCGAGCCCTTGCCCCTCGCATTCAATCGCGGCGTGTTCTCCGCATCGCTGCGCTTCCTGTCGTATAGCGCCACCGAGGCATCGCTCCTGCCGACGTTGATCCATCAAGCGGCCATCGGACGCGCGGCACCGCTCGCCGCCGAGACTTTCATGATGGCCCGGCAGATCCGCGACCAGCTGGCGAGCGGCATGCAGAACAGCGTCGTCTGCAGTGAGGATGTACCCTTTTTCCATTTGAGCGACGCCGCAAGGCAACGGATCGGGCAAACTTATCAGGGCACGGATCAGCTGGATGCGCTGGCCGAGATTTGCAAAATCTGGCCCCAGGGTCCGGTCGACGCCGATCTGCACGCGCCTTTGCAGAGCGCGGTGCCGACGCTCCTGCTGTCGGGCGAGGCGGATCCGGTGACACCGCCCGCCGATGCCGATCGTCTCGCGCGGGGGCTCGCCCACTATCGCCATTTGATCGTCCGGGGCGAGGGACACGGCCAGCTCGTCACGGGCTGCATGCCGAAGCTGATGGCCGATTTTCTGGATACACCCGAACCGGATAAGCTCGATGCGTCCTGCCTGGATCGGCACCATCCGGCGCCGTTTTTCGTCACGCTCACCGGACCTGCGCCATGATCGAGGCGGCGGCGTTGCGCAAACGGTTCGGGCCCGTCGAGGCGGTGCGCGAGGTTTCGTTTTGCGCCGGCAACGGCTCGATCACCGGCCTCTTGGGACCCAATGGCGCCGGCAAATCCACGACGCTGCGCATGCTCTACGGCGTGCTCACGCCCGACGGCGGAAGCGCCCGCATCGACGGACTCGATATTCGCGGCGAGACCTCGGCCGCACGGGCCCACTTGGGCGTCCTGCCGCACGCGGCGGGTCTGTACGGCAACTTGACGGGCCGGGAAAACATCGCCTACTTCGGCTCGCTCCACGGCATCGCGCGGCGACCGCTCGCCGAGCGCGTCAGCGAGCTTTCCCGCGCGCTCGACATGCAGAGCTTCATCGATCGGCGTGCCAAGGGCTTCTCGCAGGGGCAACGCATCAAGGTGGCGCTCGCGCGTGCGCTGGTGCACGACCCGGCCAACGTGATTCTCGACGAGCCCACCAATGGCCTCGACGTGATGGCGATCCGTAATCTGCGCGAGATGTTGAGAAACTTAAGAGCGCAGGGGCGATGCATCGTGTTCTCCTCGCACGTCATGCAGGAAGTCGCGGCGCTCTGCGACCACGTGGTCATCATCGGCCGGGGGAACGTGCTCGCGCAGGGCACGCTGCAGGAGATTCGCGAGCGCAGCAGCGCGCGCAGCGGCGGCCAGCCCGGCGGTTCGGCAACGCTCGAGGAGGCCTTCCTCGAAATCTTGGGCGAAACGGAAGGGATTGCCTGATGCGCGCACTCTTCACGGTATTTGCGAAAGAATTCCTCGAGAACCTGCGGGACCGCCGCACGCTCGTGTCGGCGCTTTTGTTCGGTCCGTTGTTCGGCCCGATCCTGTTCGGCGCGATGGTGTCTCGAATGCTCAATCAGACCGTGATCGAGTCGGACGAGCCGCTCTCCATCACGATCAGCGGCGGCGAGCGGGCGCCGAATCTCGAGCGCTACCTCGAGTCCGAGGGCGTACGCCTGCACGCCGAGACGTTGTCCGAGAGCGCCGCGCGCGAACGCGTGAGAAAGGACGGGGCGCTCGTGCTGCTCGTGCCGGCCGACTTCGCGCCGAGATTCGAGCAGGCGCGGCCCGCACCGGTCTTCGTCGTGGCGGACAGCTCGGATTCGCAGACCCGCAAGAGCACCGACCGCCTCCGCGCCCTGCTCGCGGGCTATGCCAGTGGCATCGCGCAGCTGCGGGTGCAGATGCGCGGCGTCGATCCGCTGCTCGCCGTGCCGATTGCGGTCAACGAAATCGATGTGACCACCCCGTCCGGCCGTGCGGTCGTGGTGCTCGGATTCATGACCTATTTCGTGTTGTTTTCGGTGTTGATGGGGGGCTTGTACCTCGCGATCGACTGCACCGCAGGCGAGCGTGAGCGCGGATCGCTCGAGTCGCTCCTGAGCCTCCCGGTGGCGCGCGGGACGCTCGTCGGCGGAAAGATCCTCGCGACCTGCGCTTACATGTGCCTGTCGCTCGCGATCAATCTCACCGCCTTCGTGTTCGTATTCCGCTTCGTGCCGCTCGAGCGGCTCGGAATGAGCGCAAATCTCGGTGTCGGAACAGCGCTCGAGTTCTTTGCAATCTGTCTGCCGTTCGTGCCGCTCGGCGCGGCTCTCATGACCCTGGTGGCCTCGTTCACGAGAAGCTACCGGGAGGCGCAGACCTATCTCACCAGCGTGCTGTTGGTACCGACCTTGCCGATCGCCTTCGCGAGCATCTATTCGCTCAAAACCAAGAGCTCGTTGATGGTCATTCCGTCGCTCAGCCAGCACCTGCTCATGACCAGCGTGCTCAAGGACGAGCCGATCGCGGCCGCAGACGTGCTCGTGTCGTCGGGTTGCGCGTTGCTGCTCGCCCTCGTGCTGATCGTGCTCACCGCCCGCCATTGGCGCCGCGAGTCGATGCTGGGTTAGCGCGGCGACCCGCGCATCGCGGCCGATTAGGGTGTTCTCGTATAGGCGTTTTCCCACCGAGCATGTATAAAGCAGCTGGGGATTAGGAATTGGGCACTCCCAAGGGGAAGGCTGGCATGACTCGTTCGCCGAATGCGCGCAGGAACATCGTCGCTTTTTTAGCGATATTGGCCTTGTCCGCGCTCACGATGGTTTGGCTGTTCTGGCACCACCCGATCAAGACGTTGATTGCCACGATCGCGGTGCTCGCCGCACTCGGTATTTCGGCCCGCCTGGCGGGTTCGATCGAGACGGATGCGGTGTCGGAGCTGAAGCACGGCAACCCGAGCATCTAAGCGCGCCGCCAGTGCGCGCGATGCGTTTTTCGGATGGGCCTAGCGAGTCGCTAGATGGGGCCCTGAGGCACCGTCTCACTTGCCGATGCAGAAGCTTCCGAAAATCTCCCCGAGCAGATCCTCGCTGGTCACCTCGCCGGTGATTTCCCCCAACGCCCGCTGAGCCAGACGCAAATCCTCCGCGAAAAGCTCGAACGCCTGCGAATCCCCCAAAGCCTGCCACGCGCCCTCGACCAGGGTGCGCGAGCGGGCGAGCGCATCGAGATGCCGCCGCCGCGCCGCCAGCGCGCCCGAATCGCCATCGCGGTAGCCTGCGCTCGCCTTGAGATGATCTCGCAACGAATCCACGCCCGCGCCGGTGCGCGCGCTCACGTAGATCCTCGCAGGCGTCCCGTCGCCGATCCCCGCCGGCAACGCGGTGAGATCGATCTTGTTCAAGACCAGCGTCACCGGCACATCCTCGGGTAGCGACTCGAGCTCGAGCGAGGCCCGCGCCTCGGAGGGCGGCGCCGCGGGCGCGGCGCTTCCCGCCTCGCTCGCATCGATCACGTACAGGATTCGATCGGCACGCCGCATCTCGCGATGCGCGCGGCGGATGCCCTCCGCTTCCGCGGCATCGAGCGCGCCGCGCAGGCCCGCGGTGTCGATCAAGTTGAGCGGCAGGCCATCCAAGTGCAGGTGCTGGCGCAACACGTCCCGAGTCGTGCCCGGCGCGTCGGTGACGATCGCGACCTCATCGCCGACCAGCCGGTTCAGCAGGCTCGACTTGCCGGCATTCGGTTTGCCGGCGATCACGACCGTCAAACCCTCGCGCAGCAACGTGCCCTGCCGCGCAGCGGTCTCGATGGCGCCGAAGCACTCGAGCACTCGTGCCAGCCGATCGGTGATTGCCGGGGCCGACAAGAAATCGATTTCTTCGTCCGGGAAGTCGATCGCCGCCTCGACGTGCACACGAAGATCCGTGAGCAGCGCCTGGAGCTCGCGGATACGCGCCGAGAACTCTCCCTGCATGGAACGCACCGCCGCGCGTGCCGCCGCTTCGGTGCCCGCGTCGATCAGGTCGGCCACCGCCTCCGCCTGCGCAATGTCCATCTTGCCGTTCAAGAAAGCGCGCTCGCTGAACTCGCCCGGCCGCGCCGCGCGGCATCCGAGCTCGAGCGCGCGCCGCATCAGCAGATCGAGCACGAGCACGCCGCCGTGCGCGAAGAGTTCCAGCACGGGCTCGCCGGTGAACGAATCGGGCGCCGGGTAGTACAGCGCGATTCCGCGATCCAGCGTGCCGCCGTGCGCGTCGAGAAAGCGCGTGAGGGCGGCATGCCGGGCGGCGGGAAGCCGGCCGAGCAGAGCGCAGGCGATAAGCGGCACTTGGGTCCCGGACAAGCGCACGATGCCGACGGCTCCGCGTCCCGGCGCACTCGCGATCGCCGCGATGGTGTCGTGGAAAATCACGGCCTCAGTGTACGAGACCCGAATCGGGCTAGGAGCGCACTTTGGCCGCTTCGATCTGGACCACCTGATTGATGCGCCATTGCTGCGCGATCGACAGCACGGTGTTGGTCAACCAGTAAAGCACCAGGCCCGAGGGGAACCACGCCATCATGCCGGTCATGACCAAGGGCATGAACTGCATGAGCTTCGCCTGCATCGGATCGGGCGGCGGCGGATTCAGCTTGAACTGCCCGAACATCGCGCCGCCCATCAGCAGCGGCAGCACGAAGTAAGGATCGCGCGAAGACAGGTCATTGATCCACAGCATGAAGGGCGCCTGGCGCATCTCCACGCTCTCGAGCAGCACCCAGTAGAACGAGATGAAGACCGGAATCTGCACGACCATCGGCAGGCAGCCCGCCAGCGGATTGATCTTCTCCCGCTTGTAGAGCTCCATCATGGCGCGCCCGAGCTTCTCCCGATCTTCCTTGTAGGTTTCCTGGATCTGCTTCATGCGCGGCGCCACCGCGCGCATCTTGGCCATGGAGCGTCCGCTCGCCTGGCTCAAGGGAAAGAAAATCAGCTTGATGAGTGCCGTCACGACGATGATGGCCCAGCCCCAGTTGCCGATCACCGAGTGCACCCACTTCAGTGCCGCAAACAGCGGTTGAGCGATCAGTGTCAAACGTCCGTAATCGGCCGTGCGCTCCAGACGAGGGCCGGTCACCGCCAGCTGCGATTGCAGTTTCGGCCCGATGAACAGCTTCTCGCGAAACTCGGCGTCGGCGCCCGCGGCTATCGGCTTGAAGGGGCCGGTCGCGCTCAGAAGATATTCGTGGCCCAGCACCTTCAGCTGGTAGTCGTAGGCCTGATTCGGCGGGGGCACGATGGCCGATACGAAATGGTGCTGGAGCGAGGCAAGCCAGCCGTTGGTGATGCTCTCGCTGAATTTGCTGTCGGTCTCGTTTTCGACCCCGAGGTCGCGCGGCTTGGTTGCATCGAAAACGTCCGGGCCCTTGAAGGAATAGGTCTCGACATCGAAGTACGAGCGTGACGCGTGCTCCCAGTGCCTGAGGATCTGGCCGTAGGAGGCCAGCGTGCGGGCGGACGGACCGTCGTTGCGAACCTTGTAGTCGAGGTCGATGGAATACCAACCGCGCTTGAACACGAAAGTCTTCGTAACCGTGAGTCCCTGCCCGTCGGTCCAGGTCATCGGCACGGCCAGCTCGTCCGCGCCGGCCGGCAGCACGTAGGAGTTCTGTGCGGAGATCCAAGTCGCCAGGTGTGTCGGAGCCGCCTCGCCGGGCCCGCCGATCAAACCCGTCTGCAACAGATACAGGCTGCCTGAATCGCGGTTCTCCAGACGCACTGGTACGTTGGGCTTGTCCTTGTGCAGCGGGTACTCGACCAGGTCGGCCCGATCGATTTCTGCGCCGCGCAGATTGATGTCGAGATCGAGCACATCGGTGACGACGTGAATTGAAGGCCCGGAGGCCGCGGCGCCGGCATCGGCTGCGAGCGGCGGCGGTGCGGATGCGGGTGCGGGCACCGCGGGCGCGCCCGCGGCTTGGGGCGCCGCCCCGCTCGGCGCCGTCGGCACGGTGTCGGCCAGTGACTTCGGTGCGCTCGCGCTGCCCGCGGGCGCCGGGACTGCCGCGGCGGCGGCCGGCCCCTGATAGTCGCGCACCCACGCCTCGTAGTTGAGATAAAGGATCGCGACGAACGCAAACCAAAGCATGATGCGGGTATTAGCCATTGATCGCTCTCGTCTTAGGGCACGGGGTCGTAGCCGCCCTCGACAAAGGGGTGGCAGCGAAGCAGGCGTCTTGCGCCGAGCCACAAGCCTCGAATCGCGCCATGGCGTGCGATCGCCTCATGGGTATAGCACGAGCAGCTCGGATGAAAACGGCAACGGGGCCCGAGGAGCGGACTCAATGTCCACTGGTAAACGCGAATGATGCCCATCAGGATCCGGCGCATGGCTACCCCTGTCGCGCGATGGTTTTCCAGTGCTTGGCAAGGCTCGCGCGCAGCTCGCTCGGCGGCGCCAGCCGCGCGGCGTCGCGTGCTGCGATCGTGACATCGACTGCCGGCAGCTCGTACTGGTTCAAACGGAATGATTCTCGTGCCAAGCGCTTGATCAGGTTCCGCGCGACCGCGTTGCCGCAGCTCTTGGTCGCGATCGCGAGCCCTAGGCGCGGATGAGTTTCGTGGTTGGCGAGTACGGACACGGTAAAGTAAGCATCGGAAAAACGCCTGCCTCGCTGCCGCACCACGCGAAACTCGGCCGGCTGGTGCAATCGCTTGCGCGGCTCGAACGTTAGTTTGGTCGGACGAGTGGTAATTTAAACGTCAGGGGCAGAGGCGCTTGCGGCCCTTCGCACGGCGCCGAGCAAGCAGTCGCCGACCGCTCTTGGTCGCCATTCGCGCCCGAAACCCGTGGGTGCGGGCACGATGCAAGTTACTCGGATTGAAGGTACGTTTCATAAGGCACTTTCAGGGAAAAACTACGGGGCAAATCAAGCAACTGAGCGGCAAAATTGCGCGAGTTGCGAGAGGCGGCAAGGGTACTGAGCGGAGGTGGAAGTGTCAATAGACGCCTCGCTCGGTTGGAGCTAGACTCGCTCCCCCTTTCGTTTGGTTGCCCCAACCGCCGCCTGTAGGAGAGCGCTCTTGCCAGAGACGCTATGGAACCGCTGTCTGCGCGTGCTCGAGAACGAGCTGCCCATAGAGCAGTTCAACACCTGGCTGCGTCCGTTGCAGGCCATTGAGCGCGACGGTCAAGTGCGGCTCCTTGCGCCGAACCCTTATGTCATCAAGTGGGTCGGGGACAACTCGTTGCCGCGCATCAAGGAGCTGGTTCGTCAATTCGCCGACGGTGTCTCTCTCGACGTGGTTTTGGATGTCGGAACGCGGCCCGTGGACAGTCCGCCGAAGGCCTCGCCGCTGGCGAGCGGACCGGCACCGGTCAATCCGGCGGGAGTTTTCAACGGCCCCGGCGATCCACGTGCACCGGGGACGGGCAGGCCGCGACGCAGCGGGCCCACTGTGCTCGGAAGTCCGATCAACGAGAACTTCACGTTCAACAGCTTCGTCGAGGGTAAGAGCAATCAGCTCGCAAAAGCCGCCGCGATCCAGGTGGCGGGCCACCCCGGCAAGGCCTACAACCCGCTGTTCATCTATGGCGGCGTCGGACTCGGCAAGACGCACTTGATGCATGCGGTGGCGAACAAGCTCAAGGAGCGCAACTCCGATGCGCGCGTGGCCTACGTGCACAGCGAGGGCTTCGTGAGTGAAATGGTGAAGGCGCTTCAGCACAACACGATCAACGATTTCAAGACGGCGTATCGATCTCTCGATGCGCTGATGATCGACGATATCCAGTTTTTTGCCGGTAAGGATCGCTCCCAGGAGGAGTTTTTCCACACGTTCAACGCGCTCTTGGAGAGCCAGCAACAAGTGATCCTCACCTGTGACCGCTATCCGAAGGAAGTGGATGGCCTCGAGGAGCGGCTCAAGTCGCGCTTCGGCTGGGGGTTGACCGTCGCCATAGAGCCGCCCGAACTCGAGACGTGCGTGGCCATCTTGATGAGCAAGGCGGCGATGTCCAAGGTGGATCTGCCCGAGGAAGTGGCCTTTTTCGTGGCCAAGCGCATTCGCTCGAATGTGCGTGAATTGGAAGGGGCGCTGCGCCGGATCATGGCGACCTGCGAATTCACCGGGCGTCCGATCACGGTCGAGTTCGCCAAGGAAGCTTTGCGGGATCTGCTGGCGCTTCAGGAAAAGTTGGTCACCGTGGAGAATATCCAGAAGACCGTCGCCGAGTACTACAAAATCAGAATTGCGGATCTCTTGTCGAAACGGCGCAGCCGTTCGATTGCGCGACCCCGCCAGGTTGCCATGGCGCTCGCGAAGGAATTGACCAACTACAGTCTGCCGGAAATCGGCGATGCGTTCGGGGGTCGCGATCATACGACCGTGCTTCACGCGTGCCGTCGCGTGAAGGAACTTCGAGAGAGCGAGCGGCGCATTGGCGAGGACTATATGAACCTGTTGAGAACTCTGGCTGGATAGGGCGAGAAACCTGTGGATGAAATTATGGCCAAAGTTATCCACAGGTGGACTACAGGATTCACCGGTTTGTAAGATGATTCCTACAGAAGGAACCACTACAATTAACTAACTGATTATGAAGGCTTATATTGGGTTATCCACAGAAGTGAGCGTCCTTCATAATCATAGTAATTAATGTCTTTAAGAATAGATCTTTAAGAATTAGAGATGGGTGAGCGCATGAAATTGACGGTCGAACGGGAGAGATTATTGGCGCCTTTGCAGGCGGTCATCGGCGTGGTGGAGCGGCGGCAGACCATGCCGATCTTGGCCAACGTTCTGCTCGCGGTTTCCGACGGCCGATTGTCGATCACCGCGACGGATTTGGAAGTCGAACTGGTTGCAACCACCGACGTGAGCATTCAACAGGCCGGTGACATCACGGTTCCCGGCAGAAAGTTTTTGGATATTTTGCGTGCGTTGCCCGAGAAATCGGCCGTGTCTCTGAGTGTCGAGGGCGAGAAGGTGGTGATCAAGGCCGCGCGCAGCCGCTTCAGTCTGTCCACGCTCCCGGCCGCTGAGTTCCCGGTCATCGAGGACATCAATTCCCAGCAGACCGTGGAAATTCCGCGCAAGGAACTCAGCCGACTGCTCGAGAAAACCCACTTTTCGATGGCGCAACAGGATGTCAGGTATTACCTCAACGGGATGCTGTTGGAGATCGACGGCCAGACCCTGCGGGCCGTGGCGACCGATGGTCATCGCCTCGCGCTCTGTGAGTCGGCGCTGGAACACAAAGCGAAGTCGGCGCAGCAGGTGATCATCCCCCGCAAGGGCGTGCTCGAACTACAGCGGGTGCTGACCGCAGAGGGTACCGCCGCCGTGGCGATCGGCACCAATCATGTTCGGGCCCAGATTGGCGACATTCGGTTTACATCGAAGCTTATTGACGGTAGGTTCCCGGAATATTCGCGGGTCATCCCGGCAGCGCCGGCGTCTGCGATTCGCGCGGATCGAGACACGCTGAGGCAGGCGTTGCAGCGAACGGCGATCTTGTCGAACGAGAAATACCGCGGCATTCGGATCACCGTCAAGACCAACACGCTGACCGTCCAGGCGCATAATCCGGAACAGGAGGAAGCGGAGGAGGAGATCGAGGTGTCCTATGACGGGGCCGATCTCGAGGTGGGTTTCAATGTTAATTATCTGCTCGATGCCCTGGCGGCGATCGACGGGCAGGAAGTTGAATTAGGACTCACCGACAGCAATAGCAGCTGTTTGATCCGCTCTCCGGGCGCCGCGGGCACGCGCTACGTCGTGATGCCCATGAGGCTCTGATCGGATGACGCTACGCCGGATGCAGGTGACGGATTTCCGCTGCTTGCATCACGGGGACATCGAGTTCGACCGGCGGTTCACGCTGTTCAGTGGGCCGAATGCGGCGGGCAAGACCAGTGTTTTGGAGGCGATCTATGTGCTCGGCCGCGGACGATCGTTCCGCACGCGAAGGCTCGAGCACCTCATTCGCGCTGGCAGCGAGCGATTCCGTGTAGTCGGCGAGACCGAACTAGGCGGTCGACGGGTGACCGTGGGGGTCGAGGCGTCCTCCGAGGGCATTGGCGCTCGAATCGCTGGAGAGCGCGTGAAATCGCTGGCGGATCTCACCGCGTTTCTGCCCGTTCAGATCATCGACCCGGAAGTGCACCGGTTGATTGAGGAGGGGCCGGGCCGTCGTCGCCGGTTTCTCGACTGGGGAGTGTTCCACGTGGAACCAACCTTCATCGGTCACTGGCAGAAGTATGGCCAGGTCCTGCGCCAGCGCAATGCGGCATTGCGCTCGAGTGCCCCGCGCTCGGTCGTATCGGCTTGGGATTCAGAGTTGGTCCGATATGGCGAGCTCGTAACGGCGGCGCGGCAACGCTATGTGGAGTTGCTGGCGCCCATCGCGGTGAAGGTTGCGGCGAAGCTCCTAGGGCTGGAACTGGCGCTGAGCTTGCGCACGGGCTGGCTGCGGGATCTGGGGTTTTCTCAGGCGCTGGAGCGGAGCTGGCGGCAGGATCAGGATTTGGGGTCGACACAGGTTGGCCCGCAGCGGGCTGAACTCGTCATTAAGCTCGACGGTGTCCTGGCCCGCGACCGAATATCGCGGGGACAGCAAAAGCTTTTGGCGTCGGTCCTGCTCATCGCGCAGATCAAGCTATTCCGGCCGGACGCGGAAGTCCGCCCGATACTTTTACTCGATGACCCGGCGGCCGAGCTGGATGCCCACCGTTTGGCGGCTTTCATCGGGGAATTGAGTGCGCAGCCGCTGCAGCTGGTCGTCACGACGTTGAATCAGGAACTAGCCACGCTCGGGGGCTTCGGGCAGCCAGGGCGTCGTTATGGGCTGGAGCAGGGCAAGATAACGAACTACTAGGCCCGTGGCGGGCCCCCTCCCGATTACCGATGAGCGTCATCATAGGTGCGCCACCGGGATTTCCGGGCAAAACCGCTCGTTCCTGCGCAGATCATTTCTGTTAGCGCCCCGACGCGCCACCACGTTCCACGTGGAACATTTCCGACGCTGCGAAGAGGGGGAAACGACCCCGGCTGGCCGACCACATCGCTCCACAGCCACCACGAAGGACGAATGTGTCGTGAGCCGAGCCAGCGTTGGGCCAAGGAGGATGGCTCGCAATCTCTGTCACCTCAACACGCGAATACCCGGGGCAAGGGAAACCGGATGGCTTACGAGGTCGCCATTCAGATTGAGCCGCTAACGATAAGTGCAAGTTGCGGAGTCGATAACGCGTTCGAGGTGAAGCGCTCGCGGTGGGCTCATGGTCCAGCCAACACGGGCACAACGATGAACCAATTGGCGACCACGCGAACTACTCAGCGGCGCCAAGTCCGGCTTCTAACGAGCGCGGCAATAAATGCCCGAGGCCCTCATATAACTCATTGAATACAAAGCGGTTAATAGCGCCGTCGGACTCGTGTTTTGGCGCGGTTGCTGTTAGACTAGGCGGTCAATCAGCAGGACTCACTATGGCCGATAACGACGTCTACGACTCAAGTAAAATCAAAGTCTTAAAAGGTCTGGACGCCGTCCGAAAACGACCTGGCATGTACATCGGCGACACCGATGACGGAAGCGGTCTGCACCATATGGTCTTCGAGGTCGTGGACAACGCCATCGATGAAGCGTTGGCGGGTCATTGTGACCGCGTGGTGGTCATCATTCATGCGGATGAGTCGGTCACGGTCACCGACAACGGACGCGGAATCCCGGTCGATATCCACGTTGAGGAGGGCGTCTCCGCCGCCGAGGTCATCATGACCGTGCTCCATTCCGGCGGAAAGTTCGATGACAGCTCCTACAAGGTCTCCGGCGGCCTGCATGGCGTCGGCGTCTCCGTCGTGAATGCGCTGTCGGATTTCCTCGAGCTCAACATCCGTCGCGACGGCAAGCTTCACCGGCAGGAATATCGATTGGGCGAGCCGCAGGCGCCGCTCGCAGCGGTCGGCGATACCGCAGAGCGCGGCACGACGCTGCGCTTCAAGCCGAGCTCACAGATCTTCACCAACATCTCGTTCAACTACGACACGCTCGCCAAACGCCTGCGCGAGCTTTCGTTCCTGAATTCCGGCGTGCGTATCGAGCTGATCGACGAGCGCGACGAAAAAAACGAAGTGTTCCAGCACGAAGGCGGGCTCTCCGCCTTCGTCGGCTACTTGAACCGGAGCAAGACACCGGTGCACCCCTCGGTGCTGTGGTTCCAAACCCGCGAGGGCAACACGCAAGTCGAAGTGGCGATGCAGTGGAACGACTCCTATCAGGAGAGCATGTACTGCTACACGAACAACATCCCGCAGAAAGACGGCGGCACGCATCTCGCCGGCTATCGCGCGGCACTCACCCGCACGCTCAACAAATACATCGAGAAGGAGCTCGCGGCGAAAAAGGAAAAGATCGCCACGACCGGCGACGACGCACGCGAAGGCTTGACGGCGATCTTGTCCGTGAAACTTCCCGATCCGAAGTTTTCGTCGCAGACCAAGGACAAGCTGGTGTCGTCGGAGGTGAAGGGCGTGGTCGAATCGGTGGTTGCGCAACGCTTGGAAGAATTCCTGCTGGAACATCCGCAGGAAGCGCGCGCCATCGTCAATAAAATTTTGGAGGCCGCGTACGCGCGCGAGGCCGCGCGCAAAGCGCGCGAGATGACGCGGCGAAAAGGCGCGCTCGACATTGCCGGCCTTCCGGGGAAGCTCGCTGACTGTCAGGAAAAGGATCCTGCGCTCTCCGAGATGTTCCTTGTCGAGGGCGACTCCGCAGGCGGCTCCGCGAAACAGGGACGCGATCGCCGCACGCAGGCGATACTTCCGCTCAAGGGCAAGATCTTAAACGTCGAGAAGGCGCGCTTCGACAAGATGCTGGCATCGGTCGAGGTGGGCACGCTGATCACCGCACTCGGTTGCGGTATCGGCCGCGACGATTTCAACATCGACAAATTGCGCTATCACCGCATCATAATCATGACGGATGCTGACGTCGATGGATCGCACATACGCACGTTGCTGCTGACCTTCTTTTACCGCCAGATGCCCACGCTCATCGAACGCGGCCACATCTACATCGCGCAGCCGCCGCTCTACAAGGTCAAGAAAGGCAAGCAGGAACACTACGTCAAGGACGATCTAGAATTGAATGCGCTGCTGCTCGGCACTGCGATCGACGGCGCGGCACTGCACGTCAACGCGGAGGCGCCGCCATTGTCGGGTCCCGGCCTCGAGTCGCTCTCGCGCAAATACGTCGAAGTTCAAGCCATCATCAAACGTTGGGCGCGCCGCTACGATGAGCGCTTCCTCGAACAGCTCCTGTACGTTCCCAAGCTGACCACCGAGGCATTCGATCGCCTCGATAATCTCAAGGACTGGTGCCGCGCTCTCGAGATCAAGTTGAACGCGCTCGATGACGTCTCGCGCCGTTATAAAGTGGCCGTTCACACGCTTTCCGCCGGTGGCCACCGCATCGATCTTTTGCGCTTCGAGCACGGGCTCTCCTCGGAGAAGCATATTCCGCGCGAGTTTTTCGACTCGGCCGAATATCTGCGCATCGCCGAGCTCGCCGCCACCTTGAGCGACTTGATCGGTGCGGGTGCCTTCGTCCAGCGCGGCGAAGCGCGCCAGGAAGTGGGCAGCTTCAAGGCGGCGATAGGCTGGCTGTACGAGGAGGCGAAGAAGGGCCAGAGTATTCAACGCTACAAAGGATTGGGCGAAATGAATCCCGAGCAGCTATGGGACACGACCATCAACCCGGAGACCCGCCGCCTGATGCAGGTGCGGATCGAGGACGCGGTCGCAGCGGACGACATATTCACCACTTTGATGGGCGATGCGGTGGAACCCCGCCGCGAGTTCATCGAGAAAAACGCGCTGCACGTGTCCAATCTGGACATCTGAGCTGTCGAATGACTCTAGGTTCCGGCTCGCGATGTCTCTATTCCAGCAGCGTGGCGCTGGAAGACGGCGAGTAAAATCAGAAAAAGCAGCTTTTGCGACACGCCGTGCAGCATTTCATGCCGCCGCCGCGTGCGCCCGACTCTGTGTTCAACATGATTACGCTCAGACGCTTGCACCGCACGACAGCGGCCTTAATCGCGTTATTCGCCACCGTCCACATTGTGAATCATCTCGTCGCGTTGGCCGGCGTGCCGATGCATCTGGCGTTCATGAAGGCCGCCTTTTGAGTTGTTTTTATGATCGGCCTGCAGGGGTCTCCCCCCCAACAGCGCGTCCCTCAGCACCAGGAATGGCCTTTCAAGCAGGCGATACATAATCCATGCAGCAAATAGCGACACAACAATGGAGATAACAAAAACTCGCGTACTGGATTGATCAAGACCTGTTTGCCCGCACTCGCTTTGCACCACATGTACCACGACTTTGTGAATCAAGTAGAGTGAGTACGACCAGAGCGCAACGCGATTTGTCACGGCCAACCGAGTTCGATGCAGGAAGCATCCTGGGCTTAGCGCAGCGACGAGCAAAAGCCCATAGCCCGTGGCAATTGTGGGGAATCCGATGACCGTAAAGACCAGTGATGTTCTATCCGTCGAGAGCAGATACCCAGCAAACAGAAAGAACCCGGAACCCGCAAGCAATAGCGGCCACCTTCGTGTGAGCGATTGCCATTGTGTTGGAACGTATATCTGAAATGCCGCTGCGCTCACGCCTACCAGCAGCCCATCCAGACGATCATAGGTGGGACAGTAAATCTGTTCGTACCAACTCGGAAAGTACGCATGATCCACGCATTTCCACCAGATAACGGCCCGAAGCACCATTCCACCAACGAGTATGAAAATCACCGACGAGACGCTCCACCTTCTGCCGTGCAACTTTCCAGAACCGAGGGATGCCAGAAATACCGGCAAAAACAGGTAGAAATGCTCTTCAACACACAGCGACCATGCGTGCGAAAAAGCATGGCCCAATTCAGGATTGAACCCCAGATTCTGGGTAAAGGTTAGAAATTTCCACAGAGGCGGGATCAGCGGAAATTCCCGCGCCGGCGGGACCGTGAAGTAGATCGCCACGGTAAACCAGTAAGCGGGAATGATCCGAAAGAAGCGATTGAGGTAGAAGGCCCGTGCGCGGACGCGTTGCCCTTGCGCAAGCCGACGCATCAGCTGACCACCCATGAGGTAGCCGCTCAAAGTAAAAAATAAATCTACCCCGCTCCAACCGAAGGAGCCTAAGCCCTCCACCCAACTTGGATGCGGGAAAAGCGTACCGTAATGATTCAAGACTACATAAGTGATGGCGAAGGCGCGCAGATGATCCAGACCATTGAGACGCCCGCCTGCCAAAGGTGTCGGAGTGCTCGATCCTCTGCCGGGTGTTTTTTCGGACATCCTTCCCCATCCTGATGCCATCAGCGAAATCCATGAGCGCGTCACGCGATGAATAGTATGCCGCCGGGCCGACAGCGAGGATCAATACACTTCGCGCTGATAGGTGCGAGACGCCGGCCCGGGGAACTCACCGAATGCCGCAATCCCGGTGGGACTCGTGTTGCCCGAGGCTGCGTTCCACGGATATTGCAGCCAGCTCGGCGCCGTGGCCGTCACGTCGGCGGCGCCGTTGTTGCCGCTGCCGGGCGCGGCCAGAATGAGATTGAAAGCGCCGACGGAGGCGGGGGACGTGTAGCGGTTCGACGCCGCCGCGGCGCAGCCGACGCCCGAGATGCCCGGACTGCCTGAGTCGCGTACGCAGGTTTCTCCCGCATTCAAATTCTGCTGGTAATTGCCGAATGCGATGGTCGGTGCCGTCGTGCACGAATCGCTCGTATTGCTGGTGAAGCCTTGAGCCGTACTCAAGTAATATTGCGTCGTCAAAGACATCGGCAAATCGAGCAACTCCGAGCCCAGGGCATTGCGCAGCGCCAGCCGGCCGTACCATTGGGCCGCGCTCGCCGTGAACAGGATTCCGGTACCCACGCCGAAGGTGACGGGATTGCTCGTCGCGGCGACCCCATCGAGATCGATCACGTTCATCGACAGGGCGATATTGGCATTGAACGGCGCGGTGGGGGTGCTGCGCGCGAACGCGATGCCGGTGCCCGCGCTGAAGGTCAGCGATCCCTGGCCGCTGCCGAGACTGACGATCGCCGGATCCGCCGTGGTCGCCGGCAGCCCGGTGAGCGTGAGAGCGGCGCTCGCCGGTGTAGGGGTGTAAGCGCGTCCGGTCAACGAGGCATTGGTGAGGCGAAACAGCGCACCGCTGTAATTCTGCGTCGTCGTCCCGCCGAGCGCTTGCGCAGTCACGGTGATCACCGGCGCGACGGAATAGGTGAATGGCTGACCGACGTAGGTAAAGCTGCCGGCGCTGCACGCGGTAGCGAAGATCGGCGTGTTCAGCGCCGTCGCAAAATTGTTCGGCACGAAACGCCCCACCGTGCCTGAGCTGGTGCCGGTCAATGCGCCACTGCCCAGATAATTGGTCACGCCCGGCGTGAGCGTAACGCTGCCGACCTCGGGCCAGCTGAAGCTCGCGCCGGTGGCGCTGCCGGCGGAGTAGGCGCCGAAGCCGCCGCTGATGGCGGGATTGTCGCCTCCCGTCGGCAGCACGAGCGCAGAGGTCAGCGTCACGCTCGCGGGCGAGGTTTCCTGGCCGAAATTAGGCGTGGCCGCGCCCTGGTAATTGCGCGCAGTCACGGCCGCTATGAATGGCTGGCCGGCGCCGATGAACACGGTGCCGGTCGCCGTGCTCGCTCCCGGGTTGGCAAAGCCGTCCTTCGTGCGACTGATGTTCGACAGCGACAGCGTATAGGGCTTCACCACGAACTGGCTCGCGCCGGTCATTGAATTGGCCGAGCTCGCGCCGCTGCCAAGCGGGATGGCGTATTTCTCCACCAAAGTTAGCTGGCCCGCGTCGGAGTACCGCAGAGTGATCGGAGCCTCCGCATTGGGGGTGCTGAATTTCAGCGGCACCGTGGTGTAGTTCGAGATCCCGGAGTTTGGATTGGACGCGATGTTGGTCGATGTGCCGTTATTGGCAATGGTAAACGTCTGGCCGGAAACGCACGCCGTGGGATTGTTGCACTGATAGGCGAGTCCGATGTTCGCCGTGGTGCCGCTCGCGAACGTGCTCGTGCAGGCGCCGGTCTTGGTGTCGGTACGCACCGCCTGCAGCGCGAGACTTTGGGTCGAGGTCACCCCGGACTGCTGCGTGCCGATGGTCGTGACCACGTTGCTGCCGTTCGTGACGATGAAGCCTGAGGCGACGAAGGTGAGCGGCAAGTCTCCGGAGGCGAGCGCCGTTCCCGAGGTCGCGCTCGCCGAGCCGTCGACGACGTTGATCGTCACCGTCTCGGCATAGGTGTCGCGCAGCGCGAACACCGCGACGCCTGCGTCAGACGTCGCATAGGTGTAGCTCGCGGCCCCGCTGTTGGAACTTCCCGCGACGAACGTCCCGCTGCCCGACGTTAACGTCCAATCGCCGTGACCGGTGCTGGTGCTGAGCGCGATGGTGTCGGTGGTCGCAAGGATCGCTTGGGTACTGCTGAGCGCGGTGACGGTGACGGCGGCCGCCTGGCAGTTGACCGCGGTGCCGGGCGTGCTGACCGAATAGTGGTCGGGCACCGACGACCCGATGCCACAAGAATGGGTGAGGGTCTGAGCGGCGACGACGTCGTTGTAGTTGAGCGCGATCGGATAGACCGTCACCTCGTCGATATTGCCCTGGAAGCGCAGGATCGCTCCCTCGACTGCCCCGTCGGCATTGCCGCCGACCGCTGCGTTGGCGCCCGTGCCGGGGGAGAACGAAGACTTGCTGGTCGAATTGAGGTTGATCAGCGAGCCGCTCGAATTGAAGATGTACAGATACATCGTTTGGTTGGTGACGGCATCCATCACGATGGCGACGAAGTACCACTGATTCAGGCTGAGCGTCGTATACGCGTCGAGGATGGTCAGTGACGGGCTGCGGCTGAAGAAGCGCATCACGCCCGGGCTCAAGTCGCCGAAACTCATCGCGTAACCGTTGTAATTCTCATCGTCGATCCAGATGCGACCGTTGGTGAAAGACGTGGGCCTGATCCAAGCGGTGACCGTGAAGGTGTTGCCGACGTGCGGCATCGAGCTCGGCATTTGAACGTACTGGGTCGACCCGTTGACGGTGCCGTAGCCGCAGGTTCCCGCGGTAGTCCCGGCGATCGCCGGGCTGGTGAGCGCCGTCGTGGCGCCGTGCTCCGCGGTCGCGTTATAGCCGTTGCCGCTCGAGTCGAGCACTTGACCGCTCGTGCCGGTCCACGCGCTCTCGTCGAAATGCCATTGCGCCATCGTCGTTCCGACCAGCGGGATCAGTGCCAGGGTCGCGCCAATGTTCGGCGCGCTCACGGAGGAAGCGGAATTGGACACCAACGTTCCGGTCGCAGTCGAGGCAGTGATCAGCCCGTAGAACGCGCTCAATAAAATACCCTTCGTTCCGCCTTGGGTGCTCTGGTCGAAGGCCTGGGTCAGCCCCGAGGGACTCGACTGCGCGTCGGCGGTACCGTTCGCGACGGCGTACAGGGTGACGAGCATCGTGTCCGGGGATCCGGGCGTCACGGACGGCGCGGTGCGGCTGGTGCTGGCGGCATTTCCCTGGATATTGGCGGCGGCAATTTGGTAGCCGGTGGTCAAACCGCCGAAGGCCAGAATTGCACCGGCGGTCACCCCCGACTCATTGAACGTCCAGGTGTAGGTAGTGACGCCGCCCACATCTGAAGCGGTCGCCACCTTGGTGAAGACCGCCATGCCGATCGTGGTGATGAAGCTGTCCTGGTAGTTGGTCCACCCCGAGGGCGCCTGGTTGATGGACAGGTAGCTGTAGTTTTGCGCGACGTACGCGATCATCAGCTCGCCCGCGGCAACGCCGGTGGGCGCGGTGAGCGTGATGCTGTTGACCGCGGTGGAGTTGAGCGCGGGTATCGAGGAGCCCACAAAGAGCGCCTGTTGCGCCATGGCAGGCCGTGTCATCCATGCGCCGGCCAATACCAGCACCGCTGCCAGCGTTTTGAACCGCTGGGCGCGTGCGCGACGGGTGGGGCCGGAAGGCGTGAACGGCATCAAAGCTCCAATGCTGCCCCGTGTGTCGGCCGTATATGTCCAAAACTGAAGCAGGCGCTGCGGCTGGTTGAAAACTGGAAGTGGAATTTTCGCCAGGATAGTCCGTAATAGGCCCATGACGCGCCCCTTGTTCGGATCATTGAGGCGACGCAAGGCGATGCAAATGGCCGGCGTGTAGTGCAAGCGACGCACGTCCATGGCCCGCCGACCGTCGCAGCCGCGGTGGCGCTCAGCGTGATCGGCTCCGCCGCGTTCCTGATCCTGCCGCAGTTGATCGAGGCGGCGGTGGCGGACCTGCATTTTTCCGACCAGCAGGTGGGATTTCTCAGTTCCTTGCTCATGCTGGGATCCACCGTCAGCGCCGTCGCGGCGACGTTTTGGGTGCGGCGGTTGTCGTGGCGGCGCGCTGCACTCACGGCGGCGGTGGGACTGCTCGGCACGAATTTGACGTCGCTGGTTTATCATGCGGCGTGGCCGTTCATGCTTCTGCAATGTCTTTCCGGTTTCTTTGGCGGTTCACTGTATTCGCTGTCGCTGACGGTGCTGTCAGACAGCCGTCATGCCGATCGTCATTTCGGATTTGCAGTCGCTGCGCAGGTGGCCTTCCAGGTGGTGGGGTTGCTCATCGGGCCGGCACTGCTGCGGGCCGCCGGAATGAACGCGTTCCTGACGGCTTTCTTACTGCTCAACGTGCTCGCTGCGGCTTTGGTGCCCCTGCTGCCGGTGGGCGGATCGAGAGGAAAGACGTCCGGCGGCGCGGCGCCGCTGTGGACCGCGCCCACGCTGCTGGCGCTCGCGGGCTGCTTTCTGTTCTTTTTCAACGTGGGCAGCTACTGGACCTACATCGAGCTGATCGGCACCCGAGCCGGCCTCGCCACGCAGGTCATCGCCAACGGCCTGGCCGTCGGAGTGGCGTTCGGCATTGCCGGCGCGCTGCTTGCGTCCTGGTTGGGGGATCGCCGGGGGCGACTGCTGCCCATCGGTGTCGGCGCCGCATTGACGGTGGGCGCAGTCGTGCCTCTGCTCGCCCATTTCGGCGTGGTGATTTTCGTCGGTTCGGCCATCGTCTATAACTTCGTCTGGAACCTGTCGCTGGCGTTCCAGTACAGCACGGTGAACGCGGTGGACCGCAGCGGCCGGGGAGTGGCCGCTGCGCCGGCGTTTCATGCGGCCGGCGCCGCCGCCGGTCCGGCCGTCGCGGCGTTTCTCATCGCTCCCGGCAACTTCCGGCCCGTCATCTTTCTGGTCGCGGCGAGTGTGCTGTTGAGTTTCGGGTGCTTCCGGCTGGCGACCCGCCCGGGGAAACTCTTGCAGTCTGAAAGTTACTGACGAGGATCTGCGCCATGCCAGCATACCGTCCCCGCGCCCGAGATCTCGGCCTCCTGCTGTCGGGGACGCCCGGGGCGCACAACGCCATCACCGATGTCGCCGGCGTCGAAGTCGGGTTCACAACGATCGCGAAGCCGGCACAGAAGCCGGGCGATTTACAGGTCTTCAGCGGCGTGACGGCGATCCTGCCCCGCGGTAGGCAGCGTCGGCCGATACCGGTGCTCGCCGGACAATTCGACTTCAATGGCAATGGTGAAATGACCGGCTCGCACTGGATTCGCGATGCGGGCGGCTTCGTGGGGCCCGTCTGCCTCACCAACACGCACTCGCTCGGGATCGTGCACCACGCCGCGGTGCGCTACATGATCGAGAGCCACGCGGTGCATTTTCGCGAGTTTCACGGCTGGGCGATGCCCGTAGTGGCGGAGACCTATGATGGTGTATGCAGCGACATTTGCGGGCTGCACGTCACTGAACAGCATGCCCTCGAGGCGCTCCACGGCGCGCGCGCGGGCCGCGTCGCGGAAGGCAACGTGGGCGGGGGTACCGGCATGGCGACCTACGAGTTCAAGGGCGGCACCGGCACGAGTTCGCGGCGCTTCTCCGTGGATGGAAAGACCTACACCCTCGGTGTTCTCGTGCAATCGAATTTCGGCAAGCGCAGCGAACTCACGGTGCTCGGCGTGCCGGTGGGACGGCATCTGACCGAGGGTGCCATTTTTTCGGATAACCGCATGCCCGAACAGGGATCGATCATTGTGATCATAGCGACTGACCTGCCACTGACGGCCGTTCAACTGCAGCGGCTCGCCAAGCGCGGGGCGCTCGGCATCGGCCGTACCGGAACGAGCGGCGGACATTATTCCGGCGATCTCATGCTGGCGTTTTCGGTGGCCAATCCGGTCTACCTGCCCGCAATCGGCGAATCTCAGCCGCACTCGTTTCAGTATGAGTCGCTGAACGATGCGTATTGCGATGAGGTTTACCCGCAGGCGGTCGATGCGGTGGAGGAGTCGATCTTGAACGCGTTGCTCGCCGCGGAGACGATCCCGACCTTCAAGCCGCCCGGGCTGCATCTGAAGGCGGTCGATCGCGACGCGCTGCTCGCGCTTCTGGCCAGCCACGGTCGCCTGCGGACGTAGCGTCCGAGGCCGGAAAAGTTCATGACGACCCGCTCAGCCTGAGGCCGTCAACGCACGCGCGATGATCGTGCGCTGGATCTCGGAGGAGCCCTCGTAAATGCGCATGATCCGCAAGTCGCGCACGTAGCGCTCGAGCGGCAGCGCGGACGTAAACCCATACCCGCCGTGGATCTGCAGCGCCCGATCCGCGACGCGACCAGCGGCCTCCGATGCATACAATTTGGCCATGGACGCCTCGAGCGAGTAGCGCCGATTACCGCCGCGCCGCGCCGCCGCGTCCTCGGTGAGCAGTCGCGCGGCTCGAAGTTCCGTGGCCATATCCGCCAGTATCCACTGGATTCCCTGATAATCGGCCAACGGCCGGCCCCCGACCTCGCGGCTGCGCACCCAGGCGAGCGTTGCATCGAGAGCCGCTTGGCCGATACCGAGGCACATCGCCGCGACCTCGATTCGTCCGTTATCAAGAGTCTTCATCGCGGTGCGAAAGCCGCTGCCCTCGATGCCGATGCGCTGGCTTCCCGGCACGAGACAATCGAAGTTGAGCTCGTAGATATGGCCGCCGCGCAGACCCATGGTGGGTTCAGGGCTGCTGGCGACGACCCCTGGCGTGCGGCGGTCCACGACGAACGCGCTGATGCCACGGTGGGCGAGCGAGGGGTCGGTGACGGCGAACACGACGATGAAGTCCGCCACGCCGCCGTTGGAAATGAAGTGCTTCACGCCGTGGATGCGGTAGCCTTCGCCGGTCGCGACTGCGCGGCAGCGCATGTCCGCCGGGTTCGAACCCGCGCGCGGCTCGGTCAACGCGAATGCTCCAAGCAAGCGACCAGTAGCCGCCCCAGCCAGGTAGCGCGAGCGCAGCGCATCGTCGCCGCCGAGGAGCACCGCATCGGTGGCGAGGTAGTGCGCCGTGACGGCCGATGCGGTGGAGGCGCATGCGCCGGCGATCACCTCGACGCAGGCCGCGAACGCGAGCGACGACAGCCCCGGGCCTCCCCATTGCGGCGGCAGGTTCATCCCCATGATGCCGATCTCGGCGAGGGCCTCGAGCTGCCGGCGCGGAAACGCGGCGCTCGCGTCCGTCGCACGAGCCAGCGGCGCGAGCACCTCGGCAGCGACGCGACGCACCGCTTCGATGGCCGCGGCATCGGTGTCAGCGGACGCGCCTGGCGGCATTTCTTGTGGATCGCTCATGGTGTGCTCCCCGCGCCGAGCCAGCGCGCTATGACCGTGTCGTGGTGCTCATCGAGGCCGGGCGCCGCACGCTGATGCCCGCGGGATAGCCCCGCGAAGTGCACCGGTTGCTCGAGCGCAGGGATCATACCGAGCCGGCTGTGCCGAACGGTGGTGAGCACGCCCCGCTCCTGGATCTGGCGACTGGCGAATACCTCGCTGGGCTCCGCGATGCGCGACGCCGGCACTCCGGCCGCCTGCAGCGCGCCCAGCGCGCCCGCCACCGTCTGAGACATGAGCCACGCGCGGATCAGCGCCGACAGCTCCGGCTCGTGGCGGGTGCGCAGCTCGTCGCTCGCATAACGCGGGTCGTCGGCAAGTCCGGGGCGCCCCATGCAGCGGGCGAGACCGGCGAACTGTTGCGCATTGAGTACGCAGATCACGACGTGCCCGTCCGCGGCGGCATAGGCGCCGAACGGTGTCGACAGCGGGTGGCGGTTGCCGCTGCGGCCAGGTGGCGAGGCGCCGAACATCCACTGCGCGACCGCCGTCGGCAAGAGCGCCACGAGCGCATCGACCATGCCGACATCCAGCTGACGCCCGACCCCCGTCCGAGAACGCTCGTAGAGCGCGGCAAGGACCGCCCACGAACAGAACAGGCCCGCGGCCAGATCACCGACCGACTCGCCGACCTTGGTCGGAGGACCTGCGGCCTCGCCGGTCATCGCCATGAGACCGGACATGGCCTGCGCGATGAGGTCGAATGCCGGCAGCTCACGGTCCGGCCCCGTCTGGCCGAAGCCCGAGATGCTGGCGTAGATGAGGCCCGGGTTCGCCGCGGCCAGCGCTGCGTAATCGATCCCGAGCCGCGTGGCGACGCCGGGCCTGAAGTTCTCGACCACGACGTCAGCCCGCGCGGCGAGACGGATCACCAGCGCCAGGCCCTCGGCATCCTTCAGATCCACGACCACGCTTTGCTTGTTGCGATTGACGAGCTGGAACAGGGCGCTCTCGCCGTCGCGGAAGGGGCCAATATGGCGGTAGTCATCGCCGCTCGCGGACTCGATCTTCACGACGTCGGCACCGAGGTCGGCAAGCAAAGCCGTGCAGTAGGGTCCCGACAGCACCCGCGTAAAGTCGAGTACCCGTATGCCGGCGAGCGGTCCCATGGCGCCGCTCGCCGCCTGTTCGTCATTCATGCCATCACCCGCGGTGGTTCCGAGGCAGCAGTATCGGCCGACCGGGATATAACTATTAATACCGTTTGTAAATACAGTGACTCGCCCACCGAGCGAGCCGTCAAAGGATGACACCATGATCACGCTGCTGAATCTCGGCCGCCTCCTGATGGTGGCCTGGATCGTTTACGCCCTGGTCCTCTTGTTCGCGCCACAATATCTGCACCGACCCCCCGACAACGTCGTCGCCGCCATTCAAGCCGTCTCGGCGTTCTTGCTCGGACACCTCATGGATCGCGCCATCGGAATGTTGAGCCGGCGCAAAGCGATGCGCATGGCCGGCGTTGCGCCGCCGAACGAAACCGGCGGCGTCTAGACAAGACCTTGCTACCGCGCTGCGCTATGGCTCAGCCGGCGGCCGAGGTACCCGCTGCGCGCGGATTGAAACACACCACCCGATCGCGCCCGGCTCGCTTGGCGGCGTAGACGCAGCGGTCCGCAGCCTCGATCAAATCGCTGACCCGCTTGAATCTCGAGGTGCCATCCAGCGTCGCGAGTCCCAGCGAGGCGGTCACGCGGATGCTGCCGCCGGCGACCTGGTGTCGGGCACAGCGAAGTTTCATCAGGATTCGATCCGCGACGACCATCGCATCGTCCCCAGCGAGCCCCGGCAACACGATCACGAACTCCTCGCCGCCGTACCGCGCCACGACGTCGGTGTCGCGTACCGCGCTGATGAATACGCGCGCCGTCTCGATCAACACCGAGTCGCCGGTGGGGTGGCCGTGCGTATCGTTCACCTGCTTGAAGCGGTCGAGATCCGCGAACACGATACTCAACGCCCAGCCGCCGTCGACGGCGTTGCAGAATTCCCGGTGCAGCGTCTCATCGAGAAATCCCCGGTTGAAGACGCCCGTCAGCGGGTCGCGGCGCTGTTTGTCCTCGAGCGCCGTGGTGCGCGCCTCCAGTCTATCCGCGGTCTCCCGAAGCGAACTCATCTGATCGATGGCCTGGAGGTTGCGGATGGTCAGGATCTCGCGTGCCTGATCGAGGATCGCATTCGCCACCTCGATTTCCAGAATGGAGGTATCGAAGAGCCGTTCGATCTCCGGAATCTCGGCGACCAGATTGCTGATCGCCTGAGTCAACACTTCTCCATCGATGCCCAGCCACGCCTGCGCGTGAGCGGCGAGCGGCTGCAGATTGAGGCTCTGCGGGTGAGCCAGCAGCATCTCCACGCATTCGCTGCCGAGTGCCACGCAGCGGGCGGCGATCCCAACGGACTCGGCGGCGGTTTCGGGATCGTGACTCGCTTCAACGGTCGCGCAGAGCGCCTCTGGAAGCTTCCATTGCCTGAGGAGCCAGCCTCCGAGCGCTGCGTGATCGGTCCCGAGAAGCGATATCTCGTGAGCAGCGATTTCGCCGTGCGTGGCTTCCGCCGGCAGCGGCCGATAGAAGTCAGGTTGCACGCGATCCACGCCGAGTACGGCAATGTCCTGCAGCAGCGCCGCCAGAAAAATATCTTCCGGCGCCCGTACGCCCATGAGGGCGCCCAGCGTGCGGGCGGCCGATGCCCCGAGGATGGCACGACGCCAGTAGCGGACATAGTTGATGCCCGCCCCGGTTCCGCTCTTGTACGCCGAGACCAGGGAAAAGCTGAGCGCCAGCGTGGTCGCGGCGTTGAGGCCGAGCGCCACCAACGCCTGGCGCAGGTTCTCGCTTTTACGCCGTTTGGAATACAGGGGTGAGTTCGCCACCCGCAAGACCTTCGCGGTAAGCCCCGGATCCCTGGCTAAAGTCGCTGCCACCTTGCCCACGTCGATGTCGGGGTCGCCGGCGAGACTGACGATTTGCAGGGCGATTGCAGGAGGCGTCGGAAAATTCGAGGCGAGAGATAACTTATTCTTCAGGGGCTCGAGCACGGCGTTATCCTGTTATGGGCTCACCACTGCCCTTAACGGCAGCCCCCCGGGTTCCTTGAGGGTTTATACCAAAGCAGCCGGCGGCATCGCGGCCTCGATGGCGCGTCGGATCTCTGCATTGAGGTCTCTGGGATCTTTGCCGCCCGGCTCGATGGGCTCGCCGATGACGAGCCGGACGGTACCCGGCTTTTTCAGGATCCCGCGGCGTGGCCAGAAGTCGCCGGCATTGTGTGACACGGGTACCACCAGTCTCCCCGCCGCCTCGGCGAGCAACGCGCCGCTCAAGCCGTACTTGCGCGTCTCGCCCCGAGCCACGCGGGTGCCTTCCGGAAAAATGATGACCCATAGGCCTTCGTTCAGCCGCTCCTTGCCCTGCTCGATGACCTGATTGACGGCCCGATGGCCCGCGCCGCGGTCGATCGCGATGGGCCGCAGTAATTTGAGCCCCCAGCCCATGAGCGGAATCCATAGGAGCTCGCGCTTCAACACCCAAACTTGAGGGGGAAAGATGACGAACAGCGCGATCGTCTCCCACGCCGACGCGTGCTTGCTCATGACGATGTGGTTGCCCGCCGGAATACGTTCCCGCCCCTCGACGGTGAATTTGAGGCCGCAGAGGCGGTCCAGCATCCACAGGCTCCGTCGCGCCCACCCGCGGGCCATGGCGAACTGCGTGCGGTACGGGAGGAAGAAGCAAAGCGCCATGAAGCCGCCCCACAGGCAGGCGGACACCATCAAATACGCGGTGAACAGGAGCGAAGCCAACAGCTGCATGGGGTGCTAACCGGGCAGGCGGGACAGATCGACCACGCTTCCCAGCAGGCGCTGAACTTCACGAAGCAGCGCAAGCCGGTTGGCGCGGCGCTCGAGATTCTCGTCCATCACCATGATGCGCTCGAAGAATTCATCGACCGGCGCGGAGAGATCGATCAGCGCCCTCAAGGTCTCGGCATAGCGGTGCGCCGCGAGCGCTCCTCCGATCCTCTCCGACAGACTGCCGACGACGCGGTACAGCAGCGCTTCGGCGCCTTCCGCCTCGCCGAATAGCGCGGCATCCACCGCCGCGTTTTGATCCGGTGAGGCCTTCCTCAAGATGTTGCCGATGCGCTTGTTGATCGCCGTCAACACGGCGGAGTCCGGCAAAAGCAGGAACTCCTTGAGCGCGTGAAGCCGTGATTCGGCATCGACCGGGGAGGGTGGCCGATTCGTCAGCACGGCGTCGACCATTTCGGTCGTGACGCCGGGCACGCGTTCGACCAACAGACCGCGCAGCCGCTCTCCCATGAAGTCGGAGACCTCGCCGGCGGTCTGCGCCCGTTGCACCGGCTGCGCTGCCGAGGAGGCTTGGACGAGTGCGTGCAGATCGAGATCGATACGGCACTCGAGCAGGATCCTGAGCACCCCGAGCGCAGCCCTGCGCAGTCCGAAAGGATCCTTGGCGCCGGTCGGCCGCTGCTCGATCGCGAAAATGCCGGTCAGCGTGTCGATCTTGTCGGCCAGGGCGAGCGCCTGGCCGATCTTGGCGGAAGGCAGCGAATCGCCGGCAAACCTCGGCCGGTAATGCTCCTCGATCGCCCGCGACACATCCGACGGGTACCCCTCGGCCTCGGCGTAATAGCGTCCCATGATGCCCTGCAGCTCGGGGAACTCGCCGACCATGGCAGTCAACAGATCGGCCTTCGCGAGCTCGGCCGCGGTTCCGATCTCAGCGCCCGCCCCGATCTTGAGTCCGATGCTGATCGCCAGGGATTTCACCCGCGCGGTCTTGTCCGCATAACTGCCGAGCTTTGCTTGAAACGTCACACCCTTGAGTTCCGCGGCGCGCTGCTCAAGCGGCACCTTGCGGTCCTGGTCCCAGAAAAACGCCGCATCCCGCAATCGCGGGCGAACCACGCGCTCATTGCCCTCCCGCACTTTGTCGGGATCGCGGCTCTGTATGTTGCACACCGTCACGAACCCGCCGGTGAGCGTGCCATCTGCACCCTCGATCGCGAAATAGCGCTGGTGGTCCTGAATGGTGGCGATGACCACTTCCCGGGGCAGGGCGAGGAATCGCTGCTCGAACCGGCCCGTGATGGGGATCGGCCATTCGACCAGGGCGGTGACTTCATCGAGCAGATCGCTTTCGATCAACGCCGAGCCGCAGGCAGCCTGAGCCGCCGCCGCGACCCCCGCCCGCACCCGCTCACGGCGCAGCGCAAAATCCGCCACGACCTTTGCGCCTTTCAGGCGCGATTCGTAGGACTTCGCCGATTTGAGCACTATCGGGCGCGGCGCGTGGAATCGGTGCCCGAGGGTTACCCGGCCGGTCGTGAGGCCGAGGACCTCGATCTCGACCACCTCCTCCCCATATAGAAGAACGGCACCGTGCACCGGGCGCACGAACTCCGTGGTGTGCGCTCCCCAGCGCATGCGCCGGGCAATGGGCAACGCGGTAATGGCGGCATGGATGATTCCCGCAAGCAGCGTGCGGGTCGAGGCGCCGCGCTCGACACCGCGAAATACCAGCCATGCTCCCTTGTCGGTCACCAGCCGCTCGAGTTCGGCCACGGACACGCCGCAATTGCGGGCGAAGGCTGTGGCGGCCTGTGTCGGTGACCCCTCGGCATCGAAGGCATTGGCGACCGGCGGTCCGCGCCGTTCGACCTGGCGATCCGGCGCGGAATCGGCGCAGGCGGATACGAGCACGGCGAGACGGCGCGGCGTGGCGAACCCGCGCACCTTGCCGTGTGCAATGCCGGCCGCGTCCAGCCCCTTGACGATGCCTTCGGTGAGGGCGGTGGATAGCGGCTGAAGCGTTCCGGGCGGCAGCTCTTCGGTGCGCAATTCGAACAACAGGTCGCGCTTTTCCATCACGCCGCTCGCGGGCCCGACTGTTTGATCAGGGGAAAGCCGAGCGCCTCGCGGCTTGCCAGGTAGGCTTCGGCAACGCCGCGCGCCAAGGTCCGCACTCTCAAAATGTAGCGCTGGCGCTCCGTGACCGAGACCGCGCGTCGTGCATCCAACAGGTTGAACGAGTGCGAGGCCTTCACCATGTGTTCGTAGGCCGGCAGTACCAGTTTGTCGGCGAGCAGGCTCCGGCACGCGGTCTCGTGCGTCTCGAATTGCCGCAGCAGCACCGCGACATCCGCCTTCTCAAAGTTATAGACGGACTGCTCGACCTCGTTCTGATGAAAGACATCGCCGTAAGTGACCGCACCGAACGGCCCGTCGGTCCACAGGATATCGAAGATGCTTTCCTTGCCTTGGATGTACATCGCCAGACGCTCGAGCCCATAGGTGATCTCGCCCATCACCGGACGGCAATCGAGGCCGCCGACCTGCTGGAAGTAGGTAAATTGCGAGACCTCCATGCCATTCAGCCACACCTCCCAGCCCAGACCCCAGGCGCCCAAGGTCGGCGATTCCCAGTTGTCCTCGACGAAACGGATGTCGTGCACCAGGGGATCGAAGCCGAGCGAGCGCAGGGACCCCAAATACAGTTCCTGAAAATCGTCGGGCGAGGGCTTGATGGCCACCTGGAATTGGTAGTAGTGCTGCAGCCGGAAAGGATTGTCACCGTAGCGGCCATCGGTGGGCCTGCGTGAAGGCTGCACGTAGGCGGCGCTCCAGGGCTCCGGCCCGACGGCGCGCAAGAAGGTCGCCGTATGAAAGGTGCCCGCACCCATCTCCATGTCGTAGGGCTGCAAGATGACGCAGCCGCGCTCCGCCCAATAGCGCTGGAGCGCAAAAATCAGGTCCTGAAACGTGCGCGGGGGCGCCTGAAGCGATTTGGCCATTCGCGGCAGTATAGCGATGCGTCTTGCGCACTGTCCTGCATTGCAAAAGCGACCGACGTCGTGCACTGATTTAGCTCAACAGACACCCGCCGTCGTCCCTGACTGGCCGCCTCGCAGGTGGAATTTCGCACTTCTGCACCATAACAAAGCAGCCGCGGCCCACGATGCTCTATCATGGGGCGGCAAGCTACCCCGATGCCGCGCAAGTGCTTGATCTGTATACGCACCCTATTGGCACACAAACTGCAATATCGGGGAACCCGGCGCTGGCCGGTCCGAAGTCAACCAATTCGCGAGGACGCAAATGACTCCCGCCGATGTTCTTAAATTAATTAACGAAAAAGAGGCTAAGTTCGCCGATCTCCGTTTTACCGACACGCTCGGCAAAGAACAGCACGTCACCATCCCGACCCGGCTGGTGGACGAGGGATTTTTTACCGACGGCAAGATGTTCGATGGATCGTCGATCGCTGGCTGGAAGGGGATCAACGAGTCGGACATGATTTTGATGCCCGACCCCGCGACCGCCGTGATCGACCCGTTCTACGAGGAGACCACGGTCAATCTACGCTGCGATGTCATCGAGCCGATGACCATGCAGGGTTACGAACGCGATCCGCGGTCGCTCGCGAAGCGAGCCGAGGCGCATCTGAAGGCCTCCGGGATCGCCGACTCCGCGCTGTTCGGCCCGGAGAACGAGTTCTTCATCTTTGACAACGTGCGCTACAACTCGACCATGAACGGTTGCTCGTACGAGGTCGATTCCTACGAGGGCGCTTGGAACTCGGGCAAGGAATACGAGGATGGCAACAAGGGACATCGCCCCGGCGTGAAGGGGGGTTATTTCCCGGTGCCCCCGACCGACTCGCAGCAGGACATCCGCACCGCCATGTCGTTGGCGTGCGAGGAAATGGGCCTGAAGTTCGAGGTCCATCATCACGAAGTCGCCACCGCGGGACAGGGCGAAATCAATGTCGCCGCGAATACCCTGACCAAGAAAGCCGATGAGGTGCAGATCCTCAAGTACGCGCTGCAAAACGTCGCTCACGGCTACGGCAAGACGCTGACTTTCATGCCGAAGCCGCTCGTCGGCGACAACGGCAGCGGCATGCACGTGCACCAGTCTCTGCAAAAAGATGGCAAAGCGCTCTTTTCCGGCGACAAGTACGGCGGCCTGTCCGAGATCGCCCTCTTCTACATCGGCGGCATCATCAAGCATGCGCGCGCCATCAATGCGTTCACCAACGCGAGCACCAACAGCTACAAGCGGCTGGTCCCCGGATTCGAAGCACCGGTGAAGCTCGCCTATTCGGCGCGCAACCGTTCGGCTTCCATCCGTATTCCCTGGGTGTCGAATCCGAAGGCGCGCCGCATCGAGGTGCGTTTTCCCGACGCCACCGCCAATCCCTATTTTGCCTTCGCGGCCATGCTGCTCGCCGGGCTCGATGGGATCCAGAACAAAATCCATCCCGGCGATCCGGCGGACAAGGATCTATACGACCTCGAGCCCGAGGAAGACAAGAAGATCCCCACCGTCTGTCATTCGCTCGATATGGCGCTCGACTATCTGGATCGGGACCGTACCTTCCTGAAGGCAGGCGGCGTCTTCACGGACGACCTGATCGATGCCTACATCGAACTCAAGATGAAGGAGGTCACCCGACTGCGGATGACCACGCATCCCATCGAGCTGGAGATGTATTACAGCCTGTGAGGTGGTTTTGACCGCAAAGGTGACGGCGGTCACGACGCCGTCACCTTGTTTTGAGGCCGGGAGGCGATAGGACTATGCTTTCGACTTATGCGCCTTTGCCGATCATGGCTTGCCTTCGGCTTGGTCTCGGTCCTCGCGACGCCCCTGCTGTTGCGCGCGGCGACCGTCTACAAATGGACCGATGCCGATGGCGTGGTGCATTTCTCGGATCAGCCGGCAGAGGGTGCGGAGAAGATCTCCACCTCGTCGAACTCGACCCGCGGCATCCTGAACGGGCCGGCTCCGAGCGCCCCGGCACAGGACAAGCCGAAAGCCACCACCTTCGCGCAAACGCAGGTCAGCATCGTCTCGCCGGCCCGCGAGCAGACCTTCTCCGGAGACGAAGCCGTGACGGCCGCTCTGTCGGTCGAGCCGCCGTCCAAGGGAGGCCGCCCGCTCTCGATCACCTGGACCCTGAACGGCGCTCCTGTGGGCGAGGGTGCCGATGCGATGTCGTTCACCCTGCCGGAGGCTCTGATTTCGGGCCGCGGCGGCTATACCCTGGGCGCGACCGTGACCGACACGGCCTCGGGCGAGTCGAAGAGCGCCGATCCCGTGACCTTCAACGTGCTCCGACCGAGTCTCTTGTCCCCCCAGCACAAGTAGGTCCAACCGGCCGGCCGCGGATACCACTTGGCCGCTGAACTCAAGATGCAGCCGCTGAGGGTGGAGGGTACCGAGCTGCTGGATTCCCTGGTGACCGGCGTCTTCGTGCTCGATCACGAGTTTTACGTCACCTATCTGAATGCCGCGGCGCAAACGCTGCTGGGTCTCTCGCCCAATCAGGCGCTCGGCCGCCGGATCACCGATTTGAGCCGCGGTGCCGAAACGTTGCTGCCTCTGTTCGAACGGGCGAGCCAGGGCGGTGAAGGGGTCGTGCAACGCGAGCTCTCATGGCCCGCCCCGGGCGGCACCGACCGAATTCTCGACTGCGCGGTCACCGAGGCCACGCTGGGAGCGCAAGGCGGATGTCTGCTTTTGGAAATCGAGGACATCACTCAGCACAAGCGCCTCACCCGCGAGAACGCGCTGCTTGCGCAACTGGGCGGCAGCCGCCTCATGGTCCGCCAGCTCGCGCACGAGATCAAAAATCCGCTGGGCGGCCTGCGCGGAGCGGCGCAGCTGCTCGAGCGCGAGCTCCTCGACCCGGCGCTGCGTGAATACACGCGGGTCATCATCAGCGAAGCGGACCGGCTCACCCACCTGCTCGACTCCATGTTGGGTCCTGGGCGCCCCCCGGCGAAGCAGCTCATCAACGTTCACGAGCTCTTGGAGCGCGTGTATCACCTGTTGCGCAGCGAGGCGTCGGAGGGCGTGGCCGTGGATCGCGACTACGATCCGAGCCTGCCGGCGCTGACGGTGGATCCGAATCACATCATTCAAGCGATGCTGAATCTCGGCCGCAATGCCATCCAGGCGCTGTCGAGTGCCCGCGCGGACAACCGCGGGCTGCAAAACCCACGGCTGACCCTGCGCACCCGCGTGGCCGGGAATGTCGGCATCGGCGGACGCCGCCATCGGCTGGTGGCTTCCATTCAATTCGAGGACAACGGCCCCGGCGTGGCGCCGGAGATTCGCGACACGATCTTCTACCCGCTGGTATCCGGCCGCACGGACGGCACCGGCCTCGGACTCGGCATCGCGCAAGATCTCGTCAGCCGTCACGGCGGCTTGATCGAGTTCGACAGCGCCCCGGGCCGAACGATATTCGTGATTTATCTTCCGATGGATGGTGTATGAACTCGAAGGCGCTTCAAGTTTGGTTGGTCGATGACGATGCCTCCATCCGATGGGTGCTCGAAAAGGCGCTGAAGGGCAGCGGTATGTCCGCGCGCTGCTTCGATCAGGCCGACAATGCGCTCGCGGCGTTGCGCTCCGAATCGCCGGATGTGCTGATGACCGATATCCGGATGCCCGGTAAGAGCGGACTCGATCTGCTCAAGGACATTCAAGTGTCGCGGCCGGGCCTGCCGGTCATCGTCATGACCGCGCACTCGGACTTGGATGCCGCGGTCGCCTCCTATCAGGGAGGAGCGTTCGAATATCTGCCGAAACCGTTCGACATCGACAAGGCCGTGGACCTGGTCCGCCGCGCCGCCCAGCAGGCCACGGTATCGATCGACGTGGATGCCGCGCGGCGCAGTATCCCCGAGCTTCTCGGTCAGGCCGCCGCCATGCAACAGGTGTTCCGCGCCGTCGGCCGGCTGTCCCGCTCCAGCATGACGGTGCTGATCACCGGTGAGTCCGGCACGGGCAAGGAGCTCGTCGCGCGTGCGCTGCATCGTCACAGCCCGCGCTCCAACAAGGCATTCGTCGCGCTCAACACCGCCGCGTTCACCGCGGATCTGTTGGAATCGGAACTCTTCGGCCACGAAAAAGGTGCGTTCACCGGCGCCGACGCATTGCGCCGGGGGCGCTTCGAGCAGGCCGACGGAGGCACGCTGTTTCTCGACGAGATCGGCGACATGTCGCCGGCGCTGCAGACGCGGCTCCTGCGCGTGCTGGCCGAAGGCGAGTTCTATCGCGTCGGAGGCCAGACGCCGGTCAAGGTCGACGTGCGTGTGATCGCGGCAACACACCAAGATCTCGAGCAGCGGGTGAAGTCCGAGGATTTTCGGGAGGACCTGTTGCACCGGCTGAACGTGATTCGCATCGAGATCCCGCCGCTGCGGGAACGGCGCGAGGACATACCGGAGCTTCTGCACCATTACCTGAGCGTCGCCGGCCAGGAGCTCGGCGTCGAGCCGAAGCTCTTGACGCCGCCCGCGGAGACCGCGCTGGTCACGTTCGACTGGCCCGGCAATGTGCGCCAGCTCGTGAACGCGTGCCGCCGCCTCACGGTGACCGCTCCCGGCCGCGAGATCCGTACCGAGGACATTCCCGCGGACTTGGGCGGCGTGCCCGCAGGCCGATCCGCCAACCACGATTGGACCGCAAAGCTTTCGTATTGGGCCGAGCGCGAGCTCGATTCGGGCACCCGGCGGCTCTTGGACCAGGCGGTGCCCGAGGTGGAGCGCATCTTGATCCGCGCGGCGATGCGCAAGGCGGACGGCCTCAAGCAGAATGCGGCGAAACTCCTCGGCTGGGGCCGCAATACGCTGTCACGCAAGATGAAAGAGCTGGGTATGGAGGATGTGAGCTAGCCCCAGCCTATAATCGCGCCCCATCATGGCTGACTTCCTCACAAGTACCCGGGGGCTCTCGGAGCATATTTTCATCGGCAACTCGCTCGCGGACTGGATCGTCGCGGGCTTATTGGCGGCGGCGGTCTGGATCGGATTGTCGGTCGTCCGCCGCGTGATCTTCTCCCGTTACCAGCGATACGCCACGGCCGGGCACCCGACTCCCATCCGCCTGATTTTTTACCTGCTCGGCAATACCAAGCAGTTCTTCGTGCTCGCGCTTGCGCTCTATGTCGGGCAGGAGGACCTGACCTTCGCGCCCAAGGTCCAACGTGTCGTCGACAACGTCGTCGTGGTGCTCCTGCTGCTGCAGATCGGGTTGTGGACGGCCCGGTCGCTGAAGTTCTACCTGGAAATAAAGGAGCTGGAGCGCGGCCCGGACAGAAGCTTCGCGGGCTCCCTGGAGATCATCAACTTCGTCGCGCACCTGTTGATCTGGTCGCTGTTGACGCTGGTGGCGCTCGAGAATCTCGGTATCAACATCACCGCGCTGCTCGCCGGCTTGGGCGTGGGCGGCGTCGCCGTGGCGCTCGCGTTGCAGAGCGTTCTGGGAGACCTGTTCGCCTCCTTGTCCATCGCCCTCGACAAGCCGTTCGTGGTCGGCGACCGGCTGGTGATCGAGACGTTCGCGGGCACCGTGGAGCGCATCGGCATCAAGAGCACGCGGCTGCGCAGCGATACGGGCGAGCAGATCGTTTTGTCCAACGCAGACATCCTGAAGAGCCGGGTGCGCAATTTTGGCCGCGCTCCGGAGCAGCGGGCGCTCGCCACCATCCGCGTCGATTACACGACGCCCGTGGACAAGCTCCAGGCCATCCCGAAGCTCCTCGAAGGCATCGTGCGGGAGCATGAGAACGTGCGCTTCGACCGCTGTCACCTCATCGCGCTGGGCGATTCCGCCCTGCAATTCGAACTGTCGTACTTCGTACAGCAGCCGAAGCTCAATCCGCTTCTGGATCTGCAACAAGCCGTGAACTTTCGCATCATCGACGAATTTCGCCGCTTGGGCGTCGAGTTCGCCTATCCGACGCAGCGCGTGGTCGTCGATCGCGGATGATCCACGTCGTTCTGTTCGAGCCGGAGATTCCGCCGAATACCGGCAACGTGATCCGGCTGTGCGCGAACACCGGCGCGACGCTGCATCTGATCGAGCCCTTGGGGTTTCGACTCGACGACAAGAGCCTGAAGCGTTCCGGGCTCGACTATCACGACCTCGCCGAGCTCGAAGTCCACGCCGATCTCGCATCGTGCATCGGGGCACTCGACGGTGCGCGGCTGCTGGCGGTCGAAACGGGCGCGCGCCGCTGCTACGCGGACTTCGCCTATCGCGCAGGCGATGCGTTGATGTTCGGTCCGGAGACCCGCGGCCTTCCGGCGCACGTACGCACGCGGGTCGGGGACGAGCACTCGCTCCACATTCCGATGCGCGCGGCGAGCCGCAGTCTCAACCTGTCGAATGCGGTGGCGCTGGTGGTTTACGAGGCGTGGCGGCAGTTGGGCTTCGCTTAGTCGCGAAACGTAAGTCGGCGAGCACTTGAGCACGCGGTCTCCAATTGACGTCCAGACGTCGATAACTGTATATTTCAACAGCCAGTAGGAGTCTTAACGTTTGTATCGCCGCGCTGCACCGGGAATGGTCCGGGATTCGATCGTTTCGTACTTGTCGGCTGCCGAAAGTGCATCGCTGACAGAAATCCGTGAGGCGGTAACGGCGCAAATTGGGGATGTGCCTTCCTCATCGGTCAGATCGTATTTGAATTTAAATACGCCCGAGATTTTCGAGCGAACGCTGCGGGGAAGATACAAGTTACGCGTTAAAAAGTCGGACCCCGTCAAGACCGCTCTCCCTGCATTCAAAGTCGGCAGAGCAACTATGTTGCATGGCAGCTGCTTCGATTGGATGAGCGAGTGCGAAGCTCATTCCGTGCACGCGGTAGTGACTGATCCACCCTATGGTCTAATCGAATACACAGACGTGGAACAGACCAAGCTTCGTAACGGCATGGGCGGCGTCTGGCGCATTCCTCCCGCGTTTGACGGGCACCAGCGGTCGCCCCTTCCTCGTTTCACTATTCTGAACCACGGCGATCGAGCCGCATTGCATGACTTCTTTTTGGAGTTCGGCAAGCTCACGCTCCGAGTCACCGTACCGGGAGCGAACGTGCTGGTGGCGAGTAATCCACTTTTGGTGCACGTTGTGGCGAACGCAATGACAGCCGCGGGCTTGGAGATTCGGGGGTACCTCACTCGCCTGGTGATGACCATGCGAGGCGGTGACCGCCCTAAAAACGCTCACCGGGAGTTTTCCGATATCAGCGTGATGCCGAGATCGATGTTCGAGCCCTGGGTAGTTCTTCGCCATCCACTGGATGGCCGGGTTCAAGATAACTTGCGTAAATGGGGCACGGGAGGCTTTCGTCGGCCATGCGTTGAGCGTCCATTTGGGGACGTGATTCAATCCAGTCCGACGCCTAAGCGCGAGCGTGCAATCGCACCACACCCGTCGTTGAAACCTCAAGCCTTCCTGAGAAACATAGTGCGAGCGTCGCTGCCTCTTGCTAAGGGATTAGTGCTCGATCCATTCGCGGGGTCAGGATCGACGTTGGCGGCGGCAAACGCACTGGGCTACCAAAGCATCGGCATCGAACGCGATCCGGAATATGTGAGGATGGCGCAAAAGGCGATCGCTAGTCTCGCGGCGTTACCGATCAATTAGATAAATCCAGTTTTCCCGCAATTTTCTTATCCCCGCTCATTCCGGACATAGCCGCCGGTCGCAACATATCGTCCAGCCGATGCAGACCACGAGCCAACAACATTGAGTTCACATCAAAGAAAAAATCGTAGACGTCCTGCATCGTGGATTCGAAATCCCCGAACCTTAGCTCGTGAGGAAGATGCGCGACTTGGTTGAGGCACGAGCGATCCACTGCCCCGCGTTTAATCATTAGACGCCTCGGTACCGCGAAACATCCGCCGCGCTCACTCCATCTCCGACCGCACCTCTCGCCCCATGAGTGCCTGCAGCGCGTCACGCACGGGCCGCGCCTCGTGCATGATGCGATACACCTCGAGACAGATCGGCATCTCCACGCCTTCCCGCTCGGCGACGAGCCGCACCGCGGAGGCCGCGGTGGCGCCCTCGACCACCTGTCCAATGGCCCGCTGAGCTTCCTCGAGCGAGCGGCCGTGACCGAGAGCGAGGCCCAAGCGGCGATTGCGGGACTGATCGTCGGTGCAGGTGAGCACCAGGTCGCCGAGTGTGGCGAGCCCCATGAACGTGCTGCGCTCCGCGCCGAGCGCCAGGCCGAGCCGCATCATTTCGGCGAGCCCGCGGGTGATCAGCGCCACGCGGGTATTGGCGCCGAATCCCATGCCGTCGGCGATCCCGGCGCCGATGGCGATCACGTTCTTGACGGCGCCGCCCACTTCCACCCCGACGATGTCAGATTGAATGTAGGCGCGAAACTTGGGTCCCGACAAGCGCAGCGCCAGCTCCTTGGCAAATTCCTGGTCGCGTGAAGCCACCGTCATCGCCGTCGGAAGCCCCGCGCCGACCTCGCTGGCGAAGGTCGGGCCGGACAACACGGCGCCCGGCCGATCGCCCAAGATCTCCGCCGCGACCTGGTGGGGCAGAAGTCCCGTCTGCCGCTCGAAACCCTTGCTGGCCCACGACGCGCGCGTGCCCTCGCCCAAGTGCGGCCGGATTGCCCCGAGCACGGCGCGAAAAGCGCTCGAGGGCACCGCGATGAGTACGTCGCGAGCGCCTCGAAGCGCTTGGGACAGGTCGGCGACCGCATCGAGGCTCTGCGGGAAAAGGGCATTGGGCAGGTAGCGCTCGTTGCGCCGTGCGCGACCCATCGCGTCGATCAAGGCGCCGTCGCGGCCCCACAGGCGCGTGGGGTGCCCCGCCCTCGCGCACTGGATCGCGAGCGCCGTGCCCCACGAGCCGGCGCCAATCACGGTCATCGGGGCTAGGAGCTGGCTCTGCATGGGTCGGGGAGGTGCCCCTCGAGGCGCGGCGAGCCTAGTTGACGAGTGCCGACCCCTGCTGGGGCTGCTCCGACGCCTGCGCGAACAGCGCGTCGAAATTCACCAGCGGGAGCAGGAAGTTGGGGAAGCCGCCCTTGGTGATCAAATCGGAGATCACCTCGCGCGCATAGGGAAACAGCACGCTCGGGCAGAAGCTGCCGATCAACCGCTTCATGTCCTCTTCCGAGGCGCCCGCGATCGTGAAGACTCCGGCCTGCTTCACTTCCACGAGATACAGCGTGGCATCGCCCTGCTTGGCCTCGAGCGTGATGGTGAGCAGCACCTCGCGCACGTCCGGTGCGAGTTCGCCTCCCGACGTGTTCATATTGAGCTGGAACTTCGGCTCCCAGGTTTGGTTATTCGGTACCCGCGGTCCGTTCGGCGACTCGTATGAGCAGTCCTTCAAATAGACCGTCTGCAGGCTCACCTGCACGCCCGCCACCGGCGTACCGGTCACCTCGTTAGTCACATCGTTCATCAAGCCCCCTGGATTAGTCGATCGAGCTCGCCTGAGCCGTCGAGCGCAAAAAGGTCGTCGCAGCCTCCGACATGCTTCTCGCCGATGAAAATTTGCGGCACGGTGCGCTTGCCCGAGCGCGCGATCATCTGTTCGCGCAGTTTGCCGTCCTCGTCCACGTTGATTTCCTTGAACGCGAGTCCCTTCTCGGCGAGCAGCCCACGCACCCTTTGACAGTACGGACACCACCCGCTGGCGTACACCACGATCGCCGGCTGGCTCACTTGGATTTGACCTTCCCGCCGCTCGAACCCTTGATCACCGGCAGGTTGTCCTTGACCCAGGCGTTCAAGCCGCCGTCCAGGTTGAACACTTTGGTGAACCCCAGCTTCGAGAGCGTGCGCGCGGCGCCGGCGCCACTCACGCCGGAGTCGCAGTAGGTGATCACCGTCCGGTCCCGCCATTTCTTCAGCGAGTCCGCCTGCGACTCGAGGTCGGCGGCGGGCACATTGCGTGCCTCGCCGATATGCCCGGCCTCGAACGCCGCCTGCGGCCGCAGGTCGATGATCAATGCCCCTTGATTCATGAGACGCACGGCCTGCGGGGCCGAGAGAGCCGCGAACTTCTGGATACGTTCCTTGAGTTCGACGGCGATGACCGCCAAGGCAGCCACGACCGCTCCGCCGGCGAGAAACGCATGATGACCAATGAACTCTAACAGTCGCTGCATGCCAGTGATTTCAGGAATTTGGGGCGGGCAAGTATAGCAGCGGCCACAAGGCTTGTATGCTTGCGCCCCTCGAGGCTTGGATCCGCCGTGAACCCCAAATTAATCAGACGCTTGACCGAATTCGCCGCGCTCGCGATCTGCGTTCATGCGGCCGCGCCGTGGGCGCCGGCCCGCTCCCCGAATGAAGGTGCCGCTCCCAAGGCCGACGCTGCCCAGGCCAAGGCCAAGCTTGCGGCGGTGCGCGAGCGCATCGCGAACCTGACCGGCCGGCTGGGTGCCGAGCTCAAGCAGCGCGATTCGTTGAGCGCGCGCCTGCGCGATGCGGATCTCGGCATCACCGAGAAACGCCAGCGGCTCGAGAGTCTCGATGCGCAGGAGGAGGCCGCGGAGCGCAAGCGCAGCGAGCTTCGCGCCGAGCAAACCCACACCCGCGCGGCGCTCGACTCCGAACGAGCCGCGCTCGCGGCGCAGGTGCGCACCGAGTACCTGCTCGGACGGAGCGACGAGATGAGGCTGCTGCTGAATCAGACCAATCCGGCCGAGGTCGGCCGGACCTTGACCTACTATGGTTATTTCGCCAAGGCGCGAGCGGCGAAGATCGGCGAGATCGGCGCGCAGGAGTCCCGCCTGCAGGATCTGGTCGACGGCATCGATCGGCAAACGCTCGAGCTCAAATCGCTGCGCGACGATGCGAGCCGTCAGGTCGCGGAGCTCGAGCGGGCGCGGCACGAACGCGGCACGGCGTTGGCGGCCCTTGCCGAGCAGGTGCAAAGCGGGCACGAGGAACTCGCCCGCTTGCAACGAGAGGAACAGGCGGTCGAGGCCTTGGTCGCCGACCTCACCCGCGTGCTCAAGGACTTTCCGGTGGATTCGCACCAGCATTTCGATCTTCAGTTGCGCGGCACGCTGCCGTGGCCGGTCCCCGGCCGCATGACGGTGCGCAACCTCGAGACGCGCACCAACGGCGCGCCTACCGCGGTGCACCCGAACGGCGTCCTGATCGAGACGGCGCGAGGCGCAAAGGTGCGGGCACCGCTCGCCGGCCGCGTGGTGTACGCCGACTGGCTGCAAGGGATGGGAATGCTGCTCATCATCGCGCACGCGGGAAATTATCTGACGCTGTACGGACACGCCGAGGTCCTTTACAAGTCGGTGGGCGACTCGGTCGCCGCGGGAGACACCATCGCCGCGATGAGCGACGCGGGCGGTGCGGCGCCTCAGCTTTATTTCGAGATCCGCGAGGGGCGCAGACCCGTCGATCCGAGGGACTGGCTCAGGCGAACTCCTTGAGATGCGACGCCCGTGGCTGGCGGCGGGCCGTGCCCGCACGTATGCTCTCCCGCCGATGAGCATGAAAACGCGCAAAGTCGCGCTCGCGCTGGGCGTATCGATCGGCCTCTCGCTCGGGTGGGTGGGCTGCCTCAGAGCGGACGAGACGCGAGCACCGGAGCAGGGCCAGGCGCCGACGACGGACCAGCCTGCCGCGCCGGACCAGAACGTCCCCTGGCAGGATGCCCGTCTGCTGGCCGAGGTGCTCGAGCGCGTCGAACGGGAATATGTCGAGCCGGTCGACGATCATCAATTGCTGCAGGCGGCCATCCGCGGGATGGTGTCCTCGCTCGATCCCTACTCCGCGTATCTGGACGGCGAGGAATACGACGACATCAAGATCTCGAGCTCGGGAGAGTACTCCGGCGTCGGCATCGAGGTGTCTATGGAGGACGGCGAGGTCGTGGTGGTCGCCCCGCTCGATGGATCTTCGGCGGCCGCCGCCGGAATCCGTTCAGGCGACGTGATCGCCACCATCGACGGGGTGCCGGTCAACACCACCACCTTGGCGGATACCATCGGGCGCATGCGCGGCAAGGAGGGCACCTCCATCAAGGTGGGAATTCTTCGGGAGGGATCGACCGAGCCGATCATCCTGACGCTCAAGCGCTCCCGGGTCGAGTTGCACAGCGTGAGTTCCGAGATGGCGGCTCCGGGCTTCGGATACGTGCGCATCGCCGAGTTCAGCGATAACACCGGCGAGGAGATGACCGCGCAGCTGCGCGCGTTACGGGTCCGGAACAAGGCGCCTTTGAAGGGACTGGTGCTCGACCTGCGCAACAATCCGGGCGGCGTGCTGGAGGCGGCGGTGGCCGTAGCGGACGCGTTTCTGAACTCCGGTTTGATCGTGAGCGCCAAGGGGCGGACGGCGGAGTCGAAATTCGAGATGAACGCGACTCCCGGGGACGAGCTCAACGGTGCCCCCATCGTCGTGCTGGTGAATGGCGGCTCGGCGTCCGCGGCGGAAATCGTCGCCGGAGCCCTCAAAGATCATCACCGGGCGACCCTGATGGGCCGCACCACCTTCGGCAAGGGCTCGGTGCAGACCGTGATGCCGCTGGATCACGGCCGCGCGCTGAAGCTCACCACCTCCCTTTATTACACGCCATCCGGCGTGTCCATCAATCATCGCGGCATCGCCCCCGACATCGAGACCGAGCGCGATCCGACTCCGCCCGCGGCATCGCCGCCGGCCGGAGCGTCGCTGCTCGAGCGCGATCCCGAGGTCAAGCGAGCCGTGCAAGAGCTCAAGACACCCACCGCGAGCGGACATAACGCGGTGTCCGCCTCCGCACGCGACTAGCCGGCCCATGCGCAGCACCCGCTCCATCGAGATTCTTTGCCTGGCGCTCGCGGCGCTGGTGCTGGTGTGGTCGGGGGCGCTGATCAAGGAGCCCTGGCCCGTGTCGGGGCTGCTGCTGCTGTTCGCGCTCGCCATCGTGCTGTTCCGCGCGCGCAGCTTCTTTCCGGGACGCAGCAGGGCCCGGCTCTCGATCGAATCCTGGTCCATGGTCGCCTTCATCACGGCGGTGCTCTGGTTCACCGGCCAAAGTGCGAGCCCGCTGTTCAACCTGTACCTGCTGCCCATCATCCTGAGCGCGCTCACGCTGGGCAGAATCGTCACGCTCGCGCAGGTGGCGGTCATCGCGCTGTGCCACGTGCTGCTCGCCGCCGCCACACCGGGCTTGGATGTGATTTCGCTCGTCTATGCCAGCCGTGCCGTCGGACAGCTCGCCCCGTTTTTGCTGGTCGCATACCTCACGACCACGCTCTCTGCCGACATCGAAGAGGCGCGCGAGCGCATCGAGAATCTGGCGCAGACCGACTCGCTCACCGGACTTTACAACCTGCGCATGTTCAACGAGGTCTGGCAGCGCGAGCATGCCGTTGCCGAGCGCGATCAAGGCGCGTACGCGCTCTTGTTGGTCGACATCGACAAGCTCAAGGACATCAACGACACGTTCGGGCACGAGGCGGGCAACAGCGCCATCAAGCTGGTGGCCGAGTGCCTGCAGCGGAGCATTCGCGGTACCGACAGCGCCGGCCGCTTTGGCGGCGATGAGTTCGTCGTGTTACTCCCTGGGGCCTCCCAGGAAGTCGCCGAGTCCGTGGTCAAGAGGATCCGCCACAACGTCTACAAAACCACGCTCGATCTGCGTTCGCGCATGATCCGGTGCAGCGTGAGCATCGGCGTGGTGATCTTCCCGAAGGACGGCCGCGATATGCGCGAGCTCATGAGCACGGCCGATCACCGCGTGTACCGCGACAAGGAACTGCGCCGGACCCCCGGCGCGCAGGCCAACGCGTAGCCGCAGGCGATGCGCAGCCTCGACCGATTTTACCTTCCGCGATTTTCCCGCCCGAAAGCGTTTGGAGTTTCTGAAATTTAATGGCAAAGTTAGCGCTGGATCACGCCGGTGCGTGATTAACATATGGTTACCTTCACTACTTGAAGTAATACCCGCGGATTCAGGCACCTCTTAGGAATGTAATGGGACTTAACGATCGAGGACGGCGCGCCGCTGTGACGGTGCTGGTCGGAACGCTGCTCACCGCCTTGACCCTGACCGCCGCCGCAAAGCCGGCTCTGAGCCCCAAGCTTAAGTCAAGTTCCGTGCTGATCATCGATCCGAGCGATTCCTCGGTGCTCTATTCCCGCAATTCCGATGTCGCGGCGCCGATCGCCTCGATCACCAAGCTGATGACCGCGCTCGTGGTGCTCGATGCCCACCAGCCCATGGGCGAATCGCTCGCGATCACCCAGGCCGAGACGGAGCTCCCCAAGACCAACTTTTCCCGTCTCACCGTGGGCACGGTGCTCACCCGCGGCGATCTGATGCATCTGGCGCTGATGTCCTCTGAGAACCGTGCGGCGCATGCGCTCGGCACCTATTATCCCGGCGGTGTACCGGCGCTGGTCCGGGCGATGAACGCCAAGGCCCGCGCGCTCGGCATGACCAACGCGCATTTCGACGACCCGACAGGGTTGTCGAGCGAGAACGTCGCGAGCCCGGAGGATTTGGCGAAGCTCGTGGTCGCCGCCTCGCGCAATGCGACCATCCGCGAATACTCCACCGACAAGAGCTATACGGTGCGCGTGCACCGCCGCCTGGTGGAGTTCCATAACACCGACAACCTGGTGGCCAATCCGGCCTGGAACATCATCGTTCAGAAAACGGGCTACATTTCCGAGGCCGGCAAGTGCCTGGTGATGGAGGCCGTGATCGAAGGCCGCAGTGTCGTGATCGTATTGCTGGATTCCCTGGGCAAATACACGCGGGTTGCCGATGCCAAGCGCGTCAAGAGTTGGATGGAATCGCTCACCACCGAGCGCGTGGTGTCGATGCGGTAGGTCGCTCGGCGGACTTCCCTTCGCCGCCTGCTGTCTCTGGCTGGCGTTTCTCGCGCCGGCGGCCCACGCCGCCGATAATTCCCTGTCGATCACGATTTACACCGATGACCTCGCCCTGGTCCAGGAGCGGCGCGACATCGACGTGCGGGGCGGCCGGCAGCGCATCGAGTTCGAGGGAGTTTCGGCGCAGATTCGTCCGGAGACCGTGTCACTCACGGCCGGCGATATTTCCATCGTGGAACAGAACTTCGATTTCGATCTGCTGACGCCCGCGAAGCTCATGGAAAAGGCGGTCGGCCGCGAGGTCACCATCGTGCGAGTCAACCCGGCGACCGGCGCGGAGACGCGGGAACAGGCGGAGGTGCTCGCCGCCAACGGCGGGGTGGTCCTTAAGATTGGACAGCGCATCGAGGTATTGCGCGATGACGGACTGCCAGTGCGCGTGATCTTCGACAAGGTGCCCGACAATCTGCGCGCCCGTCCGACGCTGTCGGTGACCATCGATGCCGCCCGCGCGGGCACCCGCACGGCGTCGCTGAGCTACCTGACCCCCGGGTTGGGCTGGAAGGCAGACTATGTGGCGCTCTACGACGAGGCGGCCGGCAAGATCGACGTGCAGGGCTGGATCACGCTCACCAACTCGAGCGGTAGCACCTATGAGAACGCTCAAACCCTGCTGGTCGCCGGCTCACCGAGCCAGGCCGGCCCGCCCGGCCAGTTCGGCGCACCCGTCAATGGATGGCGTCCGCCGATTCGGCGCCAGACGCTGGAACAGCCGGGCACCGAGAGCGGCAGCCGCGAGCGGCTCGGCGATTTCTACCTGTATCCGTTGCCGGAGCGCACCACCATCGCCAACCTGCAAACCAAGCAGGTTGGATTTCTCGATGTGCACGGCGTGCCCGCCGAACACGGATACGAATTCTTGAGCCACTGGCTGGCAACCTCCGATCAGCCGCAGAGCGCCAAGAGCACGTACCGCTTTTCCACCAGCGCGCACGCGGGCCTCGGAGATCAACTGCCCGCAGGCATCCTGCGTTTCTATATGCGCGACAAACACGGCGAACCGCAGTTCATCGGCGAGAGCCGAATCGATCACACGCCGATGGGCTCGACGCTCTCGCTCGTCACGGGCGATGCCTTCGATGTGAAGGTAAAAGCGATCGTCGACAAGCGCACACGGGTGAACGACCGCGACTGGAAGACGGAGATGCGATACGAGATCTCGAATGCGCTGCCCCGGCCGGTGACGGTCGCGTTGCTGCAAGATGGCCTGTGGGGGGACTCGCGCATCAGCGCCGAGAGCGAGAAGAGCACCCGGCGCAGCGCCGATACGGCCGAATGGGCCGTGAACGTTCCGGCGAACGGCAGAACCGTGCTGACCGCCAGCTTCGACACCCGGTTCTAGCGCGCTGACCGCTCGCATGGCTGCGCGGCGCTCCGGGTGGCTGCTTATCTCATCGGGCGCTGCCGTCGCGGGAGTGCTCCTTGCCGGCCCGTCCGAATCGCAGCGCTCCATCCTGGACCCACAAGCGGACGCGCCGAGCGCGGTCTCCGTGACCGTCTACCGCGATCCCTACCGCGCTTCCGGATCGATCGAGCTCGATCGGCTGAACGGTTTCGCTCTGATCACCGAGACGCGCGCCGTGCACCTTCAGGCCGGAGACAACCGGCTGCGCTTCGAGGGGGTGGCCGATGGGATCGAGCCCGAGAGCGCCATCGTGACCGGCTTGAGTCAAGTCATCGTCGAGAAAAACCGCGACGCCGCGGTGCTGAGTCCCTCGGCATTGGTGGCGGCCGCCGTCGGCAAACCGCTGGTGCTCACGCGGACCAACCCCAAGAACGGCCGGGTGGAACGTCTGCCGGGCACGGTGCTGTCGGATGCGCAAGGCGGGGTGGCTTTCAAGAGCGAGCAAGGCATCGAGGCGCTGCGATGTTCGGGCCTGCCGGAAACGCTGAGCTTCGAGGGCGCCGCAGGCCTGCGGGCGCATCCCACTCTGTCGGTCAGGCTTCGATCGCGCCGCGAGGTGAGCGCCACGGCAACGCTGTCCTACCTGGCGCACAACTTCGACTGGGCGGCGGACTACACGGCGACGCTGTCCGCGGACGGCCGCTCGATGGACCTCGGCGCCTGGGTCACCCTGGCGAACGGCAACGGCACGGGATTTCGGGAGGCCCACACCCAGGTGGTGGCCGGCCGCGTGAACCGCGAGACCGGCGAGGTCGAGCCCCTCGACATCGGCGGCCCCATCGTCGCGAATTGCTGGCCGCGCGGCTCGACCAGCGATATCCCGATGCAGCTGCAAATCGACCGGCAGTCGCGCGGACTTAAAAAGCAAGCGGTCATGTATGCCCTGGCCGCCCCGACAGCGGCTGCCGATCTGCAAGAGGTCGCGGTCACCGCGCGAGCCCAGCAAGAGCAACTCGGAGACCTGAAGCTCTACCGTATCCAGGAGCCGACCACCGTGGCCAGCCTGCAATCGAAACAGATACGGCTCATGGATCGCAGCGCCATCCCGGTCGCTCTCGTGTACGGCGTCGAGCTGGGGGCCGCCGAAAATCCGCTCGACGCGGGCGCCACGATGCCGGCGTCACGATACCTGCGAACCCTCAACACCGAGGCGAATCACCTGGGAATTCCGCTGCCCTCCGGCCACGTCCAGGTGTTCGCTTTTCGTCAGGGCCGGCGGCTCCTCGAGCGCGAATCGAACTTGCGCGATCTCGCGCTGGACGAAGAAGTGGAAATCGACCTGGGGCCGAGCACCGACGTCCAGGTCGAGGCGACGGGCACCGGCCGCTCGCACCGCATCGAGATCTCGAACGCGCGTGCCGCGACGATCGCATTCGAGCTCAAGCTCAAGCTCCCGGACGGGGTCCGCGTCGTCGACGCCAAGCCTGCCGCGGGGACCAAGAACGGCCGTCCGATCTTCACGCTGAGCATTCCGGCGCACTCGATCGGGGTGGTCAGCTATCGAACGTCGAGCTCGCCGTAGCCGGATCGGCCGGGCTCCAAGCCGACGTTTCCGCGGAAACGTCAGCGGGGCGCGCCCCCGAAATTGACCGACAGGCTCGCGATCCAGGTCCGCGGATCCCCAAGCTGGATGTAAACCTCGTTCGGGAAGTTCGGCGGGACGTCGCCGAAATAAAAGCCGCGTACCGGATAGCGCTTGTTCAATAAATTGCGGCCCGACAGATAGACGGACCATCGCGGTGTTTCCCAGCCGACTTTCGCGTGCAAGAGCCCATACGGTTTCGAGGTGGTGTCGTTCGGCGGCAGATCGAAGTAATACCCGCCCATGCCGGTCACATCGATGCGCGCGAACGGCCCGCGCGGATCGCGGTACGTGGCATTCGCGGCCGCCTGCCAGTGCGGCGCGTTCGCGAGCTCGCGCGATACGGTCAGGGTGGTGGTGCCTTGAGAGCCTTGCTGCACAAAATCCTCGAAATACGATTGCAACAGCCCCAAATCCGCGCCCAGGGTCAGACCATCTGCCGCCCGCCAGGTGAGATCGCTTTCCACCCCATCATTGTGGCCGCTCGCGGCGTTGCCGGTGTAGAACACGAAATCGTCGGGGTTCTTCGGATCGCTCTGGAAGCTGGTCTTGATCTGCGCGTCGCGACGGTACAGATAGAAGACATCGGCGTTGATCGTCAGCCGATGGTTGAGCAAGTCGGCCTTGTATCCCGTTTCCAAACTGACGTCTGCCTCCGGGTTGAACGACAACTGGCTCGGGAGGAGGTTCTGGCTCAAGTTGAAACCGCCGGCCTTGTAGCCGCGCACGACCGTCGCATAGACGGATTGGTCGGCCCCTATCTTGTAGGTGAGCGAAGTATGCCCGCCCCACAGGTCATTGGCCGGATTCAATGTCGCAGGCGTCACCGATTCGATGGCGGTCGGCGTGATGGTGGCGTTCGTATATCCGGTATTGGTGCCGAGGAAGTCCGTGGTGGTGCCCTGATAGCTCGCGCTCCAGCGCTCGGCGCGCAAGCCCACCGACCAGCGCAGGTCGGCTGCGAAATCGCCGTCGAGCTCGCCGAACAGGGCCACATTGCGTGCACGATAGCCGCTGTCGATGACGTCATTGCTCTGATCGGCGACCGGATCGGGCGGTGCCCCGAGCGGCTGGTAGTCGTAGAGGCTCAGATCGGTGAGGCGCTCGTCCAGCTGACTGCCATAGAAACCCGCCAGCCAACCGAAACCTCGATTCGATTCGGTTCCGAGCCGCAGCTCCAGCGTCTTCGTCCAACGCTCGCGATTTTGAACTTCCGAGGCCTGATAAACCGTGGCAGCGGGCGCCCATAGCACGGGGTTCCCCCAATCGCCGTCATAGCTGTACTCGATGACCGACCTGGCATACGTGGCGATGGCGGTGAACCCGACCGTGTCGCTCGCCAGGTAATGAGCGCGGAGGGCGACGCCCGTCGAGTGTTGCGAGTCGACGCCCGGCTGGTCGGACTCGGTGTCGCGCGAATTGTCGATTGCATAGGCGTCGTAGCCGTTGTCGATGTCCACCTGCATCGCGGTGAGCTCGATGCGCAGGCGATCCGAGGGCATAAACACCCACTTGGCGCGGTACGTGTATTCGTCCTGCCGGTTGGTATCGTCCCGGTTCAGGTACAGATTTCGATAGTAGCCGTTGGTGTAGAAGCGCTGCGCCGCCAGTCGGAATCCCGAATCGAGCGAGTCGACGGGGCCCGAAAGGACGGCGCCCTGAGAGTTCGTGCCGTAGTCGCCTGGGTCGAGGTCGACGCGGCCGTACCAGGTGTCGGTGGGTTCGGCGCTTTTCAGGTAGATGAGCCCTGCGAGTGCGTTCGCCCCATAGCGGGTCGGTTGCGGACCCCGCAACACATCGACTTGATCGATGTCGTACAGGGTGCCCGCCGTGCCGAGTCCGCTGAAGTCGACGTCATCGATCAAGAAGCCCACCGAGGGGTTCGGGGCGCCTTGATATTGCTCCAATTCGCCGATACCGCGGAGCTGGAAATAACGCGGCAGGGAAGTATCCCCGGCCCAGTTGAGATTCGGAATCAACCCGAGCACGTCCTCGAAATGGGTGCGGCCCGCATCGCGCAGCGTTTGATCAGACAGGACCGTGACGCTCGCCGGCACCTCGATGGCGGGGGTGCTGCGCAGCGTCGCGGTGACGACGATCTCCGTGAGCTCCGAGGGATCGTAAACGCCGGCAGCCGCCGACGCAGCGGCCCATGCCGGGAAGGCGGCGACGGCGATGGCGCCGACCCAATGGAGACGCCCGACCGTCGAGTTGATGACCATGCTCCCTCCGCCGGTATTAACCGGATCAGGTTCAATGGGTTCGCCGGTGCGCGCCCTACTTCGGACGCAGCCGACATCTCAGGCCCTAAAGGCCACCCCAGCTCGTTTCAGCGCATTACTTTAAGCGATCGCGGCGCGGCTTGCGCGGCCGGTTCAGTGCCCGAAGATCTGCAAGACCGCGCCGATCAGTCCGCCGACGATCAGGGCGAGCACCGGCAGCATGGTGAGTGCGTAACCGGCCCCGCGCTTGGCGGGATCCTTCACGTAGGCCGCGGCATACACCTGTCTTCCGATCAAGTAGACCACGCCGAGACCCGCCGCCCAGGATGGATTGAAATAGCGGCTGAACAGAATCAAGGAGGGGATGAATATCACCAGCGACTCGAGCGTGTTCTGCTGCACGCGGAAGTGGCGCTCGAATTCCTCGTTGCCCGTGATGGCCGGCGCTTTGATGCCGAAGCGGGCCCGGGCGCGGCCGACTTGGATGCCGAATGCGACGAACTGCAGAAGTGCGAGCGCAGTCACGATATCGACATAAGCCATGAAATTTCTACCTCGTTGTTGAATTTCAGCACTGCACTTGCGCTTGCTTTCCGGCAAGCTGACGGTCTTCCTGAAGACCACACAAGGCGCGCATTCAGCGATGAGCTCCCCCCGCAAGCTTACCCGTTCCGGAACCCGAGGCTATGCGCATTTGGTCGAGGTGGCAGTGCCGGTGGCGCGGGTGTGGCGGGCGTTGACCGACCCGGCGCTGGTTCGCATCTGGTCGGGCCAGGAAGCCGAAATCGACCCGCGCGAAAACGGCCTTTACCGCATCGGCAAGCGCGGCGCCGGCGGCCGTGAGGCACACATCGACGTGTTCGACGTGAACCGCCGGCTCCGCTTGATTTACCTGAGCGGTCCGGATACCCCGCCCAGCGACTCGGCCGTGGTGGACGACTTTCTGCTCGATGTGCGCAAGTCGGAGGGAATGACCTCGCTCAGATTGTTGGGGTCGGGAATTCCCGAATCTCCCACCTGGGACTCGTCCTATGTGAAGATGCGGCTCGGCTGGGAGCGCTTCATGGCGCGCATCAAAGTGACCCTCGAAAGCCCGCCGAAGCCCAAACCGGTGAAGGCACCGGAACCTCCCAAGGATCCGCCCTTGCCGGGGCTGGATTACTAGCCGGGACTCGACGCACCTTGAATTTTGCCGCCGGCGCCGGCATACATCGGCAATGGAGGGCACATGATCGGATTTCTCCTGCGTGCAGCGATCGTCGCGCTGGGCCTGTGGCTTGCCACTTTGTGGGTGCCGGGCGTGCGCATCGACAGTCCCACCACCTTGGTGCTCGCCGGCATCCTGCTCGGCATCGTCAACTCCATCATCCGCCCGATCGCCATCCTGCTGACGCTTCCCATGACCCTGGTCACGCTTGGGCTGTTCTTGCTCGTAATCAACGCCGCCATGGTCGCGTTGGTCGCGTGGATGCTGCCGGGAATGCACCTCGCGGGATTTGGATCCGCCTTTTGGGCGTCGGTGGTGGTCAGCCTGACGAGCGTGGTTGGATCATGGTTCATCGGGCCGAAGGGAAAATTCGAGGTGATCGTGAGGCGCAGATAGGGGAGACCCAATTGCCGCCCTCATTCGACGTTCCCCATCAGCCGCTTCACCGGCCGGCTCAGGACGAGCAGCACTGCGCCGAGAGTCACCGCGAAATAAACGATGTGCAGGTATTGTCCCGGCATTGCCGCCACATTATTCGCATCGAATTCTCCGGCGATCAATCCTGCCGCGAGATTGCCGAGCGATAGCGACAAGAACCACATGCCCATCATTTGTCCGACCAGGCGCTGCGGCGCCAGCTTCGTCACATAGCTCAAGCCGACGGGACTCAAACAGAGCTCGCCGAAGGTGTGCAGTAGATAGGTGAGAATCAGCCAGTAGGGCAGCACCTTCGATCCATGCGCGACGAACGAGGCCGCGGCGAACATCACCAGAAATCCGGAGCCCATGAGGATGACGCCGATGGCGAACTTCGCGGGCGCGGAGGGGTTGAGGTGCCGCTTGGCGAGCGCCACCCAGATCCAGGCCACGAGCGGCGCGAAGATGATCACGAACGCCGGATTGAGCGATTGGAACCAACCGGCGGGGATCACGAAGTGGCTGCCGATATGGCGGTCCGTATAGCGCTCCGCGAACAGGTTGAGGGACGAGCCCGCCTGCTCGTACCCCGACCAGAACAGCGCGCTGCCGAGAAATAGCACGACGATGACGAGCGCCCGCCGGCGCTCCTCGGCCGATAAGCCCGCGGCCAGGAAAACGTAGGCGAAGAAAACGGCCGCCGTGCCGGCAATCAGCAGCGTCGAGGCATGCGCGAGCCGCAGCGGATCGACCTCGATCCAACCCAGGGTACACGCGGCGAGCGCGAGCAGGCATGCCGCCAGTCCAATCCACAGCGGCAGCCAGGGTTTGCGCCCCGCGGCGTGTGCCGGTTGCGGCGCCCGGCCCGCATTGCCGAGATAGTGCTGCGTGAAGTGATACTGCACGAGCCCCAGCGCCATGAACAGGCCGGCCACGGCGAAGCCGGCGCGCGGACCGATGAGCTGCTGAGCCTCGCCCGTGACAACCGGCCCGAGCGTCGCACCCAAGTTGATGCCCATGTAGAACACGGTGAATCCCGCATCGAGCCGCGCGCCGCCCTCGGGATAGAGCTCGGCCACCATGGCGCTCACGTTCGGCTTCAGGAGTCCGACACCGAGCACGATGACGAACAGGCCCAGATAGAACGCATGCAGGCTCCAGGAGCTCGCCAGGATGGCATTCCCCAGCGCGATTCCGATGCCTCCGATGAAAACGGCGCGGCGCGCGCCGATGAGCCGGTCGGCAATCCAGCCGCCGGGGAGCGCCGCGAGATAAACACCTGCGGTGTACAGGCCGTAAATTGCCGTCGCGGTCTTGTCGTCGATGCCGAAACCGCCCTGGCCGACGGCGGAGACCAGGAACAGCACCAACACCGCGCGCATGCCGTAGTAGGTGAACCGCTCCCACATCTCGGTGAAGAACAGGGTGGCGAGGCCGCGCGGGTGGCCGAAGAAGGTGGCGCTCACTCTACGGTACCGGGCTCATCAAGCTCCGGCCTCGCGCTCCGTGTCTTCCTTGGCACGCTTGGCGATCTTGTCCTTCAGCAAGAGGCCCGCCATCACGATGCCGATCTCGTACAACAGAACCATCGGCACCGCCATCGCACTCTGCGAGACCGCATCGGGGGGCGTGACGAAGGCGGCGAAAATGAACAGTCCCAAGATGACGAAGCCGCGATTTTTCTTCAGCGTCTTGATGCTGACGAAGCCGGTCCACACCACCAGCACGGTTGCGACCGGCACCTCGAACGCCGCGCCGAACGCCAGCAGCATGACCATGATGAAGTCGAGGTAGCTGCCCATGTCGGTCATCATCTGTACGCCGTTCGGCGTGGTCGCGATGAAAAAGCTCAGCATCACCGGGATGACCAGGTAGTACGCGAACGCGGCGCCCAGGTAGAACAAGAGGATGCTGGAGATCAGCAGCGGCACCGCCAGCTTCTTCTCATGTCGATACAGGCCGGGAGCCACGAACGCCCACGCCTGATAGAGCACGAACGGCATCGCGAGGCCGATCGCGAGCACCAGAGCGAGCTTGAACGGCACGGTGAACGGCGCGACCACGCTGGTTGCGATCAAGGTCGCGCCGGCGGGAAGCTTCTTCTTCAGGGGGTCGGCGACGAACGTGAACAGCTGGTTCATGTACATCGCGCAGGGAATGAAGCAGGTGCCAATCGCCAGCATAGCCTTGAGAAGCCGGTCGCGCAGCTCCAGCAGGTGAGAAATCAGCGTACCTTCGGCGAGCCCGCCGGGTTCGCCTTGAGGCTCGCTCATTGGTTGGCGGTGGGCGGATGATCAGCGGCGGGCGCAGCCGGAGCGGCGCTCCCGGGCATTGGCGGATGCATGGCGGCCACCGTGGTCGCATGCCCATCCGGCAAGGGCCGGGGCGGCGGTGGCGTCGCCGCCTCTGCACCCACGGTTCCGTCCTCGGAGACTGCCGCCGCCATCTGGGATTGCTGCGGCATGGGGAAGGTCGGCGCCGAGGCCGGCGCAACGAGCGCGGGCTGATCGGGCTTGAGCGGCGATTTCATTTGCAGCTTGAGCAGTTCCTCGGCACTGACTTCACGCTCGAGCTGCTCGCTCAGCTGGCGCGCCATCACGCGCGCCCGTCCCATCCAGTTGCCGACTTGGCGGGCTACTTTGGGCAAACGCTCAGGCCCGAGCACCACCAGAGCGATGGCCGAGGTGAGCAAAATCTCGGAGAACCCGAAATCCAGCATGCAAAATCAGGCGTTCGTCTTGGGCGGGACTTTGACCTCAGCCTCATGGGCCGCGGCCGCTCCGAAGTCGGCGTCCTTCTCTTGCTTGAGCTGTTTCAGCCGTTCTTCCGATTCGCCCTCGTTCATGGCCTGCTTGAAGCCCTTAACGGCGGCGCCTAAATCCGATCCCATCGAGCGCAAGCGCTTGGTGCCGAATATCACCAGGGCAATCAAAAGGATGACCAATAGCATCTTTGAGTCGAACATGTCGCTTCTCCGAATCCGCGGCAGTCAATGATACGCCAAGAAACATTATGACATTCGACAGCGCCGACCGGCTGCGCGTTCGGTCGCATTTGGCCGGCGAAATTTCAACTTTCCAACCAAAGAGTTACGGGGCCGTCGTTGGTCAGCGACACCTGCATGGTCGCCCCGAACACCCCGCTCGCCACCGGCGAGTGCCGGCTCATCGCCGTCGCCACCAGCAAACCGTAGAGTCGCCTGCCTTGATCGGGTGGTGCGGCCGTCGAAAACCCCGGCCGCAATCCGTGCCGGGTATCTGCCGCCAGGGTAAACTGCGGAACCAACAGCAGATCTCCCCCGATCTGCTGCAAACTCAAGTTCATTTTGTCGGCTTCGTCGGCGAAAATCCGGTATTTGAGCAATCGGTCGAGCAGCCGGGCTGCCGCCGCCTCGTCATCAGCGGGACGGACGCCGATCAGCGCCAAGATCCCGTGCCGGATAGACCCCACGATTGCTCCATCAACTTCCACCCGGGCCTCCCTAACCCGCTGAATTAGGGCAATCACGCTTCTTCCGACGCCGAAATTAATTCCAAAGAAAACAGATTTCCCATTTTAACCTCTAACCCGCTGGAGTTTATGGCAACTCGCGACGAAGAGGCCGTCGAACCGGCAAAGTGGGAAAAATACGCTATCGGGCCGCCTATTTGCGCCATAGAGTGGGAGTGAACAGCACCAAAATGGTGAATACCTCCAGTCTTCCTAGGAGCATGGCTGCGGAGCACACCCAGGTCTGGAAATTGCTCAGGACGCCGTAATTGCTGCCCGGGCCTACCAGCCCTAAGCCGGGGCCCGCATTGTTGATGCACGCAATGATGGAGGAGAATGAGGTCATGAAATCCAAGCCGCTGCCCAACTGGAGGAACACCAAGGTAACGATGCTCATGAAGTACAGGAACACGAAGGCGAGCACCGCGAATACCACCCGGTTGGCAATCACGGTTCCCCCCACCTTGAGCGGGCGGACCATGTTCGGGTGGACCAGCTGATTCAGTTCGCGATTCGCCTGCTTGGCGAGCACCAGCGTGCGGATCATTTTGATGCCGCCGCCGGTGGACCCGGAACTCGCGACGATGCAACTCAAGAACATCATCCACATCGGCGCGAACACCGGCCAGTGCGAATAATCGTCGGTGTGTAATCCGGAGTCGGTGGCGATCGAGACGACGTTGAAGGTCGCGTGCCGCAGGGCGGTCGGAAAATCCTCGTAGGTATCTTTCACGCAAAGGAATATCGCGATTCCCACACAGCTTACGGCGAGTACGCCGAGAATCGCCTTGGCCTCCGCATCCCGGAGGTAGGCTTGCAGGCCGCGCTGGCTCCAGGCCAGAAAATGGGTCGCGAAATTCAGCGCCGCGAGGATCTGGAACACGATCAGAACCAGCTCGACAGGCAGCGATTTGAAATGACCGATGCTGGCGTCGTAGGTCGAGAATCCGCCGAGCGACAGCGCCGAGAACCCGTGGCATACGGCGTCGAACCAGTTCATCCCGGCGCCCTTCAGGCACGCGATGCACGCGACGGTGAGGCCGGCGTATACCGCCCAGAGGAGCTTCGCCGTCTGCTCGATCCTCGGGGTGAGTTTCGCGTCCTTCATGGGCCCCGGCATCTCGGCGCGGTAGATCTGCATGCCTCCGACCCCCAGCAGCGGCAGGATGGCCACGGCGAGCACGATGATTCCCATGCCGCCGAGCCAGCTCAACAGGTGGCGCCACAAGTTGATGGACCGCGGCAGGAACTCGAGGCCGGACAGCACCGTGCCGCCGGTGGTGGTGAGGCCGGAGGCCGCTTCGAAGTACGCCTCGGTGAAGTTGATCGGCAGGTAATGCCAGAGCGGCATCCCGGCAACCGCCGGCAGCGCCACCCAGGTGAGCGCCACCAGCGTCAGGCCGTCGCGGGTCTTCAGCTCGCGCTTGAAGCGCCGGGTCGCCAACCACAGCAGCGCTCCCAACGCGAAGGTCGCGAGACCTGACTCCAGGAACGACCAGAGCGCCGGATCGAACTGCCAGACCGCCATGACGAGCGGAACCAGCATGGTCACGGCGAACGCCATCAGCACCATGGCGAACACGTGCGCGACCGGCAGCAGGATCGACTTCACAGGAATGACGCTGAGCCTTGGAAGAGCTTTTCTACCGCATCCATGTGGCGGCGGTCCGTGAGGAACAGGATCAGGTGATCATCGGGCTGCACGGTGGTGTCGTGGTGCGCGATGATGACGTCCTCGCCGCGCACCACCGCACCCAAGGTGGTCCCCTGAGGGAGCGTAATGTCCTCGATGCGCCGCCCCACCACCTTGGAGCTGTTCTCATCGCCATGCACGATCACTTCGATCGCCTCCGCCGCACCGCGCCTGAGCGAGTGGACGCGCACGACATCGCCGCGGCGCACGTGTGCGAGCAAAGAGCCGATGGTGACCGTCTGCGGCGAGATGGCGATGTCGATCGAGCCGCTTTCGATGAGCTCCGCATACGACGGTTTGTTGATGAGCGCCATCACCTTGTGAGCGCCGAGGCGCTTCGCGAGCATGGCGGACAGGATGTTCGCCTCCTCTGAATTGGTGAGCGCCGCGAAAACGTCCGCGCTGTCGATGTTCTCCTCGAGCATCAGCTCCTCGTCGGCCGCATCGCCATGCAGAACCGTGGTGCGGTTCAAAAGCTCCGAGACACGCCGTGCGCGCTTGCTGTCGCGTTCGATGAGCTTGACCTGATTCTTGTCCTCGAGCTCGCTCGCGAGCCGGAAACCGATGTTGCCGCCGCCGGCGATCACCACCCGCCGCGCCGGCGCCTCCTCGCGCCGCATCTCGTTCATCACCATGCGAATGTCCTTGCGCGCCGCGAGGAAGAACAACTCGTCGCCGTCCTCGATGACCGTAGTGCCTTCCGGCTGGATGCTCCTTCCCGCCCGATAGATGGCGGCGACACGGGCGTCGGCGGTCGGAATGTGCTCGCGCAGCGTGCGCAACGCGTGGCCGACCAGCGGGCCGCCCTTCAGCGCGCGGATACCGACCAGCCGCACCCGGCCATCCGCGAAATCAAGGACCTGAAGTGCGCCGGGGTAGCGGATGAGACGAGCCACGTACTCGGTGACCAGCTGCTCGGGGCTGATCCAGACATCCACCGCGACCGCGTTCTCGCCGAACAGTCCGTCGCGCTCCGTGAACGCGGCCGATCTGACCCGCGCGATCTTCTTTGGCGTTCGGTACAGCGTCCAGGCGATGTGACAGGCCAACATGTTGACCTCGTCCGAATTGGTGAGCGCGACCAGGATGTCGGTGCGGGCGATTCCTGCCGCCTCCAGAATCCGCGGACTCGCCGCATTGCCGCTCACCGTGCGAATATCGAGCCGGTCTTGCAGATCACGCAAGATCTCCTCGTTCGAGTCGACGACGGTGACTTCGTTCGCCTCTTCCCGGGACAGGTGATACGCGGCCGTTCGACCGACCTGTCCGGCGCCCAAAATGATGATTTTCACAGCCGCGCTAGTTTACACGACCTCGAGATTCGCATAGGAGAGCATCAGCCACTTCGTGCCCTGCCGCTCGAAATTCACCTGGATGCGGGCTTGCGGGCCGTTGCCCTCGAAGTTGAGCACCACGCCGTCGCCGAATTTGGAGTGGCGTACCCGGCTTCCCAATCGCATCGAGGACACCGGCGTCTCCTCGAGCGTCGCCGACCGCTTGACGAAGACCGGCCGGGAGACCTGCAGGCGCGGGCGGATCTCCTCGATCAGTTCCGGCGGCAGTTCTTGAATGAACCTCGAGGGATGTCCGTACTGATCGACGCCGTAGAGGCGGCGCTGCTCGGCGTAGCTGATGTACAACTGCCGCATGGCACGGGTCGCGCCCACGTAGGCGAGGCGCCGCTCCTCTTCGAGCGCTGCAACATCGGCGGCCGAGCGCTGGTGGGGAAAGAGCCCCTCTTCCATACCCGTCAGGAACACCATGGGGAATTCCAGTCCCTTGGCGGAGTGCAGCGTCATCATCTGCACACAGTCCGAATAGGCGTCCGCCTGTCCCTCGCCGGATTCGAGCACGGCGTGCGCCAGGAACGACTCGAGCGGCTGCATGTCCGTCTCCCCATCGGGCGAGAACCCGCGCGCCGCGCTCACGAGCTCGAGCAAATTCTCGACCCGGCCCTCGCCGCGCTCGCCTTTTTCCTTCTTGTAGTGCTCGATGAGGCCGCTCGATTGGACGATGTGATCGACCTGGTCGTGCAGCTCCAGACCGCGAATTTCCTCCGCCAATTGGTCGACTATCACGAGAAAGCCCTTCAAGGCCTGGGCGCCGCGCTGCGCGAGCCCGGACTCGGCGCAGGCTCCCGCGGCGCTCCACAGCGAGGTGCCATTCGCGCGCGCGAGCTCGCGGATCGCATCGAGCGTTTTCGCGCCGATGCCGCGGGTCGGCAGATTGACCACCCGCTCGAAAGAGTTGTCGTCCGCGCGGCTCGACACCAGACGCAGATAGGCGAGCGCATCCTTGATTTCGGCGCGCTCGAAAAAGCGCAAACCACCGTACACGCGATACGGCATGCGGGCATTCAAGAACGCCTCTTCGAAGACGCGGGATTGCGCGTTGGAGCGGTACAACACGGCGACCTCGCTCCTCAAGCCCCCGTGGCCGACCCACTCGCGGATCCGATTCACCACGAAGTCGGCCTCATCGCGCTCGTTGAAGGCGGCATAGAGCTTGACCCGCTCGCCGTCCGCACCGCTCGTCCAGAGCGTCTTGCCAAGCCGGCCGGAATTGTTCTTGATCAGTGCATTGGCCGCTTTCAGGATCGTGCCCGTGGAGCGGTAGTTCTGCTCCAACTTGTACAATGCCGCCTGGGGATAGTCGCGGCGGAACTGGTGAAGATTCTCCACGCGCGCGCCGCGCCACCGGTAGATCGATTGATCGTCGTCGCCCACCGCGAACAACATGCCTTCGGGACCCGCGAGCAGCGTCAGCCATCGGTACTGGATGGCGTTGGTGTCCTGGAATTCGTCCACCAGAACGTGGCGGAAGCGCGTGCGATAGTGTTGCAGCAGGGCGGGATTATCGCGCCACATCTCGAACGCCCGCAGCAGCAGCTCCGCGAAATCCACGACGCCGGCGCGCTGACAGGCCTCTTCGTAGGCAAGATAAATCCGGATCAATTGGCGCCGGGTCGGATCGCCGTCATCCTTGATGTGTTTCGGCCGAACGCCCTCGTCCTTCTGCGCGTTGATGAACCACAGGATCTCGCGCGGAACCCAGCGCGTCTCGTCGAGATCGAGCGCCTTCAAGACCTTGCGCAACAGCCGTGCCTGATCCTCGGAATCGAGGATCTGAAAGTTCTGCGGCAGGCCCGCCTCGCGCCAATGCAGGCGCAGCAACCGATGCGCCAGACCGTGGAAGGTGCCGATCCAAAGCGCTCCGCCGGGATATCCGAGGAGAGTCTCGATGCGCCGACGCATCTCCGCGGCGGCCTTGTTGGTGAACGTGACGGCGAGGATGCTGTGGGGCGATGCGCCCTCCACCTGGATCAGCCAGGCCACCCGGTGCACCAGCACCCGGGTCTTGCCGCTGCCGGCGCCGGCCAGCACCAGCGCCGACCCGAGCGGCGAGGCCACCGCCTGCCGTTGCGCGTCATTCAAGCCGTCGAGTAAATGCGATACGTCCATGGGGGCGCGGATTGTACTGTAGGCGCCGAAGGCCTGGCGAGGCGACTGGCGTCCTCGACTGCGGGCTCTACGGGCGTCCGGGCCGCCGCACCTCGCTGCCCGTCTCCTCGGCAAACTCGATCAGCGCGAGCACCAGCGACAGCACCACCGGGCCGACGATGATGCCGATCGCGCCGAACGCGGGAATGCCGCCCAAGACCCCCACGAAGATGGCCAGCGCCGAAATGCGAGCACGGCCCGAGATCAATACCGGCCGCAGCACGCTCTCGAGTCCGGAGGTCATGAGTCCCCAGGCCAGCATGAAAATCGCAAAGCCCCAGCGTCCCTGGTACATGAGCCATCCCACCGCGGGAATCCATACGAAAGCGGCCCCGCCCATCGGAAGCATGGCGAGCAGGGCGACCACGACGCCGAGCACCACCGGCGAGGGCAGACCCGCAATGGCGATGCCAATGCCGATGAGCACGCCTTGGATCAATGCCGTGAGCGTGGTGCCGAGAACGATGGCGCGGGCCACGCCCGAGATTTGTCGAAACAGTCGATCCTTGCGATGCTCGTCCAGCGGAATCAACCGGCGCGCGCGCTCACACATCGCGTCGCCGTCGCGCAGAAAGAAGAATAGCAGCACCAGCATGATCGAGAAGCCGATGACGGAGCCGAGGGCACCGAGGAAGAACGAGCCCGAGAGACCGGCGGCGCGCTGCAATAGGTCCTGCGTCGCCGACACGACCCAGCTTCGGGCCTGGTCGGCGGAGATTGAGGTATGTGCCTGCAGCCAGGTATTTGCGCGGGCGATGAGCGGAAATTGCTGCAGATCCGAGAAGCTCTTGATATCGAGCTCGCGCGCCCGCTGCTGGATCGTGCGTATCAAGCCCGACACTTCTGCGACGAACGCGAGCGACAGCGCGGAGAGCGGCAGCAAGATGACGATGGGCGTCAGCACGGTGAGTACGCCGGCCGCGCGGCCTTTGCCGTGCAGGTGCCGCCGGAATCGCAGATTGAGCGGATACAACAGGAAGGCGAGGAAAGCCGCCCAGCTCATCGCGTTGAAAAAGGGCGCGAATATCCGCCACAGCGCATAGCCCAGAACCGCGGCCACCACCAAGGAAAATATGCGCGAATAAAAAGCGGATTGAGTCGGCACGGCGCCATCCTACCATCCGCTACAACGGGCAAAGACTCGTGTAGCATAACTGCCGCTCAAAGGAGGCGGGATGTCTCGCATAACCGTCAACGACAAAACGCTCGACATCGACGCCTCGCCTGACACACCGCTTCTCTGGGTGCTGCGCGACCACCTGGCGATGACCGGCACCAAGTATGGCTGCGGCATGGCGCTCTGCGGCGCTTGTACCGTGCACATCGACGGCGTCGCCGTACGGTCCTGCGTGCTGCCGTTGGGGGCGCTCGAGGGCAAGCGCATCACCACCATCGAGGGGCTGTCGCCGGACCGCAGTCACGCCGTGCAGCGCGCTTGGATCGAGCTCGATGTCCCTCAATGCGGCTATTGCCAGTCCGGACAGATCATGTCGGCAGCCGCGCTGCTTAAGGACCATCCGCGGCCGAGCGACGCAGAAATCGATGCGGCCATGGCCGGGAACATCTGCCGCTGCGGCACCTATCCACGCATTCGCAAGGCCATTCATCGCGCGGCCGAATTGCTGGCGCCGGACCATCCGCCTTGAGCACTCTGGGCAGGCGCGAATTTTGCCGCAGCACCGTGTTGTCCGGCGGCGGCCTCGTGCTCGCGATGACGCTGCCGGCATTCGCGGGACGCGCCCGGACCGGGGGCGCCGGTTCACGTGCCGCGCCCGCCGTGTTGAACGCGTGGCTGAAGATCGGCACCGACGACTCCATCACCGTGCTGGTGGATCGCTCGGAAATGGGCCAGGGCGTGTACACGGCGCTGCCCATGCTGCTGGCCGAGGAACTCGAGATCGATCTCGCGCGGATCGAAGTGCTCGCCGCGCCGGTGGGTGACGCCTACGTCAACCCGTTGAACGGAGGACAGGTCACCGGCACGAGCAACAGCATTCAAGATGCCTGGGAGAAGCTGCGCACCGCCGGTGCGCAGGCGCGCCTCATGCTGATCGGCGCGGCCGCCAAACAGTGGCGGGTGGATCCGGCCGAATGCAGAGCGGCCAACGGCCGGGTGACGAATGCGCGCGGTAATTCTTTGCGCTATGGCGAGCTCGCCGACGCAGCGGCGCTCATCCCGGTACCGAAGGAGGTGCAGCTCAAGCCCGCGTCGGAGTTTCGGCTGATCGGCAAACCCCAGGCGCGCCTCGACACGCCGGCCAAGGTCGACGGCACGGCCCAGTTCGGGTTGGACGTAAGGCTGCCGGGCATGTTGTACGCGGTGATCGCGCTCTGTCCGACTCTCGGAGGCAAGGCGTCCGCGGTGGGTTCCGCCGCCGCCGAGGCGTTGCCGGGCGTACGGCGGGTCATGTCGACGTCGAGCGGAGTCGTGGTCGTCGCCGATCACTTCTGGCAGGCCTTGAAGGCACGCAGCGCGCTCGAGGTCAGCTGGGATCCGGGCGCGAACGTGCACCTCAACAATGCCGCCTTCTGGGCGTCGCTCGATCACACGGCCGCCACCGTGCCCGGCATTGCGGCGAAGATGACGCGAGGCGATACGGGGCGCGCGCTGAAGGACGCGGCAAAGACGCTCACCGCGGTCTACGAGCTGCCGCTGCTCGCGCACGCGACCATGGAGCCGATGAATTGCACGGCCGATGTGCGCGCGGATCGCTGCGATTTGTACGTTGGAACGCAGGTACAACAAGGTGCACAGGCCGCTGCGGCCGATGCCGCGGGCTTGAAACCAGAACAAGTCGATGTTCACACGACGCTCCTGGGCGGCGGATTTGGCCGCCGCCTGGAGGTGGATTTCATTCCGGCGGCGGTCGAGGCGTCGAAGGCGCTCGGCGTCCCGGTGAAGCTCGTCTGGACGCGCGAGGACGACATGACCCACGATTTGTTCCGGCCGCCGGCTCGTGAACAGATCAGCGCCGGGGTGGATGCGCACGGCACCCTCCTCGCCTTCGCCCTGCACATCACCACGCCGTCGATCACCGCCCGTGCATCTCCCTCGACGATCGCGACCGATCCGTTCGATTCGGTGATCGAGTACGCGCAGAATTTTCCCTACGCAGTGCCGAACTACCGCTTGAGTTTTTCGCGTCAGGAGATCGGTATCGACGTGGGCTATCTGCGCTCGGTCAGCCATGCGCCGAATTGCTTCGCGATCGAATGCTTCCTGGATGAGCTGGCGGCGTCGCTATCGAAGGATCCGCTCGAGCTGCGCCTGGCGCTGCTCGCCGGCAAGCCGCGGCACGTCGCGGTGCTCAAGGAGGCCGCCGAGCGGGCGCACTGGGGCCATCCGCCGCCGGGCCGCTTCCAGGGGCTTGCGTTCATGGAGGGGTATACCTCGCATATCGCGCAAGTGGCGGAGATCTCCCTGACCGGAGGCGCTCTGAAGGTGCACAAGATCACCTGCGTCGTAGACTGCGGCCAGATGGTCAATCCGCGCATCGTCGAGTCGCAGATCGAGAGCGGTATCGTGTATGGCCTGTCGGCGGCGCTTTGGGGCGATATCACGCTCGAGGCGGGCAAAGTCCGCGAGACCAACTTCCATACCTACCGGGTGCTGCGCTCGAACGAGATGCCCGAACTCGACGTGCATTTGATCCCGAGCGACGCGGCGCCTGGCGGGATTGGCGAGGCTGCGGTGCCTCCGGTGGCTCCTGCCGTCTGCAACGCGCTGTTCGCCGCCACGGGAAAGCGGCTGCGGCGGCTGCCGATCGCCTCTCATGCGCTCGCGTGACACGCGAAAGTTACATAATTTCAAGGATTTGCAGGCATCCCTAATTTCACGTCAGAATGATCTGACACGAGATGCCGCGCCTCGCTCGCACGGATGGCCCATCCGGCGCCGTAGCATCCCGCGAAGCGACTGTAACCTGGGGAAGTATCGTATGAGCAAGTGGCACCGCCGCGAGTTTTTGAGAACGGCGAGCGCTGCGGCCTCGCTCGCCCTGTTTCCGCCCTCCATCCGCCGGGCGCTCGCCATTCCGGCGGCCGTGCAAACCGGCACCCTCCAGGACGTGAAGCACGTCGTGATCCTGATGCAGGAGAACCGCTCGTTCGATCACTATTTTGGAACCTTGCGGGGCGTGCGCGGTTACGGCGATCCGGTCACCATCCCGCTCGCGAACGGCCAGAGCGTCTGGAGCCAGTCGGACGGCAGCAGTGTAGTGCCGCCTTTCCACCTCAATCCCGCCACCTCGAGCGCGCTGCTCATCGATGAGACGCCGCATACCTTTCCAGACATTCAAGCCGCCTGGAATCAAGGCAAATTTGGAGAGTGGCCGCTGTTCAAGACCCCCAATTCCATGGGGTATTACAAGCGCGCGGACATTCCCTATCAGTTTGCGCTCGCCGAAGCGTTCACCATCTGCGATGCCTATCATTGCTCGGTATTGTCGGGCACGGACCCGAATCGAATCGCGTTTTTCGCGGGATCGAATTTCAATCCGACACTGCTGGCGCAAGGCATCAACTGCACCCAGGCCAACGGCGAGGTCGCCAACGTACGCTGCAGCGTGGGGGGCACGATGCCGACTCCCGGCTACACTTACACCTACTCAGGCACCCCGTTCACCTGGCAGACCGTGCCGGAGGCATTGCAGGACGCCGGCATCACCTGGCGCTTTTATCAGGATCCCAACAACAACTCGGGCGGCTCGTTCAACGGCTGCCTGGCCTTCGAGAACTTCCGCAAGGCCACGGTCGAGACCGGCGGGCCGCTTTACGAGAATGCAATGACCCTGCACACGATCGCCGAACTGAAGAGCGATGTGCTCAACGGCACGCTGCCGCAGGTGTCCTGGATCATTCCGCCGATGTCCGTGTCCGAACATCCGTCCTACTGCAGCCCGGATGCCGGCGCCGATTACGTCACCCAAATTCTCGAGGCGATTTCCGCCAATCCCACGGTCTGGAGCCAGACCGCGCTGTTCATCACTTACGATGAGAATGATGGGTTTTTCGATCACGTGCCGCCGCCGGCGATTCCTTCCTACAACGCCGATGGGACGCTCGCGGGCGCATCGACACTGCCTCTGGCCGGCGAGTATTTCTCGGACCCCACGCGGAAGTACCTGTTGCCGAGCGATACGATCAGCGGCACCGTCCGTCCCTGGGGACTCGGCAGCCGGGTGCCGATGTTCGTGATCTCGCCCTGGAGCCGCGGCGGCTGGGTCAACTCGGAAGTGTTCGATCACACCTCGGTCGCGATGTTTCTCGAGAAGCGCTTCGGCGTGACGTGCACCAGCATCAGTCCGTGGCACCGGGCGGTGTGCGGTGATTTGACCTCGGCGTTCGACTTTGCGACGCCGAACGACAGCGCTTTTCCGAGCTTGCCGAACATGAGCAACTACGCGGCCATCGATGCCGCGCAGAGCAAACTTCCCTATCCCACCGCGCCCGCGTCCCCGGAGCCGTTGTTTCAAGAAGCGGGCACGCGCCCGTCGCGCGCTTTGCCGTACGTGCTGTCGGTCGCTTTCACGACCACGCCCGGCGTGGCCACGCTTCAGTTCATCAACGAGGGCGCGCAGGGGGCCGTGTTCCACGTTTATGACCTGTTGAACCCGGCCAAAATCCCGCGGCGCTACACGGTCCAGGCCGCAAAGTCGCTGACCGACACCTGGACTCTGCAGGGTGCCTCTGGCGCCTACCATCTGCGCGTGTACGGGCCCAACGGTTTCGCGCGCTACTACTATGGGTTCACGAACCATGTGGAGCCGTACGTGGAGGTGACCTACGATGCCGCGGCCCAATTGCTGGTGCTCGGGTTCGAGAACCCGGGAGCCGCGACCAGCGCCAGCATCGTGTCGAACAGCGCGGCGCTGAAGATCGGCGTGGGAACGGTGGCAGTTGCCGCGCGCGGCTATAGCGAGGCGGTGCTGAACGTCGCGGCCACCGGATGCTGGTACGATTTCACCGTCTCCGTCGGGCCCTTGTTCGCCCAGCGCTATGCCGGGCGCATGGAAACGGGCGAGGACGGAATCAGCGATCCGTCCATGGCGGCGGGCCTCTGAAGCCGGCTAGATCGCGATCAGTGCGTAGTGATCGAGAATGAGCGCCGCGAACAGCAGCATCAGATACGTAATTGAGAACTTAAAGGTCTGCATCGGCAGCTGCGGCCGCTCGCCGCGCTCGCGGTTGAGCTTGATCGCGAAGTAGAGAAAGCGCGCGTTCAAGGGGATGGCCGCAAGCAGGTAGATGACGCCGCTCATGCGCGTCAGCACCGGCAGCAGAGTGCTCAATGCGAGCAGGATCGTGTACAGGGCAATCTGCAGGCGCGTGAAGGGAATTCCATGCGTGACAGGCATCATCGGGATGCCCACCTTGGCGTATTCGTCGCGGCGTGCGATGGCGAGCGCCCAGAAATGCGGCGGCGTCCAGGTGAAGATGATGAGAAACAAGAGCAGCGCATGGGGATCGATGGTGTTGGTCACCGCGGCCCAGCCGAGCACCGGCGGTGCCGCGCCGGCGGCTCCGCCGATGACGATGTTCTGCGGCGTCGCGCGCTTCAGCCAGAGGGTGTACACGACGGCGTAGCCGATCAGCGAGACGAACGTGAGTATCGCCGTGAGCCGGCCCACCGTCGGCCACAACACCAGCATCGAGCCGGCGCCGAGCACGCTCGCGAATATCAGCGCGTGGCTCGTCGACAGATGCCCGGTCGGCAGGGGCCGGCGGCGCGTGCGCGCCATTTGCTCATCGATCCGCCGATCGAGCACATGATTGAATGCCGCTGCGGACCCCGATGCGAGGGCGATGCCGACCGTCCCGAATAGTAGAGCCGGCAACGGAACCATGCCGGGCGAGGCCAGCACCATCCCGACGATGGCGGTAAAGACGATCAGCAAACTCACTTTGGGTTTGGTGAGCTCCAAATAATCCCGCCACTTTTCGCCGCGTACGGCCGCGATGGGCAGGCTGTCCGGCAATGAGGGATTGTCGGGAACGGTGTTCACCTTGCAAGGTTAGCATGCAGGTCTGACTGTCGCGGGCCAGAGGGCCCGCAGCAAGGTCACCATGACCAGCACCAAGATAGCCGCACCGGCATTGTGCATCGTGGCGACGGAGAGCGGCACCCCCCAATGCACGCTCGACACGCCCAGCGAGATCTGAGCCAGAACGGCCAGGATCAGCACGGCCCCGATGATCTTCAGGCGGCGGCCTTGAGCGCGGATTGCCACCGTGGCGCCCAAGCTGACCAGCGTCAGTCCCGCGACGATGGCCCCCAGCCGGTGAGTGACGTGAATCGCGACGCGGGCGGGATTGGCGAGCACGCCGCCCTCGTAGTCGACGCCGAGACCGCGCCACAGCACGAAGGCGTCCTTGAAATCCATGTCGGGCCAGAACGAACGCTGACAAGTGGGCAGATCCGGACAGGCCACCGCCGCGTAATTGGTGCTCGTCCAGCCCCCGAGGAAGATCTGCAGCGCGAGCACCGCGAAACCGAGCACCGCAAACGGGCGCAGCGCCCGCTCGGCCTCGGTGAGCCGGCGCCGCTCCTGCGCGAGCGACAGCCAGCGCAGGATGGCCAATGTGGTCAGACCTCCGAGCAGGTGCGCCGTCACGATCAGCGGTTCGAGCAACAGGGTGACCGTCTTCATCCCCAGAAGACCCTGCACGCACACCACTGCGAACAGCACCGCCGCCGGCACCACCGGCTGATCCCGGTCACGGCGATTGACGATCGCAAGCACCAGCAAGGCGGCGATGATCAGGCCCAAGCTGGAGGCGAAGTAGCGGTGAACCATCTCGTGCACGGCTTGGGCGAAGTGGTGTGTGCTCCCCGTCGGAAACACGTGGCCGTAGCAGCCCGGCCAATCGGGACAGCCGAGCCCCGCATCGGTGAGCCGCACCCAGGCGCCCAACACCACGACGCAAAACGCCAGACTGGTGCCGGCGAGCGCCAGGCGTCTGAACCATAGGACTATCGGCTGTTGCATGGGGGCCGACCGGTGTCGCCGAGCGCTCAGTGCTCCATCTTGAGAATCAGCTCGGCGGCCGGGATGGCCAAGATGACCAAGATGAGAACGGAGACGAGGGTCCAGATGACTTCGGCCTTCGTGCTATGCAGCATGCTGGGGTCTGCCATCGCGTTCTGCGACTTGCGGAACTTGACCAGCGAATAGATCATCGCGCCGAACACGACGATCGCGATGCCCACGCAAATCCAGAACGCATCCAAGTGCAGGGCGTCGATGTCGCTGGGCGCACTCATCTTCATGATGCAAAGAATAACTCAGCGCGGACCGCGCCTGGCTCCCAATTGCCGCCTCATATCCTCGAGGGAGACCGTATTGGGTGAGGCTGTCCGGCCCGGGGCGTGCGAGGGCCCCCAAGCCTGTCCGAATACCACCTCGTAGGTGGCGGGGAGACGCCCTTCCCGGCGGTGGGTCTCGTACGCCGCGCGCATGGCATCGAATGTGCGCGGGCCGGTAAGTCCCCTGGATCGCCCGGCCAAGGCATTCACTTCGCCCAAGGCCTTCAGATCCGCCGCCAGCCGCGAGACGTCAGCGTACTCGAGCGTATAGCGCTCCACGTCGAGCACCGGTTCCGCGAATCCCGCTCGCACCAGCGCATCCCCGAGATCGTGCATGTCGATGAAACCGTGCACGCGGGGACTCGAGTCCACGCTTGCCCAGGCACGTCGCAGCTCGCGCAACGTATCGGGACCGAGCGTCGTGAACGTCAGCAACCCACGCGGCGCGAGCACCCGGCGAAACTCCGCGAACACGCGGTCCGGGACGCTCCAGGGCAGCATGAAATTGCTGAAAATGAGATCGACGCTCGCCTCCGGGAGCGGCAGGCGGGCGGCATCTGCGCAGACGCGCGAAAGCGGGCGGAGCCACGATGCGCGCCCCGCCGCGACGGCGAGCATCCGTTCTGCCGGGTCCACGGCGAGCACCCGAGCCTTGGGATAGCGGCGCTTGAGCTCGCGGCTGGCAATTCCGGTGCCGGCCCCCGCATCCAAAATCAGCCGCGGGTTCAAGTCGGTGAGCTCGAGACGATGCAGCAAAAGGTCGCGCACTTCGCCCTGCAACACCGCCGCGGCATCGTAGCTGCGGCTCGCCCGGTTGAATGCTCGCCGCGCGAAGGCTGCATCGACGAGATAGGGGTCGCCCTCGTCAATCACTCGAAATCTCCACCGTGAACGTCGCGCGCCGGCTCAATGCGCGAACTGGTAATTCAACACAATGCCGATGAACACCGACAGCCCGAAGTAATGATTGTCGAGGAATGCCCGAAAGCATCCGTCGCGGTCGCGATTTCGGATCATCCACAGATGGCGGATGAAGAACAATGCGCCGGCGATCAGGCCCGCGTAATACCAGTTCCCCATGTTCAACCGCCGGCCGGCCAGGTACAGCGCCAGCAGCGTCAACGCCTGCAATACCGCGATGATGTGGCGGTCCGAGTCGCCGAACAGAATCGCGGTCGAGCGCACGCCGATCTTCAGATCGTCGTCGCGGTCGACCATGGCGTAAATGGTGTCGTACACGGTGACCCAGAGCATGTTGGCGATGACGAAGAGCCAGGTCACCAGCGGCACATGGTCGAGCTCGGCCGCGAAGGCCATCGGAATGCCCCCGCCGAACGCGAGGCCGAGGTACAACTGCGGAACCGAGAGAAAGCGCTTGATGAACGGATAGGTCACGGCCAGAAATGCGCCGCCTAGGGCAAACAGCAGCGTGAGCTTGTTGAGCTGCAATACCAGCGCCAGGGAGGCGAGCGCCAGTACCGCGAACAGGATCAGCGCCTCGGTGGTCGTGATACGCCCCTCGGCCAGGGGCCGGTTGGCGGTGCGCGCGACGTGCGGATCGAAGCTGCGGTCGGCGTAGTCGTTGACGGCGCAGCCTGCGGAGCGCATGAGCACGGTGCCGGAAACGAAAATGATGAAAATGCGCGGATCCGGCTTGCCGCGCCCGGCGATCCACACCGCCCACAGGGTGGGCCACAACAGCAGCCAGATCCCGATAGGACGGTTCAACCGCGTGAGGTCGATGTAGTCGCCGAACGTGCCCAAAATCCGCGGCAGCTCGTTGGTCGTCCAGGGATGAAAGCGAACCCGATAGACGAACCACCGCCAGCGCTCGGCGATCCGTTGCAGCAATTCGGGCCCTGAGCGCGGCAGCCGCACGGCCGACAGACCTCAGGCGCCCGAGGGTATGCGGCCCATGGCGGGCAGAAACGCCTCCTGCAAGAGCATCGGCAAGCCCCGCAGCAGAATCCTCGATCGCCGCGCCCACAATCCCGCGGGTGAGAGGTCGGTATCGTGCAGTGCCCGGGCGGTCAACGGGTTGCCGGCCGCAAGCCACGCGTACTCGTAGGAGCTGCGCTCGACGCCGGCCAGATCGCCCAGGATTTCCCCCACCGGGGAATCGCCCAACTCACCCAGCCACGGATGCACGCACAGAGTCGAGTCGGGCACCACCGTTTGCGCGAACACCCAGACCTGGCCGGCGCAGGCGAGCTCCTCGTCGCGGAACAATCCCGCCGAATCGCCCACCTTGAGACACGCCTTGTGGTCGGCGTCCAGAAGACCCGTCCATTGATCGACCAGATGAGCCGCGAACTTCTCGCCGCAGGCGTTCTTCATGCGCACGCTCAACGAGCCCTTGCCGATGAGCCACGGACGGATGCGTCCCTCGATGTCGAGACGGCCGAGGCGCTCTGCGGGGAGCCATTGGATCGGATCGTGCTTGCGTGCGTTTTGCGAAGTCATGGGGCCATTCTAACCGACGCGGCCGTATTGCTCGCCATGTCCGACCCACCGTCTTACCAACGGCGTCACATTCGCGCTCCATTCCGCGAGCATGCGCTCCGCCGCGATCTGCACGCGCGGCAGTAAATCCGCGTCACGCGTGAGATCGGCGACGCGCATCTGCGCGAGGCCGGTTTGCCGGGTGCCGAGAAATTCACCGGGTCCGCGCAGCTCCAGGTCGCGGCGCGCCACCACGAAGCCGTCGTTGGTATCGCGCATGACGGCAAGCCGCTCGCGGGCGAGCTGGGATAGCGGCGAGCGGTACAAGAGCGTGCAGGAGCTCGCATGCTGTCCGCGGCCGACCCGGCCGCGCAACTGGTGCAGCTGAGCGAGCCCCATGCGCTCGGCGTTTTCGATGACCATGAGCGTGGCATTTGGCACGTCGACGCCCACCTCGATGACAGTGGTCGCCACCAGGAGCTGGATCTGCCCCTCCTTGAACAGGCGCATGGCGCGCTCCTTGGCCGCCGCCGGCATGCGTCCGTGAACCATCGCGACGTTGAGCTCCGGCAATGCGGCCGCCAAGGCCTTGGCGGTTTCCTCGGCGGCCTGATAGGGCATCTCCTCGGATTCGTCGATCAGGGGACATACCCAGTAGGCTTGTCGCCCCGCGAGGCACGCCGTGCGGATGCGCACGACCACTTCGTCGCGGCGCGCATCGGAGAGCGCCACCGTGGTGACCGGGGTGCGACCCGGCGGCAGCTCGTCGATCACCGAGATGTCCAGATCCGCGTACGCCGTCATGGCCAGCGTGCGCGGGATGGGCGTCGCGGTCATGATCAACTGATGCGGCCGATGGCCGTCGTGAGCGCCTTTCTCGCGCAGCGACAGCCGCTGATGCACGCCGAAGCGGTGCTGTTCATCGACGATGGCGAGCGCGAGCGAGGCAAATTCCACGCCCTCCTGGAACAAGGCATGAGTGCCGATGACGATGGAGGCCTCGCCCGCTCGGATGTTCGCGAGCACCGTGCCGCGCGCCTTCGCCGTAAGCCGGCCCGTGAGCAGCGCCAGGGTAATGCCGAGTGGCTCGAACCAGCGGCGGAAATTCTGCGCATGCTGATCGGCAAGAAGCTCCGTGGGCGCCATCAACGCGACCTGCCGCCCGCTCTCGATGGCATGCGTCGCGGCGAGGGCCGCCACCAACGTCTTCCCGCAGCCCACGTCGCCCTGGATGAGCCGAAGCATGGGCTTGGGCAGCTTCAGATCCGATTCGACCTCGGCGAGCACCCGCTCCTGAGCCCGCGTCGGCCGAAAAGGAAGCGCCGCGAGCAGTCCCGCTTTGAGCGATCCCGTGACGGCCAGCGCCCAACCGGGGTCGTGCTGCACGCGGGCGCGCAAAAGTTTGAGCGACAGGTGATGCGCCAGCAATTCCTCGAAGGCGAGCCGGCGCTGGGCGGGATGCCTTCGATCCATCAGCAAGTCGACCGGCGCGTCCGCCGGTGGCCGGTGCACGTAATGCAGCGCCTCGCGCAGGCCGGGCAGACCCGAATCAGCGAGCACGGCGGGGGGCACCCAGTCCTCGAGTTCGCCGGCGGCAGTCTGATCGAGCGCGAGCCCGACCAGCTGCCGCAGGCGCCCCTGGGTCAACCCCTCCGTCCCGGGATAGATCGGTGTCAGGTGCTCGTCGGGAGCGCCGGCCGCCGGGCCCGGATCGACCCGCCGATACTCGGGGTGCACGATCTCCAAACCCTGGGGTCCGCGCCTCACTTCGCCGAAACAACGGATGCGCATCCCGCGCGCGAGGCCTTGCTGCTGCTGCGCCGTGAAGTAGAAGAATCGCAACGTGAGGAAGCCCGACCCGTCGCCGATCCGGGAAAGCATCTGGCGGCGGCCGCGGAACGCGACTTCGGTGAGTAACACCTCTCCTTCCACCACCGCTCGCTGTCCGGGCTGAAGCTCGCCCAACGGCACCACCCGCGTGCGGTCCTCGTAGCGCAGCGGCAGGAGGAACAACAGATCCTGAATGGTGTCGACGCCGAGCGCGCGCAGCCGCTCGGCCTGCCGCTCCCCGACTCCGCGTAATGCCGTCACCGGCTTGCCGTCGCTCACCAGGCGTGGCGTCGCTTCGGGAGCGCTGCTCAAGGGAACTCGATCATCGCGCGACTGGGATCATCGCGCGACGATGCATTCCACCTCGACCTGGGCCCCGCGCGGGAGCGAGGCGACGCCGACCGCCGCGCGCGCCGGATAGGGCTCGCGGAAGTACTCCGCCATGATCTTGTTGACCAGGGCGAAGTGCGACAGATCGGTGAGGAAGACGGTCGCCTTCACCACGTCGTCGAAACTCGCCCCGGCCGCCGTGACGATGGCTTTCAGGTTTTTGAACACCTGATGAATCTGCGCATCGATGCCGCCCGGCACCAGCTCCTTGGTCGCAGGATCGAGGGGAATCTGGCCCGACACCCAGAGGGTGTTGCCGACCTCGACCGCCTGCGAATACGTGCCGATGGCCGCCGGTGCATCGGCGGTGGAGATGATCTTCTTGGCCATGAGTTTTGTCCCTGATCGATGATTCGTTGCCGCCGCCTGTTCAGGCGAGCGTGCGATAGACCCGTTGCACATCCGGCATGCGGCGTATGGTGCGGATGACGCGGGCCAGGTGCTTGCGGTCCCGGACCTGAAGCTGAAATCTCAGCGAGGAGCTGTTTACATCGCGCTCCTCCAGCGACACCTGATCGATGTTGGTCTCGGTCCCCGCGATGGCCGAGGCCACGGCCGCGAGGACCCCGACGCGATTGTTGATGTCGAGCTGGATCTCGGAGCTGAACAGCTTTCCTTGAGCTCCCTCCCATCCCACCGAGAGCCATTTCTCCGGCTGCTTTCGATACTCGGCGAGATTACCGCAATTCTGGCGGTGGATCATCACGCCGCGTCCGGCCGAGAGGTACGCCATGATCGGATCGTTGGGGATGGGGAAACAGCAACGTGCATAGGTCACGAGCAGTCCTTCCGTCCCGGCAATCATCAGGGGTCCGGAGTGGTGGCTCGGTTCACCCTCGCGGGCGGGCTGCAGATGCCGCGCGACGAGCGGCGCCAGGCGCTCGCCGAGACCGATTTTCTCGTAGAGCTCGTTTGCGTCCTTGAGATTGAAATCCTTCACCACGGCATTGATTTCCGCGGCAGAAAATTTCTTCAGATTGAGCGACATTTCCTCGAGCGCGAGCCCGAGCAACCGCTTGCCGAGCTCGACCGCCTCGCCGCGCTTCAGATTCTTGAGGTATTGCCGAATCGCGGCGCGTGCCTTCGCCGTGACCAGGAAGCTCGACCACGAGGGATTCGGAGTCGCGCCTTTCGCCGTGATGATCTCCACGGTCTGCCCATTGCGCAGCGGCGTGCGAAGCGGGACCAGGCGCCGGTCGACCTTGGCGGCCACGCATCGGTTGCCGACATCGGTATGAATGGCGTACGCAAAGTCGACCGCCGTCGCGCCGGTCGGCAAGCGCAGGATCTTGCCCTTCGGGGTGAATACGTACACCTTGTCCGGGAACAGGTCGACCTTGACACTCTCGAGAAACTCCTCGGAGCTTCCGCCTTCCTGAATCTGCACGAGGCTCGCCAGCCACTCGCGCGCCCGGTCGTGCTCGATGCCGCCGAACGCATCGCCCCCCGATTTGTACTTCCAATGCGCGGCGATGCCCGATTCGGCGACCCGGTGCATCTGTTCGGAGCGGATCTGCACCTCGATCGGCACGCCGTTCGGCCCGAACAGCGTCGTGTGCAGGGATTGATAGCCGTTGACGCGCGGAATGGCGATGTAGTCCTTGAAGCGTCCCGGCATGGGCTTGTAGACGCTGTGCACCAGCCCGAGCACCCGGTAGCAGGTGTCGACGCTGTCGACGATGATCCGAAAGCCATACACATCGACCATCTCGTTGAGCGAGATGTGCTTGTTCTGCATCTTTCTGTAGATGCTGTACAGATGCTTCTCGCGACCCTCGACGCCGGCGGTGATGTCGGCCTTCTTCAAGGCGTTCTTGAAGGTCTCCTCGATCTTGCCGATGAACTGCTTTTGGTTGCCTCGCGCCCGCTTGATTTCGCGCTCGAGCACGCGGTAGCGGTACGGGTACAGGGCGCGGAAACCCAGGTCCTCGAGCTCGAGTTTCACGGTGTACAGGCCGAGCCGCTCGGCGATGGGGGCGTAGATCTCGAGGGTCTCGCGCGCGATGCGGCGCCGCTTGATCGTCGGCATGGCGCCGAGCGTGCGCATGTTGTGCATGCGGTCCGCAAGCTTGACCATGATGACGCGGATGTCGCGCACCATCGCAAGCAGCATCTTGCGGAAGCTCTCGGCCTGCGCTTCCTGGCGGTTCTTGAACTGGATCTGGTCGAGTTTGCTCACCCCGTCGACGAGTTCCGCGACCACCTGCCCGAACATGGTCGCAATCTCGGCCTTCGCCGTGGGTGTGTCCTCGATGACGTCGTGCAGGATCGCCGCCACCAGGGTGTCGGCATCGAGCTTCAAGTCCGCCAGGATGTCGGCGACCGCAACCGGATGGGTGATGTAAGGCTCGCCCGAAACCCGCTTCTGGCCCTGGTGCCGCTCGGCGCCGAAGTCGTAGGCCTCCCGAACCCGCTCGACCTGCGCGGGGGGCAGGTACGTCTCGAGCTTATCTAACAGCTGGCTGATTCCGGTGGAGCGTCTTCCACCGGGTAAGAAACCGAGTATGGAAGACGCATAATCCATCGGACGGGCTGGGTGGGACTAGTCCCCTAAGCCGAGTTGCGGCGCGCGGAAATCGGACGGCAATTCGAGCTCGCTCACCGGCTGCTGCTGCAGCGGCTCTTCGGGCTCTTCGAGCATCTCGATCGTGATGTTTCCGGCGGCAATCTCGCGCAGCGCCACGACCGTCGGCTTGTCATTCTCCCACTCGACCGTCGCTTCCGCGCCGTTCGCAAGGCGCCGCGCGCGCTTGGCGGCGAGCAGCACCAGATTGAAGAGATTGGGCTCGTTCTGCAGGCAGTCTTCGACCGTGATCCGCGCCATGGCTTAAAGGGTTCCGTTACGGGGGGTGCCCATCATAGCAGAGAGAGGGGCCTTCAGGCCAGGCTCGGGTCGCCGAGCCATGCTTAGGTCGCCAGCAGGTCCGCCGCCAAACGCTTGACCTCGGGGCGCGCGGCCGCAAGCGGATCGCCGCGTTCCCGGACGACGGCATGCAGGTCCTCGAGCGCTTGATCGAAGCGATCGTTGATCACCACGTAGTCGAACTCCGTCCAGTGACCGATGTCGCGTTGGGCATCTTGAAGCCTGCGCTGGATCACCGCGGCCGAATCGGTGCTGCGCGCATTCAGTCGTTCCTCGAGCGCCTGCCGCGTCGGCGGCAGGATGAAGATCGTGCGGGCCTCGGGCAGTCGCTCACGCACCTGACGGGCGCCTTGCCAGTCGATCTCCAGCAACACGAGCCCGCCGGCAGACAGCGCATCCTGGACCGCCTCGACGCCGGTGCCGTAAAAATTGTCGAACACCTGGGCGTGCTCCAGGAATTCGCCGCGCTCCGTCATTTCCTCGAACCGGGCGCGGGTGATGAAATGGTAGTCGCGGCCGTCGATTTCGGTGGCTCGAGGCTTGCGCGTGGTGTAGGAGACCGAGAACCTCAGCCGCGGCTCGCGCTCCATCAGCGCCTTGACGAGGCTGGTCTTGCCGGCGCCCGAGGGCGCGGCAATCACGTAGAGACGTCCGGGTTCGGCCGACATTATTCGACGTTTTGTACTGGCGCGCGCATGCCGGGTCGATTATCGCATCACTTTCGTGGACTGTGCCGCCCGCAGACAGTGATGGCGGTCGCAGTGTATCGTTCAACATCTAAGGCCCGGGGGACGATGCATGAACAGCCCTGTCAGAACCGCACCGCCCGCGACCCCGCCGCGCGCCGAACTGACGCTGCGCGGCTTGGTTCTGGGCGTCCTCATCACCGTGCTGTTCACCGCAGCCAACGTCTACTTCGGACTCAAGGCAGGCCTCACCTTCGCCACCTCGATCCCGGCGGCGGTAATTTCAATGGCGGTGCTGCGCGGCTTCAAGGGCATGACCGTCCAGGAGAACAACATCGTGCAGACCGTCGCCTCGGCGGCCGGCACCCTGTCCTCGATCATCTTTGTGCTGCCGGGCATGGTGATCATCGGCTGGTGGACCGGCTTTCCGTACTGGGTTTCCTGCGCGATCTGTGGCCTGGGCGGGATCCTGGGCGTGATGTATTCGATCCCGCTGCGGCGCGCGCTGGTGACGCAGTCCGACCTCCCCTACCCCGAAGGTGTCGCCTGCGCCGAGGTGCTCAAGGTCGGCGGCGGCGAAAACGCCGATGCCGCGGCGGTCGAGGACAGCCGGGCCGGCCTCGCGGCCGTGCTCTGGGGCTCGATCGTGTCCGCGGTTTTCGCCTGCATCGTGGCCACGCGCATCTTCGCCAGCGACGTGGTGCGGTACTTCCGCTTTGGCGGTGAGCGTGGCGGCGTGACCGGCTTCGATTTCTTGCTGTCCTTCGCGCTGTTCGGTGTCGGCCATCTGGTGGGACTCTGGGTTGGCGTGGCGATGTTCGTGGGTGCGCTGATCGGCTGGGCCTGGGGCGTGCCGCACTTCTCGGCGCTCGCGGCGAGCGCGGAGCCGATGGCGCAGCTCGCCCAGCACACCTGGAGCCACCAGGTGCGTTTCGTCGGCGCCGGCACCATCGGGGTGGCGGCGGTGTGGACGCTGGCAAAACTGGTGGGACCGGTGGCCGCCGGCCTGCGCTCCGCCATGGCGGCCTCGCGGGCGCGCGCCGCCGGGAATGCCGCCCTCTTGCCGCGCAGCGAGCAGGACATCCCGATCGGCTACGTCGCGCTGATCTCGCTGGCCTGCATGGTGCCGATCGGCGTGCTGATCGCCAACTTCGCGGCTGGCAGCGGTCTCGGTGGGCACATGCTGGCGACGGTGGCCGGTGCCCTCATCTACATCGCGCTGATGAGCTTTTTCGTCTCCGCCGTCTGCGGCTACATGGCGGGGCTGATCGGCTCCTCGAACAGTCCCCTGTCGGGCATCGGCATCCTGGTGGTGATCGGTGCGGCACTGCTGCTCGTGCCCGGCATCCGTGCCGGCCTGCCCGCCGGCGCCGATACGGCGCTGGTGGCCTATGCGTTGTTCGTCACCTCCGTGGTGTTCTCCGTGGCCGCCATCGCCAACAACAATCTTCAGGATCTGAAGACCGGCCAGCTCGTCGATGCCACGCCTTGGAAACAGCAGGTGGCGCTGGTCATCGGCGTCATCGCCGGCGCCGCGATCATCCCGCCCATCCTCGATCTGCTCAATCATGCCTACGGTTTCGCCGGGGCACCCGGCCCGCACCACGAGCACCCCTTGCCTGCGCCGCAGGCCGGCCTGATCTCGGCGCTGGCGCAGGGCGTGATCCAGCACAACGTCGACTGGAGCCTGATACGGATCGGCGCGCTGGTCGGCGTGGTGGTGATCGCCGCCGACGAAACCTTGCGCCGCGTCACCAAGTCGGCGCACCTTTCGCCCCTCGCGGTGGGCCTCGGCATCTACCTGCCGACGCAAAGCACGCTGATGGTCGTGGTCGGCGCGATCGTCGGCTGGTACTACGACCGCCGCGCGGCGCGCGCATCAAATCCTGAGGCGACCAAGCAGTTGGGTGTGCTGCTCGCCTCCGGCATGATCGTCGGCGAGGGCCTGATCGGCGTGGCCATCGCCGCCTTCGTCGCCTTCTCGGGCAAGGATTTTCCGCTGGCCCTGGTCGGCGATGAGTTCGCCGACAACGCCGCGGTGTGGATCGGGAGCGGCGTGTTCGCGCTGACGGTGTTCCTGTTGTACCGCTGGGCGGCGCGCATGCGGCCTTAGCCGCCGCGAGCATTTGTCTGATGAACCCCTGCTTAACGGAGCGATCATGACCACGTCACCGCTGAAGAAATTCCTGGTTCTTTATCTCGTGCCAGTTCGTGTAATAGCTGACTGGGCCAAGACCGATCCGGCGACCAAAAGCGCCGCCGAACAAAAGATGCAAAGCGACTGGCAACGTTGGATGGGCGACCACGCGAAGATGATCACCCTTACGGAGGCGGCCGGAAAGACCAAGGCCGTCACCTCGGCGGGCATCGGGGACATCAAGAACGACGTCATGCTGTATTCGATCGTGGAGGCGGAAAACCACGACATCGCCGCAAAGGCATTCGCCGATCACCCGCACCTGACGATTCCAGAGTCTTCGATCGAAGTGATGGAAGTCAGGTCGATGGGGCCGCGCTAGATGATCACGATCTCAGCGTTCAAATGGGTTCCGGAGTTCGCCCAGGGCCAGGTGCGCGACCTGCGAGCGCGTTGGGCGCTGGAGGAAGCGGGGCTGCCGTACCAGACCCGCCTGCTCGCGCAGGGAGATCAGGACAAGCCGGAGTACCGTGCTCTGCAACCCTTCGGCCAGGTGCCGATACTCGAAGAAGACGGACTCGTGCTTTTCGAGTCCGGAGCGATCGTCCTGCATATTGGCGAGAGCAGCGAAGCGCTGCTCCCAAGGGAGCCTGGTGCACGCGCACGCGCGACGCAGTGGCTCATATCGGCGCTCAATTCGATCGAGCCCTTCATGATGAATGTTGCGGTCATCGATCTGTTTTACGCGCAGGAGGAGTGGGCAAAACAGCGACGCCCCGGCGCCGTCGAGTTCGTGCAGAGGCGCCTGTCGAGCCTCTCCAAATCGCTGGGTGATAAGTCCTTTCTGGATGGCGATCGCTTTACGGCCGGCGACCTCATGATGACGACGGTTCTGCGCATCTTGAAGAACACCGACATCGTTTCCAGCGACCGGCGTCTGGCGGCGTACATCGAACGCTGCACCGGCCGACCCGCTTTCAAGCGCGCGTTCGATGCGCAGATGGCAGACTTCAAGAAAGCAAGTTGAAGAGGAGCGAGGTCACACGGCGAGAGGCGGCGATACTTTTTTGGGCTTCGCGATTTTGACCATCTGATTGAACATGAATCGGGGGGCGATCCTGCTCATGATCTTCAGCACGTTGCTGAGGCCGGGGCGAATCTCCAGTCTTCCCGCTTCGATGCCCGCTATCGCTTTGCGGGCGAGCACCTTCACGTCCATGCCCTTCTGCCCGCCCAACTCCTCCGCGAACTCCCCTCGGAACAGCGGCGTCTCGACACCGGGCGGAGCCAGCTCAATCACCGTAACGCTTGTGCCCCCCAGCTGTACGCGTAACGACTGAGTGAAGGAGTGGATTGCGGCCTTGGTGGCGCAGTAGACCGGCGATATGGGCATCGGGATAAAGGCCAGGCCGGACGAGACGTTGACGATCAGGGCACCCTGCCGGCTTTTCAGATGCGGCAAAAACTGCTGAATCATCCGCACCGGCCCGCTCAGGTTGATCTCGATTTCGCGCGTTACATCGTTCAGGTCGCGATCAACGTTGAGGTTCAGATTTCGCATGATCCCGGCATTGTTGACAAGCGTATCGAGCGCCGGAAATTGAGCGAGCACCGCGTCGTGCAGTGCCGCTATGGCGGCCGGATCGCTCACGTCGCTTCGGAAGACATGGATGCCGGGTAGCGCACTCCTGGCGGCATCGAGCTTTTCCTGATCGCGCCCGGTGACAATGACCGTGTTTCCACGCCGGAGAAGTTGCCTCGCCAACTCAAGACCGATGCCGCTGCTGCCGCCGGTGATCAGAACCGTCCTGTTCTCGAGTCTCATACCATTCTCCTTGCCGTAATTGATGATCGACATCCTAACGGCTACACTCTCCAACTGAAAGAAGGCACCAAAACGTTTTATACTTACCAAAAAGAGAGCGTCGCCATGCCGCATATTTCCGGATTCACCCAGGAACAGCTCGCCAAGGCCAAGGCATACGCCGCAAGCACTCCGCCCGACGATCTCGACCCCCGGATTGAAGCCCTGGTAACCGATTTGATCGGCCGTGTCGCCGACAAGTGGACGATGCTGATCCTCGAGGTGTTGGCCGAGAAAGGGGTGCTGCGATTTACGCGCCTGAGCGAGTTCGTCGAGGGCATCAGCCAGAAGATGCTCACCCAAACTTTGCGGCAGATGGAGCGCGACGGCCTGATCACGAGAACCGTACATCCCGTCGTACCGCCGAAGGTCGAATACGAGCTCACCAAAATCGGCTTGAGCCTGGGAGCAGCGTTTTGTGGAGTGTGGGTGTGGGCCGCGGAAAACCTCAAAGAGGTTGAACGTGCCCGCCGCAAGTTCGAGAAAGGGGACAGGAAGGCGTGATCGGAGAGCAGCGACCGCGCAAACCGAGAACCTACCGAAGTGCAGACGCAGATGGCGCCGCCCGCCAGTCCGGCCGTCTGGATGGATCCTGCATCAAATTGAGAAGGACCATGGATCGGTTGATCCACAGCTAACGGCCCGCCTCGAAGCTCTCTTTGCTCGGTGAGGATCATCCTCGATTCCGGCGCGATCATCGCTTCGGAGCGCAACGATGCGACGTTGGCCGCCATACTGAAGGCCGCGCGGAAGAATCGAACACCGATCCTGGTACCCGCGACCGTGGTTGCTGAAGCTTGGCGCGGAGACTCGATCCATGCACGGGCCGCGCACCTATTCGGCTCGGTTGACGGCTTCCCGGAGCTCAACGAGCAGACCGCCCGACACGTGGGCGCATTGCTCGCGATCTCCAGGACGGCCCAGATTGTTGACGGCAACGTCGTCGCGATTGCGATTGCGCTGCGCCCCGCAACGATCGTGACCTCCGATGTAAATGACATCACCCATCTGCTGCAGAGCGCGAAAATACCGCATGCGCTGTTCGGTGCACGCGCGCTTGCCACACAAGCGTATCGGCCAGTTGCGTAGCCAATTTTCTGGTTAGAATTACCGTCCGCCCACCAACCATCCAGCGCCATAGGAACCTGTTGCTGGCAACCTTAGAGAGTTCGATTTCATGAAGTTTGCCGATCTGTCGGTGCCGCCGGAACTCATAGCTGCGCTCGCGAAGCAACGGATATCCGACCCCAGCCCCATTCAAATCGCCGCAATTCCGCCGCTCGCTGCCGGGAAGGACGCGTATTTACGAGCGGAGACGGGCACCGGTAAAACTCTGGCTTATCTGCTGCCCCTCTTTTCGCGCATTGATCCTGCGCAAGCTGCAACCCAGGTCGTGATCGTGGCGCCAACCCACGAATTGGCCATTCAGATCCATCGTCAATCCTGTGAACTTGCGCTAAACGCAGCGTGGGCCATCCGCTCGGTGTTGCTCATCGGCGGTACGGCGACCGACCGACAGATCGACAAGCTCAAGGCCAAGCCGCACGTCGTGGTGGGCTCGCCCGGACGCATCGTGGAACTAATCGAGCGGGGCAAGCTGAAGACGGCACACATCCGCGCCGTCGTCATCGATGAGGCGGACCGACTACTGAACGTCGAAAGCCTGAATTGGATTCAGAAAATTGTCAGCGCGGCGGCGCCAACTCGACAGCTGATTTTCACATCAGCGACGATCGAGCAGCAGACTCGTCAGGTCTTGCAAACACTGGCTCCGGATGTCGTGATGCTTCGCGCGGGTGCGGCGGCGGTCAACGAGAACATCGAACATCTGTATCTGGTTTGTGAAAGCCGGGACAAGCCGGAAATGTTGCGCAAGCTCCTGCATGCGCTCAATGTGCCGCGCTCGATCGTGTTCGTGCATCGCAACGATGTCGCGGAGGAGGTCGCCGCGAAGTTAACCCATCACAAACTAGCTGTTGCGGACTTGAATTCCGAGCTATCCAAGATGGACCGGAAGCGGGCGATGGATGGAATTCGCAACGGCGCCATCCGCATCATGATTGCATCCGACCTAGCAGCCCGCGGACTCAACCTACCCGGCGTAACCCACGTCTTCAATCTCGACGTACCGACGATGAGCAAGGCCTATCTGCATAGGGTCGGTCGCACTGCGCGCGCCGGCGCGAAGGGCACGGCAGTGTCACTGGTCACTGAAACCGAGGCCCGCCTCGTCCGTCGATACGAGCAGGACTTGGGCATCTCCCTGCAATGCATACGAGTTCTTAACGGCGAAATCACGTCGTCCAGACCCCGTTAGTTCGGCTTCTGGGCTATGGAAAGCCTACATCACGAGCCGCATAGCTGGAAAATCTAGCTACGCACCCGGCCACAACAGTAGTCCCGACGAGGGAAAGCGTCCAGAGACAATAATTGTCGCAAAAATCCTAGTTTTGCAGGCGTTTCGCGTACTTCCGAGGACGGCCCGCGACAGCCGACGACAGCGCAAAACGTTATTCGATGTTCTGCACCTGTTCGCGCATCTGTTCGATCAATACTTTCATATCCACCGCCGCACGGGTCGTCTCGATGTCCTGGGACTTCGACGACAACGTATTCGCCTCGCGATTCAGTTCCTGCATCAGAAAATCCAGCCGCCGCCCGGCCGGTTCCTGGCCGCCGAAGGTCTTGCGCACCTCGGTCACGTGGCCGCGCAGACGATCGAGCTCCTCGTCCACGTCTAGACGTTGCGCCAGCATTGCGAGCTCCTGTTCGAGCCGCTCATGGTCGACATCCGAGCACAGTTGCGCGATGCGCTCCAGCAATTTGGTCCGGATGCGCGCGCGCACCTCCGGCAATCGCGCGGCGACTTGCGAGGCGAAATCGGCGAGCCCCGCACAGCGCAGCTCCAGCGCCTCCTTGAGGCGGCCGCCCTCGCTATCGCGGAAGCGCGTGAGCTCGGCCAGCGCCTCCCCGAGCAACGCATGGGCGGCGCCGATCAGCGGCGCAGAATCCTTCGGCGGCTCGCGCACCACGCCCGGCCAGCGGAGCAGATCGGTCACCTCGATGCGTGCGGCGGGGCCGGCCTGCAGGGCCGCTTGCTGTGCCCTCTGGGTGAGCGAGGCGAGCAGATCGGCATCGACCTCCAGCGTGGTCGAGGCAGTTGCCGGGCGGAAATGCAGCGACACGTCCACCTTGCCGCGACGTACTGCACCGGCAATGGTCTGGCGAAAGTCGGATTCCGCCGCGCGGAAATCCTCCGGCAGCCGGCAGCCGATTTCGAGGAAGCGGTGATTGACGGTCTTGAGCTCCCAGGCGATGAGCCCCCAGGGATACTGGCGCTCTCGCCGGGCGAAGCCGGTCATGCTGCGAATCATAGGGTTTGGAAGCCAAAATCGGCGATAATCGACATCGTTGGGCCGTCTAACGGCGTTTCAGTCTATCGAAAGGGTCAGGAGCTGTCATTGCAGATCGAGATCGCGGATGTGAGCTTGATCGGGCATCGCGAGGAGAATCAGGACCGCGTGGCGGTGGCCGCTGCCGAGCAGGCGGTGCTTCTCGCGGTGATCGACGGCATGGGCGGGCATGCCGAGGGGGCGCGCGCCGCCGAAACCGCGCTCGCCACGATCTTGGAGGCCTTCTGGCAGATCCCGCATCCCATCTTCGACCCGCTCGGCTTTCTGCATTTGTCTCTCGGCCGGGCGCACGAGGAGGTTGTGAAGCTGGGCGTGGGACTGTCCGTGGAGGCGCGTCCGCGCGCCACCTGCGCCGTGTGCCTGGTGCAGGACTCGGCGGCGTACTGGGCTCACGTGGGAGATAGCCGGGTGTATCAATTGAGGCAATCTCAGGTGTTGGAGCGCACTCGCGATCACAGCCACGTGGAAGTGCTGCTGCGGGAGGGTTTGATCACCGAGGCCGAGGTGCACGGCCACCCGATGCGCAACTACGTCGAATGCTGCCTGGGAGGCGACGCGGCGCTTCCCGAAATGAGCATCTCCACGCGACGGCGGCTCAAGTCCGGCGATGTGCTGCTGCTCTGCACGGATGGCTTGTGGGCGAATCTCAAAGACCAGGATCTCGTGCGCTTCGCGCAGAACGTGGGTAAGCCGCTGCGGGAGTCGCTCACCGCCTTGGGCACCCAGGCGGTTGCCGCGTCCGCACCTTATAGCGACAACACCAGCGCGGCGGCGCTGCGCTGGAGGGCGGCATGAGCGTGCGGCCGAGCGGGCGCGCGCCCGATGAGCTTCGGGCGCTGTCCTTCACGCGGGGGTACACCGCGCATGCCGAAGGCTCGGTGCTGGTGGGCTTCGGCGCGACGCGCGTGCTGTGCACGGCGAGCATCGAGGATGGCGTGCCTTCCTTTCTGCGCGGATCCGGACAAGGATGGGTCACGGCCGAATACGGCATGCTTCCCCGGGCGACCCACACGCGTTCGGCGCGCGAGGCCGCGCGCGGCAAGCAGTCGGGACGTACTCAGGAGATTCAGCGATTGATCGGGCGCTCGCTCCGTGCCGTGGTCGATCTGAAGGCTCTGGGCGAACGCACCGTCACGCTCGATTGCGATGTGTTGCAGGCGGACGGAGGAACCCGCACCGCCGCGATTACCGGGGGCTTCGTCGCGTTGGCGGACGCCGTCGACACGCTCATGAAGCGGCGCGCCCTCGCGGCCAATCCGATTCACGGGCAGGTGGCCGCCGTCTCCGTGGGCATTTACCGCGGCGTTCCCGTGCTCGACCTGGACTATGCCGAGGACTCCAGCGCCGAAACGGACATGAACGTGGTGATGAATTCGGGCGGTGGCTTCGTCGAGGTTCAGGGGACTGCGGAAGGCCATGCGTTTCGACGCCACGAGCTCGACAAGTTGCTCGATCTCGCCGCGCAGGGCATCGCCCGATTGCATGAGGCCCAGCAGACCGCACGCGCCGCTTGAGAAGGCTGATCATCGCCACGGGCAATCCCGGGAAACTGCGCGAATTCCAGGCGCTGCTCGAGGGGCTGCCGTTCGCGCCCATCGACCAGGCATCGGTCGGCGTCGCGGCGCCGGAGGAGACCGGAACGACATTTTTCTCGAATGCCTTGTTGAAAGCGCGCCACGCCGCCGAGGCGACGGGCGAGCCGGCCATCGCCGACGACTCGGGGCTCGAGGTGGACGCACTCGGCGGAGCGCCCGGCGTGTACTCCGCGCGCTATGCGGGGCCGGGCGCGGACGACGCCGCGAACAATGCCAAGCTGCTCAGGGCGCTCGCGGGGGTCCCGCCCCGCGAGCGGCGTGCGCGGTATCGTTGCGTTCTGGTGTATCTCGAAGGGCCCGACGATCTTGCGCCGCTCAGCGCCATCGGCACCTGGGATGGATACATCGTCGATGCGCCGCGCGGTGCGGGCGGATTCGGCTACGACCCACACTTCTGGCTTCCCGACCTCGAGATGACCGCCGCGCAGCTCGATCCCGCTGAGAAAAATCGCCTGAGCCACCGCGGCCGCGCCATGCGCGAGCTTCGCGCCCAGCTCGAAGCCCGCACGTGACAGCAGTGCCGCTTTCCCTGTACGTGCACATGCCCTGGTGCGTGCGCAAGTGCCCGTATTGCGACTTCAATTCTCATCAGCGAGGCAGCGTCGCCGCGCCGCCGAGCTACATCGATGCTCTCATTCTCGACTTCGAGCGTGAGCTGCCGTCGATCGGCGAGCGTACGATCGAGACGATCTTTTTCGGCGGCGGCACTCCGAGCCTGTTCCCGCCAGAGGAGTTCGCGCGCCTGCTCGAGGCGCTGCGCCGGCTGAGCCGCGTGGCCTCGAATGTGGAAGTCACGCTGGAGGCGAATCCCGGCACGGTGGAACGAGGCCGCTTCGCCGGTTATCGAGACGCCGGCATCAATCGTGTCTCGCTCGGAGCGCAGAGTTTCGCTCCCGCGGCGCTGGTGCGGCTCGGGCGCATTCATGCGGCCGAGGACACCCATCGGGCGGTCGAGGAGCTGCACGCGGCCGGACTCGCGAACTTCAACTTGGATTTGATGTACGCGTTGCCCGAACAAACGCTCGAGGAGGCGCTCGCCGACGTGCGCATTGCGTGCGGTCTCGCGCCCGCGCACATCTCCCACTATCAGCTGACACTCGAGCCCGGCACGGTATTTCACGCCCGCCCACCGCCCCTGCCGGACGAAGATGTGGCGTTCGCGATGCAGCGCGACTGCCAACGACTGCTGGCGGATGAGGGGTTTGCGCAATACGAAGTGTCGGCCTATGCACGCACCGGGGCGCGCTGCCGCCACAATTTGAATTATTGGACGTTCGGTGACTACGTGGGCGTCGGCGCCGGCGCACACGGCAAGCTCAGCTTCGAGGTGCCCGACGAGATCGTGAGAACGGAAAAGCCGCGCCAACCGCGCGATTATCTGCAGGGGCTCGAGGCGCTAGGAACCGCTTGCGCCGCCGGGCCGTCGGGCGTGCGCCGGCGAGTCCCACGCGGGGAACTGCCGTTCGAATTCATGCTGAATGCGCTGCGGCTGAATGACGGGTTTACGATTCGAAATTTCGAGCAGCGCACAGGCCTCCCGCGAGAGACTGTCGAGCCCGCCCTCGATCGTGCCTGCGGCCGGGGGCTTCTCGAGAAGACCGCAGCCGGGTGGCGGCCGACCGAACTCGGTTCGAGGTTCCTGAACGACCTGCAGGGCGGTTTTCTGGAATGAGCTTATACACATCGACTGCCGTCCCTCGCCCAGAGTGGCACCTACAGCATATTGCGCCTTCTTTAGGTCAGATGGTGCATGTAACTTTATGATTTAATTATAGAAACATGCTTGTCTATTTTTTGACCAAGTTAACATTTATGCGAAAATCCTCTGTGACAGTTATGCGAACGCCATTCCGTCCACAGACTTATCCACAGATATTGTGGACAAGCTCGCCGCCAGGCTCGCTGACAAGCCCGCGCTGGGGAAGGACGGCGGAGAATTTCCCGCCATTGCTTGTTGAACGGAAAGCTTTGAGCTAAGGTACGCGACCCCGTTTTAGGCGGGTCGATTGGCGTGGCGGCGGTCCCTTGAGAACCGTCGATTCTGCCTCATAAAGATCACCAGAGGTTTCCCATCATGAAAGCCGGCATTCATCCCGAATACAACGACATCACCGTGACTTGCACCTGCGGGAACACGTTCAAGACGCGTTCCACCATCGGGCAGGATCTGCAGGTGGAAGTGTGCTCGAACTGTCACCCGTTCTATACGGGCAAGCAGAAGGTCGTCGACACCGGCGGCCGGGTCGACAAGTTCCGCAAGAAGTACGCCGCCGCCGCCGCAGCGAAGGCGTAAGTCCGCGCGCGGGCGCCGAAGCGCCCGCTTCACTCTTGCTCGCCTTGCTCGCATGCCTTCATGGCGTGCTGTTGTGCCCGCGCGCCGGCCATCCTCGTGACGTATCGTCGGCCGGTCGCTTGATTCCGCTCAAGTCCCGTGCAAGGCTTCCGGGCCATCAATGAAACCATTCGAAACCGGTAACGCGCATGAGCACGAAGTACGAACTGAAGAACCTCTCCACGGGCAAGTCCGGTGAATTGACCGCACTGTCGGGAACCATCGGTCCCGAGGCCCTCGACATCTCGCACCTGATCCGGGATTTTGGCGTGTTCACTTACGACCCCGGCTTCATGGCCACCGCAAGTACCGACAGCAAGATCACCTACATCGACGGGGATGCGGGCGTGCTCCTGTACCGCGGCTACCCCGTGGAACAGCTGGCCGAGAAATCCAGCTTCCTCGAGGTCGCGCACCTGCTGATCCAAGGTGATCTGCCGACCAAGACGCAGCTCAGCGGGTTCACCCACTCGATCACCCATCACACGATGATCAACGAGCAGCTCTTGAGTTTCTTCCGGGGCTTTCACCACGACGCTCATCCGATGGCCATGGTGTCGGCGGTGGTCGCGTCCATGGCGGCCTTCTATCAGGACTCAACCGACATCAACGATCCGCGCCACCGCGAAATTTTCTCGCACCGGATCATCGCGAAACTCCCCACGATCGCGGCGGCGGCCTACAAACACACCCTCGGCCAGCCCTTCGTGTATCCGCGCAACGATTTGCGCTACTGCGCGAACCTGATGAACATGTGCTTCGCAGTGCCGTGCGAGCCGTATGCGATCGATCCGGTGGCCGCCGAGGCGTTGGACCTGCTGTTCATTCTCCATGCGGATCACGAGCAGAACGCCAGCACCTCGACGGTGCGCCTGGCAGGCAGCACGGGCACCAACCCGTATGCAGCGATCTCCTCCGGCGTCTCCGCGCTCTGGGGGCCTGCCCACGGCGGCGCGAACGAGGCCGTTCTCAGCATGCTGGATGGCATCGGCTCCGCCAAGAACATCGACAAGTTCCTGGCCCGCGTGAAGGACAAAGCGGACAGCGTGCGTCTGATGGGGTTCGGGCATCGCGTCTACAAGAACTTCGATCCGCGCGCCAAGATCATCCGCGAAATGTGCTATCGCGTGCTCGAAAAAACGGGCGTGGGCGTGAACAACAATCCGCTGTTCGAACTGGCGCTCAAGCTCGAGGAGGTCGCTCTCAAGGATGAGTATTTCGTGTCGCGCAAGCTCTATCCGAACGTCGACTTCTATTCGGGCATCATCTACTCAGCCCTGGGAATTCCGCGCTCGATGTTCACGGTGCTGTTCGCGATCGCCCGCACCGCGGGCTGGGTCGCGCACTGGCAGGAAATGGTCTCCGATCCGCAAATGCGCATCGGCCGTCCCCGCCAGCTGTACACGGGCCCCACCCAGCGAGACTATCAGTCGTTAGACAAGCGCTGAAGATGCCCGCATCCGTCCAACCCAGATCGTCCGCGGTGACCGCGGTCAGCGCAGTGATCTTCGCTTGGACGGGGCTCGCCGCCGCCCAAACCTCACCGCCGCCCACCCCGCCCGCTCCGCCCGCCGAAGCGGGCGACGTCACCGCCGGCGCGTCGCCGGGTGCACAGATACTCTGCTCGGAGCCCCCGAGCCCAGTGGCACTTGGCAGTGCACAATGGAACGGTTGGGGCCGCGGAATCGAGAACACCCGCTATCAGCCCGAGCCCGCCATTCGGGCGACCGATGTCTCGCGCCTCGCGCTCAAATGGGCATTCGGGTATCCCGGGGCGAGCACCGTCTCCGGCCAGCCCACCATCGTCGATGGACGGGTGTTCGTCGCCTCTGCGGGACGCCTGTATGCGCTCGACGCGAAGAGCGGCTGCACCTACTGGCGATACGATACTGACGCGCACGCCTTCAGTGCCATCGCGATCGCGGAGCTCGGCGCGCCGCGGCCGATCGCCAAACCGAAGAAAGCAAAGCGCGGGCGCATCGATGCTCACCTCGACGTGCTGAAGCCGCCGAGCGCCGCGTTCATCGGTGACGACAAAGGCGGGATATACGCCTTGGATGCCGAGCGAGGCATTCTTCTCTGGAAAACGCAGATCGAATCCCAGCCGAGCGCGCGCATTCTGGGCGCGCCGGCCGTGTACCAGAACCGCCTCTATGTCGCCGTCGGCTCGGATGAGTCCGGCGCCGCCCGCAATGCGAGCTACTCCTGCTGCACCTTCCGCGGAAGCGTGGCGGCGCTGGACATCGCGACCGGCCGCATTGCATGGAAAACCTATCTGGTGGCCGAGGAGCCGCGACCGACGGCAGGCGCCTCCGGCATGCAGCAATTCGGTCCCGCGGGCATTGCGGTTGCCGGCGCCCCGACTCTCGATAGCACACGCGGCCTCATCTATGTCGCTACGGGAGACTCATTCAATCCGGCAGCCCAACCGATGGCGGATGCGGTCGTGGCGCTGGATCTCTCCGACGGCCAGGTGCGCTGGTCGAAGCAGCTCCAGCCACCCGGTGCAGACGGTCCCGCCGCAGGCGCCGCGCGCGAGTTCACCTCCTCGCCGATCTTGCGCCCCTTGACGGGCGGTCGACAGGTCCTGCTGGCCGGTCAGCGCTCGGGTCTGGTGTACGGGCTCGACCCGGGGCGGTCCGGAGAGGTCTTGTGGCAATTGAGCGGTGCCGAGAATAAGACTCCCGGGGGAATCGAATCCGGTATGGCAGCGGACCACCGCAGCGTCTATGTCGCGATCTCGGGATTGAGCGCAGAGCCCCCCAACGCGCTCGGCAGTCTGGTCGCGATCGATATGAATACCGGTGCGAAGCGCTGGCAGACCGCCGTCCCCGCGACGGCTTGCAGCTGGACGAGCGCCGCGGTTTGTTCCCATGGACAGGCGCAGGCGGTCACCGTGATTCCGGGTGCAGCGTTTTCCGGATCGATGGACGGGCACCTGCGGGCCTATTCGACCATCGATGGCAAGATCTTGTGGGATTACGACACCGCCAAGGACTTCGCGACCGTCAATCGAGTGAAGGCGGGCGGCGGCTCGCTGGATCAAGGCGGAGCGACCATCGTCAATGGAGTCGTGTACGTCAATTCGGGCAGCGAACGGGGCAATCCCGGGAATGTGCTGCTCGCCTTTTCCGTCGACGGCAAATAGGACCCTTCATGTCAGTTTTCAAGCGGACTCTCTGGGCTTGCCTTGCGCCCTGTCTCACCTTATCCACCATGGCAGCGTTGGCCGCCAATGCACATCCCGCGGCACCCGCGCCGGCCATCGAAGAGTCGGTGGTGAAGGTGTTCGCCACGGTGCGCTATCCCGACCCGTTCAAGCCGTGGACCAAGCAGGGCCCCACCGATGTCACCGCCTCCGGCGTCGTGATCGACGGCAGGCGTATCTTGACCAATGCGCACGTCGTGCTCTACGCGACCCAGGTGCAGATCCAGGCCAATGCCGCCGGCGACAAGGTGGCGGCGAACGTGATTGCAGTCGCTCCCGGCATCGACCTCGCCGTTCTGCAGCTCGACGATGCGAGCTTCTTCGACACCCATCCGGCGATCAAGCGCGCGAGCGAGCTGCCGCAGATCAAGGATGCCGTGCTGGCCTACGGCTTCCCGACCGGAGGCACGTCGCTCTCGATCACCAAAGGAATCGTGTCGCGGATCGAATTCGTGCCGTACAACTTTCCGGTATCGGGACTGCGCATCCAGGTGGATGCGGCGATCAATCCGGGAAACAGCGGCGGACCGGCGATCGCCGGCGACAAGATGATCGGTCTGGCGTTCAGTAAGCTCGCAGGTGGGGACACCCAGAGCATCGGCTACATCATTCCGAACGAGGAAGTCGACCTGTTCCTCAAGGACATCGCCGACGGCCACTACGATGGCAAGCCCGCAATGTACGACGAGCTGCAGACCCTCGAGAATCCCGCGCTGCGTGATTACCTCAAGCTCGACAAGTCGGTCGAAGGCATGGTGGTCCATCGACCCTACAAGGACGATGCCTCCTATCCCTTGAAGGAATGGGACGTGATCACCCGCATCGGCGATACGCCCATCGACAACCAGGGCATGGTGAAGATCGACAAGGATTTGCGCGTGAGCTTCGGCTATCTCATCCAGAAGCAGGCGAAGAACGGCGAGCTGCCGCTGACGGTGGTGCGTGCGGGCAAAACGCTCAAGGTGCAGTTGCCGGTGCCCACGGAGCGTGCCTCGGTGATCTCCGACCTGCGTGGCTCCTACCCGCCGTATTTCATCTACGGGCCGCTGGTTTTCTCCAAGGCCACCTGGCAGATGGTCGGAGCGGTCGAAAGCAACGTCGGCATGTTGCGGGCGCTCGGTTTCGCGAAGAGCCCGCTCGTGACCCGCGCTCTCGATCCGCCGGATGCGAACCTCGAGGAGCTCGTGGTGATCTCCTCACCGTTTTTCCCGCACAAGCTCTCCACCGGCTACTCCAGTCCCGCGGGCTCGGTGGTGTATTCCGTCAACGGCACGCAGATCCGCAGCCTCGCGCATCTGGTCGCCGTGCTGCGCGACCTCAAGGATCCCTTCGTCACGATCGAATTCGACCAGAAAGGCGGAGAGGCGCTGGTGTTCCCGCGGGCGGCGATGGTTGCAGCCACCGAGGAGATTCTCACGGACAACGGCGTGCGCGCCCAGGGCTCGCCGGACACGCTGGCGGTGTGGCAGGCGAAAGGCGCCAACTAGCAGCCTGTCGGGCTGCTAGCGCGCCCTTCGCCTGCCGATTTATTCCACCCTCAGAACCGGTAGGTGCCCGTGACTCCCACGGTCCGCGGGGCGTAGCCTCGGCCGAAGTAATTGGTGTCCAGATTGGGCAAGCCGTACACCGGCGCATTGAAGTCGCGCGACACGAAGATCGGCGTGTGGTAGTTGAGCGCGTTGTTGGCAAATAGCGAGACATCGACGTTGTTGAGGCGCACACCGGCGCGCAGGTTCAGGATGCGGATCTCGGGCAGCCCCGGCAGCGTCGCATCCGCATTGGGATTGTTCGCCGGGTCCGTGTAGGGGATGAGGCTCTTCTGCGGGGTCGCATACTGATAGTCGAGGCGCAGATAGGGTTTGACGTCGTTCGCGCTCCAGACGTACTCCCCGGATAGATCGAGGTTCCAGGGCGAGGATTGCAAGTGGTCTCCGCTCGTGACGACCCGGTCACTGGTTCCGAGTACGACATTGTCGTCGAAGGAGGAATCGGTATACGAGGCGGTAACACCGAGCGTGAGAGCGTCGAGTGGACGCCACTGGACCTCGAGGTCGCCGCCTTTGCCCGTGACTTCACCCGAGTTGTAATCGAGGCCGAGGCCGCACGCCAGATAGATGAACTGTTGGATGTTCTTCCACTTGATGTAGTAGACCGCGGCGTTGACGGTCAGGTGATGGTCGAGGAGCGAATTCTTGGTGCCGATCTCGTATTGCCACAAGGAATCCGAGGAAAATGGCGCTGCGGCTGATGACGGCGACACTCCCGTGCCGGTAAAGCAGGTGCTCGGGAGCGTCGTATTGATGCCGCCCGGACGGAAGCCCTTCGCGGCGCTGGCATAAATCAGATTGTCGACCGTCGGCTGATAGTTGAACACGAAGCGCGGTGTCAGCGGTCTTGAGCTGCCTGAGCTCGGTGTGTTCACGTTGAGCTTGCCGAACAGCCCTTGCTCGACCTCCTGCACCACGCCGTAGTATTGAAGATCCGAGTAGCGGAGCCCCGCTGTGAACTTCAATACATCGGTGAACTTCCAGCTCACTTCGCCGAATATGGCGGCTTGCTTGTCGAGCATGGAAAAGCGCGGCTGCAGATAGGTCTCGGCGCCCGCAGGAAGTCCCGGTTCGCTGATAGGACAAGTGTTGCCGGCGCAGGCCGCGTCACTGACGACGTACTCGGTCGAGTCCTCGTTGGTATGGGTATAGAACAGGCCCGCGGTCCACTGCAATGGCGCGTTCGAATCCACGGAGCTCGCCCGGATTTCCTCGTTGAAGTTGTTCTGGTGGTCGGTGAAGTAGGAGCTGTTGATCTCTCCGGCGGGCGGGTACTGGTTATAGAAGAACACCGTGTCGAACCACTGGGAGTAGTCCGAGACCGAGTGCTGCTGACGCGAGAAGTACGAGGTGTTCGATACGATATTCGCCCAGGGTTGGTTCCAGCTCACCTTGATCGCGCCCAAGTACCACGGATCGGTGCTCGGGTCGCGCTGCGCGTTGCCATTGTTGTAGACGTTGTTCGCCGGATTCGAAATGTTGAGCCAGTACGCCCCGGTGTCGTTGATGTGCAGCGTTTGCACATACAGGGACGGGTCGATCGACAGACCATCGATCGGTTGCCATTTCAGGGCGACGCGGAAGGTCTGCGTATCCTTCCAATTTGCATTCTTCTCGGTCGTGCCCGTGACCACCGGGTCGCCGCTGTACAGCGTCGCGCCGAACGCACCGAGCGTGCTCGGCGGCGGGTTGTAGGTCACGCGATTCACCCAGCCGCCATCTTCCTGGAACGAGGCGCTGACGCGAAAGCCGAGCACACCGTCGATGATCGGCCCGCCCACTGCGGCGCCGGCCGTATAGCTGTTGCCGCCGTTGTCGATCTGGCCGAATTCCGCGCGGGCGTAGCCCGAGTAACTGGTCAGACTCGGCTCCGGGGTAATGAAGCGGATGGTGCCGCCCTCCGAGCCCGCGCCGAACAGCGTGCCCTGCGGACCCTTCAGAACTTCGACCCGATCCAGGTCGAACAGGGCCGGATAAGGATTGACGGTACCGAAGTTGAGGTGACGGGTCTGGATCGGCGTGTCATCGACATAGATCCCCGTGGTCGCCGTGCCCGCGGTGGAGTCGATGCCGCGGATCGAGATATCGGAGTCCTCGTCGTTGTAGTTGCCGCTCGAGCTCATGCCGTTGCGTATGAAGGTAACGCCGGGCGACACACGAGTGAGGTCATCGACCGAGCGCACGCCCTCCTGATCGAGACTTTGCTGGCTGAAGGCCTGGATGCTCATGGGCACGTCCTGGAGCCTTTCGGCGCGCCGCTGGGCGGTGACGACGATCTCGCCCAGCTCGCCGGTGTCCGCGGGAGTGTCCGCAAATACCGGAAATGCCGCGAGCAGGCTCAAGAACCCGGCCGCCGCCACGGCTTTCGGTCGAGCCGATGTCGTACCCGTATTCCCCGTGCTTCCGCAGGCTCCGACTTTGATTCCGGCATCCGAACGCATCCCCGCACCCCTTTTTTTCGTTGCCTATTCCCCACATCTTGGACCCACTGATTATGGCTCTGCTGGCCATTGCGTTGCGTGCGTGTGCTGGTCTCGCGCGGAGCTTAATACGCCGCTCGAGGACTGTTCAACAGGTTTACTGAGAATTAAGCGAAATTGCGTAAAGGGTAAGGGATGTTGCTAGGGGGCCGCGTGGCTCAACCCTCGTCGATCAGCTCCGCCACCTCGCGCGCGTCGGCGCGCTTCATCGGACGGCCGTCGACGGGCGAGTAGGGCGATTGCCGGATGCCGTCGATCGGAAACACGGTGGCGTCGACGGTGCGCCCGCTGGCCTCGAATCGCAGCGCGGGATAGCTCACCGTGCGCTCGGCGTCCATCTTCACCCGCCGTTCGTAGAATTGATGCGGCACGCCCAAGTCGATCAGGCTTATGGCCACCGATTCCGAGCGGTCGGCGAACAGATGCAAGTTGATGTCGCTGTAATTGGTGGCGGTGCCGGTGAGCACCGAGCCCACCAGCCGCGGCTTGAACTCATCGAGCAGCCGCATGGTGTCGAGCGCAATGCGCCGCTGTTCCTTCAGCGTATGGTCGTGGGAGTCCCGGCCGAACAGCCGCTGATGGGCGCGCAGCGCCGCCTCGATCTCGACGTTCTTCGGCAGAACCGCAACGTCATGCACGCCCAACCGATCCGCCGCCTTGCGCTTGGCCTGCAAAAAGTCCTCGATGCCGTGTTCGGCCATGATGCGCGCGGCTTCCTGAGCCAGCGCGCGGCGCAAATCCTCGGCGCGCTGCGAATATTTCTTCGGCATACGGGGATACTCGCACTAAAGGCGGCTAGAACAGCGGCTTTTCTCCGTCGTTCAATTGATTGTTCGGGGGCTCGGCAGATTCCGCCTTGGGCAGATTGCCCTCGATGAACTTCTCCATGATGGCGTTCGGATCGTCCGCGCTCGCCAGGAGGCCGGTGGTTGGCGATATGCGCGCGGTGACGATGCCGTCGGGCGGAGGCAGTTTGTAGCGAGGCGTCCCGGCAAGGGCCTGGCGCATGAAGAAGATCCAGGTCGGAAGGGCCGCGCGGGCACCCTGTTCGCCATCGCCCAGCGAACGGTCCTGATCGAAACCTGTCCAGACGGAGGCGACCAGATTGCCGTTGAAACCATTGAACCACGCATCATGGGCGTCGTTGGTGGTACCGGTCTTGCCTGCGAGGTCGTCGCGGTTGAGCACCAGCGCGCGCTGCGCGGTGCCGTGGCGGATCACGTCCGCCATCATGTCCGAGAGCAGATAGGCGATCTGCGGCCGGATGATCTGAGGCGCCAGCTGCTTGGCCGGGATCAAGGTCTTGCCGTCGCTTTCGCCGCGGTCGAGCAGGCTGTCTCGCGCCGCACCGGAGCTGCCGCTGCGCGATTCGGCGCGGCCGCCGGGCGTGGGTTCGGCGGGATGCCCTGCGGTGGACGGCGGCGGATCCGAGGCATGCCCGCACTCCGGGCAGGCCAGCAGCGGCTGCGCGTGGAACAGGGTGTTGCCGGCCGCATCCAGGATATGATCGATATAGTAAGAGCTCACCTTGAAGCCGCCATTGGCGAAGGTGGAGTACGCGGTGGCCATCTGCAGCGGGCTCAACTCCGCGGTGCCCAGAGCCATGGTGAGATCCTGCGGCAGTTGGCTCTTGTCGAACCCGAAGCGCTGGACGTAGTTCCACGTGTAATCCATGCCGATGTCGCGCACCAGGCGCACCGACACGAGATTGATGGAGTGAGCCATCGCTTCGCGCAGGCGCACGAGTCCTTCGAAACGGTCCTCGTCTTCCTTTGGCCGCCAAGCCTGCTGCATGCCGGACTCGTCGATGACGATGGGCGCATCCAGCACCACGCTCGCCGGCGTGTAGCCCTTGTCGAAGGCCGCGGCGTACACGAACGGCTTGAAGCTCGATCCCGGCTGCCGCCTGGCCTGGGTCACGCGGTTGTACTTGCTCTGAAAATAATCGAAGCCGCCCACCAGGGCGACCACAGCCCCATCCTTCGGATCCATGGCGACGAGCGCGCTCTGAACATCCGGGACCTGCACGAATTGCAGCGAGCTCGGGGTGTTGCCGACGGTGTAGATCACATCGCCGCGGCTCATGATTTCCGAGGCCTGCGTCGGGGACCGGTCGGTCTTCTCGTCGGGCAATTCCCGGCGCGCCCAGGACATCTTTTCCCAGGGCAATTCGACCCGCCCCAGATCTTTGACGTAAATACGCGCACTCTTGCCTTCGACGCTCTCGACGATCGCGGGGCGCAAGCCGCCGACCACCGGAAACTCCTCGAGTTCGGCGTCGAGACCGGCCTCTCCCTCGACTTTGGACAGATCGACCTTGGCGGTCGCCCCCCGCCAGCCGTGGCGGCGATCGTATTCGAGCAGCCCGGTACGCAGCGACACCGTGGCTGCGGGCTCGAGCCGCGAATCGATGGTCGTGAATACCTGGTAGCCGGCGGTGTAGATGCTGTCGCCGTACTTGCTCTGCATGTCGTTGCGCACCATCTCCGCCACATACGGGGCGTCGACCTCGATGGAAGGGCCATGCAGCCGGCTTTCCATCGGCGTCGCCTTGGCGGCCTCGTATTCTTCCGGGGTGATGTAGTGCAGATCCAGCATGCGTCCGAGCACGTGCGTACGGCGCACGATCGCCGCCTGCGCGTTGGCGACCGGATTGATGGTGGACGGAGCGGTGGGTATACCCGCGAGGGTCGCCATTTCCGCAAGGCTCAGCTGATCCAGCGTCTTGCCGAAGTACACCTCCGCCGCCGCGGCAACTCCGTAGGAGCGCTGGCCGAGGAAGATTTTGTTCACGTAGAGCGAAAAGATCTCCTCCTTGGTGAATTCGGCCTCCATCAACAGGGAAATGTAGACTTCGCTCATCTTGCGCTTCATGTCCCGGTGCGGGGTCAGGAACATGTCGCGCGCCACCTGCATGGTAATGGTGCTCGCCCCCTGACTGATTCGCCCGGCGCGAGCGTTGGCGAGCGCCGCTCGCAAAATGCCTTGCCAATCAACGCCATGGTGGCGGAAGAAGCGATCGTCCTCGGTCGCGAGGAATGCCTGGATGAGCTTCGGGGGCAACTGGTCGTAGCGCACCGGGATGCGCCGTTGCTCGCCGATCGAGGCGATCAACCGCCCGTCGCGGGTGTAAACCCGCAGCGGGACCTGGAGCTGAACCTCGCGCAGACTGTCGACATCGGGCAGGGCGGGCTTCAAATAGACATAAGCACAGACGTTGGCGAAGGCGATCAGCACGATCGCCGCCGAGAGAACCACGCAAATGCGCGATATGAGAACCAGGTAACGTTTGGCCACAGAAAACCGTTCTAACTTATTGCGCCGGCGGATAGAGGGCTGGCATATTACCGAAGCTTACATGGGCATACTCATCGAAAGATGAGGACGCAAAGCCACCGGTCTACGGGTTGGATACCTAGGACAGCGGGGTTGCCAGACCAAGCGTAACCAAATCGCCTAGGGAGAGCATAGGCGAGTAGAGGTCTGAATGGATGACTCGATATCTTCCTGGAATCCCGCTTGCGGGCGGGCCCGCTCGCCTGGGGGGCGTGGTTCGCAATTTTGCGACGCCCGTCCGCCTTCACGGGAATTACCGTGAGTAGTTTCACGTTCCATTTAACAGTTTCTTGATAACTTGACCCCGCATGGCCTACTCTCGTGCACCCCGACTTCGCGCCCAAGATATTGAGCGAAAAGGAATTTTCTAGTGCTATCGCTAGGTAAAAGATATCGCCCGCTACTGGGGCTCGACATCACCACCTCGTCCGTGAAGCTGATCGAGCTCACCATGTCGGGCGGTCAGTACCGCGTGGAGTCGTACGCTGCCGAGCCGACCCCGCACAACGCCATCAACGAGAAGGCGATCGTGGACGCGGAGGCGGTCGGCGAAGCGATCCGCCGCGCCGTGAAGCGTTCGGGGGCCAAGAGCCGCCTCGCCGCCATCGCGATTTCGGGCGATGCGGCCATCACCAAAGTCATCCAAATGCCCAAGAGCCTCGGCGAGAACGAGCTCGAGGGCCAGGTCGAGATGCAGGCCGACCAGTACATCCCCTTCCCGATGGAAGAGGTCAGTTACGACTACCAGGTCGTGGGACCTTCGGACAAGGATCCGGACATGCTGGACGTGCTCCTGGTCGCCACCCGCACCGAGAACGTGGAGCAACGCCAGGCTGCCGTGCAGGCTTCCGGTCTGACCGCCCACATCGTCGATGTCGAAGCCTTCGCGCTCGAGAACGCCTGCGCCCTGATGCGTCATCAGATGCCCGACGGCGGCATGGATCGCACGGTCGCGGTGGTGGACTTCGGCGCGAGCAGCACCACCTTCAGCGTGCTGCGCGACATGAAGGTCATCTACACCCGGGATTTCGCCTTCGGCGGACAGCAGCTCACCGAAGAGATCATGCGCACCTACGGTTTGTCCATGGAGGAGGCGGGGCGCGCCAAGAAAGAAGGCGGCCTGCCGAGCAACTATCAACCCGAAGTGCTGGACCCGTTCATCGACGACATGACTCAACAGGTGAGCCGCTCGCTGCAGTTCTACCTGGCCTCCGGCAGCGGCCGCTCGCAGCCGGATCAGATCCTCATCTGTGGCGGCTGCGCCAACATCCCCGGCGTCGCCGAGGTGATCTCGAGCCGGGTCGGTGTGCCGGCCGACAAGGGTGACCCGCTCGGCAACATGAAGGTCTCATCCAAGGCCAAGGCGCAGGCCGTGAACCGGGATGCCACCGCGTTGCTGACCGCCTGCGGCCTTGCGCTGCGAAGCTTCGATTGAAGGGAGCACGCCATGCCGCGCATTAATCTACTTCCCCACCGCGAACAAGCACGCAAGATCCGCCGCCGCGAATTCATGGTCGGCGCGGGAAGTGCCGTGGTCCTCGCCATCATCGTCGCCGGTGTCGGCAAAATCGTCTACCAGGGCTGGATCGACGGGCAGCTCGAGAAGAACAACATCCTCAAGAAGGAGATCGTTCAGCTCGATTCCGAGATCGCCGACATCCAGGACCTCGAGGCTCGCAAGCAACGCCTCGTGGCACGCATGGACATCATCGAGAAGCTGCAGCGCAAGCGCCCGGAGATCGTGCATCAATTCGATGAGCTGGTACGCACCGTGCCCGATGGCGTCTATCTCACCGGCATCAAGCAAAGCGGCAAGAAGCTGGAGATTCACGGCGTGGCTCAGTCGAGCACCCGCGTCTCCACCTTCATGCGCAACATCGATTCGTCCACGTGGATGGACAGCCCTGAGTTGCAGGTCGTCGAGGCTGCCAAGGATTCGGCCACCGGCGGCTCGAATTTCACGCTGAGCGCGCAGACCGTCGGCGTGAATCTGGAGGAAGGCGGTGAAACTACCGTGAAGAAGAAGGCGGCTGGAAAATGAACCTTCTGGACGAATTGCGAACATTGGATCCCAAGGATCCGGGGCGCTGGCCGCTGCCGATCCGGGCGTTCTTCGTATTGCTCATATTCACCGTATGCACCGGCTTCGCCTGGTACATGCTGGTCTGGAACGAGGACCGGCCGGTGCTCGAAAAAGCCGAGGCGGACGAGGCGGACCTTCGCAGCCAGTTCGAGAACAAGCAGCAGCGTGCGGCCAACCTCGATGCCTACAAGGCGCAGCTCGGCGAGATGGAGCGCAGTTTTGGCGCGATGTTGCGGCAGTTGCCCGGCAAGACCGAGGTTCCGAATCTGCTCGTGGATATCTCCCAGACCGGGCTCGCCGCCGGCCTGCAGGAAAAGCTGTTTCAGCCGGGCACCGAGAAGAGCAACGGCTTCTATGCGGAGCTCCCGATCAAGATCAAGCTGGTGGGCAGCTACCACCAGTTCGGCGCCTTCGTGAGCGGTATCGCAGCGTTGCCGCGCATCGTGACGCTGGACGATATCCAGATCTCGCCGGTCGATGCGAAGGGCAGCTACGACAACCTCACCATGGACGTTACGGCCAAGACGTACCGCTACATGGAGAATGACGGCAGCGCCAAGCCGGCGGCAGTGAAGAAAAAAGCAGGAGGCGCGACGTGAAGAGTATGGCGGTTGCCCGCATCGTCTGTGCAGTCGCGCTCGCGGCCTGTGTGACGGCAGGGTGCTCCGGCGGCCAATCCGATCTGAAGAAATGGATCGCTGAAACCAAGAAGCGGCCCGGCGGCCGCATTCAGCCGATCCCCGAAGTGAAGCCGTACGAGACCTTCGTGTATGCCGCGAACACCATGCGTTCGCCGTTCCAGCCGTTGAGCCCGAATCTCGCCAACGGGGCGGGCGTGCGGCCGAGCGTGCGCCGCAACCGCGAGTTCCTCGAGGGCTTCTCGCTGGACACGCTCAAGATGGTGGGCACCTTCAAGGTGGGCAAGAATTTTTACGGACTCGTGCAATCGAAGGACGGCCTGGTGCACAAGGTTCAGCCCGGCAATTACATCGGGCAGAACGACGGGAAGGTGACTGAGATCACGGGCAGCAAAATAAGCGTCGTTGAAATCATACCGGATGGTCTCGGCGGTTATATCGAGCGACCGGCCTCATTGGCATTGGCTAATTGAGGCCACAGGGAGAGCAACGCATGATTAGATTCAAGATACGAACGGCGACGATCGGAGCCCTGGCGCTCGCGGCATTGTCGGCGTTCACGGTAAGGGTCCAGGCGCAGGCCACAGACTCGCTCAAGCTCGAGAGCATCGACGTCCAGACGTCGGGGCAGCAAGTGCAGCTCAAGCTTCACCTGAGCGGTCCGGCCCCCGAGCCATTGCCCTTCACCATCGACAAGCCGGCGCGCATCGCGTTCGACTTGCCGAATACCACGCTCGCGCTCGCTTCGCGGCGCATCGACGTGCGCTCGGGCGGCGTCGACACGGTGCTCGCGGCCGAAGCGAATGGCCGCACGCGCCTCGTGGTCAACGTCGATTCGCTCCTCCCCTACACGACCAAGGTCGACGGCAACAACATCCTCGTGACCCTCGGACGACAAGTCGGCGACACATTGAACGGCAGCAACGCCGCGCCGCGCCCGGGCTCCGCGCAAAGCGCCGCCCCCGTCGAGCGGAGCATCAAGACCATTGATTTTCGGCGCGGCGCAGACGGCACCGGCCGTGTGATCGTGCAGCTATCGGACCCGCGCACCCCGGTCAACGTGCGCCAAGAGGGTAATCAAGTGGTGGTTGACTTCGCCGGCACCTTGATGCCCAAGAACTTGATGCGCCGCTACGACGTGATGGATTTCGCGACGCCCGTGCAGACCGTGGACGCCATTCGAGTCGAGGGCAGTTCGCGTCTCGTGATCAGCGCGCAGGGTGATTTCGAGCAGCTCGCCTACCAGTCCGACAATCAATATACGGTCGAGATCAAGCCGTCGCTGAAGCGAAACGCGGCGGATGAGAAGAAGGAATACACCGGTGAGCGCCTCACCCTGAACTTCCAGGACATCGACGTGCGCTCGGTGCTGCAGCTGCTGGCCGATACCAGCGGCCAGAACATCGTGGTCAGCGATTCGGTCACCGGCAATCTGACCCTGCGCCTGCAGAACGTTCCCTGGGATCAGGCGCTCGACATCGTGCTGCGGACCAAGGGCCTCGACAAGCGGCGCCAGGACAACGTCATCATCATCGGGCCGACAGAAGAACTCGCCAACCGCGAGAAGGCCGAACTCGCCGCGCACAAGGAAGTCCAGGATCTATCCCCGATCCGCTCCGAGTTCATGACCGTGAATTACGCCAAGGTGGCAGATCTCGCCAAGATGATCCGCCCGACCGGGGGCGGCGCAGCAGGCGGCGGCAAGAACACGCTCCTCTCGATCCGCGGCAGCATCTCGATCGACGAGCGCACCAACACCTTGCTGGTCCAGGACACGGCGGAAAATCTCGCCGAGATCCGCCGCCTGGTGCAAACCCTCGATGTGCCGGTGAAGCAGGTGCTCATCGAGTGCCGCATCGTGGTGGTGAGCGACACCTTCGAGCGCGATCTCGGCGCTCAGTTCGGCGTCACCTCGGCCCAATCCAACGGCAACAACGGACTGCTCGCCATCACCGGCTCGGGCACCGGCGCGGACACCATGGTGCAGTCGGCATTGACCAACTTGGGTTCCGGCCTGGCCGCGACTCCGGTCGTCACGCCGGCGCTTGCCAATCGCTACATGGTCAACACGCCCGCCGCGAACACCAACGGCAGCATCGGCATTTCCCTGCTGGGCGGCAGCTATCTCGTGGATCTCGCGCTGTCGGCCGCTGAGAACGAGGGCAAGAGCGAGACGATCTCCTCGCCGCGCGTCATCACCGCGAATCAGAAACAAGCGGTCATCCTGCAAGGTACCGAAATCCCCTACCAGGAGTCGGCCTCGAGCGGCGCGACCACCACCCAGTTCAAGAACGCGGTGCTGTCGCTCAAGGTGACCCCGCTGATCACTCCGGACAACCGCGTGATCTTGGATCTCGACGTGAGCGACGACACCGTCGGTCAGCAGGTCACGAGCGCCACCGGCGGCACCGTGCCTTCAATCGATACACGCCAGATTCAAACCCAGGTATTGGTCGGCGACGGACAAACCGTGGTACTCGGCGGCATCCTGGAGACGACCAAGTCCTATTCGGCGAACAAGATCCCCTGGCTGGGAGACATTCCGATCCTGGGCAATCTCTTCAAGAGCACGACCAACATCAACAACAAGACGGAACTGTTGATCTTCATCACGCCGAAAATCCTGCGTGAAGGCTCAAATCTGTACTGACGCCGACTCTAGTCGAGCGAGGGATGAACGACATGCGTAGATTATCGATCATAACGGCGGTAGGTGTGCTCCTGCTCGCGGCCTGCAGCGGCAGCAAGGACTTCTCCGGCAGCGGCTCGAGTTCCGGCGGCACCGGTGGCACGGGCACGGGCGGCACGGGTACCACGACCTACTCGATGGGTAACGGCAGCGGCAGCAGCTTCCAATCGGGCATGATCGGAATCTCGAGCGCCAGCGTTGCAGCCGGTGGGACGACCAGTCTGACGGTCACCATCGTCGATCAGGCTGGAGCGCTCTACACGGCTGCGTCGGTCACCGTAACGTTCAGCTCCTCGTGCATCTCCCAGGGGCTGGCCACCATCGCAGCGTCTGGAACCAGCACCGCGGGAACCACCGCAAATACGGTGGCCAGCACCACCGGAACCATCGAAGCCACGTACACAGCGAAGGGTTGCAGTGGTCCGGACGTGATCACCGCGAGCGCCGCGGTATCCAGCACGAACCTCACGGCGACGGGCACCGTCACGGTGGCGGCGGCCGCGATCGGCTCGATCCAGTTCGAGTCGGCGACACCGTCCTCCATCGGACTCAAGGGCACGGGTCTCAACGAGACTTCCACCGTGGTGTTCAAGGTGGTCGATTCGAGCGGCGGGGCGCGGCCGGGCGTCCCTGTGACCTTCAGTCTGAATACCACCGCCGGCGGATTGAGCCTAGCTCCGTCCACGGCGACCTCGGGCACTGACGGAACGGTGCAGACCGTGGTGAGCTCGGGCACCGAGCACACCGCAGTGCGCGTGACGGCAAGCATCGCCTCTCCGGCACTCAGCACGCAGTCGAGCGCGCTCAGCGTCACCACCGGATTGCCGGCGTCGGGTGCGTTCTCGATCGCGGTCGGGTCACCGGGCTACAACTCGCTCGCCTGCTCGAACGTGGAGGCGTACGGCATCGACCTGATCACGGTACCCGTCACGGTGCAGCTCGCCGATCGTTATAACAACCCCGCGCCGGACGGCACCACGGTTGCGTTCGTGACCAACGGCGGACACATCCAGGGCAGCTGCACAACGCCCTCTTCGCCGAGCACTCCGGGCAACGGCGTGTGCTTGGTCAACTGGACCAGCGCCAATCCCCGCCCCACGACCAGCGCCACCCCGCCGGTCTTCCGGAACGGACGCGCGACGATACTGGCCACGGCGATCGGTGAGGAGTCTTTCGACGACGTGCATCAGACCGGCTATTACCAAGCGGGAGATCCCTTCTCGGATCTCGGCGAGCCCTATCTCGACGCCAACGAGAGCGGCGCCTATGTGCTGGGCGATTACTTTCTGAATTTCTACAATGCACCGCAGTACGAAGCGCCCAGCGGCACCTTCAAGGGCATCACCTGCTCGGGCTCGACGTGCACCGCCTCGACGCTCGCCATCGGCGTGTCGCATCTCCTCATCATGTCGACCTCGGCGGCACAGATCGCCTCGACCGCGAGCTCGATCTCGCTCAACGTCAGTGGCAGCCCAAATCCCAGCGGTGCGAGCTTCCAGATCACCGTGGCCGACCTCAACGGCAACACCATGGCTGCGGGCACGACGATCACCGCAACGTCGAATGCCGGGACACTTTCCGGGGCCGGGACCTCGTGGACCGTCGGCTGCTCAACGGGAGGCGGTCCGGCCGATGGGCCTGCCTCGGACCCGTTCGCGGGCGGGGTGACGCTGCCGCTCACGATCGTGGGTACCGCGGCGGCGTCCGGCGCCATCACCGTCACCGTGACCTCGCCCCAATCCAAGTCGGTCACCGAGGTCGCCATACCCGTGACCATCTCTCCGTGACCTGATCCTCGAGTCATCGAGTCGCGCGGCCGCCCTCGGGCGGCCGTTTTCTTTATGGCGCCTACGCCCTGTATGCTGCCCGCCCATGCTCTCCAAGCCCAACGTCTTCCTCATCGGCCCCATGGGCTCCGGCAAATCCGCCGTTGGGCGCCATTTGGCGCGCCTGCTGCGGTTCACGTTTCACGATAGCGATGCCGACATCGAGGCGAAGACCGGGGTGGATATCGCCTTCATCTTCGAGAAAGAAGGCGAGGCGGGGTTCAGGCAGCGGGAATTGGAGTCGATCGAGCGCTTGACCCGACTCGACGGGGTCGTGGTCGCGACGGGCGGAGGAGCGGTGATTCTTCCCGAAAACCGCCGGCTGCTGGCCGGTCGGGGCACCGTCGTCTACCTGGAGACCTCGGTTGCGCAACAGCTCGAGCGCACCCGTCACGGGCGCCACCGGCCGCTGCTCAACGATACCGACCCCAAGGTCAAGCTCGGGGAGTTGATGGACCAGCGGGCGGCGCTCTACGCGGAAATCGCCGACTTGACAGTATCGACGGACGGCCGCCGGGTGCAGCTCGTGGCCGACGAGATCCATCGGGAGATCGAGCGCGCGCGCGGCCTCGCGTAACGAACGTATAATCCGGGGCGTGCAAACGCTCCAGGTCGACTTAGGGCACTCTCGGTATCGCATCACGATCGGGTCGGGATTGCTGGCCGATCGCGCGCTCATCTCCTCGGAAATCCCGGGAAGCGATCTCATGATCGTCACCAACACGACCGTGGGGCGGCTGTACCTTCAAAAGCTGCGCGCGGCCTTGGGCGGGAGAAACGTCTCCGAGTGCATTTTGCCGGACGGCGAACAGCACAAGACGCTGCAGACCGCCGGCTGGGTGTTCGACGAGCTGATCGGCAAGAAGCTCAATCGCGACGCCGTCGTACTGGCGCTCGGCGGAGGCGTAATCGGCGATATCGCAGGGTTTGCCGCGGCGTGCTACCAGCGCGGCATCGGCTGCGTGCAGATCCCAACCACCCTGTTGGCGCAGGTGGACTCTTCGGTGGGCGGCAAGACCGGCGTCAATCACAGCGGCGGCAAGAACCTCATCGGCGCCTTCCATCAGCCGCTCGCGGTCATCGCGGACACCGATACGCTGTCCACCTTGCCGGCGCGCGAGCTATCGGCGGGGCTCGCGGAGGTCATCAAATACGGCTGCATTGCGGACCTGCGATTTCTCGACTGGCTGGATTCGAACATGGAAAAGCTTCGGGAACGGGACGAGGAGGCGCTCGGCTACGCGATTTTGCGTTCCTGCGAGATCAAGGCGGCCATTGTCCAGGAGGACGAGCGCGAACAGGGGCGGCGCGCAATCTTGAATTTCGGCCACACCTTCGGCCACGCCATCGAGGCCGCCACCGATTACGAGCGCTACCTGCATGGCGAGGCGGTTGCGCTGGGCATGGTAATGGCCGCAGATTTCTCCTGCGAGATCGGTCTGATCGATGCCACCGCCAAGCTTAGGATCGACGGCCTGCTGCAGCGCGCGGGACTTTCCACGGAGACGCCGAAGGTGGGTGCGTCCCGGGCGCTCGGGCTGATGCGCATGGACAAGAAGGTGTTGTCGGGCAAGTTGCGCCTGGTGCTGCTCGAACGGCTGGGCTCCGCGATCGTCGTGTCCAAATATCCGCAGCGAGCGCTGGAAACGACGCTGCGAGAGTATTTTGCGTGAGCGTTCGCGCATGAGCGATCTGGCGGCCTATGCGGCGCACGAGCAGGACTCGCGCGGCCGACGCCGAGCCGAACCTGCTCCGGCTTACCGCTCGGAGTATCAGCGCGACCGCGACCGCATCGTGCATTCCACCGCGTTTCGCCGGCTCGTCTACAAGACCCAGGTGTTCGTCAATCATGAAGGCGACCTGTATCGGACGCGGCTGACCCACTCGCTGGAGGTCGCCCAAATCGCCCGCACCATCGCCCAGGCGCTCGCGCTGAACGAGGTTCTGTCCGAGGCCATCTGCCTTGCGCACGATCTCGGCCACACGCCGTTCGGACATGCCGGCCAGGATGCGCTCAATGCGTCTATGCGAGAGTTCGGCGGATTCGAGCACAATCTGCAGTCGCTGCGCGTGGTCGACGTGCTGGAGGAGCATTACGCCGAGTTCGACGGGCTGAACCTGACCTTCGAATGCCGCGAGGGCATCTTGAAGCACTGCTCTTATGCCAATGCCCTTCAGCTCGGTGACCTGGGCGAGCGGTTCATCCGGCGTCAGCAGCCCGGCCTCGAGGCGCAGCTCGCGAACTTCGCCGACGAGATCGCTTACAACAACCACGACGTGGACGACGGCATCCGCGCGGGGCTCATCAGCGTCGAGCAGCTGCTCGTCATTCCGCTGTTCGCGCAGTACCACGCCGAAGTGCTGGGGAAATACCCGACGCTCGGGGGTCGCAAGCTCGTGTACGAAATCCTGCGCCGGATGATCAACCGGCTGGTGACCGATCTGATCGACACCTCGGCATCGCGCTTCGCCGCCGCAGGCGTCGCATCGGCGGCCGACGTGAGGTCGCATTCCGCCCCCTTGATCGGCTTCAGCGACGAGATGCGCGAGCTCAACCAGGGGCTCAAGACGTTCCTGCGCGAACAGGTCTACAGGCACTACAAGGTTCAGCGCATGACCGCGAAAGCCAGGCGCGTGATGACCGCGCTGTTCGAGGCTTTTCTCGCCGACCCGCGCCTCATGCCGGAAGAGCACAGCTCGACCGCGGAGCGGTTGGAGGCGGACCAGGGCATGGCGGGCCGTGCGCGGGCGGTGGCCGATTACATTGCCGGAATGACGGATCGTTACGCTATCCTGGAGCATCGGCGCCTGTTCGATCCGGGCGAGCGGACCTGATTCAAAAACATCACCGGAAAAGCATGACGGCCCCACTCAAGAACGATTTGCTGCTTCGAGCGTTGCTGCGTGAGCCCACGCCGCGCAGACCCGTCTGGCTCATGCGCCAGGCCGGCCGATACCTGCCGGAGTACCGGGCCACGCGGGCGCGGGCGGGGAATTTCCTGGCGATGTGCACCAATCCGGATATCGCCTGCGAAGTGACCCTGCAGCCCATCGACCGCTATCCGCTCGATGCCGCCATCCTGTTCTCCGATATCCTGACCATCCCGCACGCGATGAATCTCGGCCTCAATTTCGAGGCTGGGGAGGGGCCCAAATTCTCGCGTCCGATCCGATCCGCCGCGGATATCGACAAGCTCAGCGTGCCGGATCCCGCCCAGGAGCTCCGCTACGTGGTGGACGCGGTGGCGCTGATCCGGCGCGAGCTCGCCGGCCGCGTTCCGCTGATCGGATTCGCAGGCAGTCCCTGGACGGTCGGCACGTACATGGTCGAGGGCGGCGGCAGCAAGAGCTTCGGGATCGTCAAACGCCTGATGTACGAGGCCCCGTCCGAGCTCCACCGGCTGCTCGCGTTGCTCGCGCAGGCGACGATTCTGTATTTGAACGCGCAGATCGCGGCCGGGGCACAGGCTGTCATGCTGTTCGATACCTGGGGCGGGATACTCACCCCCGGGCAGTATCGCGAGTTCTCGCTGCATTACATGGCGAAGATTGTCGAGGGCCTCACCCGCGAAGCCGACGGCCGCCGTGTGCCCAACATCGTCTTCACCAAGGGCGGAGGCGCGTGGCTCGCCGAGACTGCGGCGATCGGCTGCGATGCCGTCGGGGTCGACTGGACCACCGGGCTCGAGGAGGCCCGGCGCGCGGTCGGCGATCGGGCGGCACTGCAGGGTAATCTCGATCCGTCAGCCTTGTTCGCGCCCGCGCAAACCCTTCGCGCCGAGACCTTGCGGGTGCTTGAGAGCTTCGGAGCAGGCCCCGGTCACGTGTTCAATCTCGGACACGGCATCACTCCGGACGTCGATCCCGAGCGCGTCGCGGTGCTGGTGGATACCGTGCGGGGTTACGTCCCCGGCTGAACTTTGGAGGCCGGGCCCGGCGGCTTGCTCTTGAGCTCATCGCGCAGCGCGCGCCGCAGAATCTTGCCGACGTTGGTTTTCGGCAGTTCCTGCCGGAAGTACACGTGCTTAGGAACCTTGTAGCGGGTCAAGTCGCGGCGCGCGTATTCGAGCAGGGCCTCCGCGGTGAGCGCCGGATCTTTTCTCACCACGAAGATCACCACGATCTCGCCCGAGGCCTCGTCCGGCTGCGCCACCGCCGCGACCTCGAGCACACCGGGATGCGCGGCAATGACACCCTCGATCTCGTTCGGATAGACGTTGAATCCGGAGACCAGGATCATGTCCTTCTTGCGGTCCTCGATGTACACGAAGCCTTGAGCGTCCATGCGTCCGATGTCGCCGGTCCTCAGCCAATCCCCGAACATGACCATCTCGGTCTCGTCGGGGCGGTTCCAATAGCCGCGCATGAGTTGCGGGCCGAAGACGCAGATCTCGCCGACCTCGTTGGTCTTGAGCTCGCCGCCGGCGTCGTCGCGGATGGAGACGTCGGTCGAGGAGATCGGCAATCCGATCGATCCGTTGAAATCCAAGCCGATCGGGTTGATGCACGCTGCGGGCGAGGTCTCGGTGAGTCCCCAGGCCTGGGTCAGCACGTTGCCGGTCACTTTCTTCCAGCGCTCGGCGACCACGGCCTGCACCGCCATGCCGCCGCCCAGCGTGATGCGCAAGGCAGAGAAATCCAGCGATTCGAACCCCGGTGTGTGGAGCAGCGCGTTGAACAGCGTGTTCACGCCGCTGATGAAGAAGAACTTGTACTTCTTGAGCTCGGCGACGAACGCCGGAAAGTCGCGCGGATTCGCAATCAACACGTTTTCCGCCCCGAGCCGCACGAACAGCAGGCAGTTCGCGGTCAGCGAGAAGATGTGGTAGAGCGGAAGCGCAGTGATGACCACGCGGGACGTGGACGGGTCCAGCGCCGGCCGTATCCAGGCACCCGCCTGCAGCACGTTCGCCACCATGCTGCGGTGGGTGAGGATGGCCGCCTTGGAGACGCCCGTCGTACCGCCAGTGTATTGCAGGAACGCGATGTCCTGCGGGCCGAGCTCCACGGCATCGAGCTTCAGCCCGAGCCCCGAGGACAGCGCGCTCTTGAAAGTGGATGCGCCCGGCATCTTCCAGGCGGGGATTTGCTTGCGCACGTGACGCAGCACGAAATTCACGATCATCCCGCGCGGAAAGCCGAGAAGATCGCCGACCTGAGTCACCAGAACCTGCTTCAGGCCCGTCCTCGGCAGTACCTGCTGCAGGACGTGGGCGAAATTCTCGAGGATGACGATGAGCTTGGCGCCGGAGTCCTGGAGCTGATGCTCGAGCTCGCGGGCGGTGTAGAGCGGATTGACGTTCACGACCGTCATGCCGGCCCGCAGGATTCCGAACAGGGCGATGGGATATTGCAGCACGTTGGGCATCATCACGGCGACCCGGTCGCCGTGCGCCAGCCCCGATTTCTTCTGCAGCCAGGCGGCGAATGCCCGGCTTAGGGCGTCGAGCTGCGCATAGCTCAAGGAGGCGCCGAGACTCCGGTAGGCGATACGATTGCCGTAGGCCGCACAGGCTTCCTCGAACACTTCCTTGAGCGAAGCGTATTGGTCCGGGTCGATGTCGGTGGGCACGCCGGCCGGATAATGCTGTAGCCAAACTCGATCCACGGAAACGACGGCTCCTGTTTTTGTCCCCGCGTGTATAGCACCGGTTCAAGTCGCCAGCAACGTCGGCGGCCGACGGAGTATGCTTGGCGCATGAAATCGGGGGGCGGCGGATGAGTCGATGGCGCTGGGCGATCCTGGGTGCTAGCCTCGCGGCCGCGGGCTGCGTTCATGGGTACGGTGCGTGCCTGTTCATGCAGCCGGTGAAGCATACGCTCTCCGGCAAGGTGCAGTTTCGCACCTATCCGGCGGACCAGGGAGTGGACAACGTGCCGGTTCTGGTGCTCGATAAAACGGCGTACCTCTATGCGCCGGCGCAGAGCCTGATGTGCCAATCCGCCGACGAGCTGCAGCTGGTCGGGGTGTCCGAGTTTCCGCAAAATGTGGTGGAGAATTCTCACGTGAGCGCCGAGGGGAAGCTGTTCAGCGCGGCCTCGGCCCACGACCACACCCGCTTTCTCATGAATGTGATCACCCTGTTGCCGGACATCCCCAATCGTAGTCAACCCGAGGAGCAAAACCGATGAGAACCTTTCCTCTTGTGCGAATGATGGTCCCTTCCCTAGTCCTGCTGGTGTCGGGCTTCGCGGTACAGACCGCAGGCGCCCAAGCCGCTGCCGCCCCGACGGCCTGCAAGGACGGCACCACGTCGAGCGCGACCGGCCGCGGTGCCTGTAGCGGCCATGGCGGCGTACAGAAGGCGAGCTCGTCGGGAAGCACGGGGTCCTCCTCGGCCCCCGCCGCCACGCCGCCGCCGTCGTCGAGTGTTCCGCCGAGCGGTACCATGTCGAAACCGACCGCGCCGGCCACGACCGCTGCCACGTCCTCTGCGTCGGCCAAGTCGACAACCGGCAACATGGATCCCACCGGCGCCACGGCGAAATGCAAGGACGGCACCTATTCGAAGGCCAAAAACCACACCGGCGCGTGCTCCAAGCACGGCGGCGTCGATCAGTGGCTGGACGGCTCCAAGTGACGGGATCCTTTCAATAGCGGCATCAGGGCGGGCCAGACGTTCTCGACGAGTCGAGGCTGGCCCGCCTCATTCGGATGAATGCCGTCGGCCTGCATGAGGTCGGCATTCAAGGCAATGCCGTCGAGCAGGAATGGGACCGCCGGGACGTGCCGGGCCGCGCTTACGTCGGCGAACACGCGGCTGAATTGCTCGGTGTAGGTCGGCCCGTAGTTCGGCGGGATGCGCATGCCGAGCAGCAGCACCTTGCCGCCCGCGGCGGTAGATAGGTCGATCATCCGGGCGAGATCGGAGCGCATGTCGGCGATCGGCAGCGCGCGCAGCCCGTCGTTGCCGCCGAGCTCCAGGATCACGATCTCGGGATGATGCAAAGACAGGGCGCGCGGCAGCCGGGCGAGGCCGCCTTCGGTCGTTTCGCCGCTGACGCTGGCGTTGATGACGTCATAACCGTAACCTTGTTGCTTGAGCCTCGCCTGCAGCAGCGCCACCCAGCCTTGCTCCACGCGCGGCAGCCCGTAGCCGGCACTGATGCTGTCGCCGAACACGAGGATCACCGGCGCGTCGGCGTGAGCCGTCGAGAGCGCTGCCAACCACAGTACCGCCAGGACGAGTAGCCGGTTCATTTCACTCCCGATGCCAGACAAAATCGTTCTCGAGGCCAAGAGTCTCTCCAAAACCGTATCGAGCCCGGAAGGCCCGCTCGCCATTCTCTCCGATGTCACCGTCGCTGTGCGAGCGGGCGAGACATTGGCCATCGTCGGCGCCTCCGGCGCGGGCAAATCCACGCTCCTCGCCCTGCTGGCGGGGTTGGATTCGCCAACCAGCGGCCGCGTTTGCATCGCGGGCGTGGATATCACCGACCTCGACGAGGACGGCCGTGCGGCGGTGCGCGGGCGTTCCGTGGGTTTCGTGTTCCAATCGTTCCACCTCATTCCCTCGCTGACGGCCTTGGAGAACGTGATGTTGCCGCTCGAGCTGAAGGCCCGGCGCGATGCGCGGCAGGCCGCCGCGCAGGCGCTCGAGCAAGTGGGCCTCACCTCCCGAGCTCAACATTACCCCAAGCAGCTGTCGGGCGGCGAACAGCAGCGCGTGGCGATCGCGCGTGCGTTCGTGACCGAGCCCGCGGTGCTGTTCGCGGACGAGCCCACCGGCAATCTCGATACGCACACCGGGCAGCGAGTCACGGATCTGTTGTTCGAGTTGAATCGCAAAACCGGCTCAACGCTCGTGCTGGTGACGCACGATCGGGGGCTTGCACAGCGCTGCAACCGCACGCTCGAGCTCGACGCCGGCCGGGCGGTTGCCGGCCAGACGGTGGATTGACCCCATGCAGATGCTGCGCTTCGCCTTGCGCAATCTATGGCGCGACCTCAAATCCGGCGAGCTGTCGGTGCTGCTGCTCGCGTTGAGCGTCGCCGTGCTGTCCTTGACCGCAGTGGGCTTTTTCACCAACCGGATCGCCCAGGGCGTGCGTGCCCAGGCGGCCGAGGTGCTGGCGGCGGATCTGCGATTGGAGTCCCCCAATCCCATTCCCGAAAAATATTTCGCACAAAGCCGAACACTCCGGCTCGCGAGCGCCGAGCTTTTGACTTTTCCCACGGCGATCTTCAACGGCGACTTGAGTCAGCTCGCGGCGCTCAATGCGGCGTCGCCCGGTTATCCGCTTCGCGGCCGCATCAAGATCTCGCACACGCCGTTCGGCGCCGCGAGCGTCACCGACCGCATCCCGGCCCGGGGCGAAGCCTGGGTGGACGCGCGGATCGTCGCGCATCTGGATATCGCACCCGGCGCTTCGATCCGGATCGGCGCGGCCTCGTTTCGGGTCGCGGAGATACTCGACTATCGCCCCGACCAGGGCACGGGCTTCGTCAACCTGGCGCCGGCCGTGCTCATCAATTATGACGACGTGGCCTCGACCGAACTCATTCAGCCCGGCAGCCGTGTCACCTACGCGGCATTGTTCGCGGGGCCGGCGCCCGCCATCGAGACGCTCCGTGAGTACTTGAGTGCCGCCAAGAACGGCGGCGAGCGTCTGCGCGAAGTGGACGAATCCAGCCGTCAGCTGAACTCCGCCGTCGACCGTGCCAGCCGCTTCTTGAGCCTGGCGAGTCTCGCCTCGGTGCTCCTCGCCGCGGTTGCCGTGGCCATGGGCGCACGGCGCTATGCGGCGCGCCACCTCGATGCGGTGGCCTTGATGAAGTGCATGGGAGCCTCGCAGCGCTTCGTGCTCACGATTTCGGTGGTCGAGCTGACGCTGCTCGCGCTGGCCGCGGTCGCCGCCGGAGCTTCGATGGGGTATTTCGCACAAAGCGGACTCGCGTGGCTGTTGCGCGATCTCATCCGCACCGATTTGCCGCCGGCCTCGCTCGCTCCGCTGGCCGTGGCCCTGGTGACCGTGACCGCGATGCTGATCGGCTTCGCGCTGCCTTCGCTCCTGCACCTCAAGAACACCCCGCCCGCCCGGGTGCTGCGCAAGACGGCGACGGCGCCGCCGCTCAAATTCGGCATTGTCTACTTGTTCGCGGTGGGTGCGCTGTTCGCGATTCTCTGGAGCCTGGTGCGCGACACCGAGCTGGTGGTGAGCGTGCTCGGCGGTGTGGTCGGCGTGGGTGCCGCGCTCGCTCTTGCGGGCTACGCCCTGGTCCGCTTGACCGGCCGGCTGCGGGGCGGCGTGGGCGTCGCATGGCGATACGGGCTTGCCAACGTCTCGCGCCGCGGCGGCGCCAGTGTCGTGCAAATCGTGGCGTTCGGGTTGGGACTCATGATGCTTTTGTTGCTCGCGCTCGTGCGCGGCGATTTGTTGACGGATTGGCGGCGGAGTCTGCCGGCCAACGTGCCCAACAATTTCCTGGTCAACATCAGCCCGGATGAACGCGCGCCGCTCGGTGACTTCTTGAAGTCGCATGGCTTCGGCGATCCGGCCATGTATCCCATGGTCCGCGCGCGCATGACGGCCGTCAACGGCGTGCCGAGCGAATCGATCAAGCTCAAGGCAGACCGGGGGCGGGGCTTCTTGGAGCGGGAGCAGAACCTCACCTGGGCTTCCGCTCTCATGCAGGACAACCAGCTGATTGCAGGGCACTGGTGGACGGCCGACGAGGCGGGCAAGCCGCTGGTCTCCATATCGACCGAGTATCAGGAGGCGCTCGATGTGAAGATCGGCGATGAGCTGCAATTCGATGTCGCGGGCGAGAGTCTGACCGTGCGGGTGGCCAGCATCCGGAAAATCCGCTGGGACAGCTTCCGGCCGAATTTCTTCCTGGTGTTCCCACCGGGCCTTCTCGACGGCGCCGCCGGCACTTACATGACGAGCGTCTATCTCACCCCGGCGCAGCGGCCCGCTCTGGTCGATTTGGTGAAGCGATTTCCGACGATATCGGTGTTCGATGTGGATGCGATCCTGAAACAGATTCGCGACATCATGGATCGCGCCTCGCTCGCCGTGCAGTACGTCTTTTTATTCACGCTCGCGGCCGGCGTCGTGGTGCTGCTCGCGGCCGTGCAGGCGACCCGGGACGAACGCCGCTACGAGAGCGCCATGTTGCGCACGCTCGGAGCGAGCCGGATGACCGTGCTGCAGGGAGTCGCCGCGGAGTTCTCGGCCCTCGGATTCCTGTCGGGCACCCTCGCCGCGATGGGCGCGAGCGGCGTCGGTTGGATTCTCGCGCGCCGCATGTTTTCGCTCGAGTACACCTTCGACCCGTGGGTCTGGGTGTTCGGTCTCGTGTGCGGAACCGTCCTCGTCGGCGTCTCAGGGACGCTCGCCACGCGCAGCGTGGTGAATACCCCGCCGATCGTGACCTTGCGGGATGAGCCGTTTTGAATCCTGGCTGCCGGTCGGCGGTGAGTCCGAGAGGCTCCTAGTGAACTTCGAGGAGCAGCCAACCTTCCGGAATCGGCGCTCCGCTCATCGGCAAAGCCTCGATCCGCACGCGATAGACGCCGGTGGCGATGCCGGTGGTATTGAACGTCAGCCGGATCTCGTTGTTGGAATCCTTGATCACGTTGTTCATGATCAGCGCCCGTCCTTGACCCTCCTTGTCGACGGTCACTTTGAATTGGATCAATTTCTTGGTGTAGGTCATGTCGATGTGCAGATCGACGAGTTGGGGAGCGGCGGCGCTCACCACAATGCGCGCCTGGTCGATGCCCGGCGCACGATCGGGCGCGACATATAATTCCTTGGAGACCGCGGGCTGGACCAGGGATCCTTGCGTCACGCGCACCTTGGCGTCCTCCAATTCGCCGCGCAACAGGCTGTACTTTCCCATCAACGCCCAGAAAGCGAGAAGACTCACGAACGCGACCGCGGCCGATGCGATCGGCACATACGGCGATTTCCACCAGGGCGCCTTCGGCTCGCCGAGGTCCTGGGGCTGCCCGCTGGCTTCCAGCAGCTTCAGACTCGCCTGGGTGCGCTCGGACAGCTTGAGATTGTTCAGATAGTCGGGATGCGCCCGGCACCAGCTCTCGAGATCGCGGGCGCCTTTGGCCGGCAGCTTGTTCTCGAGATAGCGCTCGATGAGCTTGTGCTCCTCGATGAACTTGGCGTCGAAGCGCGCAGGCACGGCGCCTTTGGGATTGTCGGCGGTAAGGGGTTGGGCGTTCATGGACGTCGATCCTTCGAGCATATTAGCGGGGACCGCGCGCGGCAATATGTGAAATGTTCGGCAAAAGCGCCGGCGTAATGCGCCGGATTCGTCGCAATTAACCGCGAAATAGCCGCGTCAGGCCAGCGATTGTGCCGAGGCGGCTGCGGCACCGCTGGAGCGACCGCCGTCGAGGTCGGCGAGGACGGCCTCGCGCTGCGCCGAATCGAGCTGCCGCCAATCGATCTTGTCCGTCTCGGCGGCGCGCAGTTGCACATCGTCGAAGCGGGTCAGAGGCCCCCTGCGGGGTGCAAAGTGTCGTGCCAGTCCACAGCCGCGCTCGCCCCGCAGCAGCGCCACGACGGCGGCGATGATGCCTTCATTGTTGGCGAGCTCTCCGTGCCCTTCTTCGGCGAAGTAAGTTTCGAGCGCAGGCAGCATCGCCAAGCTGACCGGCACCGTGCCATCGCCATTGCGGCTCGCGCCGTATTCGAATCCGGCCGGCGTGCGCCGCACCGAGACCACGGTCTCCCGATTGACTCCAACGATGTGCGCCATGCGCGTATCCGGGGCTGCCATCCGGGCTCGAACGGCGGCCACGCTTCCGAGCAGCACCGGATCGGGCTTGGGACCGCTGTGCGGCCAGGAGCCGGGATCGAGCAGATCGATCTCGCCCCTGGAGGGGGCTCCGGGAAGCAATTGATAAAGACCGGGAAAAGAGCAGAACACCCGGGCAGCCAGATCCTCCGGCGAATGCTCGAGGTCGAGGCGCGATAAGCGCAGCACGAACGGGTAGGTGCCGCGCAGTGCAAGGACCGGGGCGAAGGCCCCGCGATTGGGGGTTCCGAGCATGACGAGGCGTTTGATCAGACGCGTCGGCACCTGCGTCGCCGCCATGCGTGCCACGAGCCCGCCCATGCTGTGGGCGACCAATGAGACGGGGGTGCCGCCGGCGAGGATCGCCGCGGCGAGCGCCTTCCCGATCTTGTCGATGCCAAGTCGCCAATCATAAGCAAAGAACCGGGCGTCGAAGCCCTCGATCGCAAGTCTCAACTTGAGCCTGGCGTAGCCCGGCAGCAGGACGCCTCCCGCCCGGATCGAGCTCGAGCCCGTTCCGGCAAGACTCAAGCGCTCGAGATGGCCGGCGGCGATGCGTACCGGATCGACCCAGAGTGCCTTGCGTTTTGCGCCGGCTCGGGAGGCCGCAACGTCGCAAAGCCTCGATCCCATCATGCCGGGGACGATCAATACCCGTGGGCGGCGCGGGCGGGCGCCTTGACGCATCCGCGCAGCCTTGCTTGCGGCGGCGGCAAGGCCGCTCAATTCCTCGAACGCTCGAGCGCCGAAGTATTCGCGCAGGCTTGCCGTATGCCGGCCCTTCGCCAGCGCTTCGAAGACCGCCGCATTGGTCGCTTGAAATGCCCAACCGGAGCCGCCGTGGCGGCGCGTTCTGCTGCTCGGCCTCATGGCGAAGATGGTCAGCCTTTGGAGGACATCACGTCGTGCACCACGTCGCAGACCGCCTGGATCGCCACGCAGCGCGTGCTCGTTTTGCGCCATACCGCGCCCACGGTGCGCATCGGAGTGGGCTTGGCGAATGGTCGCACCGTCAATCCGCGCTGCGAACCGAAGGGCGGATCGAGCGCCAACTCCGGCATCAGCGTGATGCCGAGCCCCGCCACCACCATCTGCCTCAGGGTCTCGAGACTGGTCGCGCGGAAATCCTCGTGCTCGCGTACGTGGGCGCGGCTGCACACCTCGAGCGCCTGATCGCGCAGGCAATGTCCGTCCTCGAGCAGGAGCAGCGTCTGATCTTTCAGATCCTGCACCTTGATGCTCGACTTGCGCTCCAGCGGATGATTGCTGGGCAGCGCCACCATGAAGGCCTCCTTGTACAGCTCGCGCGACTCCAGACCGTCCTCCTCGATCGGCAGCGCGACGACGCCCAGGTCGAGCTCACCGTCGCGAAGCCGCTTCAGCAGATTTTCCGTCTGATGCTCGTACAGCATGAGCTTCAATTCCGGCATCGCCTTGCGGAGCTTCTGCATGACGCGGGGCAGCAGATAAGGTCCGATGGTCGGGATCAGCGCAATTTTGAGCTTGCCGCTGAGCGGATTGGTGTTGTCGCGGGCGAGCGCGACGATCTCGTCGCCCTCGTTCAGCATGCGGCGCGCGCGCACCACGATCTGCCGGCCCACGTCGGTGAGCTGCACGTTCTTCGGCTGGCGCTCCACCAGCTTCACGCCGAGGTAATCCTCGAGCTTCTTCAACTGCGCCGACAGGGTCGGCTGGCTCACGAACGTGCGCTCGGCCGCCCGGCCGAAATGCCCGGTGTCCGCGAGCGCCACCAGATACTTGAGGTCCTTGAGATTCATGGATTCAAACCAATCTTTCCGATAGAGGGATTCTATCAAACGGATTCAGATAATCAATTTCATTAATCGGGAGGCCGGGGGCATCATGGCGCCAGCTTCGGAAATAACCCCACTGCGAGGACTCATCCATGTCTCTGATCAACACTGAAATCAAGCCCTTCAAGGCCACGGCATACCACAACGGGAAATTCGTGCCGGTCACCCACGAGGACCTCAAGGGCAAATGGTCCGTGGTGGTGTTTTACCCCGCCGACTTCACCTTCGTCTGCCCCACAGAGCTCGGCGACCTCGCCGACAACTATGCCGCCTTCAAGAAGCTGGGCGTGGAGATTTATGGTGTCTCGACCGACACCCATTTTACCCACAAAGCGTGGCACGACACCTCCGATACCATCGCCAAGGTGCAGTACCCGCTGGTCGGGGATCCCACGCACACGCTGGCGCGCAACTTCGGCGTGCTGATCGAGGAAGAGGGCATCGCCTATCGCGGCACCTTCGTGGTCGATCCGGGCGGCCGCATCAAGATCATCGAGGTCAACGACAACGGCATCGGCCGCGATGCGAAGGAATTGCTGCGCAAGGTCCAAGCCGCCCAGTATGTGGCATCGCACCCGGGTGAGGTATGCCCGGCCAAGTGGACGCCCGGCGAGCGGACGCTGTCGCCCTCGCTCGATCTGGTCGGCAAGATCTGATCGCCGTCCGCAAGCCTCAGGAGACGCACCATGTTGGACGCCGCACTCAAGACGCAATTGAAGGGCTACCTCGACCGGCTCACCCAGCCGGTCGAGATCGTGGCATCGCTCGATGATGGCGATGCGTCGCGGGAGATGCTCGAGCTGCTCGAGGACATCGTCGCCTCGTCGGCTCTGGTGAGTCTCGAGACCCGGCGCGATGACGGCGAGCTCGCGCCGTCGTTCGCCTTGCGCCGCGCCGGTCACGAGGCGCAAGTGCGTTTCGCGGGCTTGCCTCTCGGCCACGAGTTCAGCTCGCTGGTGCTCGCACTGTTGCAGGTCGGCGGCCATCCGCCGAAGGCCGATGCGTCGGTCATGGATCAGGTGCGGCGTCTCGAGGGCGAATTGCGCTTCGAGACCTTCATCTCGCTCAACTGCCAGAACTGTCCCGATGTGGTCCAGGCATTGAATCTCATGGCGGTGCTGAACCCGCACGTGCGTCATACCATGATCGATGGTGCGCTGTTCCAGGGCGAGGTCGAGCGCCGCGGCATCATGGCGGTGCCGGCAGTGTTTTTGAACGGTCAGCCGTTCGGACAGGGTCGCATGTCGCTCGAGGACATCGTCTCGAAGCTCGACACCGCAAACGCCGAACGGCAGGCCGAACGCTTCTCCGCGAAGGCTCCCTACGATGTTTTGGTGGTCGGCGGCGGACCCGCCGGCGCCGCTGCGGCGATCTATGCGGCGCGCAAGGGGATCCGGACCGGCATCGCGGCCGAGCGGCTCGGCGGGCAGCTCCTCGATACGGTCGGCATCGAGAACTTCATCTCGGTGAAGGAGACCGAGGGTCACAAGCTTGCCACCGGTCTTGAACAGCACGTGACCACGTACGATGTCGATGTGATGAATTCCCAGAGGGCCGCCGCGCTCATCCCGGGCGAACTGATCGAGGTGAGGCTCGAAAACGGTGCCACCCTCAAGGCAAAGTCAGTGGTGCTCGCGACCGGAGCGCGCTGGCGCGAGATCAACGTGCCGGGCGAGCGCGAGTATCGCAACCACGGCGTGGCCTATTGCCCGCACTGCGACGGGCCGCTGTTCAAAGGCAGGCGCGTCGCCGTCGTCGGCGGCGGGAATTCCGGCGTCGAGGCGGCCATCGATCTGGCGGGACTGGTGAGCCATGTCACGTTGATCGAATACGATCACGCGCTGCGCGCCGATGCCGTGCTGACGCGCAAACTCAACAGCCTGGCCAACGTCACCGTGATCACGAGCGCACAAACGACCGAGGTCATCGGGGATGGTGAGCGGGTGACGGGCCTCGCCTACAAGGATCGCCGGGACGGCGGCCTGCATCGGCTCGAGCTCGCCGGGGTCTTCGTGCAGATCGGGCTCGTGCCGAACACCGACTGGCTCAAGGACGTCGTGAAGCTCTCGCCGCGCGGTGAGATCGAAGTCGACGCGCGCGGCCAGACTTCGGTGCCGGGCGTATTCGCGGCGGGCGACTGCACCATCGTGCCCTATAAGCAGATCGTCATCGCGATGGGGGAGGGTGCGAAAGCCTCGCTGAGCGCGTTCGATCACCTGATACGCTCCCCCTTGTCGGCGGCGGCGTAACGTGAGGCCCGCATAAAAACGGGTCGCTACGGGGTACAATCCGCCTCCATCGGCGTTGTCGAGCGTTTCTATGCCAGAAGTCGCACCGTCCACGCGGCTATCCGCCGGCGTGGTGATCGTGAGCGTGGTCAACCGCAAATTGAGATTCCTGCTTCTGCGCGCCTATCGAAACTGGGATTTCCCGAAGGGATTGGTCGAGGCGGGGGAGTCGCCGATCGACGCGGCGATACGCGAGGTGCGCGAGGAAACCGCGCTCGACGACATCTCGTTCGACTGGGGCTTGGACTACCTGGACACCGGGCCGTACAACAAGGGCAAGATCTCGCGCTATTACATCGCCCGAAGCAAAGAGACGCACATTCTGCTGCCCGTCAATCCGGACTTGGGGGTGCCCGAGCATCACGAAGCGCGGTGGGTGGACTATCACAAGGCCATCAGCATGGTGTCACCGCGGCTGACGCCCGTGGTGCGCTGGGCTTATCGCCTCGTCAATCACGGACATGGCCCCGATCCGGAGGCTTAGAGCGTCATCGATCCGGCCCCCACCTCGATGACATCCCCACCCACGAGGATGCGCTGCTCGGAAGTCACGTCGAGGTACAGCGTCGAGGGGCGCCCGGCGGATTCACCCTGTGAAATTTCCAGCGCGAGCGGCAACGGCCGGTTCATCGCCAGGCACCAGCCGCCGAAGTTGGCGGTGGCCGAGCCGGTGGCGGGATCCTCGAGCATCGTCGGCCCGCTCGGAAAGAAAAACCGCGCCAGCACCTGGGCAGGGCCGCTCGGTGCGAATACATAGGCCATACCGATGCCGTCCTCGCTGCGCACGGCTGCCATGCTGCTGGCCGACGGCGAGGCGCGGAGCACGGCATCCGGCGAGCGCAACGGTACGATGAGCTGTTCCTTGCCGGCCTTCACCCAGAGCGGCCGCTCGTCGATGTCGGCCTCCTCCAGGCCGAGCGCATCGGCCAGGATGCCGCGCGGCACATCGATGTCCCTGAAGGAGGACTGTGGAGCGGTCAGCGTCCAGCGGTCGCCGTTCGCCTCCACTTCGATGATGCCCGCCTTCATGTCGAGTTTGAGCACATCGCCTCCGAGCCCGAGCGCTCTGCAGACGTGCGCCGTGCCCAAGGTCGGATGTCCGGCGAAGGGCAGCTCGTAGGCCGGTGTGAAGATGCGCACGCTCGCGGCGGCGCGCGAGGAGGGCGCGATGAACGTCGTCTCCGACAGATTGAATTGCCGGGCCAACGCCTGCATCGTGGCGCCGTCGAGTCCGGCGCTCTGCTCGAACACGCAGAGCGGATTGCCCGTCAACGTCCCCCGACGCCGGGTGAACACATTGAGGATGCGAAATCGGTGGGCGCCCATCCCGGCGGATGATATCAGCGGACCACCACAACGGGGGCAGGCACAACCACCGCGACCCGCGGACCGTACCATCCGCGGTGGTAGCCGTACGGCGCCACCACACAACCGGACATCGCCACGACACCGAGCGGAATCAGCAACAGCATCAATCGCTTCATGACATTTCTCCTGAAAATCCGAGCCTCCCCTAGAGCAACGGGCGGCGGACGGGAGGGATGACAGGATGAACGATCCTTAAGAACGGGCAGCCGGGGGCCCGCCTGGCCGCAGTGCTCAGGCCAGGGTGTGGAATACCTTCTGCACGTCCTCGTCCTGTTCCAATTTGTCGATCAGCGCCAGCGCTTCGGCGGCCTGTTCCTCCGGCAGCTCGGTCGACATCGAGGGAATGTACTCATGCTCGGCCGACAAGGGGGTGATGTGGCGGGCCTCGAGCGCTTCCTGAAGCTTGCCGAAATCATTGAAGGCGCAGCGGATCACGAGCTGCGGCTCGCCCTTCTCGCCGGTGCTCTCGCCCATCTCTTCCAGACCGTGGTCGATCAGATCGAGCTCGAGCTCGTCCTGATCCTTCACGGTCGAGGGGTCCAGGCGAAATACCCCCATCTTTTTGAACAAGAAGCTCACGCTTCCCGCTGTGCCCAGATTGCCCGCGTTGCGCGTGAATAGGTTGCGCACATTGCCCACGGTCCGGGTCGGGTTGTCGGTGGCGCACTCGACCAGCAGCGCAACCCCGTGCGGCGCGTAGCCCTCGTAGATGATTTCCTGGTAGTTCTGCGCCTCTTTGCCCGAGGCGCGCCGGATGGCCGCGTCGGTCTTGTCCTTCGGCATGTTCACCGCGCGGGCGTTTTGCAGCACGCGGCGCAGCGTCGAGTTCGACGCCGGATCGGCACCCCCCGTATGCACGGCAATGGCGATGTCCTTGGCAATGCGCGTGAACTGCTTGGCCATGCGGTTCCAGCGCGCAAACATCGCGTGCTTCCTGACTTCGAATATGCGTCCCATGTTTCCATCCTCCGCGCTGTCGGCGGTCACCGTCGGGGAGGCGCATGGTAGCAATACCCGGCCAAACCGCTAGACTTGCCAACCAACCCAACAAGGCATCCTCATGAGCGCATCTGCAGCCGGCAAAGCACCCGGTCCGGCGACTTTCCGTGAGCTGGGCCTCGGCGAACCGCTCCTCAAGGCCCTCGCCGAGGTCGGCTACGAATCGCCCTCTCCGATCCAATCCGCCACGATCCCGGCGCTGCTCACCGGCGCCGACCTTCTCGGTCAGGCGCAAACCGGTACGGGAAAGACCGCCGCGTTCGCGCTGCCCGCGCTCGAGCGCATCGACCTGGCGGGGCGGGAGCCGCAGGTCCTCGTGCTGGTCCCCACCCGTGAGCTCGCTCTGCAAGTGGCCGAAGCCTTCCAGCGCTATGCCTCGCACCTCAAGGGCTTTCACGTGCTGCCGATTTACGGTGGCCAGAGCTATCAGCCGCAGTTGAACGCCTTGAAGCGCGGAGTGCACGTGGTCGTCGGGACCCCGGGGCGGGTCAGCGATCACTTGGAGCGGGGAACCCTCAAGCTCGGCGCGATCAAGCTGCTGGTGCTCGACGAGGCGGATGAGATGCTGCGCATGGGGTTTCTCGAGGCGGTTGAGGCCATTCTGGACAAGACCCCGCCGAACCGGCAGGCGGCCCTGTTCTCCGCCACCCTTCCAGCGCCGATCCGGCGCATTGCCCAGAAGCACCTGCGCTCGCCGGTTGAAGTCACCATCCAGAGCACGACCGCGACCGCGGCCAATGTCCGCCAGCGCTATTGGCTGGTGAGCGGCCTGCACAAGCTCGACGCCCTGACGCGAATCCTCGAGACCGAGCCTTTCGACGGCATGCTGGTGTTCACCCGCACCAAGCAGGCGACGGTGGAGCTGGCGGAGAAGCTGGAGGCGCGGGGATTTTCCGCGGCGCCGCTCAACGGCGACATCCCGCAACCGCAGCGCGAGCGCACCATTGCCCGCCTGAAATCCGGCGACGTCGACATCGTCGTCGCGACCGACGTGGCCGCCCGGGGCCTGGATGTGGAGCGGGTGGGTCACGTCGTGAATTACGATGCGCCGTACGATCCGGAATCCTACGTGCATCGCGTCGGCAGAACCGGCCGCGCCGGGCGCAAGGGGGAGGCCATCCTGTTCATCGCGCCGCGCGAGCGCAATCTTCTGCGCGGCATCGAGCGCGCCATGCGCCAGCAAATCGAGCCGATGAACCTGCCGACGGTCGATGCGGTGAACGCCCGCCGGATCGACAAGTTCAAGTCGCGCATCATCGAGGCGGCCGCGACCGAGGAGAGCAAGCGTTACCGGCCGATCCTCGAGCAGCTCGAGGCCGAGACCGATCTTGCGCCGATCGACATTGCGGCCGCGCTCGCGAGCCTGGCGCAGAGCTCCACGCCGCTGTTGCTGGCGGGCGCCGCGGACGCGCCCCGCCGGGATGCGCCGCGGCCCGACGCTGCACGCTATGAAGCACCGCGATCCGAAGCACCGCGGCGTGACGCACCACGCCCGAACAAAGAACCGCGCGTGGAGACACCGGGTGCGGATGCGCCCGCCGCGGACACGCGCCGCATGGATGCGCCCCGTGCGGATGCGCCCGCCCCCTCCGATGCGCCCCGGCCACCCCGTCGTCGCGACCGCGACGAGGCGGGAGGCCGCCCGGCCCGCACGGAAACTTTTCGCATCGAAGTCGGGTCTGTACACGAGATCAAGGCCGGCAACATCGTGGGCGCGATCGCCAACGAGGCAGGCCTCGATGGCGTCTACATCGGACGGGTGGACATCCGGGAGGACCACAGCTTCGTCGATCTGCCCGAAGGCATGCCGAGGGAGATCTTCAAGACGCTGAAGAAGACGCGCCTGGCGGGACGCGAGCTGCGGATCACCAAGGTGCAGCGCCGGGATGAGGGGCGGCCGCCGGCCGCGGCGAAACACACCGCGCGCAGCGCCGATCGCGGCCCGACCAAGCATCGGGCCGCGAAGCATTGATGATTTTCGTCAACCTGAGGAGCGAGTCATGAGCAAGGGCATGGAACGAAAGCGGGAAGAAAAGAAAAAGCCGGCCAAAACCTTGGAGGAAAAGCGAGCCGCCAAGAAGGCGAAGCGCGCCGAGCGCGGCTGATCGCCACGCGCGGGTACCCGCGCGGCACCCGCGCGGGCCACCGGCGCGGCGGGAACTCAAACCACCCGTCCGCGCCGTCCGCCACCCAGAAAATCGCGGATATTGGCAGCCATTTCGTCGAGGCAGCGCTGACGCGCCTCGAAGGCTGCCCAGGCGATGTGCGGCGTGACGATCAAGTTGGGAAGCCCCAACTCCAGCAGCGGCTCACTCTCGGCCGGCGGCTCGGCGGGAAGCACATCGATGCCGGCGCCCCCCAGCCGACGCTCCTTCAGCGCACGGGCCAGGGCGGCGCCGTCGATCAGCGCGCCTCGGGCCGTATTGATCAAGAGGGCATCGGGTTTCATGCGGGCGAGCTCGCGCGCGCCGATCAGGCCGCGGGTCGCGGGCGTCAACGGGCAGTGCAGAGACACCACATCCGCGGTTGCGAGCAGCTCATCGAGCGATACTCTTCCATCCGCCGGCGCCGCGCCGGGCCGATTGCAGACGATGACCCGCATGCCGAAAGCCTCGGCGCCCCGGGCGACCGCGCGCCCCAGTTCTCCCCAGCCGACGATGCCGAGCGTGCGGCCGGCCAGCTCGCGGAGCGGGTAGGCGAGCTCGTTGACCTCGTCGCGTACCCAGGATCCGTCGACGGCCAATCGGTGCCAGCCCGACAAATGCTGGGTGAGGCTCAAGATCAGAGCCCAGACGTGCTGAGCCACGGAGGCCGTGCAATAGCCCCGCACGTTGCACACGGCGATGCCGAAGTCCCTGGCCGCCTCGAGATCGATGTTGTCGGTGCCGGTGGCGGACAACGCGATCAGCTTCAGATCGGGGGCTGCCTCGAAGTGCGCACGCGTCAATTGCACCTTGTTGAGCAGCACGATGTCCGCTGCGCCGATGCGAGCGGGGATTTCCTGATCGTGGGTGAAGTCGAAGTACCGGACCGTGCCCGCGGCCGCATCGATCGCGGAGTGGTCGAGGCTCACGTCTCGGTTGCGGACGGTTTCGTAATCGAGGAATACGGTACGCATGGCGCTAGAATGACCACCTACTCATGAAGAACACCGCCGTTTTCTGGTTGATCGCCGCCAATGTGGCGGTCTATGCGCTGCAGCTCCTCGTCGGGGATGCGATCGAGATACAGTTTGCACTCTGGCCGCTGCAGCCGGTTCCGGACTTCGGGCAATCGCTGTTCCATTTCTGGCAAATCGTTACCTATGCCTTTCTTCACGACCCCCACAATTATTCGCACATCCTGTTCAACATGCTCGGGCTTTTCATGTTCGGCGCCGAGATCGAGCGCTACGTGGGGCCGTGGCGCTTGCTCGCCTGCTACCTCGCATCGGTGGTGACGGCGGCTCTCACCCAGCTCATCGTGCCGCCGCTGATGGGAGCGCCGCTCGGGCCGACCTTGGGGGCGTCGGGCGGTGTGTTCGGGCTCCTGCTCGCCTACGCATTGATGTTTCCCCATCGCAAGGTCGTGCCGCTGATTCCGCCGATCCCCATGCCCGCGTGGCTGTTCGCCGCGCTCTACGCGGGAGCGGAGCTTTTGTTCGGCGTCACCGGGAGGCTCGCGGGCATCGCGCACTTCGCTCACCTCGGCGGCATGATCGGGAGCGCGCTCGTGGTCATGCAGTGGCGGCGTCCCCGTACCCAATAGATGCCGAATCCGATAGGCTAGCCGCCGAATGAAACATGCGTTCACCTCCTGGGCGATCTTGGCCGTTCTGCTGTGCGCCGCGCTGCCGGCCCATGCGGAATGGGTGCGTCGAATCACCGACGGCATCATGGGCACGCGTATCACGGTCGAGGTCTGGGCCGAGGATGCGGACAAGGGCAATCAGGCCATCGATGCGGTGCTCGACGAAATGCGGCACATCGACGAGACCATGAGCACCTACAAGCCGACCAGCGAGGTGTCGCAGGTCAACGCCAAAGCTGCGGACGGGCCGATGCACATCAGCAAGGAGCTGTTCGACCTCCTGACCACCGCCAGCCAGTATTCCGAAATCACCGACGGCGCCTTCGACATCACCTACGCGAGCGTGGGTTACCTGTACGACTTCCGCAAGCACATCCGCCCCGACGACGCCCAAATCGCCCAAGCGCTGCCGGCCATCAACTATCGGCATGTGATCCTGGATCCGGGCAATCAGACGGTGCGGTTTTCGCAGAAAGGCGTGCGCATCGATTTGGGCGGCATCGCAAAGGGCTATTCGGTCGACTGCGGCATCGATGTGCTGAAGCGTCTCGGATATACGCGGGCCTATGTCGGTGCGGGCGGGGACAGCCGCATCATCGGCGACCGTTTCGGCAAGCCGTGGATGGTCGGGATCAGGGATCCGATGAAGGGGGAGGGCAACGTCATCGCCCGCATTCCTCTGGTCGATGCGGCGATTTCAACGTCCGGGGACTATGAGCGCTTCTTCGAGGAGAAGGGCGTGCGCTATCACCACATCATCGACCCGCACACCGGTCATTCGGCGAGCAAGGTGCGCAGCGCCACGGTGATCGGACCCTATGCGACCCGCACCGACGGCTTGTCCAAGACGGCGTTCGTGCTGGGGCCGGACAAAGCCCTGGAAATCTACAATCGGCTGAAGGACATCGACGCCATCATCGTCGAGCTCGACGGAACGGTGGTCACCACCGAGGGGATGAAGCGAGGAGGACGGCCGCAGTGAGGCGCGCGCCCGCGATCAGTCCCGGAAATTGTTGAACTGCAGCGGCACCTCGAACTGTCCCTTGCGCAAGGTTGCGATCGCTTCCTGAAGGTCGTCGCGCTTCTTCCCGGTGACCCGCACCTTGTCACCTTGAATCTGGGCTTGCACCTTGAGCTTGGAGTCCTTGAGCAGCCGGGTGACCTTCTTGCCGGTGTCCTGATCGATGCCGTGCTTCAGGATCACGAGCTGTTTGGCCACGGCGAGATTGACGAGCGGGTCCTGCACGTCGAGACATACCACGTCGATGCCGCGCTTGGCCACCTTGAGCTTCAGGATCTCCAGCATCTGGTTCAGCTGGAATTCCGACGGAGCAATTAGGGTCACCGTCGTTTCCTCGAGCTCGAAGCGCGCGCCGGTATTCTTGAAATCGAACCGCTGGGACAGCTCGCGGCTGGCCTGATCGACGGCGTTGGTCAGCTCGTGAGAATCGATTTCGGATACGACGTCGAACGAAGGCATGCGGCTAACGATACCCGCGTGCCTGCAAGGTGAACAGCCTGGCATAGCGTCCGTCGAGCGCCATCAGCGCTTCGTGACTGCCTCCCTCCACGATGCGGCCGCCCTCGAGCACCAGAATCTGATCTGCCATGCGGACGGTCGAAAAGCGGTGGGAGATGACGATGGCGATGCGGTTGTGCGTCAGGTCGCGGAAATGCTCGAAGACTTCGGCCTCCGCGGCGGCGTCAATCGCCGCGGTGGGCTCGTCGAGCACCAGAATATCGGCATCGCTGCGCATGAAGGCGCGCGCGAGCGCGATCTTCTGCCACTGGCCGCCGGACAGCTCGCGGCCGTCTTTGAACCATTTTCCAAGCTGGGTGCGGTAGCCCGAGGGAAGCGTCTCGACGAACTCCGCCGCCAGGCCCTGCGCGGCGGCGCTGCGCCAGCGCTGCTCGTCCTCGAATGCGCGCTCGTCGCCCGCACCGATGTTCTCGCCGACCAGCATCTGGTAGCGCGCGAAGTCCTGGAAGATCACGCCGATGCGTTGCCGCAGCGTCGTCTCGTCCCACTCCTCGAGGTCGAGCCCGTCCAACAGGATGCGGCCCCGGGTCGGGCGGTACAGCCGGGTCAAGAGCTTGATCAACGTGGTCTTGCCGGAGCCGTTCTCGCCGACCAGAGCCAGGCTTTCGCCCGGCTTCACGTGCAGGTCGATGTGCGACAAGGCGGGCGAGGAGGCATCGGGATAGATGAACTCCACGTCCTCGAAGCGCACGCCGTCGCCCGGACGCGGCCCCACCGTGAGCGCGCCGCGCGAGCCCCGCACGGGCTGCTCCAGGTATTCGAATAGATTCGACAAATACAGATTGTCCTCGTACAGGCCTGAGATGGCGGTCAGCGCGGCGCTGACCGCGGCTTGGCCCTGCCGCAGCAACATGAGGTACATGGTCATCTGACCCACGGTCATCGCGCCCGCCACGGTTTCCGCGGCGATCCACGCGTAGCCGCCGTAGAGCGCCCCGGTCCCGACCAGGCCCAAGCCGAATCCCCAGCTGTCGCGGCGTATGGTGAGGTCGCGATCCTCGCGATAAAGGCGTGTGAAGATGTCGCGATAGCGGTCCAGGAACCGTGTCCCCAGTTGGAACAGCTTCACTTCCTTCGCGCTGTCCTCCCGCGCGAGCACCGACTCCAGATAAATCTGCATGCGGGATTCGGGCGCACGCCAGCGAAATAATCGAAACGCCTCGCCCGAGAACCTGGCCTCGGCCAGGAATGACGGCAGGCCGGCCACCACCAACAGCACGACCGCCCAGGGTGAGAAGCGGATCAGCAGGCCGCCGAACGAGATCAGCGAAATGGCGTTTTGCAGCAGCCCGAAGGTGCGCATGACGAGGCTCAAGGGGCGGCTCGATGCTTCGCGGCGCGCGCGTGTCAGCTTGTCGTAGAACTCCGAGTCCTCGAATTGCTGCATGTCGAGCGTCAGCGCTTTCTCCAGAATCATCACATTGACGCGCTGGCCCAGCTGCGCGCGCAACAGCGATTGCGCGAGCGAGATGCCGCGCTGCGCGAGCGAGGTGGCGGCAATCAGTGCCGCCTCGCAGCCGACCAGCAGGAACACGTGGGAGAGGGCGAGCGTGCCGGTGCGGTGGTGCAGATCGGCGGCGCGGATCACCGCATCGACGATCAGCGCACCCAAGTACGCGACGCCCGCGGGCAATACGCCCGCCAGCAGGGTGAGCGCCGCCAGCGCGATCGAAAGCGGGCGGTTGGTGGTCCATACGAGCGTCAGGGCGCGGCGGCTGTATTCGAACAAGCCGCTGAGGCCGCGCCGAAGCGTGCCTGCCGCGACGCCGTCCGCGGCGCCCGAGGGCATGGGGTGAGGTGCGTTCATGTCCTATAATTGCCGGATACCGGTATGGCGGAGTAATCGTGAAATTCAAGCCCTTGCTCGATCGCTGGAAAAAAGATGCCCCACTGGTGCTGACGGCACGAGAATACGCCGTGCGGCTGCCGCTGGACGATGCTTCCCGTCTGCAGGCCCTGACGGAGTTGTTCCCGGGGCGCACCGTGGAGCAGATCATCACGGACCTGCTGCACGCCGGGCTCGACGAGATCGCGGCGGCGATGCCGTACGAGGCCGGTCCCACGGTGATCTCGCGGGACGACCAGGGCGATCCGGTGTACGAAGATGTGGGCCTGACGCCGCGTTTCGTCGAGCTGACGCGCAGAATCAAAAAGAGCCTAAAGGCCCCTTGACGATGCCCGCTCGCGGCGGCGATACTCATTCCAGATGTTGACAGCAAGCAACAACGGCAATGTTCGCTGGTGGCGCACTTCCCCGAAGGAGTGGGCGCTGGTCGCTTAAGTTTTTCATTCACGTTCGATATCCAGAACCCATCTCCGCCTCTTGACGGTGATGGGTTTTTTTATGGGATCAGCAAGGATCAGGCCATGAAGCCGCCGTTCGACATTGCCGCAGACTTGGACACGCCGGTTTCCGCGTACCTGAAGCTGGCGCCGTTTCGCCCCCGATTCCTGCTGGAAAGCGTGGAGGGGGGCGAGCGGCTGGCGCGCTATTCGTTCATCGGATTCGGCGACTGTCTCGAGGTGCGCTTGGACGCGGCCGGTCTCACCGTCGGAGGGCGCCGCTCGCCGCGGCCGACCGGCAAAGACGAGTTCCTGAACGCCCTGCGACACGCGTTGGCCGAGGCTCCACAACCAAAGCCGGAGATTCCTGGCGTGCCGTTGTCCGGCGGACTGGTCGGCTACACGGCCTACGATGCCGTGCGCTATTTCGAGCGCCTGCCGGGCCGCAGTCTCGATGCCACGGTCGCGCCCCACGCGCATTACGTGGCACCCCGCTCGTTGCTGGTGTTCGATCACCTCACGCGCAGCGCCGCGCTGCTGCATGACGGGAGCGATGCCGAGCGCGAGTCGCTGAGGCGCGAAGTCATGCAGGCATTGCGAGGCGCCGTGCCGACGTTGCTCGCGCCGGGGGCGTTCACGCCCGCGGTGCCCTCGCTGACCGAGAGCACTCACGCGGACGGCGTGCGCCGCGCCAAGGAGTACATCTCGTCCGGGGACGTGTACCAGCTGGTACTCGCGTCGCGCTTCGAGGGGCGTCACGCGCTCGCCCCCTTCGAAGTCTATCGGGCATTGCGCCTGTTGAACCCCTCCCCTTACATGTACTTCTGCGAGCTCGGCGATATCACGGTGGTGGGCTCCTCGCCCGAAGCCCTGGTCAAATCGCACGGCGGCCATGCGCAGCTGCGGCCGATCGCAGGCTCGCGTCCGCGCGGCAACGATGCGCTCGCCGACGCCCGGCTGGAGGAGGATTTGCTCGCCGATCCGAAGGAGAATTCGGAGCACGTCATGCTGGTCGATCTGGCGCGCAACGACCTGGGCCGCGTCGCGACCGCGGGCTCGGTGCGCGTGGAGCCTTACCGGGTCATCGAGCGTTACAGCCATATCATGCACATGGTGAGCGGCGTCGGCGGGACGCTCGCGGCGGACTTCGATGTCTTCGATTTGTTCGCCGCCACCTTCCCCGCGGGCACCTTGGTGGGGGCGCCGAAGGTTCGGGCCATGGAGATCATCGATGAGCTCGAGCCGGTGGGACGGCAGCTCTATGGAGGCACCGTCGGGTATTTTGGACGCCATGGCGACATGGATCAGGCCATCACCATCCGCACGCTCGTGTTCCGCGGCGATACCTACAGCTACCAGGCCGGAGGCGGAATCGTCGCCGACAGCTCGCCCCGGGCGGAGTATGAGGAAGTCATGGCGAAGAGCGCCGTGCTGCGGCGTGCGCTCAGCATGGCGGCGGAGGGGTTGTGAGCTCGCGCCCACGGATATTGCTGATCGATAACTACGATTCCTTCACCTATAACCTGGTGCAGGCTTTTCTGATGCTGGGCGCCGAGGTGGATGTCCACCGCAACGATGCGATCACGGTCGAGGACGCGCTTCGCCAGGGACACACGCACCTGGTGATCTCGCCGGGGCCCGGCACGCCGCGCGATGCGGGCGTCTCGATGCGCATGATCGAGGCCTTCGCGGGGCGCATCCCGATCTTCGGCGTGTGCCTCGGTCATCAAGCCCTGGTGGAAGTGTTCGGCGGCAGGGTGGTGCGGGCCTCACGCCTGATGCACGGCAAAGTGTCCCCCGTGCAGCACGACGGCAAGGGTGTCTTTTCGGGCATGGCACAGAATTTCCAGGCCGGCCGCTATCACTCGCTGATTGCCGAGCCGTCGAGCATGCCGGAGGTTCTCGAGGTGACGGCGCGCACCGAACAGGGAGAGATCATGGGAGTTCGCCATCGGACGCTTCCTATCGAGGGCGTGCAGTTCCATCCGGAAAGCGTGCTCACACCGGAGGGACCGGTGCTCATGGGCAATTTCCTGAAGGCTTGAAGGGGAGCGCCATGCAGCCGATCCAGGGTCCCCGTCAAATGCTCGAGCAGCTTCTGCAGGGCCGAGATCTCGAGGAAGCCGGCGCCGCGCAGCTGCTCGCCGAATTGACGGCAGGCGAGCTGGCCCCGGCGATGGCGGGCGCGCTGCTCGCCGCGATGCGCGCAAAAGGGGTGACTCCGGCTGAGGTGCGCGGGTTCGCCGGCGCCATGCGCGCGCTCGCGCGCCAACCCGCCATGCCGCCTGCCGCCGACGCCATCGACATCGTCGGCACGGGCGGCGATTCGTCCGGGAGCCTCAATCTCTCCACCGGCGCGGCGCTTTTGACCGCCGCCTCGGGCCTGGGTGTGATCAAGCACGGCAATCGCTCCATCAGCAGCCGCAGCGGCAGCGCCGATCTGATCGAGCAGCTCGGGCTCACGCTGCCGTTGGACGAGCGGCGCGCGGCGGAGTGCTTTGCCGCCACCGGCTTCACCTTCTTGTTTGCGCCCTACTTTCACCCGGCGATGAAGGCACTCGCACCCATCAGGGCCGCGCTCGGCGTGCGCACCGTGTTCAATCTCCTGGGCCCGCTCACCAATCCGGCCGCTCCGCGCTTTCAATTGATCGGCGCCTACGACGAGGCAGCGGCGGAACTGATCGCCAACACCCTCGTCGGAATGTCTGGTGAAAGGGCATGGGTGGTGCATGGCGCGGCAGGCTGGGATGAGGCCACGCCCATCGGGCCGTTCATCGCTTTCGACGTGGCCGCGGGCCGGGTTCGCCGCGAGCGCATCGATCCCGAACAGTGGGGCCTGCCCCGCTGCTCGGCCGCGGATCTGAAGGGCGGCGATGCCACCGCCAACTTTGGCGCGCTGCGCGCCGTGTTCGAGGGGCGCGATCGGGGAGCGCATCGCGCCGCGCTCGCCTTGCAAAGCGGACTCGCGTTGTTCATCGCGGGGCGTGCAGCCTCGCCGGTCGCGGGCATCGCGCTCGCCGGCGAGACCATCGACAGCGGCCGCGCACAGGCGTGGCTCGAGCGGCTGCAGCAATTCGGCCGGACGGCCGGCGCGGTGCGCGCCGAGCATTCCGCATGACGAGCTTGCTCGACCAGATGCGGCAAGCGAGCACGGAGCGCGTGACTGCGGCCATGCGGCGCGAGTCATTCGCGGATCTCGAGCGCCGCGCGGGAGAGACGCCCGCCGCGCCGGCGCTCGAGCTGTCCCCGTCGGGCTTCGACGTGATCGCCGAGCTGAAGCTTCGATCTCCCGCGGCCGGCGTGCTCAAGGATGCGGCGCACGATTGGCGCGGGCGCGTCGCCGCTTATGCCCGCGCCGGTGCGGCGGCGGTCTCGGTGCTCACGGAGCCGACGCGTTTCGACGGTTCGCTCGAGCACCTGGAACAGGCTGCACGGGTGCTCGCGCCCCTGGGCGTGCCCGCCATGCGCAAGGATTTCCTCGTGCACCCCTACCAGGTGCTGGAGGCGCGGGCGGCCGGCGCCGGCGGGGTGCTGGTCATCGTTCGAATGCTGAGCCCCTCGGCCGCTCAGGACCTTCTGGACGCGGCCGCCGAGCATGGCTTGTTCGTGCTGCTCGAGGCTTTCGATGCCGCAGATCTGGAACGGACCCGGCTGCTGCTGGAGCGGCGCTCCACCGGGAATCTGGTGCTGGTCGGGATCAACTGCCGCGATCTGTCGAGCCTGCAGGTGGATCCGCAGCGCTTTGCCGAGCTCGCCCCGGCGTTGCCGCCGGCAGCCGTGGCGGTCGCGGAGAGCGGCGTGGCCACGGCCGCCGACGCGGCGGCGATGCGCCGGCTCGGCTACCGCGCCGCGCTCATCGGCACGGCGCTCATGACGCGTGACGACCCCGCGGCACTGCTCGCGGAAATTCTGACGGCGGCGCGGACAGTGCAACGCTAAATGGCTACACTCGGCACCATGTGGATCAAGATTTGCGGCATCACCACCGCCGACGCCGTCAGTGCCGCCGCCGCCGCCCAGGTGGACGCCATCGGCTTCGTGTTTGCGCCGAGTCCGCGCCAGGTGACACCCGGACAGGCGGCGCAGCTCGCGGCACTGGCGCCCGCGGGCATCCTCCGGATCGCGGTCGCGCAGCATCCGCTGCAGATGAAGGTGGACGAGATCTGCCGCATGCTGAAGCCCGATTACTTCCAAACCGATGTGGAGGATTTGCGGGAGCTCAAGATCCCACCGCACATCAAGGTGTTGCCGGTCGTGCGATTCGGGCGCAAGACGCCGAGTCCGCTGCCGGCGCGCATCGTGTTCGAGGGGCCGACCAGCGGCATCGGCGAGCTGGCCGATTGGGGCCGCGCCGCGGAGCTCGCCCGGCAGACGCAGGTCATTGTGGCGGGCGGCCTGTCCTCGCAGAATGTCGCGGAGGCGATCCAGGCGGTGAGACCGTTCGGCGTCGACGTGAGTTCGGGCGTCGAATCGGAGCGCGGCGTCAAGGATCCCGCCAAGATAGCCGAATTCGTGCGTGCGGCGCGCGCCGCGGCCGCTCTCTTGGCGAGCGACGCATGAGCACCGTGCCTCCGACCGTCACGCCGAAAAGCGCGGCCATCGCCGGCGCGGGTCCCGATTCGAAAGGCCGATTCGGCGCATTCGGCGGGCGCTACGTGCCCGAGACGTTGGTGCCGGCGCTCGATCGGCTGCAGGCGGGCATCGACCGGTACCTCGCGAACGCTGATTTTCAGGCGGAATTCCATCACGAGCTCAAGACCTGGGTCGGCCGGCCCACCGCCCTCTCGCGCGCCCCCACGTTGAGCGCCCGCTGGGGCGCCGACGTGTGGCTCAAGCGCGAGGACCTCGCACACACCGGCGCACACAAGATCAACAACGCCATCGGACAGACGCTGCTCGCCAAGCGCCTCGGCGCGAAGCGCATCATCGCCGAGACCGGCGCCGGGCAGCACGGCGTCGCCAGCGCTGCGGCCGCCGCCCGTTTGGGATTGCCCTGCGTGGTCTATATGGGCGAGGTCGATGTCGAGCGTCAGGCGCCGAACGTCGGACGCATGCAACTCATGGGTGCAACCGTCGTACCGGTGAGCTCCGGCGACAAAACGCTGCGCGCTGCGATCGACGAGGCGCTGCGCGATTGGGTGTCCGACCCCGACCGCACGTACTACTCGCTGGGTTCGGCCGTGGGACCGCATCCGTATCCGTATCTGGTGCGCGAACTGCAGGCTGTGATCGGCCGCGAAGCGCGCGCGCAAATGCTGACGGACGCAGGCGCTCTGCCCGATGCCGTGGTCGCCTGCGTGGGTGGCGGCTCGAACGCGATCGGCTTGTTCCACCCATTTCTCGGCGACTCGGGCGTCGAGATTCTCGGCGTGGAGGCGGGCGGCCGCGGCGCGGGTCTCGGCGACAATGCCGCCTCGCTGACATTCGGGACGCCGGGAGTGCTTCAGGGAAGCTATACGCTGATCCTGCAGGATGCGTTCGGCCAGGTGCGCGAGACGCATTCGGTGTCGGCAGGCCTGGACTACTCGGGCGTCGGCCCGGAGCACGCCTTCCTCAAGAGCTTGGGCCGGGTCACCTACGAATCGGCGACCGACGACGAGGCGCTCGATGCCTTGAGCGAATGCGCGCGCTGCGAGGGGATCCTGCCGGCGATCGAAAGCGCGCACGCCCTGTTCGGCGCTCGGCGCTACGCCCAATCTCATCCGGGCGCGCGCATCCTCATCGGATGCTCGGGCCGCGGCGACAAGGACATGAGCATCTTGCAGCGGACGATTTTGAGCTGAATACCATGCAACCCCGCGACACCATCTCGACCGCCATCAGCGCCGCCACCGCGCGCGGCCGCCCGGCGCTGGTGGGATTTCTCACCGCCGGCTTTCCCACGCGGCGGCAGTTCCGCGACAACTTGCTGGCGGTCGCCGAGTCGTGCGATGTGGTGGAGATCGGCGTGCCGTTCTCCGATCCGATGGCGGACGGTTCCACCGTGCAGCGCGCAAGCTTCGCCGCGCTGGCCGATGGGGTGACGCTTCCGTGGATACTCGAGCAGCTGGCCGCGTTGCCCCGGCCGCTGTCGGCGCCGATGCTGCTCATGAGCTATCTGAATCCGCTGCTCGCGTTCGGGCTCGATGCCCTGCCGCGCGCGGCGCGTGAGGCCGGGGTCGCCGGCTTCATCGTGCCGGATCTGCCTCACGAGGAGGCCGGCGATCTCGCGGCGGCGTTGGAGCGCGAGGGCCTGGCGCTCATCCAGATGGTGACGCCGGTGACGCCGGATTCGCGCCTCGCGATGCTCTGCGCCGCGGCTCAAGGGTTCGTTTATGCAGTGACGATGACCGGTACCACCGGCAAGTCGGTGGAGGTCCCCGACGAGGTGCTCGCCTACATGGACCGCGTCAAACGCTACTCCAAAGTGCCGGTCTGCGCGGGCTTCGGCATCCGCTCGCACGAACAGGTCACCCGCTTCGCGACGCACGTCGACGGCGTGGTCGTCGGCTCGGCGTTGGTGGAGACGCTGGAGCGCGGAGGCGACGTGCGCGCCTTCTTAGGATCGCTGCGCGGATAGGCCGACGGAGGCACCGCCGTGAAGCGCGTTTACCGGGCCGCCTCGCTGTTGCAGGTAGCGCATGCCCGGAACGTTCTGATCACGGCCGGCGTCCGGTGCGAGCTGCGCAACGTGTACCTCGCCGGCGCCTTGGGCGAGCTGCCGATGATGGAGACCTGGCCGCAGCTGTTCGTCGACGACGCCGATGAGGGGTACGCGCTCGGCATTCTTGCGCGCGCGGCGAAGGCGCCCGGCGGTGCTCCCTGGGTCTGCGACGGGTGTGGGGAAAGCCTCGAGCCGCAGTTTACCTGCTGCTGGCGGTGCGGCCGGGAGCGGGCAAACTAGATCGCGGTGCACCGCATGTGCCAGCCGCGTCAGACAAACACCGACACAACTCCGCACAAAGTCTGAGCGCAGGTTCAGCGGGTATCCATGGCGAGTGCCCCCTGCACAGGTTACAAATTAACCGGGTTCGCAATGTAACGATTACACGAATAGCCGGAGCCTGGAGGGTATCGAGTCATGAGCGTCGTGAGTTTGCACCAAGAGTCCTCGCCGCGCGCGGCCGCCGGCCCGCTGCTCGGTTTGTCCGTCGCCATGCAGGACGTGTTTCGCTTGATCGATCGCGTCGGCCCCACCGAGGCCAGCGTCTTGTTGACCGGCGAGAGCGGCTCCGGAAAAGAACTCGCGGCACAATCGATCCACGACAGGAGCCTGCGTCGCGGCGGCCCGTTCCTCGCGATCAATTGCGGCGCCATACCTGCAGGGTTGATCGAGGCCGAGCTTTTTGGCTACGAGAAGGGCAGTTTTACCGGCGCGGTCCGCGCCCATGCCGGCGTGTTCGAGCGGGCCGACGGCGGAACGCTGCTGCTCGATGAGATCACGGAGATGCCTCTGGATATGCAAACGCGCCTCCTGCGCGTGCTCGAGACCCGCAAGTTCTACCGGGTCGGGGCGAATGTCGAACTGTCGACCGACGTGCGGGTGATTGCCGCGAGCAACCGCTGCCCTTTGCAGGCGGTTCAGAGCGGTCAATTGCGCGAGGATCTGCTGTACCGCCTCGCGGTGTTTCCGATCGAGTTGCCCCCGCTGCGCAGCCGGGGAAACGACGTGGAGCTGCTCGCCGGGCATTTTCTCGATGAATTGAACGCCCAAGCGGACACCCACAAACAGCTCACGGCCCATTCGCGCATGACCTTGAAGCAGCACACCTGGCCGGGCAATGTGCGCGAGCTCAGGAATTGCATCGAGCGGGCGTTCATCCTGGGCGACCAGGCGCTCGAGTTGGCGCCGCTCATCCAGTCGCAAGGCTACTCGAACCGGACCGCGGCTGGCACCGACGATCGGGAGCGTCTCGAGATCCGCGTGGGATCGAGGATCCACGACATGGAGCGCTCGCTGATCGAGGCGACGCTCGACTACTTCCAGGGCAACAAGCGCCGCGCGGCGGACGCGTTGGGATGTAGCCTTAAAACGTTGTATAACAAGCTCAATGGCTATTCGCAAAGCCAGTGCGCGAGCAGCTGATTACCAGAAGAGGGGAGAGCCAAGACGTGTCACGAGTATTGATCGCCGACGACCATGCGGTTGTCCGGGCAGGGTTTAAGCAGTTCCTGGAGGCGGATCCCACCATCAACGCGGTCGGCGAGGCCGCAAGCGGGAATGAGACACTGGATCAGCTGCGCAAGCAGGATTGGGACCTCGTGCTTCTCGATATCCATATGCCCGATCGCAGCGGGCTTGACATATTGAGGCACATTCAAACCGGCCACCCCGGCGTGCGCGTGCTCGTCATGAGCGGTCTGCCGGAGCAGCAATACGCGGTCAACGTGCTGCGCGCCGGGGCGAGCGGCTACCTGTCCAAGGACAGCGCCCCGGAGGAGCTGATGAAGGCGGTGCGCACGGTGCTCTCCGGCCGGCGATACGTGAGCGCAGCGCTTGCGGAGATCCTGGTGGCGGATCTGGATGGCGATCCCGACAAGCCGCTGCATGCCCGGCTCTCGACGCGTGAATTCCAGATCTTCTGCAAGCTGGCGGCTGGCCGCGGCGTGTCCGACATCGCCAACGAATTGAGCTTGAGCGTCAAGACGGTGAGCACCTACCGCTCACGAATATTGGAAAAAATGAGTTTCAACGCCAACGCGGACATAACGTCCTATGCGCTCCGCAACGGTCTCATTCAATAACGGCACCCGTGCAATAACCGGCACCCGTGGGATACGTCTTACATTACGAACGGTTCACCGACCGGGTGTGGACCGCGCGTGCAAGCAGTAGAGTCTCGTTAACGTGTGTGCAACTACCGTGGAAAGGATGACGATGGCCCAGGGCTTGCGAGTCTTACTCGTGGAGGACTCCAAGGTCCTCACGGAGAGGCTGACGGAGGCCATCAGGCAGATTCCGGAGGTCGAACTGATCGGCACCGCGGACACCGAGGCGGCCGCGCTCGCGGCCGTGAAGCGCGATGCGATCGACGTGATCATCCTGGATCTGCATTTGAAACAGGGAACCGGGTTCGGCGTGATGCGCGCGCTCGCCACCACCCAGCTGAAACCGCGCATCATCGTGCTCACGAATTACGATCTCCCGGAGTACAAGAATGCGGCCATCGCGCTCGGTGCGACGCATTTTCTCGACAAGGCGCGCGACTACGGCCGCCTTCCCGAAGTGCTGCACGAGATCTGCGAAGCACACATCTCCAAGCATTGATCCCCGCACACGCATAGTCGCGCGCCGACAAGCCTCGTGGAGGCTGCGGAAATCTCACGTAATGTCTACTTCGCTCGGCAATTTCTACATGGGCGCGCCGCGCCTGCGCGCGCGGAAGGCCTTGGTTTTCCTGCTGAATTGCTCCGCTGTGGGTTGGCACGACCCTTGCTAGATCCCGTGTGAACGGGCGGAGGCGGTCGTGCCGAAGCCGTGGAATGGAGGAAAGTGAAATGAATGGATCCGTGAAATCGATCAAGGGCGCGGCAGTCTGTGCCGCGGCGATGCTGGCATTGGCCGCGTGCGCCTCGAGCCCGATTCCCAACGAGAAAATTGCGGTGGCGAAAGCATCCGTGCAGCACGCCGAGCAATCCGGTGCGCAGGAACTCGCGCCCGTGGAGCTCTCCGCCGCGCGCGATAAATTGCAGCGCGCGGAAAAGGCGGCGGCGGATCACGATGCCGAGCCCGCGACCATGCTCGCGGAGCAGGCCAACGTCGATGCCGAGCTTGCGGAAGCGACGGCGCAGGAGCACCGCTCGCAGAAGGCGCACGCGGAGTTGCAGGCGAGCCTGCAGGCGCTGCGCGAACAGGCCAATCACAGCTCGCCGACGGCCATCCCGCCGCCGGTCGCGCCGCAACCCCTTTCTCAATAACGAGGTACCGTGCCATGAACGTGAAATTTATGACGGGCGTCGGATTCGCGTTGGCGCTCGGGGCGTGCGCGTCCGCACCTCAACCCAACGCAGCGCTGGAGAGCGCGCGCACCCAGGTGGCGGCCGCGCAAGCCGATCCGAACGTGGTGCGCTACGCGCCGCTCGATCTCGACACCGCCAAGAAGGATTTGGCGCTCGCCGAGTCCGCCGCCGAACATCACCAGGACGCCGGGGTGTCGCAGCCGGCTTACATGGCGGCGCAGACGGCGCGATTGGCGCAGGCCCGCGCCGCGGCCAAGGCGTATGACGCCCAAGTCGCGCAGGGACAGGCGGAGCGCGACCGCATTCAGTTGGCCGCCCGCCAGCGTGATGTGAACACCGCCGTCGAGCAGCGCAATGCAGCCTCCCAACAGGCGGCGGAGTTGCAGGCCGAGCTCGATAAGATGAAGGCGAAGCAGACCGATCGCGGCATCGTGTTGACGCTGGGCGATGTGCTGTTCGATACGGCACGGGCGGAGTTGAATCCGGGCGCGGCCACCAAGATGGATCAGCTGGCGCAGTTCCTGACCCAGCATCCCGACCGCCGCGCCGAGATCGACGGTTTTACGGACAGCGTGGGCTCCGACGCTTATAATGAAGACCTGTCGCAGCGGCGCGCCAGCGCCGTCAAAGCCGCCCTGGTGACGCGCGGCATCGATCCTTCTCGTATCAATACTCAGGGATACGGAAAGGCCTATCCGGTCGCGAGCAACAGCGACTCCGGCGGCCGCCAGCTGAACCGCCGAGTCGAAGTGGTGATCGGCGGCAACGACAACGCTCCCATTGTGCCCCGGGGTTGATGGGGGTAGATTCCGAAGTCTTGAGGAGATCGATGCATGGAAACAACATACGAACGCACAGGGGACCTCAATGCTTCGGGCCAGCGCCTGAAGGAAGATGCGGCGGATGCAGCCGGCCGCATCAAGAGCGTTGCCGCTGACGAAATCAGAAATCTGATCGCCGACGTGGAGGACCTGATCGCTCGCCTCGCGGATCTGAATGACGCGGATGTCGCGACGCTGCGCAGCAAGGTCCTGGCGACGGTGGAATCGGCCAAGGAAAGCTTGACCGACGGTACGGAAGCGCTGCGTCGACAGGCGCAAAGAGCGGTCAGCGGAGCGGACGACTACGTCCGGGAAAGTCCCTGGGTCGCGGTCGGTCTCGCGGCGCTCGTGGGCGCCGTCGTGGGCATCCTGGTCGCGCGCCGCTCTTAAGGCTTCAGTCCAATGCGGGTGCTGTGGTCATTGCCGAAAGCGGCGCCCGCGCTGTTGCGGCATCTCGGCGCGTACGTCGAATTGGCGGCGCTCGACCTCGAGCGGGCCAAGCGAGATGCGGTGGCGGGAATCATTGCCGCCGTGCTCATCGGTGTGGCTTTGTTGCTCGCCATCCTGATGGGATGCGCTGCGGTTATCGCGGTCACGTGGGATACGCCGCATCGGCTGCCCGCGATTGCCTGGATGGGCGGAGGATTCCTCGCGCTCGCCGTCATCGGCATGATCTACCGGTCCAAATCCGCTGCCGGCGAGGCTCCCTTTCTCGATACCGTGCGCCGCGAGTGGAAGGAAGACAGCGTGATTCTGGAGCGGATTCTCGCGGACGAAGACCAATGACTGCCGCCGAATCGTCCGAACGCGATGCCATCATGGCGCGACTTGCGCAAACGCGCAGCGAGATCAGCCGGCTGCTCGAACCGCCGCCCGCGGCCGAGGGCGAAGCACACGGACCGCGCGGCCTGGGGGAAGGATTTCCCCGCAGCCGCACGATGCGCGCACTGATGAGCGTGCGCGGGCTAGGCGCTGTCGGCGCCATGGCCGGGGGACTGCTGCTCGCGCGGCCGCGGTTTGCGTGGCGCCTGCTGCGGATGTTGCCGACCGGCGCCGTGTCGCGGATCGTGATCGCGCGGGTGATGGGCGCGATGCGTGGCAAGCGTTAGGGCCCGCTTCAGCCGAGGGTGATCCTCGCATAGTGATACGTTCCATCGTCCGTCAGCGCGATCTCGCAGGGCGATGAGGCGATGCCGCTGCCGTCGAGCGCAGCCTTGACGACGCCGCGGCTCACCCGTTTCGGATTATCCACGGCAATGTGGTAGCGCGAGGAGCCGTGTTTGTAGGTGACCTCGAAACCGGGCCAACTGCGCGGTATGCAGGGATCGATGCGCAGTTTGCGCCCGCGCAGGTTCAGGCCCAGCATGCCCTCGATCGCCGTCCGGTACATCCAGCCCGCCGAGCCCGTATACCAGGTCCACCCGCCGCGCCCTATGTGCGCCGGAGCAGAGTACACATCGGCGCACACCACGTAGGGCTCCACCTTGTATCGATGGATCGCGGCGCGGGTGCTCGAGTGGTTCACGGGATTGATCAACGAGAACAGTTCCGCGGCCCGATCGCCATCGCCGAGGATGGCGAAGGCCAGAGTGACCCACATGGCGGCATGCGTGTACTGACCGCCGTTCTCACGCAGTCCCGGCGGGTAGGCCTTGATGTAGCCGGGGTCGTGCGCCGTGCGGTCGAACGGCGGGGAGAAGAGCTGCACCAGGCCCTCGCTGCGGCTCACGAGCTGCGCGTTGACCGAGGCCATCGCGCGTGCCGCGCGCTCGCGGGGCGCGGCGCCGGAAATCACCGCCCACGATTGCGCCACCGAATCGATGCGGCACTCCTCGCTCGCCACCGATCCCAAGGGTGTGCCGTCGTCGAAATAGCCGCGGCGATACCAGTCTCCGTCCCAGGCTTCGCGGTCGATCGCGGCCTGCAGCGCGAAGGCATGCTTGCGCCAAGCCGAGACCCTTGCCGTGTCGCCGCGGCGATCGGCGGTTGCGGCGAACCGCATCAATGCGGCGTGCAGAAACCAGCCGAGCCAGACGCTCTCGCCGCGACCTTTGATGCCGACGCGATTCATGCCGTCGTTCCAATCGCCCGCGCCGAACAGGGGCAAGCCGTGCGAGCCGATGGCGAGACTCGAATCCAGCGCGAGCGCGCAATGCTGGTACAAGGATGCCGTCGCGGCGGGCTTCGGAGCCCCGAACAGTTCATGCTGGTCCTCGGCGAGCGGGCCGCCCTCCAAAAAGGTGATGGGCTCATCCAGTATCGCGAAGTCCTCGGTGACCTCCAGATAGTGCGCGAGCACGAAGGGCAGCCAGATCCGATCGTCCGAGACCCGTGTCTTGATCCCCTGGTCGGTCACCGGCAGCCACCAGTGCTGTACGTCCCCGGCCTCGAACTGCCGCGAGGCCGCGCGCAGGATGTGTTCGCGCGCCACCCGGGGTTGAGCGACGCACAGCGCCATCACGTCCTGAAGCTGATCGCGATAGCCCCAGGCGCCGCTTGCCTGGTAGAAGCCGGTGCGCGCCCAAAGCCGGCAGACCAGCGTTTGATACAGCAGCCAGCCGTTCAGGATCACGTCCATGGAGCGGTCCGGCGTCTTCACCTGGACGGTACCCAGAGTTTGGTCCCAGAAATCGGTGACCGCCTTCAGTGCGTGGTCGAGATCGAGCGCGCGGTATTTCAGGATGGAGGCCAGCGCATCGGCGCGGCAAGCCTCTTGCCCCAGAAGCATCACGATCTCCGTCTCCTCGCCCGGTCCGAGTTCGAACCGGGTCTGCAACACGCTGCACGGATCCAGTCCTCCGCCCACCCGATCGGACAAGGCGGCTTGGCCGAGGAGCGCGGCCGGCTGCGCCAGGGAGCCGTAATGACCCAGGAACTCCCGCCGGTCGCCGCTGCTCGTCTGTTGCCGGCCGGCCATATCCGTGAAGGCGACGCGTCCCGGAAAGTCCGCGCTCCACGGGTTGCGCGCGAGCAGTGCCCGTGTCTCTCGGTCGATCTCCGTCACGATGAAGGGCGCCGTGCGGGTGCGCTGATTGCCGAGCACCCACTCCGCATAGTGGGTGACCGAGAGCCGGCGGATCTTGTTCGAGCGATTGGCGAGCTTGAGCCGCGAGATCTTGATGGAATCCTTCTTGGGCACGAACTGTAGAAAATCCGAGGCGATGTCGCGAGAGGTGTGCTCGAAACGGCTGTAACCGAAGCCGTGACGCACGATGTAGGAACCCGGCTCGCGAATGGGCAAGGGCGTGGCGCTCCAGAGCTCGCCTGAGTCCTCATCGCGGATGTAGGCGACTTCCGCCGGCGGGTTCGCAACCGGATCGTTGGACCACGGAGTCAACTGGTTCTGTTGAGCGTTGATGGACCAGGTGGTCCCGGTGCCGTCCGCCGACACCAAGAACCCGAATTCGGGGTTCGCGATCACATTGGTCCAAGGTGCCGGCGTCCATTCGGCGTCCTTGAGAACGGTGACGTATTCGCGCGCGGCGCTGTCGAACCCTCCCATCCCGTTGAAGAAGTCCAAGGATGGAAGGTCTCGCGGCACCGCGCTTCGGCCGCCGGGGCCGCGGCTCGGGGGGATTGGACGCGGCGTTCGCTCGGGCTCGTGCCAGCGCGACAATTGATCGCTCAAAGAACCGCCGCTGCCGGTGAACAGGGCACGGGCGGCGGCTCCGAGGGCGTCTCGGGCCGCCAGATCGAGCACCGCGTCCTCGAGGCAGAATACGCCGCCTCGCACGCTCGGATCGGCGCCGCGCGAGCGGGCAGGAGCTTCCTTGATCGCGGCCTCGAGCGTCGGGCGAAGCGATGCCGCATCCGGCGCCGCGTTCACGAACACGAGATCCGCCGACAGGCGTTTCGACCGCCAGTACTCATGCGCCCGCAGACATTGTCGGACGAGGCCGATGTCCCCGTCATGCTCGATCTGCACGAGCACGATGGGCAGATCGCCGGAAATTCCGTGAGCCCAGAGCGCCGACGGACCGGATTGATTGCGTGTCAGGAACTCGTGCGGAGCGCGCAGGGCCGGATCCGGGCACAGGATCGCGCCGGCAATGCGCTGGAAGAGCCGCGCTTCCAGCGCATCGATCGCGAGACTTCCCAGACTCACCTGGGCGCGGTCGAGCGCCGAGCGCTCGATGCGCTCGAACGAGGAGCCGTCCCGGTACTTGCCGGCGACCGCCAGTGCCTGCACGCGGCTCGCCGCCACGCCGCTCCAGAACGCAATGCGCGCGGTGGCTCCCGGCAGCATCCGCACCCGCCGCCGCAGAGACACGATCGGATCGAGAACCGTGCCCGCAGTATCCGACAGGGGACGCGCGTCCACGATGCAGAGGGCGTTGCGCAAATCCCGTCCCCTGCCGAGAAACCTCGCCCGATCGGTCTCGAACTGCAGGACTCCGAGCGCCTCGCCTTCGACCATGCTGACGTGAAACATCCAGAGCGCGCGTTCCGCCGGCTCGCGACTGCGGCGGGTGGCGAGGAGCGTGCCCGAGTCGGCGTCGAATTCGGTCTGTACGAACATTTTCGAAAACGCCGGGTGTGCGGCGTCGGCACTGGACGCGGCGAGCACCACTTCGGCGTAGCTGGTCACCTCGATTTCTCGTGTGCTCCTGCCCTCGTTGGTGATCGATATCCGCCGCACCTCCGCATCGTCGTTGGGCGCCACCAGGATTTCCGTCCTCGACACGATCGGGCCGTCCTGGCGGATGATCTGCGCCCGCTCCTCGCTGAACGAGACCTGATAACGCTCCGGCTCGCGGCCCGAGGGCTGATAGCCGGCTGACCACACCCTGCCGTTCTCGACATCTCTCAAGAACACGAAGAAACCGAGTGCATCCGCGGTCGGATCCTCGCGCCAGCGGGTGACGGCGAGATCTTTCCACCGGCTGTAGCCGGTGCCGGCCTCGGAAACGAACACCGAATAATTGTCGTTGGCGATTAGGTTCGTGCTCATTGGTTGAGTCGCCAGATGCTGAAATTCAAGGCGGTCGCGAAACTCACCCATAGAAAGTAGGGCACGAGCAGCAGGGCGGCGGCGCGCTGCACCGAGAAGAATTCGCGGATGGTCCAGCCGACGGCGAGCCAGAGCGCGACCACGTCGAACAGACCGAAGCCGGGATTGCGCGCGCCGAAGAACAAGGGTGCCCATGCGGCATTCAGCAGCAATTGCACGGTGTACGCGCTGAGCGCGATGGTCTGTTGGCGGTGGTAACGCTCCCGCGACACCAGCCACGCGGCGATGCCCATGATCAGGTACAAGGCGCCCCAAGCCGGGCCGAACCAATTGTTCGGCAGCACCCACGGCGGCTTGGAGAGTCCCGCATACCAGGCGGCGATCGCCGCCGAGCGTGCCGGTGACACCAGCGCGCCGAGCGCCCCGGCTGCGGCGGCCGTCGCGATGAATCCGAGCAGCGCGATCCAATTCGGACGCGCGTTGCGTCCCCGATAGCTCGTGGTGTTCTCGACGGGGATTCTCATTTGGCCTGCCATTTCAGGGAACGATACAAGGCGAGGAAAACCGCGGCGGCCGCCATCTGCACAAAGGCCAGCCAGCGGTATTGCGCCGCCGCCACCAGCCACACGGAGCCGGACAGCCAGAGCGTGGCGGCCGCGAGCGCGAGGTCGCGGCGCCTGTTGGATTGCTGCAGTTCGCGTCGCAACTCGGCGAGTCCACGATTCTCGACCTGCAGTCGGAACCGCCCCTCGGAGGCCTCGCGCACCGCCGTTTGAAACAGCACCGGCAGTTCCTTCAGGCTCTCGATGGTATCGGGCAACTGCGCACGCACGCGCTTCAGCACCGAGCGCGGGCTCATGCGCTCGCGCATCCACTGCCGCAAGACCGGCTGCGCCGTCTTCCACAGATCGAGCTCGGGATACAGCTGGCGGCCCAAGCCCTCGACGTTGAGCAGCGTCTTCTGCAGCAAAACGAGTTGCGGCTGTATTTGCATGTCGAAACGGCGGGCGGTCTCGAACAGCCGCAACAGCACCTGGGCGAAGGATATTTCGCTCAACGGCTTGTTGAAGATGGGTTCGCACACCGTGCGCACCGCGGACTCGAGCTCATCCACCCGTGCGGTCTTGGGAACCCATCCGGATTCCAGGTGCAGCGCCGCGACGCGCGCGTAATCGCGATCGAAGAACGCGAGGAAATTCGAGGCGAGGTAATGCTGATCGCGCGGCTGCAAGGTGCCGACAATGCCGAAATCGATCGCCGCATAGCGCGGATTCTCCGGATCGTCGATCTGCACGAAGATGTTGCCCGGATGCATGTCGGCGTGGAAGAAATTGTGGCGGAACACCTGCGTGAAGAAAATCTCCACGCCGTTCTCGGCGAGCTTCGCGAAGTTGGTGCCGCGCGCCTTGAGCTCCTCGATCTGGCTGATGATGATGCCGTGGATCCGCTCCATCACCATCACGTTCGACCGGCAGTAATCCCAGTAAACGGCGGGTACGTACAGAAGCGGGGAACCCGTGAAATTGCGCTTCAATTGGGCGGCGTTGGCCGCCTCGCGCATCAGGTCCAGCTCGTCGAGGATGGTCTTGCGGTATTCGGCGACGACTTCGCGCGGGCGCAGACGCCGCGCATCGCTCCAATATTCGTCGGCGAGACCCGCGAGCGCTTCCAACACCTCCAGATCGCGCTCGATGATGTCGTGCATCCCGGGCCGCAGGACCTTGACCACGACCTCCTCCCCGCTTTTCAGCCGGGCCGCGTGCACCTGCGCGATCGATGCCGCCGCGAGCGGCGTCTCCTCGAAGCGGTCGAATGAGTCGGCGAGCGGCCGTCCGAGCGCCTGTTCGATGGCCGCCACGGCGATGGCGCTCTCGAAGGGCGGCACCCGGTCCTGAAGCTTGGCCAGCTCATCGGCGATATCGGCCGGAATGAGGTCGCGGCGGGTCGACACGGCCTGGCCGAACTTGACGAAGATCGGCCCGAGCTCTTCGAGCGCAAGACGCAGGCGCTCGCCGCGGGTCACGCCGGCGCTGCGCTGAAACCAGGTCCAAGGCGACAGGTAGAATAAGAAGCGGAACGGGCGGTACAGATGCGTGGCGCGTACGAAATCGTCGAGTCCGTGGCGGACCAGGGCGCGCTGAATCTCGAGCAGGCGTGCCGCGACGCGAAATCGCATCACCGTGGCTCCCTGAGACGTTGTTCGAGGCGCGCGAGCCTCGCCTCGACGCGCTCTGCGGTGTCGCGCAGTCGGTCGACGCCGTGCACGAATTCCTCGACCTCCGGCCTCGCAACCAGATCCCGGCTCTCTTCCTGAAGGTACTCGGCCAGGTTCTCGCGGGCGGTACGACCGGCCCTGCGGGCCCAGCCGATGGCTCCCTGCGCCGCCAGCGACAGGCGTCTCGCCGGCAGATCGCCGATCAGCCGCGACAGCTCCTCCTCCAGATCCGGCCGAGCGAGCGCGAACAGCTCGCGGTAGCGTGCGGCGATTTCCGCATCGCCGGCGACACGGGCCGCGGCCCGGGAACGATCCGCCGTCGGGCCCGACGTGCCGGCGCCCTCGCGGATGAGCTTGAAGAGCGCGATCGGCGACCCCGATATCAGCGCGTCCGCGTCGATGTCGCCGCCGGTGCTCAAGCCGACCCGGTCCACGCACACCGCGGCGCGGATCCGCGCGACGCCCTCCACGTGCACCTCCAGCGAGGTGCGGTTCAACCGCTGCGCCAGTCCTTGCGCCTTTTGCGAGCGGTCGATGCTGCGGTTCAAGATGGATTCGAGGGCTGCGATCCAGGCGGGTGTGGCCGGCATGTTAGATTTTGTATCCGCGGTGCACGGCCACGATGCCGCCCGACAGGTTGTGATAGCGCGTCTCGCCGAAACCTGCCTGCTTCAGCATGCCGAGCAGGGTCTCTTGATCGGGGTGCATGCGGATCGACTCCGCGAGGTAGCGGTAGCTCGCCGCATCCCGCGCCACCAGGCGCCCCATGAGCGGGAGCAGATTGAACGAGTAGGCGTCGTACAGCGGCTTCAAGCCCGGCGCAACGGGCGTGGAGAATTCCAGCACCAAAAGCTGGCCGCCCGGCTTCAAGACCCGGTACATGGAGGACAGCGCCGCGGCCTTGTCGGTCACGTTGCGCAGGCCGAAGCCGATGGTCACGCAATCGAAGCAGGCGTCGGCGAACGGCAGGCGCTCCGCGTCGGCCACCAGGCAGTGGACGTTGCCCGCGTAGCCTGCGTCGAGCAGTCGGTCGCGGCCGGCCTCGAGCATGCTCCGATTGATGTCCGAGAGCACCACCCGCCCGCCCTTGCCGACCTGGCGTGCGAGCCCGCGCGTGAGATCACCGGTGCCCCCGGCGACATCGAGCGCAGATTGACCGGCCTTCAGGCCCGTGAGCGAGAGCGCAAATTGCTTCCAGAGGCGATGCACGCCGAACGACATGAGGTCGTTCATGACGTCGTATTTGCCAGCCACCGAGCTGAAGATCGCCCGGACGCGGTCGGTCTTTTCCGCCCATGGGACCTTCTCGAACCCGAAATCGGCCGTGCGTTTCTGGTCTGTCATCGCGCCCTCTGAAGTGAAGGCACATTGTAGCCTCCTTGAGGCCGCGCAGACCTTAAGAGCCCGTGCCGCGGACAATTCCAGCCGCGGCGCACCGCTCCAGGTAACGGTTCCAGTTCGATTCGCGGCGGCGGCCGAGCTCGTGTAGCAGCGGCCAGGAATAGAGCCCCGTGTCGTGCCCGTCGTCGAACTTCAAGCGCAGCGCGTAGTTGCCCACGGGCTCCACGGCGCTGATCCCCACATTTTCCTTGCCGACCTGCAGGATGCCCTCGCCCACGCCGTGACCCGTGACCTCGGCGGACGGGGAGAACACCCGCAGATATTCGAACGGCAGCTCGAAATGCGAGCCGTCGTCGAAGAGCACGTCGAGGACCCGCGATTGGGTGCGCAGCTTGATGTCGGTCGGCTGAGGCATGTCCTACAGAATGTACCGCGAAAGGTCCTGGTCGCGGACCAGCTCGCCAAGATTGCTCTCGACGTAGCTTCGATCGATCACCACCCGGGTGCCGCTTCGGTCCGCGGCGTCGAAGGACACCGTCTCCAAGAGCCGCTCCATCACCGTGTGAAGGCGCCTTGCACCGATGTTCTCGGTCTTCTCGTTGACCTCGAATGCTACCTCCGCCAGGCGCTGTACACCGGATTCCTCGAAGGCGAGCTCCACCCCTTCGGTCGCCATCAGCGCCGCGTATTGGCGGCAGAGCGACGCGTCCGGCTCGGTCAGGATCCTCACGAAATCCCGCACCACCAGCGGCTCGAGCTCGACCCGGATGGGGAGCCGTCCCTGCAGCTCGGGAATCAAGTCCGAGGGCTTGGACATGTGAAAGGCGCCGGAGGCGATGAACAGCACGTGATCCGTCTTGACCGTCCCGTACTTGGTGTTCACCGTGCAGCCCTCGACCAGCGGCAACAGGTCCCGCTGCACGCCCTCGCGCGACACGTCCGCGCCGGCGGTTTCCTGGCGGCGCGCAATCTTGTCGATCTCGTCGATGAACACGATGCCGTTTTGCTCGGCATTCTCGACGGCGCGAACCTTCAGTTCCTCTTCGTTCACCATCTTCGCCGCTTCCTCGTCGACCAGGAGCTTCAGGGCTTCCTTGACCTTGAGCTTGCGCGAGCGCGTCTTGCCACCTCCCAGGTTCTGGAACATGCCCTGCAGCTGCTGGGTCATTTCCTCCATGCCGGGGGGAGCCATGATCTCCACGCCGACCGGAGCGGCGCGCACCTCGATCTCGATTTCCCGCTCGTCGAGCTCATGCTCGCGCAGCATCTTTCGGAAGCGCTGCCGGGTGTCGTTATCGCGCGGTGGACTGTCCGCCACGAACCCGGCCTGGGCACGCGGCAATAGAATGTCGAGCACCCGGTCCTCGGCGGCGTCGGCGGCCCGGTGGCGCACCTTGGCGATCTCCTCCTCTCGGGTCATTTTCACGGAGATCTCGACAAGATCGCGGACGATCGAGTCAACTTCGCGACCTACATAGCCCACCTCGGTGAATTTGGTGGCCTCCACCTTGATGAACGGGGCTTTGGCGAGGCGCGCGAGCCGCCGGGCGATCTCGGTCTTGCCGACGCCGGTGGGGCCGATCATCAGAATGTTCTTCGGGGTGATCTCGGGGCGCAGGGCCGCATCCACCTGACCTCGGCGCCAGCGGTTGCGCAGCGCGATGGCGACCGCGCGCTTCGCCGCCTTCTGGCCGACGATATGCTTGTCGAGCTCTTCCACGATCTCGCGGGGAGTCATCTGCGACACGGCACTACAACTCCTCGATGGTGAGATTGCGATTGGTGTAGATGCAGATATCCGCGGCGATCTGCAGGGAGCGCTCCACGATGTCGCGCGCGCTCAATTCGGTCGCTCCGATCAAGGCCTGCGCCGCCGCCTGCGCAAAGCCGCCGCCGGAGCCGATGGCGATCAAATCGTGCTCCGGCTCGATGACATCGCCGTTACCGGAGATCACATACATGCTTTCCAGGTCCGCGACGCAGAGCAGCGCCTCGAGCCGCCGCAGGCTCCGATCGCTGCGCCAGTCCTTGGCGAGCTCGATCGCCGCCCGCGTGAGATTGCCGAATTTCTCGAGCTTGCCCTCGAAGCGCTCGAACAGCGTGAAGGCATCGGCGGTGCCGCCCGCGAACCCCGCGAGCACCTTGCCGCCGTACAGGCGCCGTACCTTGCGGGCATTGCCTTTCATGACGCTCTGACCCAGGGTTACCTGGCCGTCGCCGCCGACCGCTACGCGGCCGTTGCGCCGCACGGCGAGGATGGTCGTGCCGTAAATTCGATCGGGGTCGTGCTGCTGCAGGTGGGGCTTTAAGGGCATTGAACGGCTTTTTATGGGGGCTTGCGAGCGCGTTTCAAGCGACAACAGACGCGCTGGGGTACAGTCGCTCGGAAGCGATGCGTCGTCCGCTCCCCGGTATAAGGAAGATCGATGAGGTACCCCAAGAAAGGAATCTGCGCCGGACGGTTGTTATTTTTCCCCCTGGTCGGTCTGCTCGCGATGTTGCAAGCATGCGGCGGCTCCGGGTCCGCTCCGGCCTACACCCTCGGCGGCGACATCAGCGGACTTCGCGGCAGCGGTCTGCTCGTGGCTAATGGCGCGGGCACGGTAGAGGTAGCTGCCGGCGCATCCTCCTTCATGTTCCCAACGCCGCTGGTCACGGGCTCGACCTATGCCGTGACGATTCCCTCTCAACCGGCGGGCCAGATCTGCCGGGTGACGGATGGCACGGGTGTGGTCGAGTCGGCTGCCGTCAGCGTGAAAATAAGCTGCTCGGGACCGTGGGCCTTTGTGAGCGGCTCGAGCAAGAACGGCGCGCCGGGTGTCTATGGAGTCAAGGGTGCGGCGTCCGCCGGCAGCGTTCCGGGCGCGCGCGATGGCGCGGTCAGCTGGACCGATGCGTCGGGAAATCTTTGGCTCTTCGGTGGAACCTACATCGACGCAACCGGCAAGCTTTTCTTTCTGAATGACCTCTGGCAATACACGCCGTCGGACGGACTTTGGACCTGGATGAGCGGCTCGAACACTCCCAGCGCGGTGTATGGTTCGCTGGGGAGCTACGGCATACGGGCCGTGGCCGCCCCGAGCAATGTGCCGGGATCTCGCGCCGGGGCGGTCTCCTGGAAGGATGCAGCGGGGAATTTTTGGTTGTTCGGCGGGTACGGCTACGACTCGTCCAATGTGGGCTATCTTAACGACCTGTGGAAGTACGATGCCGCCACGGGCGAATGGACGTGGGAGGCCGGCCCCGATTCGTCATCCCCGCCGAGCGCGGTGTACGGGACGCAAGGGGTAACGGCGCCGACCAACCTGCCGGGTCCGCGGGCAGGTTCGGTGTCTTGGATCGATGCCTCGGGCAATCTGTGGCTGTTCGGGGGCAACGGTGACGTCTCGAACGCGAGTCCCTTCCAGATTGGCTACCTCAATGATCTGTGGGAATTCTCGCCCGCCAGCGGCCAGTGGACCTGGGTGAGCGGCTCGGACACTGTGTTCGCGGCGGGTGTCTACGGGTCCCTTGGGGTAGCAGCCCCCGCCAATGTGCCGCCCGCCCGTTGGGGGGGTGGCTCATGGATCGACGGCTCGGGGACCTTCTGGCTATTTGGCGGCAATGCCTCTGCCGGATTTCTCAATGACCTGTGGAAGTTCACGCCGAGCACGAATCAGTGGACGTGGGTGAGCGGCAGCAGCACGCCCAACGCGATCGGAGTGTACGACACGCAGAGCGCGGCTGCTGCAGCCAACGTTCCTGGCGCGCGGGCCCCGGCCGCCTTCTGGACCGATGTCGTCGGAAATTTCTGGTTGTTCGGGGGAAACGGCAGCTCTGCGCCTTCGACCTCGGGTTCCTTCAGTGACTTGTGGACCTTCTCGCCGGCATCGGGACAATGGACTTGGGTCAGCGGGTCGAGCAGTGCCGCCCTGGGGACCGTGCCCGCCGCCAGCGTGCCCGCCACCAGCGCGCCCGGCGCTCGAGACGGCGCTGCCGCGTGGGTCGATGGGGCGGGCAATTTCTGGCTCTTCGGAGGAGCGAGTCCCGCCACTCCGATTGCCGGGGGCGAGCTCAACGATCTGTGGGAATATCGGCAAGCCGACTAGTGGCGTCGAATCAGTGCCCCTCGGCCGCCGACGGATTCTCCTTCAGCCAGCGCATCGAGCCGTAGATCCGCGTATGGCCGCTCGGATGATCGAAAAACAAGATTTCCTCGAGCGCGCCCGGCTCCATCTTGCGATAAGTCGACAACCGCATCGCGGCCATCGCGAAGCCGTAGGGTTCGCGCGCCGCGTTCAAACCGAACAGGTCCGCTTCCTCTTCCTGCTGCCGCGAAATCGAGTTCAGGACCGGCGTCGCGACGAACAGATACGCGGAGAACAAGGCCAATACCAGGGGAAGCGCCGCCACGTCGCCGATGTCGCGCAAGGCGAATCGATCCCGCCATCGCAGGATCAGCGCGCGCGCGCCCGAGTTCACCAAGGCAAATCCGAGCCCGAACACCAGGCTGTAATAGATGGCGCTGCGCAGCGCGTGATGCAGCACGTCATGTCCGAGCTCGTGCCCCATGACCGCCTTGATCTCGGGCAGGGAGGTCTTGTTCAACAGATTGTCGTTCAGGCTCACCCGCGTCGTGCCGAGAAATCCGCTGACGTTCGCGCTCACCCGGTTGGATTGTTTCGACGCGTCGAACCAATACACATTCTCGGCCGGAACTCCGTTCGCCCGGGCCATGCTGAGCACCGCCGAGTTCACGGGTCCGTCCGCCAAGATCTTGTAATCGTTGAACAGGGGCAGGATCCAGACGGGGGCGAGCAACGTGCCCAACAGCAGGAACACCACTGTGAAACCCGTCAGCCAAATCCACCAGGAGGCGGCGAACTTGCGCACGAAAGCGTACGCCGCCGCGAAGAACAGTGCGGTCACCACGACGTTCACGCAAAGACCGATCATCTGTTCGCCGAACCAGGGACCGAAACTCTGATTCGCGAGACCGTAGGCGTGTTCGCGCAAGAAGCCGGCATATATCGTCAACGGCAGGGTGAGAAGGTAGGCGGCGAGGACGTACACGGCCGAATAAATCACGGTGCGAAGCCAGGAAAGGCGCGTCACCCGCTCGCTCCAGTCGCGCACACGCGCCGATCGGCGCCCGGACAAGAGCAGCCACGCGACGCCCAGCGAATAGAGGAAATCCCAGAGTTGCAGCCAGTAGCCGCCCTCGAAGTAGGCATCCGAGCGCGCCCGCTGCGCCGGGGTCAAAAGGCTCATGTACGCCCGCGTCGCCCGGTCGACGTCGAAATCGGCGCTCATCGCGGCGCCCGGCGGCACCACGAGGCCGGGCGGAAATTCGGGCACGAGCGAATCGGCGGCAAACGCCGACGCTGCGAACACCGCCAGGATGATCGAAACCAGTGCGGCCTGCATGGCGCGAATCAAGATGGTCGCCGCCGCGCGCGGGGGTGGGACGCGTCATAGACCTTGGCGAGGTGCTGAAAATCCAGATGCGTGTAGATCTGAGTCGTGCCGATGTCCGCATGCCCGAGCAGCTCCTGCACGGCGCGCAAGTCGCCGCTCGATTCGAGCAGATGGCTCGCGAAGGAATGCCGGAACATGTGCGGATGCAGATGCACGCCGAGCCCCTGGCGGCGCGCCCAGAGCGTGACGCGAAGCTGAACCGCGCGGGTGGTGAGCCGCCGTCCGCCGCGGCCGACGAACACCGGGCCGGCGAGCTCGGCCGCCACCGCCGGGCCCAGGAGGCGCGAGCGTTCCGCGAGCCACTGACGCAGCGCCTCGACGGCGAACCGGCCGATCGGAAGCACCCGGGATTTCGCGCCCTTGCCGAGCACGCGCACGGTGCGATCGGCAAGGTCCAGCGAGGACAGATCGAGCCCCACCAGTTCCGACAAACGCAGGCCCGACGAATAGAACAGCTCCATGATGGCCTTATCGCGGGCGGACAGCGAGTCCTCTGCGCGGAACGCCAGGAGCCGACCCATCTGATCCGCGTCGAGCGTGGTGGGCAGGCGCTTCTTGAGCTTGGGCGCGCGCACGTCTTCCCCCGGGTTCGAGCTGCAGCAACCTTCGCGCACCAGAAACTCGAAGAACGTGCGCACCGCGGACAGGCGGCGTTGAACACTGCGTGCGGCGAGGCCGCCGGCATGGCTCGTGGCCGCAAACGTTCGCACGTGGGCGTTGCCGAGCGCGTTCCAGCGGGCGATCTTGCGCGCCTCGCAAAATTGCTCGAGCTCCCGCAAATCATGGAGATAGGCGGCCACCGTATGGCCGCTCATGCGCCGCTCATGCGTGAGATGCGAGCCGAAGCGGCCGATCCATCCGCGCATGGTCGAATTCACCGAACGCTACGTCCCTGCCGCGAGTGCCGCGGCTCAGCGCGTCAAGGCGTAGGTCACGAGCTCGCCGATGCGCGAGAGAAATTCCGTGCTCATGCCCGGATGGAACCGGTCCACATCGCTCGCACCGATCGCCAGTAGTCCGAGCGCGCCCTTCACGCCCAGCGGCGTGAGCGCGACCGAGCCGATCTCGACGGAATCCCTGCCGAACAGATAATCGCGCTGCGCGTCGCGGACCTGGCCGCATCGCGGCTTTCCGGATTGCAGCAGCGACTCGAAGCTCTTCATCTCGGGATCGGCGGCTTCGGCCGTCCGCAAGAATCGCCCGTGCTCCTCGAGCGTACGAGCGCCCTCCATGAAAAGCACCATCAGCGAGTTCCTCGCGTCGAAATCCTCGCGCAGACTCGTTTCGATGGCGCCCACCGTCTCGCCCAGCGTATGCGCCCGGATCAGCCGCTGAGTCAGACGATGGATGCGCTCCGCGAGTCCGTCGTTGGCGCGGGCGACATCCACGAGCTCCTTCAACTTGCGCTCCAGCGTCTGGTTGCGCTCACGCAGCACCTCCACCTGGCGCTCGACCAGGCTCACGGTGGCGCCCGCATCGCGCAGATGCGGCAGCCGGAGTTTCCCGAGCAGGGCTCCGTTGCGCTCGAAAAAATCCGGACATGCCTGCAGATACTCGGCGACGCTTGCGTCATTGAGCGTATCCGGTTTGATGCCGCGTGCGTGGCTTTGTGTCATTGATCTACCTCTGATGATGTCTCGTTGAATCTAAATGTCGATGATGCCGGTAAAGACGGTCGCGGCCGGACCGGTGAGCCAAAGATGCTCGCCCGGACCCGGCCACGATACATGGGCCGCGCCACCGGGCAAGTCGACCCGCACCTCCGCCTCCAGAAATCCCTGGCGCCGCCCGACGGCCGCGGCCGCGCACGCCCCGGTGCCGCAGGCCAGTGTCTCACCGACGCCCCGCTCGAACACGCGCAAGCCGATGTGACTTCGGTCCACGATCTGCATGAAGCCCACGTTGGTGCGCCGTGGAAAACGTCGATGGTGCTCGATGCGCGGCCCGAGTCGCTCCACGGGCGCGTTCTTCACGTCGAGGACCTCGAGCACGGCGTGCGGATTGCCCATCGAGACCGCACCGTATTCAATCGTCTCGCCCTCGACGTCGAGCGAGTAGCGGGGCGCCTCCGCGGCCGCATCCATCGGCAGCGATCGCGGATCGAAATCGGGCTCACCCATGTCCACGGACACCAGGCCGTCGGGCCGCACGCGCGCCCGCACCGTGCCTCCCAGGCTTTCCATGGACAGCTCGCGCCCGAGCGTGGGGGCTCTCGCGTAGAGAAGGGCCGCGATGCATCGCGCCCCGTTGCCGCATTGTTCGACTTCGCCGCCGTCGGAGTTGAAGATGCGATAGCTTGCCCGGTGAGCGGGGTCGCGCGCCGCCTCGAGCATCAGCGCCTGATCGAATCCGACGCCCAAGTGGCGGTCCGCGAGGGCGCGAATCGTGTCCGGATCGAGGGCCGCAGAACCGGTCCCGGGTGCGTCGAAGACGACGAAATCGTTTCCCAACCCCTGCATCTTGGTGAACTCGATGCGCATGGTCAGCGAGCATAGCCGATGCGGTTGCGCTAGTCTTGGGTGGGTCGATAACAACAAAGCAGGGAGATTATGCGCCACGTAATGGTTCTCAATGCCAAGGGCGGCTGCGGCAAAAGCACGCTCGCGACCAACATCGCGGTGTATTTCGCCCGGGAGGGACGCGAGGTCGCGATCGCGGATTACGATCCGCAGCGCACGAGTCTCGATTGGCTGGCTGCCCGTCCGGCGGATCTGCCCAAGATCTCGGGCGTGCCGGCCTACGCAGAGGGGTTGCGCAACGTCGCCCGTTCCACCGAGGTTCTGATCATCGATGCGCCGGCGCGTGTCCATGGTACCGAGCTCAATGAGCTCGTGCGGCGTGCCGAGACCATTCTGGTGCCGGTTCTGCCGTCCACGATCGACATCAAGGCCTGCGGCCACTTCATGGCCGAACTCCTGGACCTCGGCAAGGTGTCCCGCAAGCAGGCGCGTCTCGCGGTGGTCGCGAATCGCGTGCGCGAATACACGTTGATTTTCGAGGAGCTCGACCAGTATCTGACCAAGCTCAAGGTTCCGTATCTCGCGAGCCTGCGCGAGGCGCAAAATTACGTGCGGGCATACGCGCGCGGCATGGGCGTGTTGGAACTTCCGGAATATCTGGCGTGGCCCGATTGGAAACAATGGGAACCCATCATCGAGTGGCTCGACAGCAAGCGGAGCCAGCCGTAGCGTGCCGTGCGCGTCACCGTCCCGAAATCCGGGCGCAGTTTCAGCGCCGACCCCGCCCAGTCGCTGCTCGATGCGGCGCTACGGGCGGGACTGAATCTTCCGCATAGCTGCAAGAGCGGCAATTGCGGCTCCTGTCGCGCCCGGCTCCTCGAGGGCCGGGTGCGGTATCCGAACGGGCCTCCTCTCGGCCTGTCCGACATGGAGAGCGCCGATGGGCTCATTTTGCTCTGTCAGGCCAGGGCCGAGACCGATCTTGCGATCGAAACGTTCGAGCCGGCATCGCCAGAGGAAGTGCTGATCAAGCGCCTGCCGAGCCGCATCGAGCGCATCGAGACCTTGGCGCACGATGTGATCGCGGTGTACTTGAAGCTGCCCGCCGCCGAGCGTTTCGACTTCCGACCCGGCCAGTACGTCGATGTCCTCTTGTCCCAGGGCCGGCGCCGCAGCTTCTCGATCGCCTCCCCGCCGCATGATTCGCGGCTCCTCGAGCTGCACGTCCGGCTCGCTCCCGGCGGTGAGTTCACCGGGCCCTTGTTCGCCGGGCGCATGGCGGGTGCGCTGCTCGAGATCGAAGGGCCGCTCGGACACTTCGTCTATCGGGAGCCCCTGGCGGGGGCGGCGGCAGCACCCATGCTGCTCATCGGCGGCGGCACCGGGTTGGCGCCGCTGATGAGCATCTTGCGGCACGTCACGGAGAAGGGGCTCGCGCGCGACATGACGCTTTATTGGGGGGTGCGTGCCGAGCGCGATCTGTATGCGCACGCGGCGCTCGAGCGCCTGTCGCAGCGCGAGCCGGGCTTTCGCTACCGGCCCGTTCTGTCCGAGCCCTCTCCCGCCTGGCGAGGGCTCGCGGGTTTCGTGCACGAAGCGGTGCTGGCCGAGGTGACCGATCTCGCCCGCCACGAGGTGTATGCAAGCGGGCCGCCGGCGATGATCGGGGCGGTGCGCCGTGAATTCACGGCGCGCGGCGTCGACTCTTCGCGCCTCTGGTTCGACTCCTTCGATTACGCGCCCGACACGCTGGACCGCCAGCGCACGATGGCCGACACCAAGTCCTGATCTTCCGCCGAGGCTGCCCGCACCAGCGGCGCCGCGAGTCCCCCCTGGCGCAGGAGCTCCGCCACGCGTGCGCTCGGTACGAGCCAATGCACCGCTTCGAAATGGCGGCGCAGCGCCGGTGTCGCGAGTGCGAGGAGGTTCAATCCGATCTCGGCGCTGGTGGCGGTGATCACCTGGATCTGCCGCCGCTCGAAGCGCGACGCAAGGGTTGAGAGCTCATCCGCCGTCGGCGCCGGACACTCGCGCCGGTACACCTCGGCGAGGGTCAGCACGGCGCCCCGCCGGTTGAGCTCCTGTTCGATGAGATCGCGTCCGCCGTGACCCTTGACGAACAGCACGCGATGGCCCGCGACCGAGACGAGCTCGGGTTGGCTCAGCAGGCTTTCCGAGTCGAAGCCGGCGGCGGGTCGGACCGAGACGCGATAACCCGCCTGATTCAGGGCGCGCGCCGTCGCCGGACCGATGGCGGCGAGCGGCAGGTCGCGGCCCTGGTCGAGCAACGCGGCGCCGTAGCGCACTGCATTGGCGCTCGAGAAGATGATGAGATCGAAATCCTCGATCGCGCACCGTCGCGCGGCCCCCGCACGACTGAGTGGCTTGATGTCGATCGCGGGGAATCGGATGACGGTGGCGCCCTCGGTCTCGAACAGCCGGCAGAGCGGAGCCGCTTGATGCGCGGGCCGGGTGATCAGGATGCCCAAGTCTTGGAGCGGGAGCACGTTCGTCGCTTGCGCCCGGGCGTCAGGCACGCGCCAGGCGTTCGAGCAGCTCCCCCGCACCGGCCGTCAACACTCGCTCCGCCAGCGCATCGCCCAGCGCCTCGGCCTGCGCCGCACTTCCGGCGATGGAGTCCTGGATCAGACGCGAGCCGTCGGGCTCCGCCACCAGCCCGCGGAGCGTCAGGCGCTGTTGCGCGTCGAGCTCGGCGAAGGCCGCGATCGGCGACTGGCAGCTGCCGCCGAGCCGCCGTGCAAAGGCTCGCTCGGCGGACACCGCGGTGTGCGCCGCCGGATCGTTCAGAGCACGCACGGCATCGCGCGCGCGCAGATCATCGCTGCGGCACTCGATGCCGATCACGCCCTGGCCGACGGCCGGCAGCGAAACGCTGGGATCGAGCAACGCCGCGATGCGCGATTGCAGTCCGAGACGTGTCAGGCCCGCGGCTGCGAGCACGATGGCATCGAGCTCCCCGTCGTCCAGCCGCTTGAGCCGCGTCTCCACGTTGCCGCGCAGTGTCGTGATCACGAGGTCCGGCCGTATCGCTAGAAGCTGCGCCCTGCGGCGCAAGCTCGCGGTCCCGAGCCGAGCGCCGCGCGGCAGCTCGCCGAGCTCGCGCGCTGCGCGCGTGATCAGGGCGTCGCGGGGATCGGCGCGCGGCAACATCGCCGCGAGCGTCATCCCGGCGGGCAGATCGCCGGGCACGTCCTTCATCGAATGCACCGCGAGATGGGCGCGCCCATCCTCGAGCGCGGCCTCCAGCTCCTTGATGAACAGTCCCTTCCCGCCGATCGCGGCAAGGCTTCGGTCCAGGATCCGATCGCCCTTCGTGGACATCGGCAAGAGCTCGACTGAGAGTCCGGCGTGGGCCTTGCGCAACAGCGCCGCCACGTGCTCCGCCTGCCAGAGGGCGAGCTTGCTCTTGCGCGTCGCGATGACGAGCGCGTTGGATGAGGTCATGGGGAGCTCATCGCCTTGTTCTCGGGATAGAGCGCCGAGGTCAGCCGATAGACCGCCGAGATGTCCTCGTCCCCGTAGCCCTGCACGATCAATTGGGCGTACTGCTTGAGGGTCGACTCGACCACCGGCAACTCGGCACCGCGCTTGGCCGCCATCTCACGGCAGATGCGCAGATCCTTCGCGTGCAGCCGCACTTTGAATCCGGCCGGAAAGCTGTTTCTGGCCATGAACGGTGCGCGATTGACGAAGTACCAGCTCGAGCCCGCGCCCTTGCCCAGGGTCTCGATCAGACGCTCGAGCGGCAACCCTTCGGCGTGTGCGAACGCCATCGCTTCGCCGACCGCCTGGATGATGCCGGCGCACATGATCTGGTTGGTGGCCTTCGCCGCCTGCCCGGCGCCGCTCGAGCCGAAGTAGGTCACGGTTTTGCCGAGCTTCTCGAGCACGGGCCGGCCCTGTTCGAAGTGCTCCTCCTCGCCTCCCGCCATGACCACCAGCGTTGCGGCGCGCGCGCCCTCGACGCCGCCGCTCACCGGACAATCGAGAAATCCGACGCCGAGCGGCGCAAGTCTCGCATGCATCTCGCGCGCGGTTCCCGCCCCCACCGTGGAGCAGTCCATGACGAGCATGCGGGGACTCAACCCCGGCTCCAGGGCGGCGACGACCTCGCGCACGTCCTGGTCGGCGGATACGCAGATGACCACCGCCTCGCAGTTGGCCGCGAGCTCCACCAAGTCCTTGAAAGCATGACAGTTGAGCTCCTTGGCGAGCGCGATCGCCTTGTCGGCGGTGCGATTCCATACGCCGTTCAGGAAACCCGCACGATGCAGGCTGCGAGCCATGTGCGCGCCCATGGCGCCGAGTCCGACGAAACCTGTTTGCATACCGGAGGATCCTGGGAGGGGAAAGTAGGATGTTCGGGTCAGGGCGCTAGCCTAAGGCTTTGCGCCGCACGCGGCAAAAGCTGGCGGGGAGGTCGCGGTTGCGACGGCAGCGGCGCTCGGGCGGCCGCCGCGGGAAGGTCAAGTCAGCGGCTCGCGGCTCGCGGCTCTGGCGCTAGGTGGCGCTGTTGCAGATCTCGTCGACATCGTGCTTCGCATTGAGGCGTTCGGAGTTGACTTCGTCGGAGGTCAAATACTGACGCTCGCCGTTGTCGCCGGTCTTGTACAGACGCCGGCCCTCGATGAGCTTCTTGTAGCGATCCTGCGCATCGGCGCATTGCTTGTCGCGGGCCTGCGCGACGTCGCTGTCCACCGCCTTCTTGGTGTCGGTCGGGGGCGTCGACGCCGATTTGTCGCCGGGCGCGGTGACGACGGAGTTGGTGGAACGGGCGGCATGGGTGCCGAGCAATTCCACGACTTCGGCATGAACGCCGTCGGGCGGGGTGTCGCCGTATTGAATCTTGCCCTGCGCATCAACCCATTTGTAGACCACGGCCGAGGCCATGGCCGACCAACCGATCAACAGCGCGCATAACAGAACGCGTTTCATTGAGAGAACCTCATATGCGAACTACAGGGCGCGCGAACCCGCCTCTCCCGTGCGAATGCGCACCGCCTGGCCCAGATCCAACACGAATATTTTGCCATCGCCAATCTTGCCCGTGCGTGCGGTCTCGATGATCGCTTCCTGAACCCGTTCCACCTGGTCGTCGTCCACCGCCAGCTCCAGCTTGACCTTGGGCAGGAAATCCACGACGTATTCCGCGCCACGATAGAGCTCAGTGTGACCTTTTTGGCGGCCAAAACCCTTGACCTCTGTCACGGTAATGCCCTGAATGCCGATCTCCGCCAGCGCCGAGCGAACATCGTCGAGCTTGAAGGGCTTGATGATGGCAATCACCATTTTCATACAGGGTCTCCTCTATCGGCCAAGGATGCAGCTTCGCAATGTAAAATGCACGAACTGCTGCGTCGCATCATAGATGCTTTCTATGGTTTTGTTGTATAACGGCAAGGCATCTTGCGCTGGCCGGAATTAAAAAACGGTGCGGGTCCTTTTTAGGAACCCGCACCGGCGGGATTTCGCACCGACGGGGGAGTTGGCTGGCTTGCCGGCGCGAGATGCTCCAAAAACGTTTTTCAAGCTGTCGATCGGCTCGCTCACTCGCGAGTTTAGGTCCACTCCCCAAGCCCCTAGATGGCGTCCGGTCCGGTCTCGCCGGTGCGCACGCGCAACGCCTGCTCGAGATCCAGTATCCAGACTTTGCCGTCGCCCGTTTTTCCTGTCCTAGCCACGTTACAAACTGCCTCCATCACCTGTTCCGCGATCGAATCATCGACCGCCAGCTCTATCTTGGCCTTTGGCAGGAAATCGATACGATATTCCGCGCCTCGATAGAGTTCGGTATGTCCGCGTTGGCGTCCGTATCCATGGACTTCCGTGACCGTAACCCCCTGAATTCCGATATCTGCAACGGCCTGTCGAACTTCGTCCACCTTGAACGGCTTGATGACGGCGGTGATCAGCTTCATGCATTTATCCCCGCTCGCAGCGTTTAATTGGACGGCCTCCGACACCCGCTCAGCGTACTATTGATTCTACTAATGCAGCTTCCATGCCAGCGTGCCGTTCACGCAAGATCAATGGCTTGCGTCGATTGGCCGGCCGGGAATGCATCGCTTTGGCGCGCAGGCCCTCGCGCCGTGCGTTATCAGAGTGCGGATCTTGGGTTGCGACGGCTTCGGAGGATAGGAAATGAGCTTCATGAATTCTTCGGCTCTGGATGATCTGGCTCGCCGGCTGGCAGAGGCGATACCGCCGTCCATCCGCAATCTGGGACAGGACGTCGAGAAAAATTTCAAGGCGGTGCTTCAAGCTCAATTGGCTAAGCTCGACCTCGTGAGCCGCACGGAGTTCGACGTGCAAGCCGCGCTTCTGGCGCGCACGCAGGCCGCCTTGACGGCGATGGAGCAGCGCCTGAAAGACATCGAGGCCAGGCTCGCGACGCCCCCGTAGCGGAGCGCGGCGCGTGACCAAACGTCATGCCGCGCGGTCTGTGAGCATCGCTTTGAGCCGTGCCCCTGCCGGGCTCAACGCCCCTCCCGTGCGGGTGGAAGTGCACATCGGATCGGGTCTGCCTGCCTTCGCTCTGGTGGGATTGCCGGAAGCGGTGGTGCGCGAGAGTCGTGAGCGGGTGCGTTCGGCGCTGCTCACGTCCGGCTTCGAATTTCCAGCGGGACGGATCACGGTCAACCTGGCGCCCGCCGATCTGCCCAAAGAGGGCGGCCGCTTCGATCTGCCGATCGCACTGGGCATCCTGGCGGCGAGCGATCAGTTGCCGCCGCGAGCGCTGACGAATCGCGAGTTCTATGGGGAACTCGCGCTATCGGGGGAGCTGCGCGAAACGCCGAAATTGTTGCCCGCGCTGGTCGAGGGGCGCGCACGCCCCATGAATTGGTCCTTCCCGCCGCCAATGCCGATGAAGCAAGCTGGGTCGCGGGCCCACGAATCAAGCTCGCCGGCCATCTGCTCGAGGTCTGCGAAGCGCTCCGGGGCGCCGCGCCCTTGGCGGCGGCCGGCACGCGGATCGGATCGCCAGGCGGCCCGCCACCCGACCTCGCGGAGGTGCGCGGGCAATTCATCGCGAAGCGCGCGCTCGAGATCGCCGCGGCGGGCGCTCACGGCATGCTCATGATCGGCCCGCCCGGGGCGGGAAAGACCCTGCTCGCACAGAGATTGCCGGGACTGCTGCCGAAGCTCGAGCGCCAAGAGGCGTTACAGGTCGCGAGCCTCGAGTCGGCCGCGGGCAAGCGACCGAGTCTCGGGTTCCAGAGGCCGTTCCGAAGTCCCCAGCACACCGCGTCGGTCGCGGCGCTGATCGGCGGCGCCTCGCGGGGGCCCGGCGAGCTCTCGCTCGCGCATCTCGGCGTGCTGTTTCTGGACGAGCTGCCGGAATTTGCGCGCAACGCCTTGGAAGCGCTGCGCGAGCCGCTGGAAAGCGGCGTGGTCGCGGTCTGCCGCGCGCGCAGCTCCTGCGAGTTCCCGGCGCAATTTCAGCTCATCGCCGCGATGAATCCCTGTCCCTGCGGCTATGCCGGCGAGCGCAGCGGCCGCTGCCGATGCACTGCGGATCAGGTGGTGCGCTACCGCAATCGGATCTCGGGCCCGCTGATCGATCGAATCGACATGCACGTCGAGCTCGCCGCGGTGCCGGTGGAGCATTTGCTCGCCGACGCGCCTGTGGCGGCCGAGAATTCGGCGACGGTGGCCGCTCGGGTCGCCGCGGCGCGGCGGCTGCAGATCCACCGCCAGGGAAAGCTCAACGCCCGGCTGACGCCCACCGAGATTGGCGTCCTTTGCCCACTGGAGCGCGACTCGCGTGCGCTGATCGGGACGGCGGTGACGCGGCTCGGATTGTCCGCACGCGCCTATCACCGATTGCTGAAGGTCGCCCGGACCTGCGCCGACTTGGCCGCCGAAGGCGGCATTCGACGCGAGCACGTGGCGGAGGCGATGAGGCTGCGGGCGCTCGGTTAGCATCGCCGCGGGCTTCGAGAGACAATGATCATCGATGGAACTCGCATTTGACATGACCGAGCTCGAACGGGCTGCGCAGCTCGTACACGCCGTCATGCCGCCCACGGCGCAATATCCTTGGCCCAAGCTGCGGCGGCGCGCTGGCTGCACGGTGTGGGTCAAGCACGAGAACCACACACCGACCGGCGCGTTCAAGGTGCGCGGCGGGCTCGTCTACCTCGACCGGCTGCGCCATTCGCAGGATCCGCCGGCCGGCGTGATCTCTGCGACGCGTGGCAATCACGGCCAATCGATTGCCTTCGCCGCCGCCCGCGCCGGGGTCGCGGCCACCATCTACGTGCCGCTCGGGAACTCTGCCGACCAGAACTCCGCGATCGCGGCGGCCGGAGCCAAACTGGTCGAATTCGGACGCGATTTCGATGAGGCGAAAGACGAGGCGTTTCGGGTCGCTGCGGCGCAGGGACTGCACTTCGTGCCCTCATTTCACCCCCATCTGGTGCTCGGGGTGGCAACCTACGCTCTAGAATTGCTTCGCGCCGCGGAGCCACTGGACGCGGTGTACGTGGGGGTGGGCATGGGATCGGGGATTTGCGGGCTGATCGCCGTGCGCAACCTCTTGGGTTTGCGCACTGAGATCATCGGGGTCGGCGCCGCCAAGGCACCCGCGACCGTGCAGTCGTTCTTGGCGGGGAAACCGGTTCCGGCGGCCTCCGCCCGTACCTTCGCCGACGGTCTCGCCACCCGCGAACCGCACCCTGATGCCATCGCGATGCTGTGCCGGGGTGCTGCGCGCATGGTGGAAGTCGCGGAGGAGGAGATCGCGGAGGCCATGCGGATCTATTTCGACGACACTCATCAGATTGCCGAAGGTGCAGGGGCCGCGCCGCTCGCCGGATTGATCAAGGAGCGCGGCCGGATGGCGGACAAGCGCGTTGCCGTCATCCTGAGCGGAGGAAACATCGAGCGCGCCCGCTTTCATCAGGTGCTCGGGGGCGCAACTCCCGCGGCGGGTTAGCTCAAGGCCCGGAAGCTCGCGGCGACCCCTTGTTCAACTATGCCCGGCATTTTGGGTTGCTCGCGTTGCTCGCTACCGCTCTCGCCATCGCCGGACCGAGCGCAGGACTCGCTGCCCAATTCGCACTCTATGGAGCTCTCCACGCGGTGGCGCTGGTGCTATCGCTGCGTGCCGGCGGAGGTTTCGCACCCGCCCGACGGCTCCTGTTCGTCGCGATTGCCGCAATGCTCGCGCTATCGACCGCCCGGCTGGGGCTTTTCGGGTTGCATGCCGCGAGCGGGGTCGGTGGCTGGTTCGGCCCCTTTGCTGTAGTTGCCGCCTGCGCAGCCCTGGGCGCGCTCGCCTACGGTGCGTTGATCAGTGCCAGCATGGCGCTCATCGATCCCACTTCGCTCGCCGCGATCTCGCTCGGGTGCGCGGCCGCGACCTCGGCCTCCTTCGCCGTCACCCGCGCACTGCACGGCGCCCGCGTCCTTTGGCTGGTGATCCCCTGGTGGTTCGCCTTTTCGGGCCTGCTCTGGTACGCGGGGCGCTATGCCCATCTGAAGTCAAACTCGATAAGATGATGTTCATGAAATCGCTATTGGCCGTGATCGGCTGGTGTCTGCTGTTCGTGCTGTGCTGGCCGCTCGCCCTCGCGGCACTCGTACTGTGGCCCCTCGTGTGGCTGTTATCGCTGCCTTTTCGCATACTCTCGATCTCGCTCGACGCCGTGTTCGCGCTGCTCAAGGCCGTCCTGTTCCTGCCGGCCCGCATGCTCGGAGGCGGCCGCGCGCCGTCGGACCGCTGAGTTCCCCGCCGCCTGGTGGCGTTTGACACGCAAGGTATCGATGGTCTCTGCCCGCGACGCGCTCGCTCTTCTCCGCGACGGTAATCGGCGATTCGTCGCCGACGTTCGCAGCCACGACACGCTGCCGAGCCGCGCCCGGCGGATAGAGCTCTCGGCGGGCCAGGAGCCGTTCGCGGTGATCCTCGGATGCTCCGATTCACGCGTACCGGTGGAGATCGTCTTCGATCAGGGGCTCGGCGATCTGTTCGTGATCCGCGTCGCCGGCAACATCGTCGCCCCATCGCAGATCGGCAGCGTCGAGTTCGCCGCCGAGCAATTCGGCACCCGGCTCGTGGTCGTCCTCGGCCATTCGAAATGCGGGGCCATCGAGGCAACGATTCAACAGTTGCAGCGGCCCAAGGAAAACCAGTCGCGGAATCTGCGCTCCATCGTCGATCTGGTCCGCCCGTCGGTCGAAAATTTGCTCGCGACCGACTTGAAGCACGACCTTCCGACCCTGTTCCGCGAAGCGGTGCGCGCCAACATCCGTGCCTCTGCGATGCATCTGCGGCATGGGTCGGAGATCATCGAGAATTTGATCCAGAACGATGGCCTGATGATCGTCGGGGGCGAATACTCGCTCGACACGGGTGAGGTGGACTTCTTCGACGGAATCACCGAGACGGCGGACTAGCGGCTCGCCTGGAGGCATTGCGCATGATCAGCGAAATGGACGCCTTGGTGAAATGGAACGAGCGCGGGGCCGGCAAGTTGCCCGGCTATCTGGGCTTCGTGTTTACCCGGGTGAGCTCCGCCGAGGTGCTCGGCGAGTTCACGGTAAAAGCCATGCACATGGCACCCAACGGCTATTTGCACGCCGGCAGCATCGTGGCCCTGGCCGACACCTGCTGCGGATACGGATGCTTTGCGAGCCTTCCGCAGGAGGCGATCGGCTTCACCACGGTGGAGCTCAAATCCAACCATCTGGGCACGGCGCTCGACGGCACCATTGCCAGCCGCGCCACGCCTGTGCACCTCGGCCGAACCACGCAGGTGTGGGACGCCGTGGTCACGCACAAAGAGAGCGCAAAGACGCTCGCGATGTTCCGCTGCACCCAGCTCGTCTTGTATCCGAAGTAAGCGCAGCTTGCCCCCGTTCAGGGGCCCCGAGTACTATCGCGGCCCGGTTCAAGCGCCCGTAGCTCAGCTGGATAGAGTGTCGGCCTCCGAAGCCGAAGGTCACTGGTTCGAATCCAGTCGGGCGCGCCAATTTTTTTATAATAAAATCATATAGTTAAACTTTGCGCGCGCTGATCGCACCATAAGAGGAGCGTTGCCAGAAACAGCGCCCCGGTGCACGCCGTGCTGATGGGCAGACCCAGGTGCAGGCCATTGCTGAGACCGGGCTCCTCGCGAAACGCCAGCCAATCACCCGCTGTCGTTCCTGCGGATCGCACGGCGATCACGGCGAGCCAATAAGCGGCCTTGGTCGCCCAGCGAGATCGCCGTCCAGTAGCGCGCGCCGAGCGTCGGCACGTCCTGATACCGCATCGGCGCAACCAACAACGGACAGCCCGCACGAACTGCTTGCACATTCACTGAGGCAGCTCGAGTCGAACTTTCGGGGTGTATAAAGAGGCCGCGGAAACGGTTTGAAATCGATGCTAAATTATCAGATTAGACGGACCGTATCGTCTGTCAAAAGCCATGAGAGATCTGTGTGATGCCGAAGAGCGCCGCACGCAAACCGTCGAACACCGGCAAAAAGAGACCGGCCAAGGCAAGCACGAGAAGGATTCGCTCCCGACCCGAGGAGCATCGCGGAAACCGCTACGGTCGCAGCGAAGCCGCGCGTCAGGCTGTGCTGGAGGCGGCCGACAATCTGCTGGCAGAAATTGGCTTTGCCGCCGTCACGATAGAGGGCATCGCAGCGCGCGCCGGCGTCGGTAAGCAGACCATCTATCGCTGGTGGCCGTCAAAAACCGATGTCTTGATGGATGCTTTCCTTGACGATGCCGTCCAACATTTGACACCCGAAGATAGCGGCGATCTTGGCCGTGATCTGCGAGCGCACCTGGGCAATTTGGGGGAGTTCCTGACTCGATCGGATGCGGGGTCGGTATTTCGTGCGCTCATTGGGCAAGCGCAGCACGATCCGGCGATGGCCGCGCAATTTCGAAAAGACTGTCTGGAGCGCCAGCGCCAAGTCGATCGGCTCCCCTTGCAACGCGCCGTCGAGCGCGGCGAGTTGGCCGCCGATACGGATATCGACATTGCCGTGGATCAACTCGTCGGCCCCATTTACTACCGGGTACTGGTAACCGGCGCACCGGTGGGCCGCGAATTTACCAAAGCGCTGGTCGCCGCTTTCTTGACTCGGACAGCAGGCCGGAGCGCGACCAGGTCATAAGCGTGCGTCTTGACTAGACGAACCGTATCGTCTACTCTGAACTATGCGAGCCGCTCACTGCCTCAACCCTCATCAATGGCTCCCCGCGCTTGGAATTCTCGTTCTGACCGTTGGCGCGCCCACATTGGCCAAGGCCAAAGACGCCGGCACCGACTTACTCCTGGCGATAAATCAGGGTGAAGCCACACTCAGCATCTTCGACCCCCGTACCGGAACCCAGCTCGCAAAGGTCGCCGAAGAGGGCATCACGGGTCACGAGGTCGCGGCTGCGTCCGATGGACGACTCGCGTACGTTCCCATCTATGGAAATTCGAGCGTGGGCGAGACGGGTTCCGATGGGCAGGAGTTGGTCGCCATCGACATCGCCTCCCGCAGCGTCGTACAGCGGCTCGATTTCGGTCACAAAGTCCGCCCGCACTGCGTGGTGCTCAATCCGCATGATGGGATGCTCTATGTCACGACCGAACTCGATCATACGGTGACGATCGTCGACCCGCAGAGCTTCAAAATCGTCGGCGTGATTCCCACGGGACAAAGCGAATCACACATGCTGGCGCTTTCCCATAACGGGCGCTTCGGCTACGTGGCCAACGTCGGTCCGGGGACCGTATCCGTGCTCGATCTTCAGGCGCGCAAGCTGGTTGCCATCATCCCCATATCGGAAAAAACAGAGCGTATTTCCATTTCCGCGGACGATCGAATGGTTTTCACGGCCGACCAGATGAAACCGCAATTGGCCGTCATCGATACGCACACCAATAGCGTGAAGAGCTGGGTTGCGCTTTCCGCACTGTCCAACGAGTGATCGAGGCCGGCAAACACGTGGACGGCCTCGCTTGGGCGGCCTCCCGCTGAGGTATTCAAACTCTCAAGGAATCGCCGACATCCCCGAATGCGGTTCCGCAAATGCGTTCGCCGGCTTGCCCGCCGCCGAGCCCCCCGAGCGCGAGAAGCTTCGAAACACCGAAGCCGGCGACCAGCGATCGAGCAGCCCACGCGTGGCGCCGCCTCGATTCATCAAGCGGCTGGTCCATTGCAGCGAGGGGTCCCCCTTGCGGTTGGTCTGGATCGATACGTTGCTCGCGCCAGACTCCCACAGTGTCATCACGCGGACGCGGTCGCGGTTGCGGTATTCCTGCAGCCGCTGCCACACCGTTTTATCGACCATCAACTGGTCGTTGGCGTTGGCGATGTTGGGGTCCGTAGCGAAGACCGAGTGCCCGCGCGGACGGAAATCCGTGCTCGAGAACGCGTGCGATTCGGCTGCCGCTGGGAGCGAATAATCACGCGGCACGGGCAACAAGGCCGCCGGCAATCCGAAATGCTCGTCCCGCGTCGCCGCGAAGGCGGGATCGGAGAGGCCGGTGCCCAGCCTGCCGCTGAACGGCGGTGGCGCGAAAGGCGGCGCGTGCAACGGCGCCTGCGGATGAGCCTCGTTCGAGCCCGGGCGGGGGCCCGGGACGGTCGCCGCGTCGGCAGCCAACGCCTCGGTGGCGCGAATCAGAACAAAGGCCGCCAGCCCGAGAAAAACACGCTTGCGGGCGCCGTGCAAGCGGGCGCCGCGCATGCGGGTCCCGTCGCGGGTGGCCGCGACCTTCCTTGAATCTGTGGGCGGGCAGAGGTCCGACATGGGGGTGGATGCTACGTGCCGATCGGGGAGTAGGCCGATAGCATCCACCAGTTCCCAACGGCGACCGCGTGATGCCCGTCACATAATGCTCGCCGCGAAGATGACGGCAGAGCGGTTCGCTACATAACGTCGCGGGAAGCCGACATATGCCCGCGTGGAGTCAGCCGTGCGGCGCCTGCAGAGTGTCGCGCGCGGCTTCCCAATGGCGTCCGTCGAACGGCGCCACCGACATCGATTCGATCGTGCCGGCATCGAGACAGCGGGCGTTGACGCTGAATCCATCCGGGTGCGAACGCGGCACGTAGAAGGACTTCACGCCGCACACCGAGCAGAAGTGATGCTGCGCGATTCCGGTGTTGAACGTGTAGGTGGTCAGAGACTCGCGCCCGCTGACCAGCTTGAATCGCTCGGCCGGAACGATCAGGTGCAGGAAGCCGACCATGCTGCAGACCGAGCAATTGCACTCGGCAACTTGGATCCGCGCGGGCGCCAGGACTTCGAAGCGTATCCGCCCGCAATGACAGCCGCCGCGGTGCGTGATCATGAATCGACCAGGCTAGTGCTTGTGTTCCTGCGCCGCGAGATCGCTGACCAGGGTCAACAAGCGCTCGGGGCCGCCGGCCGAACGAACGTCGGCGAGATACTTGCCATTGATCACGAACGTGGGAACGCCGTCGATCCGGTAGCGCTGAACGAGCTCGTCCGCCCGCTGCAGGCGAGCCTCGACCCCCATCGAGTGGTAGGCAGCCTTGAAGGCGCTCTCGGAGATGCCTTGCTTCACGGCGAATGCCGTCTGCATGCGCTCGGTCTGCGCCTCGTTGGCCGGATCGGTGGCCACCAGCGCATCGTTGTTGACCTGGATTTCCTTGAACACCTCGGCATGCAGTTGATCCAGCTTGCCCAGGCTCTCGAGCGTGTAGAACAGCCGGGCGAGCGCGCGGTGTCCATCGCTCCAGGTGACCGGCACCGGCACGAAGGTGATGAACGACGGCTTGCTCTTCTTCCAGGTCTCGACCATGGGTTCGAGCGCATAGCAATGCGGGCAGGCATACCAGAAGAATTCGAGAACCTCGACCTGGCCGGCGGGTACATCCGTGGGCTGCCCCGGCACGAGGCGGGTGTAATTCACCCCCTCCTGCCACATCGTCGGACCCGCGGTAACCTGCGCGGACGCGGTGGGGGTGGCCGCCGCCACCGTGGAGGCCACCGCCGCCAGCAACACGTTGTGCGCGCCGCTGTCACCGGCCGCTTCCTCGACCGTCTCCGATCCGTCCCGGTTGAGCTTCGAAGTCTGCGCCGAGGCTTGAGCCACCGTGCTGGCGGCCGCCGCGCCACCTGCCGCGGTGTGTGCCGAGCGGGCCGCCTGCGCCGGTGGCGAGGCCGCCGTGGGGCTGCCGCCTGCCTGATGCTTGCTGCACGCCGCGAGAGCCAGGGCTGCAGCCATTAGAAAAACGGCCCGCCAAACGCGCATCAGCGAAGGCCTTGGACGTACGAGGATAGATCGCGGATGTTGTCCGCGGAGAGACGCTTGGCAATGGCGGGCATGATGCCGCCCGGCCCCGGCGGTCGCGTGCCGGCGGCATACGCGTTCAACTGCGCGGCGATGTAGACCGAGTGCTGTCCGTGCAGTGATGGGTATTTTGCCGGCTCATTGCCGGCGCCGTTCGGACCATGACAGCCCATGCAAGCCGGTATGCCGCGCGCCTTGTCGCCGCCGCGATAGAGCTGCTCGCCTGCCTGCCGGTGGGCGGGATCCGCTTCGCCCCCGGTGTTGGCCTGGCTGTCGAAATAGGCGCCAACATCCTGCATGTCCTGCGTGCTCAGCGCGGCAGCCATTCCGAGCATGATCGCGTTTGCGCGCTTGCCGTCCTTGAAATTCTGCAGCTGTTCGACGATGTAATCGCCACCGAGGCCGGCGAGGCTCGGCCATTCGGGGTTGGCGCTGTTGCCGGTTGCACCGTGACAGGCCTGGCATACTGCAGACTTGGTCGCGCCATTTTGCGCATTGCCGGCAGACAACGCCGGATTGCTGACACAGGCGCAGAAGATTAGCGCTGCGAAGATCAAAAACCGATTCATGACGCTCGTGACCCCATCTTCTGGAGAACCGCTCCCGGCCGCAAATTGTACACTACGGCCGTCCACAATTTTCTTCCAAGCAGGCCTGCGCATCCTCCGATGTCCCTCTATCCCCACGTAAGATTCTTGACGAGTGCGGCCGAGCCCAGCCAGCTGGCCGCTGACACCGGGCGTGAGGTCGCCTTTGCGGGCCGCTCGAATGCCGGGAAGTCGACCGCCATCAATGCAATCGTCGAGCGTTCGGGACTCGCGCGAGTCAGCCGCACTCCGGGCCGTACTCAGCTGATCAATTTCTTCGAGCTCGTCCCCCAACGGCGGCTCGTCGATTTGCCGGGATATGGATACGCGAAGGTGCCGGAAAAAATTCAGTCCCGATGGCTCGAGCTCATGGAGCATTATTTCAATACACGCGAATCCCTGGTCGGGCTGGTGCTGATCGTCGACAGCCGTCGCGGATTGGGTCAACAGGATGCCACCATGCTCGAATGGGTGCTGGCGCGCGGCCGCCGCGCTCACGTGCTCCTGACGAAATCGGACAAGCTCAACCGCCAGGACGGCTCCCGCGTGCTCAAGCAAACCAACGAGTCCTGCCGCGACGCGGCCGTCAGCGCACAGCTTTTTTCCGCGCACTCGAAGCAGGGCTTCGCGCAGGCGCGCGGCACTCTGGATCGATGGCTCGACGGGGAGCCCGCGTCTGCGTGAAAAAAAACACCGCGGGCAAAAAAAAGCCCCGGTGGAGCTTGCGCAACCACCGAGGCAGACCAACCCGGCATGGGGATGACAAACCGGGTCTTACCCGCTCAGGGAGAAGAGCGGGGAGCATGTTTCCACGCTCACAGGATTAGATGGGGGTGCCCTTTGAAAGTTCCAGGGCTCCCGGGCAATTAATTCGGGAGCCGCAGCATCCGTCCTTTTCGGCGCCTAAATTGCGGAATCGGCCAGAATCCCGCGGAAAAATCACTCAATCTTAACGGACTTTAACAAACGTTTAACCTGAACGGTCGCGTTGCCGCACGAGCGGCGTCTCAATGCGCCTCATCCCAGTTACGGCCTATTCCTACATCGACCTTGAGCGGCACCGCAAGTTCGGCAGCCGCGATCATATGTACCCTGAGCTGCGCTGCAGTGCTCTCGACGGCGTCGTCGGCCACTTCGAGCACGAGTTCGTCGTGCACCTGCATGATGAGCCGCCCGCGAGCGTGAGACTCTCCGAGCCACGCGTCGACCTCGATCATCGCGCGCTTGATGATGTCCGCTGCGGTGCCCTGCATCGGCGCGTTGATCGCACTGCGTTCCGCATACTGGCGCCTGGCCGCGTCGCGCGAGCGGATTTCGGGCAGATAGAGACGGCGGCCGAAGACCGTTTCGACGTATCCCACCTCGCGCGCCTGAGCGCGCGTCTCGTCCATGTAGCGCTTCACGCCCGGGTATCGTTCGAAATACAGGTCCACGTAGCGTTGCGCATCGCCGCGCGAGATGCTGAGCTGACGCGCGAGACCGAAAGCCGACATGCCGTAGATCAATCCAAAATTCACCGCTTTGGCCGAGCGCCGCTGGTCGGCGCTCACCTCGCCCGCGGGGAGCCCGAGGACCTCCGCGGCGGTTGCCTGATGAATGTCGCGGTCCTCGGCGAACGCCTTCAAGAGACTCGCATCGCTCGACAGGTGCGCCATGATGCGCAGCTCTATCTGCGAGTAGTCGGCGGCAATGAGCGAATGGCCTTCGGCGGCGATGAACGCCTGACGGATGCGCCGCCCCTCGGAGGTGCGGATCGGAATGTTCTGAAGATTGGGATCGGAGGAGGACAAGCGGCCGGTCGCCGCCACCGCTTGTTGATAACAGGTGTGAATGCGGCCGGTGCGCTCGTTGATCTGTTCCGGCAGCTTGTCGGTATAGGTTGATTTGAGCTTCGACACGCCGCGGTATTCGAGGATCAATTTCGGCAACTCGTACGACTGTGCCAGCTCCTCCAGCACGTCCTCCGCCGTGGACGGCTGTCCCGTGGGCGTTTTGCGCACCACGGGAAGCCCCAATTTGCCGAATAGGATCTCCTGCAACTGCTTCGGCGAGTCGACGTTGAACGTGCCGCCCGCGGCGCTATGAGCCAGCGTCTGCAACTGCGCCATGCGGACGGCAAGCTCCGAGCTCTGTGCCCGAAGCAGCGCGCGATCCACCAGCACTCCGGTCCGCTCCATCCGATACAGGACGGGCGACAGAGGCTGCTCGATGGTGTCGTACAACGTCTCGAGCCGGGGCGCCGCCTCGAGTTGCGGCCAAAGAGCCTGGTGAAGCCTCAGCGTCACCTCGGCTTGCTCTCCCGCATAATCCGCCGCGCGCTGCACGTCCACCTGGCCCAAGGCGATCTGCTTCGCGCCCTTGCCGACGACATCCTCGGATCGGGTGATGGCGGTGCCCAGGTATTTTGCGGCGGTCGATTCCATGTCGTGCCGCGTGGCGACGCTGTCGAGCACGTACGACTCGAGCATCGAGTCGTACCGCTGTCCCTTAAGCGTGATGCCGTGGTTCGCCAGGATATGGGTGTCGAACTTCAGGCGCCGGCCAAGCTTCGCGAGCTCGGAATCCTCCAGCAGCGGCTTGAGAGCCGCGAGCACCCGGTCGAGGCCGAGCTGCGTCGGTGCGCCGGGGTAGTCATGGCCGAGGGGTATGTAAGCCGCCTCGCCCGGAGCGACGGCGAAGGCCAATCCGACCAGACGCGCGTGCATGTAATCGGGGCTGTCGGTCTCGACGCCGAGGCAGACGAGCGGTGCCGCCTTGAGCCGCGCGATCCAGCTGTCCAACGACTCTTCCGAGAGCACCGCCTCGTGCTGAGGCGCCGCCGAGGCAACGCTGCCGATCTCTGCGGACGGCACTGCGGCCCGAGCGTCTCCCGCAACGGACGATTCCGCAGCGGCGCGCGGCGACATCGTGTCCAGCGATTTGGCGAGCGCGCGAAGCTCGAGCCGGCCGTACAGATCGCGCAGCCGGTTGACATCCGGGCTTCCCGCGACCAAATCCTCCGGAGTCACCTCGAGCGACACGGCCGCGTCGATGGTCGCGAGCTTGCGCGACAATTCGAGCGCAGGCAGCTCGCCGCGCAAATTCTCGCCGACCTTGCCCGAGATGTCGGCCGTGTGTGCGATCAGGGCGTCCAGCGTTGCATACTGATTGAGCCATTTGGCGGCGGTCTTCGGGCCGACGCCGGTGACCCCTGGAATGTTGTCCGAGCTGTCGCCCACGAGCGCGAGGTAATCGACGATCTGCTCCGGGAACACATCGAATTTAGCTTTCACGCCTGCACGATCGAGGCGCGTATTGCTCATGGTGTTCACCAGCGAAACGTGCGAATCCACGAGCTGCGCCATATCCTTGTCGCCGGTGGAGATCAGCACGTCGAACCCGGCGGCCGCAGCTTGCACCGCCAGCGTGCCGATCACGTCGTCCGCCTCGACGCCGGCGACGCGCAGCAGCGGTAAGCCAAGGGCCGCCACCGCCTCGAGCAACGGCGGCAATTGCGAGCGCAGCTCGTCGGCCATCGGCGCGCGATGCGCCTTGTACTGGTCGAACAGCTCGTCGCGGAACGTCCGGCCCGGCGCATCGAACACGACCGCCACGCGCTGCGGCGATTCTTCCTTCATCAACTTGTTCAGCATGTTGATGACGCCGAGCACCGCTCCCGTAGGCTCCCCCTTGGAGTTCGACAGCGGCGGCAGGGCATGGAAGGCGCGGTAGAGATAGGACGAGCCGTCCACCAGCAGGAGTTTTCGCGCGGACATGAGGCTCAGCTCTGCGAGCTTAGGTCGGGCGTCGGATTGGATCCGGGGACGGCCTCGGGGGGCGCTGCCGGCGTATCGGGCGCCGCCGGTGCATCGGGCGCCGCCGGCTGGGCGGGCGTGCGCGCTTTCGGCACGGCGGGCAATTTCAACTTCTTGCGCGGGTGCTCGGCATCCGGAAGCACCAGCGGGCCTTTCTGTCCGCAGCCCGACGCCGACCAGGCAAGAGCAATGAGGATCAGAACGGGCGCCGCTTTCATCGCTCAATTATACCCGCAGCGACCGTACACCATGCCTGTCCCGAGACCACCCTCCGGAACTTCTGACACGGGTGGCCTGTCCGAAGGTGCAGTAGCAATAATGGAGAATTCGATGAATCGACTGTCCGCCGCCTTGTTGGCTGCTGCCGTGCTCGGCGCCGCCGGCGTCTCGACGCAGGCCGTCGCGGATAATCCGCTCGGAGCGTATGTCGGCGTCGGCGTGGGTCAATCGAATGTCGGTAACAACAGCTATTACGACTACGGCTATTACGGCGGCTACCACGATCATGACGCCACGTGGAAGGTGCTCGCCGGAATTCGTCCGCTGCCGTTCGTCGGAGCCGAGGTGGAATACATCGATTTCGGCAGCGGCAACGGCGATAGCGGTGTCTACGGCAACAGCTATTTCTATTCGAACGCGAGCTCGCATCCCAAGGCCACCGTGCTGTACGGCCTCGGATATCTCCCGCTGCCGCTGCCGTTCCTGGATGTGTACGGCAAGCTGGGCGTCGCGCGGCTGCAGAGCGATATCACCACGTACGCCTACCCGAGCGGGTATTGCGCGCCACCCTACAGCGCCTGCAGCGCACCGACGGCCTATCGCACCGATCAGACCGACACCAAGTTGGCGTACGGTGCGGGTGTGCAGTTCAAGTGGCAGGATTTCGCCTTCCGCGCGGAATACGAGCGCATCAGCTCGCAATTCGGCGACCCGGCGGCGGTCACCGCCAGCGCGACCTGGACGTTCTAACGGCTCAAGGTGCCGGCTTTGGCGCCGCGCATCGCGCGGTATACTCGCCCGATGCCGCACGCTCAGCCCTCGAATAAAACCCTGGCGTTGCTCGCACTGGCGAGCCTTTGCGCCTGCACCACGCAGGCGGTAAATCCGCCACCCAATGCCGCGGTGGAGTCGATCTCGCGGGCGTTGCGTGCCAAGGTCTCGAATGTCGTGGTGATCTACGCCGAGAACCGCGCCTTCGATGACCTGTACGGCAACTTTCCGGGCGCGGAGGGCCTCGCCCAAGTGGTCGATCGCGATGGCCGCCCGCTGCCTGCGTACTACCCGCAGCGCGACCGCGATGGGACCGTGCTGCCCACCTTGCCGCAGACCTGGGGCGGAGTCACCGCCTCCGGCTATACACCGGTAGTGACGCAGGCGCAGAGTGCGGGGCTGCCCAACGCACCGTTCTCGATCGAGCACGCCTTTACCGCCCAGTCCGGCGTGACCCTCACCACGAGCGTCGTAACACGCGACCTGTGGCACCGGTTCTTCGAGCACCAGATGCAAATCGACGGGGGCAAGAACGATGGGTATGCGGCCTGGGCGGATTCCGGCGGTCTCACCCTGGGACATTACGACTACTCGGGCTCCGCCTTGTTCGGACTCGCCCGTCAGTACGTGCTCGCGGACCATTTCTTCCAAGGGGCATTCGGCGGCTCCTTCTTGAACCATCAGTATCTGATCTGCGCCTGCGCACCCGAGTATCCGAACGCCGGTACTTCGCCCGCCAAGCCGTCGATCGCAATCCTGGACAGCGCCGGCGATCACTTTTTGCCGCGTTTGAAAGTTGCCGCCGGCTCTCCCGCCTCCGCGCTCGATGGGCCGCCGCAGTTTGCAATGAGCGGCAACATCGCGCCCGAAAACTACTTCGGCGACGGCAAGTTCCGCGCGGTGAACACCATGCAGCCCCCGTATCAGCCGAGCGGCAACCCGCCTGCGCCGGCCGATGTCGCGGGGCTCTACGCGGATCCCGCCAAGCGCACCACCCTGCCGCCGCAGACCGATCCCACGATCGGCGACCGCTTGAACGAAAAACAGGTCACCTGGGCGTGGTATTCCGGTGCCTGGCAGGCGGCGCTCGCCGACGGCCGCGCACCGGCCGCTACGGAACGCCGCGTGATCTATGCGCCCGAAACCCCGGCCGGAAGTCCCGACTTCCAGCCGCATCATCAGCCTTTCAATTACTACGCGGACTTCGATCCGGCGACCCGCGGCGCCGAGCGTGCCGCGCACCTCAAAGACTATGATCAGTTGGTCGCCGACATTGCGGCCGGCCGGTTGCCCGCCGTGGCGTTCTACAAGCCGCAGGGCAACCTCAACCAGCATCCCGGATACGCATCCATCGCCGACGGCGATGCGCACATTGCGGATCTGGTGGCGAAGCTTCAGGCCGGCCCGCAGTGGAAAAACATGGTGATCGTCATCACCTACGACGAGTTCGGCGGAGCGTGGGATCAGGTCGCGCCGCCGGCCGGGGATTTACTTGGCCCCGGGGCCCGCATACCGGCGTTGATCATTTCGCCGTTCGCCAAAAAATCGAGCGTGGATCACACCCCTTACGACACGGGCTCCATCATGCGGCTGGTGATTCGACGCTTTGGCCTCGAGACGCTGCCCGGCATCGTGCGCCGCGATCGCGCACTGGCCGAGCACGGCGAGCCGCCCATGGGCGATCTGACGAACGCCCTGGACCTCACGCGCTGAGTTACTGCGGCGTTGGAGTTGCCCCGGGCTTCTGCGGCATCGGCATCGGTGCGGCCTGCTTGGGCTTCACGCTCAACAGCTCCACGTCGAAAATCAGCAGGGAATTGCCCGGAATCCCCGGTCGCGGATTCGCTCCGTAGGCGAGATCGGGGGGCACGTACAGGGTCCATTTCGCACCCGGCTTCATCAGCACCAGCGCTTCCTGCCAACCCTTGATCACCCCGCCCACGGGGAAGGTCGCGGGCTGGCCGCGAGAATACGAGCTGTCGAATTCGCTGCCGTCGAGCAGCTTGCCGCGATAGTTGACCGAGACTTCGTCCTGGGGCGTGATCGCTGCGGCCTTGGTATCGCCCGCTTTTTCGACCTTGTACTGAAGGCCCGAGGCCGTGGTCTGAACGCCGGTCTTCTTGCCGTTCGTGGTCAGGAAGTCCTGCGCGGCCGTCTTGTTGTGCGCGGACGCGGCGAGCATGACCGTATGTACGTACTCCTGGATCTGTTGCCGCTCGGCCGGCGAGGCCTTTTTGCCCGTGAGACCTTCCTTCAGACCCCGGGAGATGCTCTCCGAGGTCACATCGCTCCCAATGCCGATGCTGCGAAGCTGTTCCCCGAAAGTCAGGCCGAACAGATAGCTCGCCTGATCGCTGGAGATCGGCGCGGGCGCGGCCGGTGCCGCGGCCGGCGGCGTCCCAGCGGCCGGTGCGCCGGCAGGCGGTGTGGAGGTGGGCGTTTGGGCGCCAAGCCAGGGCGCAACCGAAAGCAGGATGGCGCCCGTGCAGGCGCTGCGAATGACACGGCGGGTAAGTGTTTTCATGGCGCGAACGATACGCATTCGGTACCGCAAATGCCAGTGGCCCGTGCCGCGGGAGGCCTTAAGGGGGTTCGGCCGCCGGCCGCTGGATGACAGCGACCGTGAGTCGCGAAACGCAGACAAGCGCGCCTGCCTCGTTGACGATGTCGATGCTCCAGACATGACTGCGCGCGCCCACGTGCAGGGGTCGCGCGGTGCCGGTCACGCGGCCCGACCTTACCGACTTCAAGTGATTCGCATTGATTTCCTGGCCGACGCAGAGGTAGCGCGTGCTGTCCACGCACATGTTGGCGCCCATGCTGCCGAGCGTTTCGGCGAGGGCGACCGACGCCCCGCCGTGCAGCAGGCCGTACGGCTGGTGGGTGCGCGCATCGACCGGCATGGTGCCTCGGACGAAATCCTCGCCGATCTCGGTGAACTCGATGCCGAGCGGTCCCATCAGCGTGCCGGCGCCCCCCGCATTCAGGGTCTCGAGCGAAAGCGGGCTTCGCCAGATGCTCAACGTAGGATCCTCAAGGACGTTCCTTGAGCTTCGCCGCCACGCGTTGATACGCCTCGCGGAAAGGAATGTTCTCCTGGGTCACCAGCGCGTTCGCTGCCGCGGCGGCGTGAATGCCGGGATCCAAGCGAATGTGATCGCGCCGAAAACGCACGCCTTCGAGCGCGCTCGGCAGGATATCGAGCGTCTGGCGGCAGGAATCGATGCCGCGAAACAGCGGCGGCTTGATCAGCTGCAGATCGCGGTGGTAGCCCGAGGAGAGCTTCTGGGTGATCCCGAGCACCTCGTTGAGCGCTCCTTGAGCCACTGCGCTGCGGCCCCGCATGAGCTCGAACACGTCGGGGTTGCGCTTCTGAGGCATGATGGATGAGCCGGTGGTGAAGGCATCGGGCAGCGCGACGAAGCCGAACTCCTGCGTATAGAACAGCAGAAGATCCGCGGCGAGACGTCCGATGTCCTGGGTCAAGAGCGTGATCTCGAACAACAGATGCGCCTCGGCCTTGCCGCGCGAGAGCTGCACCGCGGTGACGGGCTCGTGCGTGACGCGGAATGCCAAACCGCGCCGCGTGGCCTCGCGGTCGATGTTGAGATTCGGCGTGCCGTACCCGGCCGCGGAGCCGAGGGGGTTCTTGGAGGAGCGGCGCTCCACCAGCGAGATTCCCTGCGCGTCGTCGCGCAGTTCGGCGGCGAATCCAAGGGCCCAGAGCGCCACCGTACTCGGCATCGCCTGCTGCATGTGGGTGTAGCCCGGCAGCTCGATGGCGCCGTCGCGCACCGCCAGGGCGTCCAGCGCTTCGGCAACGGCCACCGCCCCGTCGTGCAGCGCTCGCGCCGCATCGGCGAGGTACAGGCGCAACGCCGCGAGCACCTGGTCGTTGCGCGAGCGGCCCGCGTGCAGCCGGCCTCCGGCCGCGCCGATGCGCTCGGTCAGCCGATTCTCGATCGCCGTCTGGCAATCCTCCTGGTCGAGCGTGATACGCCATTGGCCCTGCGCATGTTCCCCGCCGATGGCGGCGAGCGCGGCGCGAATCGACTGATGATCCGTCGCCGACAAAAGCCCCTGCTGGGCGAGCATGTCCGCGTGCGCCGAGGAGGCGGCGATGTCGTAGGGCACCAGGCGATTGTCGAGCAGGTAGTCCTCGCCCGCGGTGTAGGCGAGCACACGCTCGTCGAGCGGCGTCCCCTTGTCCCACAGGCGGGTCATGAGGCCGCCGTCTGTTCCGCCGGGGAGAGCGCCTTCAAATCGGCGACCACCAAGGTGCCGGTGCCCTCGTTGGTGAACACTTCCGCCAGCAGGCTGTCGGTCGACTTGTACGAGATCACGTGCACGCGGCGTACGCCGGCGCGGATCGCGTTCTCGATCGCCTGCGCTTTCGGCAGCATGCCGTGGGTGAGGCTGCCGCGCGCCCGCAGGCGCTTCAGGCCCTCGATGTCCGTGTAGGAGACGATCGAGCTCGGGTCGGTGGGATCCTCGAGAATTCCCGGCGCTCCGGTGCACAGCACCAGCTTCTCCGCGGACAGCGCGCCACCGATCGCGGCTGCCACCGTGTCGGCGTTGATGTTGAGCAAGGTGCCGTTCGCATCCGCCGAGAGCGGGCTCACGACCGGCATCAGCCCGATGTCGAGCAGCTTCTCGATGACGGCGACGTTGACCGAATCGATGTCGCCCACGAAGCCGTAATCGATCGACTCGCTCGATCCATGCGAGACCGGCACGGGGCCTCGCTTGTGGGCACGCACGAGACCGGAATCGACCCCGGACAGCCCGATGGCCTCGATGTCGAGTGCGCGGCAGATCGCGAGAATGCGGGTGTTGATGAGCCCGTTGAGCACCATCGAAGTGACATCGATGGATTTCTGGTCGGTGATGCGGCGGCCGTTGACCATCTGGGTTTCGATGCCGAGGGTCGCCTGCAGCTGGTCGAGCTGCGGTCCGCCGCCATGCACCAGCACCGTCTTGATACCCACCTGGTGCAGGATCGCGACCTGCTCGATCAGGGCCCGCATGGAGGCGTCGTCGTTGAACACGGCGCCCCCCGCCTTGATGACGAACACCTTGTTCTTGTACATGCGGATGTACGGTGCCGCGCTTTTGAGCGCGCGCACGGCGATGGAAGGATCGGGTCGGCTCTTGATCATCGATGGGTCTCCGGAACTCGGGTGTCTCTAGGACAGCATGCGGTGCAGAATTGCGGTCTGCACGATCAGACGATTGAAGGCCTCGAGCTTCACGACGGCGCGCGGGCCGTCCAGTATCTCGTCCGTCACCGCGACGTTGCGGCGTACGGGCAGGCAATGCATGAACTTGGCGCCCGGCGCGGCTGCGGTGAACCAGGACTCGCCCACGCACCAATCTTTGAGCTCGGCGCGCAGGCGCGCATCCGCCTCGGCGTCGCCGTAATGCGAAGTGCTGCCCCATTCCTTGGCATAGACCACCTGGGCGCCCATGAGTGCCGCCGCCCGATCCGAGGTCTCCGTGACCGAGCCGCCCGACGCATTGGCGGCGCGGCGCGCCTTATCCATGATCTCGCGCGGCAACGCGAACCCCTCGGGGCGCGCCACCACCACCTCCATGCCGCGCATCGCGGCCATGTGCAGGGTGGCGGAGCCGACCGCCAAGGGCAGCGCTCTCGGGTGATAGACCCAGCTCAGCACGAACTTCGCCCGCTCGGGCGTCCCGAGCTCGTTCAAGGTACGCCAGTCGGCAAGCGCCTGGCAGGGATGATTGACGGCCGATTCCAGATTGATCAGCGGCGCAGCACAGAGCGCATCGATCTGCCTGAACAAGCTTTCGGACAGATCGTTCGGCAGGCTCTTGCCCTCGGCGAAGGCGCGCACGCCGAGCGCGTCGCAGTACGAGGCGAGCACCGGAATGCCTTCGCGAATGTGCTCGGCGGCGGCGCCGTCCATGACGGCGTTCAAGCGGGTTTCGAGCTGCCAGGTGCCCTGGCCGGGTGTGATCACGAACGAGGAGCCGCCGAGATGGGCCATCGCCGTCTGGAAGGACGCCAGCGTGCGCAGCGACGGATTCATGAACAGAAGCCCGAGCACCTTGCCCGCAAGAGCCCGGCGCTGCGGCGATCGTTTCAAGGACTCCGCGAGCGCGAGCAGATCGAGAATCTGCTCGCGCTCGAAGTCCGCCAGATCCAAAAAGCGTTTCATGCGGAAATCGCCGCCAAGGCGGCGCGCAGTTGATCGACGTGCCCCTCGTTCACGATATAGGCCGGGAGCAGCCGCAGCACGTGCGCATCGCCGCTGGTTCCGGTCAGGATCCCCTTCTCGATCAGCGCCGATTGCACCTCCTTGGCGGGGCGCGATGTCTTCAACCCGAGCAGAAGTCCCGCGCCCTGAAATCCCGTCACCGGCCCGACCATGCAATGCGCGCGGATGTACGCGGACACCTGCCGCACGTTGGCGAGCAGCGATTCCGATTCGATCACGTCGATGACCGCCTCGACGGCCGCGCAGGCCATCGGGCCGCCGCCGAAGGTCGTGCCCATGTCGTCATTCTTGATCCGCTCCGCGATGCGCTTCGACAGCATCAGCGCCGAGACCGGGAAGCCGTTGCCGAGGGCTTTCGCCGTGGTGATGATGTCGGGAGTGACGCCGTAGAAATTGGCGCCGAACGCAGCGCCCGTGCGGCCCATGCCGCATTGGACCTCGTCGAAAATCAGCACCGCGCCGGCTTCCTCGCAGCGTTTGCGCAGCGCTTGCAGCATGGGCTTGCCGACATCGAAGGCGCCGCCCACGCCCTGCACCGGCTCGACGATGACCGCCGCCGTGTCGCGATCGATGGCGCGCTCGGCCGCTTCGATGTCATCGCGCGGGGCGAACACCACGTCGAAGGGCCGGCGCGGGAATCCGTACCATTTTTCCAGCGCGCCCCAGGTCACCGCGCCCGCGGCGGCCGTGCGGCCGTGCCAGCCCTGCTCGAGCGCCACCGCTTTGGTGCGGCCGGTCATCTTGAACGCGAGCTTCAGCGCGTTTTCGTTCGCCTCGGCGCCCGAGTTGATGAAGAACACGGTGTCGAGGCCGAGTCCTGCGAATTTCACCAGGCGCGCGGCGGCGCGCTCGCGAATCGCCATGGGCAACGCATTGGTCTGGAATGCCATTTGCCGCGCCTGCCGATCGAGCGCGGCCACCCAGCGGGGGTGGCCATAGCCCAAGCCGGCGACGGCGTGGCCTCCGTAGAAATCGAGGATCTTGCGGCCGTCGCGCGTGAACAGCCACACCCCTTCTCCGTGCGCCACCTCGATGGGATATTGCGCGAAAACATTGGCGAGGTGACCGGCCATCAGGTCCATCCCGGCGCCGGCGCGGTGAGGCCGAGGCTCTCCTCGAAGCCGAGCAGTCGATTCATCCATTGCACGGCGCCACCGGCGGCTCCTTTGTGCAAGTTGTCGAGCACCGACATCACTGCGATGGAGGAGCCGTTGGTGACGGCGGAAAGATGCGCGTAGTTGCTGGCCGCCACGTCCTTGACGCGCGGCGCCGCGTTGCTCACGCGCACGAAGCGGCAGCCGCGGTAGTACTGGGCGAGCGCCTCGAGCGCCTCCGCACTCGACAGCGGCCTCTTGAGCGCTGCTTGCACGGTGACGTGGATGCCGCGCGCGAACGGTCCCGAGTGCGGCACGAAATTGATCTCGGCGGCGACACCCGATGCGCGTTGCGCGCAGGCGGCGATTTCCGGCGCATGCCGGTGGGCGAGCGCCCCGTAGCTGTAGAGGTCCCCGTGGCGCAGCGGATGGTGCGTTCCGTCCACGGGTTTGCGGCCCGAGCCGGTGCTGCCGGTGATTCCGGCGATGAACAGCCGGGGTTCGGTGAGCCCGAGCGCCAGCAGCGGCACGGCGGCGAGGAGCGAGGCGGTCGCGAAGCATCCGGGATGCGCCACGTGCGGGGTCGGCGCCGCCGCCAAATGTTCCGGTACCGCGCAGGTGAACTCGCGAATGCGGTGCGGCGCGCCATGCGCGTGTTTGTACACCGCCTCATAATCCGCGGCGCTCGGGTAGCGAAAATCCGCCGAAATGTCGACGCAGTGCGTCTGCACGCCTGCGGCCTCGGCCGCGCCGAGCAGCCGGTCGATGAGCGCCGCGGCGATACCGTGAGGGGCGGCGGAAAACAACGCGCTCACGGGGGTCTCGCGGATCAGCCGCTCGATCTCAACGGCGCCCGCGAACTGCAGCGCCGGGTAGGCGCTCGCCAGGTGAGGGAACGCGGCGCCGACCGATGCGCCCGGCTGGCTGTCCGACAGAATGGCTTTGAGGTCAAGGCGCGGATGCCCGGCGATCAGCCGCAACAGCTCGCCGGCCACGTAGCCGGTACCGCCCAGCACGAACGCCGGGGTGGGGCCTGAAGTACGCTCGATCATGCGCCGACCGCTTTTGCCTCGCCGACGTTCTGCAGACCCAGGCGTGCGATGAGATAGTCGCCGAGCTCCGCCGGATTGCTCACGGCATTGAAGGCCTCCACGCCCAGCTGCTCGCGGATGATCTCGACCCCCACCAGATTGTCGGTCGCGGGTCCGGTGACCGCGGCGGGCTCGATCGAGAACCGCTCGCGCAGGAGCTGAACGCCGCCCCAGGCGGCCACCGGATCGTTCGCGGACAGCACCACCGCGGTGAGTGCGTCCTTGATGTCGGGCTGCCGCAGGATCGACTGCACACCGTATGTCCCAAGCAACCCGTCGCCGAGCTCGAACACGATCACATCGGGCGCGCCGCCCGCCATTTCCGTGAGCATGGTGCGGGTGAGCGCAGGACCGCAGCGCTCGGTGGTGGTCACGATGCCGAGATCCGTGAAGATCATCGTGCGCCGCGCGCCCGAATCCTCGAATGCGAGAATGTCGCGCCGCAGGGAGACGCCCGTGGCCTTGAAGGCGTCGACGGTGAGTCCCCGGTGCCGCATGCGCGCGATGATGGCCGAGGCCGCCGCGGTCTTGCCCGCTTCCATGCAGGTGCCCGCGAGCGCCACCACGGGCACGCCGCGCACATCGAGCGGGGCGTCGTAGTCGAGCGGCTTGTAGCCGGTTCTCGCCGTCACGCCGATGCGTTCGCCGAGATAGGGGAAGGTCAGCACGGCACCGAGCACCTTGCAATCGAACGGCTTGCCCTTGTCCGGCGTCGCGGAATCGCAGATGCCGAGCACGCCGCCGATGTTCAGCATCTGAATGACATCCCCCGGCTGGAGCGTCTCGGGAATGTGGCCCGAGTAGCCGAACAACGCCTTGCGGTGCCCGAGGGCGCCCACCACGATGTCGCCGCGAGCGACCTTCGCCATGCGGCCGCTGGTGAGCTCCAGGGTGTTGTAGGTCGATTTGTTGTTGAGGATCTCCACCACCACCACGACGCCTTCTTCGCAGGGAATGTCGGCCGCGATCCGGATCTCGTGCGACAGACCGAGCGCCTGGGTGACCGAGGCGATCTTGTCGACCACCACCGTGCGCATGGCGGCGCTCACGAGGCTGCCCCGTTCGCGCCCGACCCGGCGCGCTGATGGAAAATTCCCGGCAGCGCCAGCATCTTCGAGAATCCCAGCGCATCGACCGGCGTCCACTCGCCCGCGGCCTCGCCGTATACGCCCTTCGAGGCTGCCATGAGCGAATGCGCCGAAGTCACGCCCTCGATGAAGGCCGAGCCCGGACGCAGCAGCACGTGTACCTCGCCGCTAACGCGCGCTTGCGAGGAGACGAGCAACGCCTCGATGTCGCGGCACACCGGATCCAGATGCTGTCCCTCGTGCACCAGATCGCCGTAAGGTTGCGCCACGGATTCCTTGATCCTCGCTTGTTTGCCGGTCAGCACCAATTTCTCGAGCTCGCGATGCGCGGTCAGCAGAATCTCCGCCGCCGGTGCCTCGAAGGCAACGCGACCCTTGGTGCCGATGATGGTGTCGCCCAAATGAATGCCGCGCCCGATTCCATAGGGGCCGCCCAACGTTTCGAGCCGTTCGATGATCGCGACGGGGGAATCCTTCTTCCCGTCGAGGCTCGAGGGGATGCCGGCCGTGAAGCCCACGGTATGCCGCTCGGGCGCGCGGGGATTCGAGAACGCCTCGTTGGACAGCACCCAGGCGCTCTCCGGAATGCTCCCCGCGGAGGTCAATGTTTCCTTGCCGCCGATGGTCACGCCCCAAAGTCCCCGATTCACCGAGTAGGCCGCACCGTATGGCGGCACCGGCAACCGATGCTCCTCGAGATATTTCAGTTGTTCCGGCCGCTGGAACGCCCGGTCGCGCACCGGCGCCAGGATGGTGAGGCCGGGGGCGAGGGTACGCAGCGCCACTTCGAAACGCACCTGGTCGTTGCCCGCCGCCGTGCAGCCGTGGGCCACCATCGAGGTGCCGAGCGACAGCGCCATCTGCGCGATGGTCTGCGCCTGCAGAACGCGCTCCGCTCCCACGCACAGCGGGTACGAGCCGCCGCGGCGGATATTGCCCATGATCAGGTATTTCAGCACCTGATCGAAGTACGCGGCGCGCGCATCGACCAGGTGGTGCTCGATGGCGCCGAGTTCGGCCGAGCGGGTCGCGAGCGCCGCGGCCGCCTTAGCGTCGATGCCGCCCGTGTCGACCGTGACGGTAATCACCGGCCGTTTGTAGGTGTCCTTCAGCCAGGGCACGCAAAACGAGGTATCCAGGCCGCCGGAAAACGCCAGAAGAATGGGCTCGGCGCCCTTCGGGTATGTCGGTGTCATGAGATTTAAAGTCCGAAAAGGCCGTGCAGACGCTCGCCGAGCTTGTGCTGCTCGCGCGCCCCGGCGGTTGCGATGAAGATCGTGTCGTCCCCGGAAATCGTGCCGATGACCTCGGGCCAGCGGGCGGTATCGATCGCCACCGCGACGCTTTGCGCGGCCCCGATCGTGGTGCGCAGCACCGTGAGGTTGGTGCCCGCGGTATTCACCTCGCGCACGAACTGCTTGAGCGTCGAGAAATCGTTCTTCGCCGCGATCCCCGATTCGGGCAGCACGTATCGGTCGCCCTGTTTCGCGACACCGAGCTCGCGCAGATCGCGGCTGACGCTCGATTGGGTGGCCGCGTGACCGTGCTTGCGCAGCATGGCGACGAGCTCCGCCTGGCGGCCGACCGCCTGTTCGCGAATGATCTTCACGAGCGCCGAGCGTCGCGCGGGCGCATTGGAAGTGTCGTTGTCTGCTCTCAGCATGGGGGGCATCGGTCTTGGCGTTGCATAAAGTTGCGCGGATTCTGCATAAAAATCCACCGGCCGTCAACCACGCGGTGCGGGATTTTTGCACGCCGGTTCTTGTAGGCTAGCGCCCTATGCTGCAAACCATCGAAATCGAGACCGCACCCAACCCAAACGCCGCCGTGATCTGGCTGCATGGCCTGGGAGCCGACTGCCATGACTTCGAGCCCCTGGTTCCGCAGATCGTGCCCCGCCGCGAGCGTGCCTGGCGCTTCGTGTTTCCCAACGCGCCGGTGAGACCGGTCACGATCAACGGCGGCATGGGGATGCGCGCCTGGTACGACATTCTGGGCTTCGATCGGCTGGCGGCCGAGGACCTCGCCGGCATTCGCGACACCGACGCCCGCGTCGCAGAGCTGATCGGCAGAGAGGTCGAGCGCGGGATTCCCGCGGGCCGGATCGTGCTCGCAGGATTTTCCCAGGGCGGTGCAGTGTCGCTGTATACCGGCCTGCGCTATCCCGAACGCTTGGCCGGCATCCTGGCGCTGTCGTGTTATCTACCGCTGGCCGGCAGCTTGGCCGCGGAGCGCGCGTCCGCCAATGCCGGGGTGCCGATCTTCATGGCGCACGGTCTCGATGACGGCGTGCTGCCCATCAGCATGGGGCTCTCGTCCCGTGAGCTATTGAAGGCCCACGGTTTCGGCGTGGAGTGGCACCAGTACCGCATGGCGCATTCGGTCTGTCAGCCCGAGGTGGCGGACATCCGCGAGTTCCTGTTGCGCGTTCTGCCCTGATTCTGAATTGCCGCCGTGACAGGCCGCGCCCCCACCTTTAAGCTCGACCACCCTGGAGCAGAACCGGAGAATACCGTGGCAAACATTCCTTCCCTGACGCGGCTGAGCGACGAAGTCCGCAAAGCGGCGCAACGAGCCGACGCGGCGAGAGAACAGGTGCGCTCAGCCAAGGTGCAACTCAAGAAAGCGCGCAAGCTCGCCAAGATTGCGAAGAAGGCCGCGAAGCAGGCGCGCAAGAAGGCTGAAGCCGCGAAGGCCGCTCGAGCCGTCGAGTCGGCTCGCAAGAAAGCCTCATCGGCCCCGCCCGCGAAGTCCACACCCAACAACGGCTCGTCCGCCGCCAAGCCGGCCACCAAGGCCGCCGCAGCGTCCAAACCGAAAGTTAAGAAGCGCGCGTCCAAGGCAGCACGCGGGTCCAAGGCAGCACGCGCGGTCAAACAGACGCCTGCGGTCAAGCCCGCGCCTGCCGTCAAGCCCGCACGCGCCCGGCCGCGCCGATCGGCCGCTGCCGTTGCCCGGGCGGTGATCGAGCGCATGGGGAGCGAGTCTTCCGAACCCGTTCGTAGACCCGTCAGGGAGCCCGCGCGCGAACCGGCGCCGGAATCTCCCGCGCCCGCTGCTGAGTGAAACGCGCAGCCGCTCAGGGGCCCGGGATGAGCGTCGTCACGATCACGGCGAGGAACAGAGCCGCGAGCACCCCGACGATCTGTCCGAGTACCCAGATCCCGAAAGCTTTTCTGTTCGTGACTTTGAGGATTTCGCTGAATCCCATGACCTGAAGCACCACGCTCCAGACCATCAGCAGCACGTAACTGATGAACTGCGCGCTCAACAGGATGGCGACGAAGCCCTCATCCTCGGGCCGGGGCATGGAGAGGAAGGTGGCCTCTGCGGCGATGAGTGCCGTCAGCACCCAAATTCCCAGCGATACCGCCATCGGCACGGCGCCGTAGGCAAGTACGTGAATCGTTTGCCGGCGCAAGTTCGGCCTGCCGGCCGCGCCCCCGAGGCGCGCGTAGATGGTGCCCATGACGTACAGGCTGAGGATTCCCAGGATGGAGCCGGCCGCCGCGGCTGCGCCGAATATCTCGACCAATCCGTAGCTCGCTCCCGCATTTCGTGCGCGGCAATATCCTAGGAAACCGACGATGCCCTGTGCCGCTCCCAGTAACAGGTCCAAACGTCCGACAGGTTCCGCGGCGAGTTCCCGGAACACTCGTCTCGGCCTCAGCCAGACATCGTGCAGCGGACGGATCGGGTCATTCGGCATCACGAAGGCAGAGTACGCAATACCCATCCTCGACTCCAGCACCGCGCGCAGATGACAGCGGACTTTTTCGGGGCTACTCTCACGATGATCGGATTGACCCCGAGGAGAAGACTGACCATGGCAAAGAAGAAGGCTAAAGGGAAGAAGCGTCCGCAAGCGAAGGCCAAGCGCGCGGTTGCTAAAAAGAGCGTAGCGAAAAAGAAGGCGCGCCCGGTAAAGAAGGCGAGCAAGGTGAAGGTTGCCAAGAAGGCCAAGAAAGCCGCGTCCAAAAAAGTCGTGGCGAAGAAGGCTGCACCGAAAAAGGCCGCGCCGAAAAAGGCCGCAACCAGAAAGGCTGCACCGGCCAAGGCTGCACCGGCGAAGGCGGCTCCGAAGCCGGTCACGAGCTGGATTGCACGGCCGAAACCGGTCGCTCCGGTTGCACCCGCGCCGGCATCCGCGCCCGAGGTAACGCCGAGCACGGATCTTGGGCACGAGCCGTTGGCTCCCGCGTCGTCATCGACTACGGATCCGTTCGCAAGCTAGGGCGCGGACCGCCGAAGAACCTAAGCGCGGATCAGCCCGTCGAGGGCCCGCGCTTGGGTGCTGTCGGGGAACACCCGCGCGGCGAGCGTTTTGGCGTCGATGCGCAAGTGCTCATCGAGTACGCCTTTGAACACGCTGCGCAGGTCCAACGTCGGCTTGAGATCGCGGTTATCGAGGAGCGATGCGGTGCTGAGGCCCGGCCAATCCGAGATGACGCGTCCGCCGCGGACCGCGCCGCCGACCAGGAAGGCGCAACCCCCGGTGCCGTGATCCGTGCCGCGGGTTCCGTTCATCGCCGCGGTGCGCCCGAACTCGGTGACCACCAGCACGACCGTTTGGCCCCAAAGGGGACCGAGATCGTTCCCGAGCGCGCGCAGAGCTGCGTCCAGGCCGCGTAGGCGCTGGGCCAGCACACCCTTCGCCGCGCCTTGATTGGCGTGAGTATCCCAGCCCGTGGCCTCGAGCACCGCCACTTCGGGGCCGCCGTCGCTCCTCATGATTGCGGCCGCCATCCGCGCACTGGCCGTGATCCGATCGACGGGCTTGGCCGGGCTCGCCATCGGCGAGGTCGCCTGCGCCTCGCTCGACGCATCGCCCAAGTGCTCCGATTGGACCGCTTCGCTGAGGCGCGCCGAGAGCCAATCGTCCTTCGAGTAAAGATCCTGCAGACGCGCGAGCAATTCCTCATCCACGTCCGGCGCCGCGACCGGCGACTTCGACAGCACCGGCGCGTCGCCTCGCAGGATCAGCGGCACGTTCTGGGCGATCGCCACCGCTCGTCCCACCAGCGCGGCCGAGGATCGTGAAGTGCGCGACCGTGCGGCGATGGCGCGGTTGAGCCAGCCGTCCGCACTTCCCAGCGGATGCATCAGGCCGTTCTCCAGCACGTTTTGGCCGTCGAAGTGCGAACGGTCACGGTAGGGGGATGCGGCGGCCTGGAAGACCACCAGCTCGCCTGCGGTGTAGCGTTCGTGCAGGAACTGCAATTCGGGGTGCAGGCCGAACGTTGCGTCGAGGGCCAGTGCGCCGTCGGGGGAGCCGGGGGATGCGATCGCGAGCTCCCGATGCAGCGGGGCGTAGTCCGGATCCCCGAACGGGGGCACCGCGGCGAGGCCGTCGAGCGCACCGCGCAGAATCACCACCACGAGCCGCTGCGGGCCCCCAGTCCTCGCGAACAATGCCGTGGGCAGCACGGCGCTCGCCGTCAGCGCGCCGCTGGCCTGAATGAAGCGGCGGCGCGAAAGCCGCGGTGTCGACCGGTGAATACTCATCTGCGCTGAAACTCCGGACTCATCAATAAGAGTGCGAGGGCTTGGCTGCCGGTGCTCGCGCGGCGCATCGCCGTGACGGTCTCTGGACGCAGAAGGCCTCCGAGCGCGGCGCCGGCGACCTCGGTCGGACTCGTTCGCTCAGCGAAGCGGCCTGCCGTCTGCGATGCCCAGAGCACGCGATGCATCAGCGCATCCGAGCCACCCCAGCTCGCCGCGGTATCGGCCCACCCGGCGGGCGATCCCGGCGTGTACTGCCGCTGGCCCATCAGGTCGAAGGCGTGAATCACCTCCTGCGGTGCGCCCGGTGTCAGCTCGAGCGCGCGCAGCGTTGAAAACACGAAGTCCTCCGGCGTCTTGAATTTAAGGGGCCGCGGTTCCCAGGCTTCGGGCGATTCGATCAGCGCCGCATACACTTGCGGCAGATCACCGCCGGATTTCAGATACGCGCGCGCGAGGCGATCCACCGCCTTGGGCGGCGGATCATCGGCGATGAAATGCCGCACCAGCTTGGTGGCCAGGAATCGGGCCGTCGATGGATGGGCGGCAAGATCGGCCAGCACCGCCTCGCCTTCGGCTTGACCCTGTTCCGCATAGCGCTTGCCGAGAAGCATCTTCGCACCGGGCTCGTGCAGCTCCACGCGAAAGCAATATTTCCCCGGAACGCCGCCCGAGAGCCGCCCTCGGCCTCCTCCGATCGACCAGCCGGTGAGGATCTGCGCGAAGCTCGTCACGTCTTCCTGCCGGTATCCGCCACCGACACCGAGAGTGTGCAGCTCGAGGATTTCCCTGGCGAGATTTTCGTTGATGCCGAACCGGCGCGTCGGCCGGTCGGAGGCGGGGGCGAGACGCGCGGCAGCGCGACGCGCCGCCGCAGAATCCGTACCCACCGAGTATTGATTATCGAGAAAGACGATCATGGCCGGGTGTTGTTCGACGGCGGTAAGAAGCTCCGCGAATCGTCCATTCACGTGCGGCCGAATCGCCTCGTTCTCGAGCGTCCCGGCGAGTCCGTAGATCGCGCCCTTGTCCGCGGAGACCGCAAAATGATTCGCCCAGAAGTGAACCAAGCGCTCGCCGAAAGGCTGTGTCGTGACCGCGGCGCTTTGTGCGCGGGCCAGCACCTGAGCTCGATAGTGGGGCTGATAGGCCTCACGCAGGATGGCGCCCGCCGCCTTCACTTCTTCCGGTGTGGCGGCCTCGAGCCGCTCCTCGCGGCGTTCCTCGCGTGCGGCCAGCACGGCCTCGAAAATCTCATTCGACGGAGCGAGCTCGGTCGTGCCGGCGCGCTGTGCCGGGCCGCGGGTCTGCGCCCGCAACCAGGCGCGCGGATCGGAGGCGGCTGCGGCGAGGTCTCCCGGCCGGGCACCCAAGCCGAATCGCAGAACGGCGATTTCCGGTTGCAGCATCATGGAAAGGGACAACGAGCGCCGGGCGGCGCGGTTGACCCGATCGGCGCGCCCTGCCGGATGGAATGAATTTAATGGTAAACAGGTCGCAACTTCAGGCAGTCAGGGTAATCTTACATAGCACGGGAATCACCCTGTGAGTCGTCTTGGGGCGGGCGATATTATGGTAACTAGACAACGCGCTGAGGCGAGCTCAACGTCGCGGAGCCAGCCCACGATCGATTGGATAGACCGGCTCTCCGGTGTCGACCTCGACGGGGACGATGCGGCGGGTTCGCTGATCGCGTCGCTGTTGCGGGGCAGTGCAGCCGACGCCCCAGTCTCTGCGCCGGAACGTCGCAGCCGTTCCTCCGTCAAAGTTGAATTGGAGACGCTCAAGTCGATCAACGCCCGGCTGCTGCGCGAAATCGACCTGCTCAAGGAGCGCGAGGCCCACGCGCTCAAGCTGGCCGATCGGGATGGCCTCACCGGTCTTTACAACCGCAGGCGGATGACCGAGCTTCTCGGGCAGACTATTCTCGACGCGTCCGCGCAGCACTACCGCTTCGCCGTTCTGTTCATAGACCTCGACGGTTTCAAGCGCATCAACGATCGCTTCGGGCATACGTTGGGCGATGAGCTGCTGATGACGGTCGCTGGCCGCATCGCGACGCGGGCGCGCACGGGCGACATCGTTTGCCGATATGGGGGCGATGAGTTCATCGTGATCCTGCCCCGCGTGCCGAGCCGCAGCGCGGCGGAGGATGTGGCGGCGGCTATCGGGCGCTTGGTGGCGCTGCCCTGCAAACTGTCCGGCGAAGAGCTTCGGGTAACTGCCGCCGTGGGCGCTTCGCTGTATCCGGACGATGGACACAGCGCAGCCGAGCTTTTGGGGCGCGCGGATCGGCTGATGTACCGCGCGAAGTTCAACGGCGCCGATGTCACGGATGCGCCTACGCTCCCGCTCAAGCGGCGCAGCGAAGATCGATTCTGAGCCTTATCGGCCGCTCAAGCGGCGCAGCGTTCGACGGCTTGACAGCGATCGATGCGAGAGGGTTGGATAGGGGCCATGAAGCGGCTCTCCTGGTCGGCAACCCTTGGGACCTTGGGCGCGTGGTCCCTGGTCGGCACGTGCATCATCGTCGGCGCATTGTCGGGCGCCGCGCTGTCGTCCTGCGCCGTGGCCCCGGATCAGAGACATTATGCGGACGGCCTCGTGCTGGTCGCCCCACCCGCTCCCCAAGTCGAAGTCATCAGTACACCCCCGCAAGCGGGTTATGTCTGGGTGGGGGGCTACTGGAATTGGGTGGGCGGCCGGCACCAGTGGGTGCCGGGGCATTGGGTGGCGCCGCGTCCCGGCTATCACTGGGTGGCGTACGAATGGGTGCGGCAGGGCGATGGCTGGCGCCTGCGTCGCGGGCACTGGCAGCGGAGCTGATCCTCAGCGTTGAGCCGGCCAAGGCGCCGGAGTCAACAAGTCCTTGAGCGGCCGAGCCGAGGCCGCGTCGAACCAATGCTCGATCAATCGAAACGAGATCGAGAGCGGTGGCGGCAGCTTCGGGGTGCCGCTCTCGATGTCCGCGCGCGTAAACCAGCGCGCATCCTCCAGTTCCTCATCCTCCAGATGCACTTCATGGGTGGACGCCAACGCCGTGAATCCCAGCATCAGCGAACTCGGAAATGGCCAAGGTTGAGAGGAGTGATAGCGGACCTGATTCACCCGCACGCCGGTCTCTTCGGCGACCTCGCGCACCACGGCATCCTCCAGCGACTCTCCCGGCTCGACGAAGCCTGCGATGGTCGAATACCGGCCCGGCGGCCATGCCGCCTGCCGCCCGAGAAGGACGCGCGGCCCGTCGCTGACCAGCACGATGATGGCGGGATCGATGCGTGGAAACTGTTCGTGGCGGCAGCTGGGATTGGTGCAAACGAGCACATGGCCGGCTCGTCCCGGCACGGTGTCCGCGCCGCACCGGCCGCAGTGCCGGTGCATCCGCCTCCAGTGGATCATCGCGCGGGCGTACCCTAGCAGGCCCGCCTGATCCGCCGGCATCAACGCGGCGATGGTGCGCAGATCCTCGAAGCGGGCGCCCGCCGGCACGGCGCCGGACTCCGCGCCCTCGATTTCGTACGCAAACATGGGGGCGCCGCCAAACCTGCCCAATAAAATGAGGCTTTCGCTGTTACGGCGCTCCGCCGGGATCTCGGAGAGTTCGAGTAGCACGGCCGCGGGCCCGTCCGCGATGAGGCTGCGCGAGTCCCACATCGGCACGACACGGCTGCGTGAGTCCGACAGCGCATCGTCGAACCAAGCGGGGTCGGTGCGCAAATGCGAGACCCGCTCGAGATACGGTCCGGCAAACACGTTTCTCGTCTGCATGGCGCGATTCTAACAGGGCGCAGCCTCGACGGCCGCCGGCAGCGGCGCTCCCGGCGGCTCGCAATTCGCGCACGCGGATCGTCGTTTCGCCAGGAGGTCCTTGAGCCGCACGCCGCCGCACACTGCGCAGCGGGCCGCGCCGATCTCCTCGCGCCGGGACAGAGCCATGAGCAGGAACCACGCATGCTCGAAAGAGATGCGAGCCGGCGCATGCAGCTCGGTGTAAGCCTCGTACGCCTGGCAGAGCAGCGCGCCTGAATCCAGGGAGCCGAGTCGATACCGTGATTCGAGCCCGAGGCCGCTGGCGTACAGCAGGCCATAGGCGATGAACAGGCTCGCCAGCTGCGATGCCTGGAAGGAAAGTTCCGGATTCCTGAAGAAGAACGCGCTCTGGCGCGGCGACTTGCCCCGATGGCGCACGACCGAATTCGAATCGCTCGCGAGCACGTAGCTGCGGTAGAGCTTTCTGATGCGGTCGTCGCTCAGCCCGGTCCATTGGCGGATGGTGAAGGTGCGGGCCTCGTGACGGATCAGGCGCAGTGCAAGATCGAGCCGCTCTCGATCCCGGGTATAGCGGTCGTCGGACACTCTCATGGCGGACTCCTTGGGCATGCAATTTGCGGTTTTCAGAGCATAAAAGAATTTGACTAAAATTAATCACAAAGTTAGCGTGGCTGCCAAGTGGTTTGCGGTGTGATTGACGATGGATTCGTGGCGAAATGCGACGGGGAGGCGATATGCAGGATGCATTCATCGGCGGTTGGTCGGCGCAAGCGAGCTTTTCGGTCGAGGTGCTCGCCCCGTTGCACGACTTGAACTTGAGGTTTCTGGATCTGGTCGGGGCGCACGCGGGCGGCTGGCGGACGTCCGGCGCTCTCGATTTGCCGGGCGGCGCGTCCGGGCGGCTCAAGCCGATGACCGCCTCGCAACGGGCCGCCGCCGCGCACTGTCCCTACGCGCTTTTCGATCTGCGCTTTCACGACGAGGCTCATTGGAGTGCGCGCCTGCAGGGCGCCATGCAGTCGCGGGTCGCGGACGAAAGTGCGGAAGAGGACATTGCGAACTTCGTCCGGCTTGCGCTCTTCTACGCATGGCACGTCGCCAACAGCACGCGGTATGCCGCGCGGCTGCTCCTCGGAATGAGCGAGCGCACCGCGGGCGCGTTTCGCGCAATGACGCTCAACTGCCTTCCGGCACTGGTCGCGAGCGAGTCGGCGAATCTATCGGCGCGATTTCTGGAAAGCGGCGCGTACTGGAGCGCGCTGGTGAGCGCCGCGGTGCGGCGGGACGAGCAGAGGCTGCGCAAGATCCAACTCTTCGGACTGCAGCTGGCGGCGGCCGCTCAGTTGCCGTGACGCGCCCGTTTCAAAAGGGGCTGGCTTCAGGTTGCGGGCCCCGGCCCCGGGGGTTTAGTCTACGCGGCTCCTATGAACGCCCTCGTGCTACGACAGCTCACCAAGGTCTACAAAAACGGCATCAAAGCGCTCAAGGGCATCGATCTGGACGTGGCGGAGGGAGATTTCTTCGCGCTCCTGGGTCCGAACGGCGCGGGCAAGACGACCGTGATCGGCATCATCACCTCGCTGGTCAACAAGACCTCGGGCACCGTCGAGGTGTTCGGCTACGATTTGGACCGCCAGCTCGAGCTGGCGAAGTCCTGCATCGGCATCGTGCCTCAAGAGGTCAACTTCAACATGTTCGAGTCCGTGATCACGATCGTCGTGAACCAGGCGGGCTTTTACGGGATCCCGAGACGGCTCGCCAAAGAGCGCGCCGAGAAATATTTGAAACAGCTGCAGCTCTGGGACCGCCGCAATTCCGTCGCGCGCGCCCTGTCGGGCGGCATGAAGCGGCGGCTGATGATCGCACGCGCGCTGATGCACGAACCGAAGCTTCTCATCCTGGACGAGCCGACCGCCGGGGTGGACATTGAGATCCGCAGATCGATGTGGGAATTTCTCCGCAAGATCAATGATGAAGGGACGACCATCATCTTGACCACGCACTACCTGGAAGAGGCGGAGAATTTGTGCCGCAACGTAGCCATCATCGAGGGCGGACGCATCATCGAGCGCGACACCATGGCGAATGTGCTGCGCAAGCTGCAGACGGAAACGTTCGTGTTCAACCTGGGCGATCCCTTGACCACGCCTCCGGAGCTCCCGGCGTACAAGACCGTGCTCACGGATGATCACACGGTGGAGGTCGAGGTCTCGAAAGGACAGAGCTTGAACGACATCTTCTCGCAGCTCTCCTCGCAGGGCGTGCGCGTGACCAGCATGCGCAACAAGGTCAACCGTCTGGAGGAGCTGTTCATGCGCCTGGTCGACGACAGTGTCCGCGCGGCGGACAAAGGCCCTTAAGGACTCCTCATGGGCGATTCCCTCGCACGCATTCAGTGGGTCGGATTCTCGACCATCGTCATCCGCGAATTCCATCGCATCGTGCGCATCTGGGGTCAGACCATCGTGCCGCCGACTGTCACCGCGACGCTGTATTTCGTGATCTTCGGAAGTCTCATCGGCCAGCGGGTTGGGTTGGTCGGAGGCTACGGCTACATGCAGTTCATCGCCCCGGGCCTGATCATGATGACGGTGATCACCAACTCCTACGGCAACGTGGTCTCCTCGTTCTTCGGCGCCAAGTTCGGCAAGCATCTCGAGGAGCTTCTCGTCTCGCCGCTTCCCAACTGGCTGATCCTGCTGGGGTACGTCGTCGGCGGCATGCTCCGGGGGCTGCTCGTGGGGGCCGTGGTCACCGTGGTCGCGCTGTTCTTCACCCGATTGGCCGTGCAGCACGTCATGGCGGTGCTCTCGGCGGTGCTGCTGACCAGCCTGGTATTCTCGCTCGGCGGTTTCTTGAACGCGTTGTTCGCCAAGAACTTCGACCAGATATCCTGGTTTCCGACCTTCGTGCTCCAGCCGCTCACCTATCTGGGCGGCGTGTTCTACTCGATCACCATGCTTCCGCCCTGGGCGCAGTTCGTCTCTCACGTCAATCCGATTCTTTACATGGTGAGCGCATTTAGATACGGATTTCTGGGCTCGACCGATGTTGATTTGAGGCTCGCCTACGGCATCATGATCGGATCGGCGGCGTTCATGTTCATGCTCGCCGTCGTGCTGTTGAACAAGGGTGCGGGCATCCGGGAATGAGGGCCGATGGGGGTGGTGGCCCACGCATCGAACGCTTACAGTGCGCGCAGGGCCCGATGTCGTGTATCGTGGGCGCCGGCTGTCGAGAATATTCTTAAGGAGTCGAGTGATGAACGAAGAAAAGCAGCAAAAGTTCACCGCCAAGGTTCGCCGCGGTCTTGTATGGATTCACTCCGTCGCGGGCGCAGAGCTCGCGAAGAAGAAAGCCGAAGCCACGGGCGTGCGGATCGAGGGTTTCACGGCCTCGGAGCTCGCGGACGTGGAGTCCGCCTTGACCTGGATCAGCCAGAACAAAGAATCGAGCAGTTCGACTCCCGCCTGATATCGGCGTCGCATCATTCGATGTTTCCATTTCGCGACATGCGCCGCGGCCTTCTGCGTGCTCGCGGCGCGAGGCGTGCGACTGCTTAGCGCCTAACGCGGGCTCGGACAGGGAGTGGGTTACACTATTGCCATGGGTCAGAAGCGTGCGTTAGTCGTCGACGACTCGAAGTCGGCTCGCGTGATCTTGAGCCGGATGCTCGAGAAGTACGACATCGAAGTCGACATGGCGGAGTCGGCCGAACAAGCCATCGAATACTTGAGGCACGATCGGCCCGATGCCATTTTCATGGACCATCTCATGCCGGGCATGGACGGCTTGCAGGCCGTGCAGGCGATCAAGAGCAATCCGCAGACCGCCATGATTCCCATCATGATGTACACCTCCCAGGAGGGAGAGCTGTATGTCGGACAGGCGCGCGCCTTGGGCGCAATGGGCGTGCTGCCCAAACAGGTGCGGCCCGTCGACGTTTCGAAGGTGTTGTACGAGCTTCATCTGCTGCCTGACCGCCGCGATCTGACCGAGCCCGCGCTCGTGCCGGTCGAAATTGGCGCCGAGGCCGGCGGCGATAAAACCTCGTTGACGGCGACGGCCGGCATGCCCTCGCTCGCGCCGCAGACGTCGCAGGATTGGGGCCGGCGCATCGAGGCCGCGGTCAAGCAGCAGTCGGTCGACCTGCGGCGCTTCGTGGTGGCGAGCCTCGACAGTCTCGCGGCTCGTCTCGAGTCCGACTTGCGCAATGCGGTCCCCGCGCCGGTGCCGGTGCCGGCGCCCGTGTCCGAGGCGCCTGCGCCCCGCCGCTCGGCGTGGCCATGGATAGGGGCGATGGCCGCCGTCTGCCTGTTGGCGGGAATCTCGACGTTCCTCTGGATGTCGACGCGGGACGACCTGGCCAGGGCCCACGCGGAGCTCGCCGACTTGAGGGCGGCGGATGCGGAGCTCAAACAGGCGAGCGATCGCCTCGCCGATTCCCTCAAAGATCTCACGGCGGCGGTCGCCGCCGCCCCGGGCTCGGCGCAGGCCTCGAGCGCGCCGGGCTCCGGAGCCGGCTTGCCGCGCGCGGAACAGGTTCCCTACGGCGAACTTCCATTCGACCGCAGCCGCCTGGAGGTGCTGCGCGACGTGCTTACAAAACTGGAAGCACAGAATTTTCGCGGGGTGCTCAAGGTCGTCAGTTTGCCCGGCATGTTCTGCCTGGCCGGCAACGCCTCGGATGGATTCGCGCCGGCGCCCGCCGCGTTACCCGCGAACAAATGCGACCTGGTCGGAAATCCCTTCGAGGAATCTCTCTCCGGTCAGCAGCGCCAGTCGATCGCGTTCGCCAATCTGGTGGCCGGCGTCAGGCAGCGAACCTCCGGCGCCATCACCGTCGCCGTCGAGAATTCCGCATCACCGCGGGCGGCGACACCTTATCCGGCGCGCACCGATGCGCTCACCGCCGGCGAGTGGAACCGGGCCGCGGCGGCCAACAATCGCGTGGAGTATGCCGCCGAGTCCGCGCCCTAGAAGGCGACTCTGACGAAGAACTCGGGCCCTTTGGTGTTGAAGTCGAACAAGCCCGAGTTGTCGGTTTTCACCGATGCCAGGTGCGCTTTGACTTCCGTGTAGCCGAGACCGAAGGACACATTGGCCCGGAACCGGTAGAGCGCGTCGAGTTCCGCCATCCCGAGTGAACCGTCGAGCTCCTTGACGTGCAGACTCAGGTACTGCACGCGCCCGTCGAAATAGAACCGTTTGCTCAGCGCCCAGGTAGCCGCAATACCGGGTGTCGCAAACGGGCCGGCCTCGTCTTCGCTTTGATCGAGATGCACGGCGTCGGTCGTCACTTTGGCGGTTGCCTGGATCTGCACCGCGGAGATGCCGAGCGTGGCGGCGAGCTCGACCTTCTCGCTGTGCCAGAAGGAGTAGCCGTAGGTCAGGGTCAGCAGACGCAGGTCGAGCTCGGACTGGAGCGGATCGCCGGTCTGGATCACCACGTCGCGGAACACGATGGGTTGCGCAATGAGGGCGCTGCCCGTCCGGTCCAGCGTGAAGTAGTCGAGCCAGAGGCGATTGCGCTCTCCCTCGCGCACCATGACCTGGAACTTCGGCTCGAAGTCCGACGGATCCAAGCCGAACTGATTCTCGCCGGCGATGGTCGTGCCCGGCACGCCTGTGCTCGAGTCGACCCGTACCGTGGTCGACGATGACACATGCATCGCGCCCACAGTCACGCGCACCCGATCGTCGGTCGGACTCGCATAATCCCCGTCGGCGTGCGCGACACTCGCGAGCAGCGCGAGTCCCAGCGCGGGCATGACGGACTTGATCATGTGGCTCTCCTCAATACCAGCTCATCCGTGGCGGCACGCCGGGGTTTCGCGGCCAGTGAAGGCCCGATCAGGCTCAGAACTTCCGCCGCAGCGGCGCGCCAACCCGTGAGTTTGCCGCCGTAGATGCCGAGAACGCGCGGATGCGGGTCACGATCGGCGGTAAAAATGGTCTCCCGTGACCGGTCGAAGGCCTTTTCGGAGGCCGCGGGCAGTACCCGAAGGCCCGCGAAGCGCTCGCGGATGTCGGCCCGGGTCATGCCGGCCACCGCAGGAAAGTAGTGCCGCGCGACGTTCAGCAGATACTCTTCTTCCTCGGGCAGGGGCCGCACCTGGTCGGGATCTCCCTGGTAAGGTGTCTCGGTCGTGCCGACCAGCGTCTCACCCTTCCACGGCATGATGAAGATTGCGCGGCCGTCGGCCGGGCTTTCGACGTAGTAGATGCCGGCGCTGACGCGCATCGGCAGGACGATATGCGTTCCCTGCACCAGATCCACCGCGGGAACGGGAATGGCGGGCGTCACGGCGCGCGCGACCTGCGTCGCCCAGGGGCCTGCCGCATTCACGAGAACCCGTGCGCGGCACGCCGCTCTCGCCCCTCCCTGGTCGAATTGAACCTCGACTCCATCGTCATCGAGACTCGCACCCAAGAAGGTCGCCGGCATGGCCAGCTCGCCGCCGAGCGAACGCGCGGACTCGACCACCGCGCGGGTGAGCGCCGCATCGTCGGTTTGCGCGTCGTAGTAGCGGATCACCGCATCGAGATTGCGCGTCTCAAGTCCGTCGAGCTCTCGCCAATCACGCTTCGGAACGCTGCCAAAACCGGTGCCGGGTGCGAAACCGCCGAGCAGGGCGTAGGCCGCGAGCCCGAGCTTGAGTTGCCACGGGCGCCGGCGGGTGTCGGCATACACGGGAATGAAAAAGGATCGAAGCTCGACCAGGTCGCTAGCGATGCGCAGATGCACGGCGCGCTCGCGCAGACTTTCGCGCACGAGGGAGAACTGGCCCGATTCGAGATAGCGCAGCCCTCCATGGATCAATTTGCTGGAGCGGCTCGAGGTGCCGCTGGCGAGACCGCGCTTCTCGATGAGCAGGGCGCTGTGCCCGGCCGCAGCGGCGGCCTGCAACACGCCGGCGCCATGGATGCCGCCGCCGACGATGATGACGTCGAATTCTTTCATGTGACTCTTGTGGCGCTGATCTTGGGATAAGGATGAGGGAATGCGCGCGAACACACAAAATACCGCATTCCTGTCGCCATTCGCTAACAGCCGCGGGCGCGGCCGCGGGCGCCTAGCCGCCGGTGCAGCTCCTCAAGTGTCGCTTTTGCGCTTTTCTTCGAATTCCTGCATCGGTTCGCCCGAGGTCACCACGATGTCGCCATCGACGATCGCGCCTTTGGCAATCGCGATCGTGCGCGCGCTGACGCTCCCGCGGATCACGGCGGTATAGCCGATTTCCAATTTGCCTTTGACCGCGAGTCCACCCGTGATCTTGCCGGCGACCACCGCCTCGAGGGCTTGAATGTGGCCGTTCCATACCCCGGTTGCCGCGAGATTGAGTCCGCCGCCGAGCGCTCCATCCCCGTGCACCTCGCCGGAGACCACGTACTCGCCGTCCCCGCGGACATCGCCGAGGATCACCGAACCTGCGCTGATCACCGTGGGGGCCGCCGAATGGAGATCGAAAAAACGGCGCTTGGGCTCGCTCATGGATCGGGTTTTATCCTAACCAGTCGTGGGCTGATGTGACGAGCTTGGCGTCGCCGACAGACGCCGCAAATCGAAGTAGAATGGCGCCCTTCGGCGAACCGTCCATTCCGAGAAGGGAAAATGCTCATCAACAAAACTGTTCTGGCGATCTGTTGCGCGGTATTAATTGGGATCGGGGGCTGCAGTCGGCAGCAAAGTGATTGGCAAAAGACCCGCGAAGCGAATAGCACGGACGCATATGAGCAATTCCTGAAAAAATATCCGAGTGGGGAATTCAATGCCCAGGCCCAGGCGCGGCTCAAGGAGATGTACGAGGAGCGCGACTGGCAGAAGGCGCGCGATGCGGACACACCGGACGCCTACCAGGCGTTCTTGAAGCAATACCCCGAGGGCAAATGGACCGAAGAGGCCCGCATCCGGGTGGAGAATTTCACCCTGGCGCAGACGCCGGCGGGTGCCAATTCGGTGCCCGGTTCGGCCGGCGGTCCACCGCCGAACGGCCCTGCGATGACCGGGGGTCCGCCGCCGAGCGGTCCCGCCATGACGGGGGGGCCACCGCCGGGCTCCGCGGACGAGGAATCCGAGACTGCGCCTGCCGCGCGTAAGCCACACCGTGGCGCGCCTGTATCCCCGGCCTCCCCCGCGCAAGCTCCGGGTGAATCGGGCCGGTACGCGGTGCAGTTGGGCGCTTTCAAATCCGGACAGGCGGCGGCCAAGAAGCGTTGGGAACACCTTCAAAAGGAGTATCCCAAGTTGCTTGCGGGCTTATCTTCGAAGGTCCTTCCCAAGAAGGCGGGGGGCGGAACGCTGTACCGTCTTCAGGCGATCGACTTGAGCGAATCCCACGCGCGCAAGATCTGCAAGGTGTTGAAAGCCAAGTCGCCCCCTTGCGTCGTCATCCGCCCCGCGCACGGCCACAGTTCGTCACGCGACTGACAATTCTTGTCAGTCGTGCGCGGGGGTCGATCCCGTTAAATGATTGAATTAATTGGGGTTGTGCGGTTGGCATGCCGATTGCTTCATTGCTCTTGTCGAGCTTGCTCGCAGGACGTGGAACCCAAGGATGCAATCGGTGGTCATCGGGATGTTGATGCCTGAAGGCAGCTCTGGAGCTGTCTTGCTGGTCCGCCGCTCCGACGGTCAGTTTGCCCTCGAAAGAATCGATGTGCGAGTAGCCTGCGCCGCGCGCGCCGCCGCTAGGTGGTCGAGCACGGGCGCAGCCGGTGCGGACGCTTCGGTCCAGCCGACAGAGCTCGAAATGAGATTGCCGATGTCTTGATGTTTGTGTTCTCCCCTTTGGTTGTAACTTAGGCGCCGCGATTTAGCTTCCCCGCTCGCGGCGCCTTTTTTTTCAATCGAGCCTTGTTGTTCAATCGAAAATGGCGAGCTGTGCCAGGATGAAGGCATACTCCATCGCCGTCTCGCGATAGCGCTCGAAGCGTCCCGATTTTCCGCCGTGTCCCGTGTCCATTTCCACGTGCAGCGCCAACAGGTTCCCGTCGGTCTTTTGCGCGCGAAGCTTTGCGACCCATTTGGCCGGTTCGTAGTACTGCACCTGGCTGTCCCATAGGCCCGTGGTCACCAGCATGGTGGGGTAGCGCTGCGGGCGCACGTTGTCGTACGGCGAATAGGAGAGCATGTAGCGGTAATACTCCGCGTTGCCCGGATCGCCCCACTCGTCGTACTCGTTGCTGGTGAGCGGGATGCTGTCGTCGAGCATGGTGGTGACCACGTCGACGAACGGCACCTGCGCGACAATGGCGCGGTACTCCTCGCCGCTCATGTTCGCGACCGCCGCCATCAACATTCCCCCGGCGCTGCCCCCCATGGCGAACACCTTGGCAGGGTGCGCAAGCCTGCGCGCCACGAGCGCGTGGGTCACGTCGATGAAATCGGTAAAGGAGTGCCGTTTGTTGAGCAGCCGTCCGTCGTCGTACCAGGCTCTTCCCATTTCCTGGCCGCCGCGGACGTGCGCGATGGCGAACACGAAGCCGCGGTCGAGAAGACTCAATCGCGAGGCTGAAAAGTAAGGGTCCATGGACAGGCCGTACGCGCCATAGGCGTATTGCAGGAGGGGTGCCGTTGCGTCGCGAACGACGTCCTTCCGATACACGATCGATACCGGCACTTGGGCGCCGTCGCGCGCCGGCACGAAAATGAATTCCGTCGCGTAGTCCGCGGAATCGAACGGCCCAAGCACCGGGTCGCGCTTCAACAGGGTTCTTTCGCCAGTGATCATGTCGTAGTCGTAAACCGTCGCCGGCGTGGTCAGGGAGGAGTACACGTAGCGCAGCACGTGGGTGTCGAGCCGGGGGTTCACGGAAAGACCCATGGTGTAGGCGGGCTCGTCGCTCGCGATGAAGAACTCGGGGGCGGCCCCGAGCCCCAGCGGAAGAATGCTGATCTTCGACAGGCCGCCCGAGCGCACCGACACGGCGAGGAATTGCTCGAACACGTCGAAATCCTGGATGAACGTGTCATCGCGATGCGGCACCACGTTGCGCCACGCCGAGCGATCGGCCGTCCTGCCGATCGGAGCCTCCATCAGGCGGAAATTTCGCGCCTGCCAGTTGGTCCGGATGATGAAGCGGTCGCCCAGATGATCGATCTGATACTCGTGGTCGCGCTCGTGAGCGAGAAAAACCGTGAACGCGAGCGCCGGGTCGTCTGCGTGCGCATAGCGCCATTCCGACGAAACGGTGCTCTCCATGTGGATGAAGATGAATCGGTCGGATTTGGACTTGTCGACGCCGGTGTAAAAGCTCGTGTCCGACTGAGTGAACAGAGTGGGATCGAATCGCGGGTCCTGCCCCACGCGATGCCGCTTCACGTACAGGCCGAGCAGCGTCTCCAGGTCTTTCTCGACGTACAGGACGGTCTCGTTGTCGTTGGCCCAGGCGATGTCGGATTCGACGTTGACGATCGCATCCTCCAGGATCCTGCCGCTCGGCAAATGCTTGAAGCGCAGTTCGTACTGGCGCCGGCCGACGAAATCCTCGCAGAACGCCGCCCATTCGGAATTTAGCGAGACCTCGAGGGTGCCGATCTGATAGTAGTCCCGTCCCGCCGCGCGTCCGGCCGCAGCCCGCTCATTGCCGTCCAGCACGATCTCCTCGGGTGCGTCCGGAGTTCCCCGGTGCCGCACCACGATGGGGTGCTCCTTGCCCGGCTCGAAGCGCGTGGCGTACCAGTAGCCGTTCTTGAAATAAGGGACGCTGGCATCATCCGGTTTCAGGCGCGCGATGATCTCGCCATAGAGTTTCTCGCGCAGCGGCAGCGTGGGCGCCAGTGCCTGCTCCTTGTAGGCGTTCTCGGCGTTCAGGTAGGCGAGCACCTCGGAGTCCTGCCGCTCGTCGTCCCTCAGCCAGTAATAGGGGTCGACCCGCTCGCCGTGCGGCGATGCGACAACATGGGGCCGAACGGCGGCTTTGGGCGGCTCGCCCGGAGGGGTTACGGGTTCGGCTTTTCTATCGTCTGGCATGTCGCGATCTTGTCCTGGCCCGGCGCGGGAGTATAGTCAGTGAGGCGTCGAACCTTGGGAAGTTGACGGAATGGATGGGGGTGTCTCGTGCAAACGGTGAGTCAATTGCTGCTCGGCAAAGGAAGCCAGATCTACTCGGTGGCGCCGACCGATTCGGTGCTCCGGGCGATCGAGATCATGGCGACGCGCCATATCGGTGCGCTGCTGGTCATGAACCAGGGGACCCTCGCCGGTATCATCTCCGAGCGAGATTACGCGCGAAAGGTCATCCTCAAGAACCGGTCGTCCCACGACACACCGGTGAGCGAGATCATGACCGCGCCGGCGACCACCGTCGGCCCCAAGGACACCGTGCACCACTGCATGCAGATCATGACCGAAGGCCGCTTCCGGCACCTGCCGGTGGTGGAGTCCGGCCGGGTGGTCGGCATGCTGTCGATCGGCGATCTGGTGAAGGCCGTCATGGAGGAGCAAAGCGCGCAAATCGAACAGCTCGAGCGCTACATCGCCGGTTGAGCGACTTGTTGATCACACCCCGTGCGCCGTATCATGGCGCCATATATAGGCACGCCTGACGGCGCTTGCCCCGACCGGCGCGAGTCCAGGACCCGCCCAGAATCCGTCGGGAACCGGCTTTTAAGTGATTGTTTTACGGACATCTCTGCGCGTGAAGCACAGGGGACGGCGTTCTACGGGCGTGTGATATGGCGAATGAGGCGAATACAGTGGATCCGCGCAGCGAGGACTGGGGACTGTGCCGGCGCGCGTACGAGCGCGATTCCTGCGGTTTTGGACTGATCGCGAGCCTCGACGATCGCGCCAGCCATTGGGTGGTGCAGACGGCCATCACCTCGTTGAACCGCCTGACCCACCGCGGTGCCATTGCGACCGATGGCAAGACCGGTGACGGCTGCGGCCTGCTCCTCAAGACACCGACGCGGTTCTTGCGCGCGGTCGCCCAGCAGGCAGGTTTCTCGCTTCGTGCGCAGTTCGCGGCGGGTCTGGTGTTTCTCAACCGCGACCCGGCCAAGGCGGCCGAGGCGCGGCGGGTACTCACGGAGGAGATCGAACGGGAACAGATGCAGGTCGCGGGGTTCCGGGTGGTGAACATCGATCCCGCCGCCTGCGGCGACGAGGCGCTCAAGTCGCTGCCGCATATCGAACAGATTTTCGTGAATTCGGGCGCCGATATCGACGAGGCGGCCTTCAACCGCGCGCTCTATATGGCGCGCCGGCGAGCGGAGAAGGTCCTCGAGGAGGTCGACCCGGCATTCTACGTCCCGTCCTTGTCGGCGAGCACCATCGTCTACAAGGGCATGGTGATGCCGCAGCACCTGGTGGAATTCTATCCCGACCTCGCCGATCCTCGCATGGAAGCTTCCGTCGTGGTGTTCCACCAGCGTTTCTCGACCAACACGCTGCCTCAGTGGCGGCTCGCGCACCCATACCGCTACCTCGCCCACAACGGCGAGATCAATACCGTGCAGGGCAATCGCTCGTGGGCGGTGGCCCGCGGCCCGCTGTTCCGCTCCCCGCTCCTGCCCGACTTGGGCGAGGTGTTGCCGGTGGTATCGCTCACCGGTTCCGACTCGTGCTCGCTCGACAATATGCTGGAGCTTTTGCTGGTGGGGGGCCTCGATCCCATGCATGCGATGCGCATGCTGATCCCGCCGGCCTGGCAATCGGTCGACATGATCGATCCGGACCTCAAGGCCTTCTACGAGTACTACGCGACGCACATGGAGCCCTGGGACGGTCCCGCGGGCATCGTGCTCACCGACGGGCGGTTCGCGTGCTGCACCCTCGACCGGAATGGCCTGCGCCCGGCGCGCTGGGTGATCACCCGCAACCGGCACATCACCATCGCCTCCGAAGCGGGAGTTTGGGATTACAAGCCGGAGGATGTCGTCAAGAAGGGCAAGCTCGGGCCCGGCGAGATTCTCGCGCTCGATCTGCAGACCTCCGAGCTCTTGGACACCAAGCAGGTGGACGACCTCCTGAAGAGCCGGCATCCCTACAAGGTCTGGCTCAAGAAAGGCGTGCGCTATCTGCAAACCGACCTGATCGACCCGCGGCTCGCCGCGGAGCCGTTCGATCGCGACACGCTCGCCGTGTTTCAAAAGATGTTCAACGTGTCGGTGGAGGAGCGCGACGACATCATCCGCGTGCTCGCGGAAGACGAGAGCGAGGCAGTGGGCTCGATGGGCGACGACACGCCCATGCCCGTGTTGTCGACCAAGGTGCGCTCGCTGTACGACTACTTCCGCCAGGCCTTCGCCCAGGTCACCAATCCTCCCATCGACAGCCTGCGCGAAAGCATCGTCATGTCGCTGCAGACGCAGATCGGTCAGGAGTGCAACATATTCGTGCCGCTGCAACAGCACGCCGAGCAGATCGTGCTGAGCTCGCCCGTGCTGTCGCAGCGCAAGCTCCGGCAGATCATGGGCCTGGAGGATGCGGGCGTTCCGCACGCCTTCATCGATCTGCAGGCGGACGCTGCGCTCGATCTGAAGAGCGCCATTCTCGCCGTTTGCGATCAGGCGGAGACCGCAGTGCGCGCCGGAAAGCTGGTGCTGCTGCTGTCGGACCGCTACCTCGTGAAGGGCAAGGTGCCGATCCATGCGCTGCTCGCCACGGGCGCCGTGCACCATCGCCTGGTGAAGACGGGTCTGCGCTGCAAGTGCAACATCCTGGTCGAAACCGGCACCGCGCGCGACTCGCATCACTTCGCCTGTCTCCTGGGCTACGGTGCGACCGCGGTGTATCCGTACCTCGCGTATCAGACCTTGTTCGACTTGATGCGCAAGGGCGCCATCACCGACTCCGACGCGCGGCAGGAGCTCGGGCGAAGCTACCGGCGCGGCATCCGCAAGGGTCTGTTCAAGATCATGTCCAAGATGGGCATCTCGACGATCGCCAGCTACCGCAGCGCCCAGCTGTTCGAGATCGTGGGTTTGGGATCGGAGGTCGTGTCGCTTTGCTTCGAGGGTTCCGACAGCCGGATCGAAGGCGCGGATTTCACGGATCTGAAGGCGGATGCCGACCATCTCGCGGAACGCGCGTGGGACCCGACGGAAGGCGTGAGCCAGGGGGGCCTCCTCAAGTTCATGCACGGCGGGGAGTACCACATGTACAACCCGGACGTGATCGCGACGCTTCAATCGGCGGTGATGAGCGGGGACTACGAGCAATACCGGGAGTACGCCGCGCTCGTGAATGGGCGCCCGGTGTCCTGCATCCGGGACCTGCTCAAGCTGAATTCGGGCCGCCCGCCGATTGCGGTGGAGGAGGTCGAGCCGGAGAGCGCCATCCTGAAGCGTTTCGACAGCGCAGGAATGTCGCTCGGCGCGTTGTCCCCCGAGGCGCACGAGGCGCTCGCCATCGCCATGAACCGGTTGGGCGCGCGCTCCAACTCCGGCGAAGGCGGCGAGGACCCGGCGCGCTACGGCACCGAGAAAAATTCCAAGATCAAGCAGGTGGCGTCGGGACGTTTCGGCGTGACGCCGGAATACCTGATCAATGCCGAGGTGCTGCAGATCAAGATTGCGCAGGGGGCGAAGCCGGGCGAGGGCGGACAGCTTCCCGGTCACAAGGTGAACGAGATGATTGCGCGGCTGCGCTTCGCGCGGCCCGGCGTCGGTCTGATCTCCCCGCCGCCGCACCATGACATCTACTCCATCGAGGACCTCGCGCAGCTGATCTTCGATCTGAAGCAGATCAATCCGCAGGCGCTGGTGTCGGTGAAGCTGGTGGCGGAGCCGGGCGTCGGTACTGTGGCGGCCGGCGTCGCCAAGGCCTACGCCGATCTGATCACGGTCTCCGGCTACGACGGCGGCACGGGCGCAAGCCCGCTGTCCTCGATCAAGTACGCCGGCACGCCGTGGGAGCTCGGGCTCGCCGAAACGCATCAGACGCTGCGCTCGAACGCGCTCCGGCATCGCGTGCGGCTGCAGACCGATGGCGGTTTGAAGACCGGGCTCGATGTGATCAAGGCGGCCATCATCGGCGCGGAGAGCTTCGGCTTCGGCACGGCGCCGATGGTCGCCCTCGGATGCAAGTACCTGCGCATCTGCCACCTCAACAATTGCGCCACCGGCGTCGCCACGCAGCACAACATCTTGCGCGCCAAATATTTCATCGGGCTGCCCGAGATGGTGATGAATTATTTCCGCTTCGTGGCGCGTGAATGCCGCGAGATCTTGGCCTCGCTCGGCGTACGCAGCATTGCCGAGCTCATCGGCAGCACGGCATTCCTCGAGATCCTGCCGGGCGAAACCTCCAAGCAGCGCAAGCTCGACTTGAAGCCGCTGCTGGCGAACTCGGCGCTGGTCTCGGACGAGCCGCAGTACTGCACCGACGGCCGCAATGCACCCTTCGACAAGGGTGTGCTCGGCGAGCAGATGGTCGCGGACATGCAGCAGGCGATCGAGAGCAAGTCCGGCGGCGAATTCACCTATTCAGTCAGGAATTTCCATCGCTCCATTGGCGCGCGTGTGTCCGGCGAAATCGCCAAGCGTTGGGGCAATGCCGGCATGAGCGCCTCGCCTCTGATCGTCAATCTCAAGGGTTCCGCCGGCCAGAGCTTCGGCGTGTGGAATGCGGGTGGGCTGCATCTGTTCCTCGAGGGGGAGGCGAACGATTACGTCGGCAAGGGCATGGCCGGCGGCAAGATCGTGCTGAAGCCCCATGCCGCCTCGAGCTTCGTGGCACGCGATACGGTGATCATGGGGAACACCTGTCTCTACGGCGCCACCGGGGGTGAGCTGTATGCCGCGGGAACCGCCGGCGAGCGCTTCGCCGTGCGCAACTCCGGCGCACTCGCCGTGGTCGAGGGTACGGGCGATCATTGCTGCGAGTACATGACCGGCGGCGTGGTTTGCGTGCTGGGACGCACGGGCGTGAACTTCGGTGCGGGTTTCACCGGCGGATTCGCCTACGTGCTCGACATGGAGCGCGATTTCGTCGACCGCTACAACCACGAGTTGATCGACATCCATCGCGTGTCGCCGGAGGGCATGGGCACTCACGTGCAGCATTTGCGCGGACTCATCGAGCAGCACGTCGAGGCAACCGGCAGCGTCTGGGGCACGCAGCTTTTGAACGATTTCCGCACCTACATCGGGCGCTTCTGGGTGGTCAAGCCGAAGGCTGCCGCGATCGCCTCGCTCCTCGTCAATCTGCGCCGCGCCGCATAAGCCGCGCGAGAGCGAGGGCAACAGCCATGGCCGACAATCACCTGCAATTCCTGGATATTCCGCGCCGGGATCCGGAAAAGATTCCGCTGGAAGCGCGCATGGCCGAGTTTCGCGAGATCTATTCCGAGTACAGCGAACAGGCCGCCGGCGAGCAGGCGAGCCGCTGCCTCAGCTGCGGCAATCCCTTCTGCGAGTGGAAGTGCCCGGTTCACAACTACATCCCCAATTGGCTCGCGCTCGTCAACGCCGGCAAATTGTTCGAGGCCGCCGAGCTCTCGCATCAAACCAATTCGCTGCCCGAGGTCTGCGGACGCATCTGTCCTCAGGACAGGCTTTGCGAAGGCGCCTGCACGCTCAACGAGGGCATGGGCGCCGTGAGCATCGGCTCGATCGAGAAGTACATCACCGACGAGGCGCTGAAGCGCGGCTGGAAGCCCGACATGACGCACGTGGTGCGCACGGGCAAGCGCGTCGCCGTCGTCGGCGCCGGTCCCGCGGGCCTCGCGTGTGCCGACGTGCTGGTGCGCAACGGCGTGACGCCGGTGGTGTTCGACCGCTACTCGAAGATCGGCGGGCTCCTTACCTTCGGCATCCCTCCGTTCAAGCTCGAGAAGGACGTGGTCGAGAAGCGTCGCGAGATCATGCAGGGCATGGGCGTCGAATTCAGGCTCGGCGTCGACATCGGGCGCGACATTCCATTCGCGCGCCTGACGCAGGAGTTCGATGCCGTGTTTCTCGGCATGGGCACGTACAAGTACGTGAAGGGCGGTTTTGCCGGCGAGGATCTGCCGGGCGTGCACGAAGCGCTGCCCTATCTCATCTCGAACATCAACCGCGAGCTCGGCCTCGCCTCCGAGGATGGAACGGGCTTCATCGACATGCGCGGCAAGGAAGTGGTCGTGCTCGGCGGCGGCGATACCGGCATGGATTGCAACCGCACCGCGGTCCGGCAGGGCGCGAGCAGCGTCACCTGCACTTATCGGCGCGACGAGGACAACATGCCCGGCTCGCGGCGCGATTACAAGAACAGCAAGGAGGAGGGAGTCACCTTCCTCTTCAACCGTCAGCCGGTCGAGATCGTCGGCACCGACCGCGTCGAGGGCGTGAAGCTGGTCGAGACCCGGCTGGGCCCCCCGGGTCCGCGCGGCCGCCGCATCGCCGAGGTCGTTCCCGGCACCGAGGAGACGATCGCCGCGGACGCCGTCATCGTCGCGTTCGGTTTCCTGCCGAGCCCTGCGGACTGGTTCGAAGGCCAGCGGATCGGTCTGCACCCGAACGGGCGTGTGCGGGTCTCAGGCCTGTCGCCCGTCAAATTTCAGACCACCAATCCGAAGGTGTTCGCGGGCGGCGATATGGTGCGCGGCTCGGACCTCGTGGTGACCGCCGTGTTCGAGGGACGCGAGGCGGCGCAGGGCATCCTGCGCTTTCTCGGGGTGCGCAAAGCCGACAAGCAATAGAGCGCTCCGCCTACAGGCTACGAGATGTGGGCGTCATGTTCGTCTGCGATCGTAGAGCCTGCGCCGCGCGCCGCGACGTTCGGAGGATGCATGCTCAATCATCTCGACCCCGCCTCGGCGCTCGCCGTCGGACTGCTGATCTTCGCGCTGGTGATGGTGATCCTGTTCGAGGCCACCAACGGATTCCACGACGCCGCGAACGCAGTGGCCACGGTGATCTATACGAAGTCGCTATCGCCCGGCCCGGCGGTGGTGCTGTCGGGCTTGTTGAACTTTCTCGGCGTACTGATCGGCGGCATCGCGGTCGCGTACGCGCTGGTCGAGCTCATACCCGCGGAGGCTCTGTCGCCGCCGGACGGCGGCCCGGCCGTGGCAATGCTCGTAGCGGTGTTCTCCGCCGCGCTGTTCTGGAACATCGGCACCTGGTGGCTCGGGCTGCCGAACTCGAGCTCGCACTGCCTCATCGGGTCGTTGATCGGCGTAGCCATCGGCAATGTGTTCGCGCGCTCGCGCAGCTTGAGCGAGGGCGTGCACTGGCCGCAACTCTGGAAGGTGCTCGAGGCGTTGGCGATTTCGCCCATTCTGGGGTTCGTGCTGGCTGGGGCGCTTTACTTCCTCTGCCGCAAGACGCTGCACGATGAGCATCTCTACCGGCCGGCAGGGGACAAGCCGCCCATCTGGTGGATGCGGGGCATATTGATCCTGACGTGCAGTGGCGTGAGTTTCGCGCACGGCACGAACGATGGCCAGAAGAGCATCGGACTCATCATGCTGACCATTATCGGTCTGTTTCCGGCGACCTACGCGCTCAATCCCCACGCGGGCCGCGCGATGGGCGATTTGCCGGCGATCCTGCGCCAGGCGGAGCCTTTGATCGTCAAGTACGGCGACGACGAGAAGCAGACGGCGCTCGAGGCGGCGCACTCGATCGAGCAGCGCGTGGACGCAGAGTCGCCTGAGGAGGCCGGCCCCCCGGCGCCGCGCCCGTTGACTCCCCGCACGACGCCCGAGGCGCAGCAAAAATCCGGCGTGCGCGACGAGGTGTATCGGGTCGTCTCGCAACTCAAGCATGCCGAAGACGCGAAGGGCATCGAGCCCGTGGAGAAGAAACAGGCGCAGACGCTGTCGAAGCAGCTCGGCAGCTACGTCGAATATGCGCCCTGGTGGGTGCGGGTCCTGTCGGCGGTGTGTCTCGGGGTCGGCACCATGATCGGCTACCGGCGCATCGTGACCACCCTCGGAGAGCGGCTTGGGAACGTCCACCTCACCCCGGCGCAAGGTGCCTCCGCGGAAGTGGTCTCGGCGCTCTTGATTGGCACGGCGGGATTTACCGGCCTGCCGGTGAGCACCACGCACATCGTCACCTCGGGCATCGGCGGCACCATGGTGGCCTCCGGGGCGGGGCTTCGCTACGGCATGATTTCGCGCATCGCCATCGCCTGGGTGCTGACGCTGCCGATCACGATCCTGATTGCCGGCGGCCTTTACTACATATTGACGAGCCCGAAGTTCTAAATTGAAACCGCATCACGCAGGCGGCCCGGCAGAGCGGCTACAATTCTCCGATGACGCTGATGCCGCGACTCCCTCGTCTTGCCTGCACCGCGTTTCTGACCGCCGGATTGGCCGCGTCGGCACCTTCCGGCGCTGGCCCCTATGCGGACGATCTGGCCAAATGCATGGTGAGGACGTCGACCCCGGCCGATCGCGCGGAGTTCGTCAAATTCCTGTTCAGTGCCATGGCGCAGCACCCGGACGTGTCATCCATGGCGAATATTCCTCCGCGGCAGATGGAGGCCACGGTCAAAGCGAGCGGTGCGCTGATCCAGCGGCTGCTCCTGCAGTCATGCCGATCGGAGACTCAGCAAGCAATTCACTATGAAGGCATGGAAGCGGTGTTTTACAGCTATCAATTCTATGGACAGGCGATGGCGGCCGAATTGTTCGGCAACCCCATCGTGGCGGCGAAGATGAAAGATTTGAACAATTACCTGGACGCGGACAAGTTCAAGGCTTTCGCGGAGCAAGCGGCGGCCGGTCAGACTCCACGCGCCGTCGCCCCCCGTGTCGGGTCGCCGGACGGGCCTGCTGTGGCGCCGCAGCGACCCGCGGCAAACGGACCATAGCCGCCCCCGCGCGGGATTCTCGTCCTTGCGTAAAGAATCCCCGGCTGGGGGCGCCGGGGATTCCAACTTGCCGAATATGCTCAATGCCGGTGGAAAAGATCCGCCATAATCTCCGCGCTCGCATCGCAAGCGTGATTGAGGCACGGCAGCCCGAAGCTCGCTTCCAGCGTCTTCAACAATGAGAAATGAGTGTAGAACTTGTCGCTCTTGATCCCGTACCCATCCTGCTCATTGGTATCGACCACCAGCGCGACCTTGTTGGTCGTCGGGTTGACGCTGTAGTCATTTTCGTCCCAGACGATGACCAAGGCATTGTTGCCGCGCTTCCAGGCGGGCGAACTCTTGATCGCCGTGACCAGACGTTCGAGAGTCTGATCGCCCTCGTACATGAGAGCCGGGTTGAGGCCGACAAGCGTGCCATTGTCGTTCGGATCGTAGTCGCATTCGGGGCCCGCCGTCGCGCCACTTCTACCGTGCTGGTCGTGACACTGGTTGGGAACGATGTAGACCAGGTTCGGCAGCTCACCCTTGGCAAGATCCTCGTACAGACCGGTGCCACCGCCGAATCCAACCACATTCTTCAGGCTGTTGCGGCTGTCCGTGCCTCCCTCCACGCTCGCAAAGTAGGCAAACGGATTGTGCTTTGCGGCGTAGAGCCCCTGCACGGTGCCGTTCACCGTCCCCGTCTCGTCGCCGCCCAACACCGGGATGGTGAAATTGCTGGTGGTCGATGCGGTCGCCGGCGGGACCGGCGCATTGGCAATCAAGGTGAGATTGGAGAACAACCCATCGGCGGTGTTCACCCCGTCGGCGCCCGACGGCGGGAGCGACTCCTCGTAGGCCTTCCAGCTCAAGCCGTATTCGAGCAGCTGATCGGCGATGGTCTTGCCCGTGGTGTTCGACACCGCGGCAAAGGAGACTTTTCCATCGACATCGATGTCACAACCTGCACCGGTGGTCGGATTGCCCGGCGGGCTCGGTTCATTGGTGCAATCGAGAGCCGGGGTCGCGGCATCCGTCCCGGTTCCCTCGATCGGGCAGATCGGCGTGGACACGGACTCCAACGAAACCGACCCGTTGGTCAAGTTGGTGGCGCAACTCGTGCTGTGCCAATTCGGCGAATTGTCATCCCGGATACCGAAGTTCGAGCCTCCGACGATCTCCAAGTAATTGGTCAGACTCGGATGACCCACGGCAAAATAGTTGGTGGCCAGATTGGCGGTGTTCGCAAACCGATTGAAGAACGGCATGTTCGGGTTGCCGATGACCTGGCCGTAGGCGTGGTTTTCCATCATGACCAGAAAAACGTGATCGAGATGCGCGACGCCGTGCGGGACGGGCCCTTCGGCGGCAAGCGCGCCGCTGGCCAACGCGCCGGCGGCCAATCCCGCAAGCACCCCATTGAATCGACAGTTGATTTTCATTTGTAAAGCTCCTGATTGAGTCGCAACCGAGACCGGCGCAACAGGCGCGGGCCGAGACTCGAGGCTACTTGGCTCGCGTGAAAAATCGATGACACGGGCTGTTCATGAGATCGGCGCGTGATGCCGCCGCAACCGTCCGCATATCCATGTCCGAAAATGGCGAGTATTGGCCGCTGCGCTTGGCTACTCTGGCGCCATGTTGTTGGATTCAGAAGCTTGCTACCGCGCCGTCCGCTCCCGTGACCGGCGATTTGACGGGCGCTTTTTCACCGCCGTGGCCTCCACCGGCATCTACTGCCGGCCGATCTGCCCGGTGCGTCCCCCAAAGCGCGAGAACATGCGTTTTTATTCGAGCGCGGCGGCGGCGGAAGGGGCCGGGTACCGTCCCTGTTTGCGCTGCCGGCCGGAGCGTGCTCCCGGACTCGCGAGCGTCGATGCGGCGAGCCGTCTAGTCGGGGCGGCCATCGCCGGCATCGAGGAACATGCGGTGGCGAACGGCCGGGTGGCCGATCTTGCCGCTTCTCTCGGCGTCACCGATCGTCATCTGCGCCGCGTCACCGAGGCTGAGCTCGGCGTCTCGCCCGTCGAGCTCGCGCAGACACAGAAACTACTGCTCGCCAAACGGCTGCTCGGCGAGACCTCGCTGAAACTGACCGACATCGCGTTTGCCTCGGGCTTCGGGAGCGTGCGCCGCTTCAACGCGCTGTTCAAATCGCGCTACGGATTGAACCCGCGGAGCCTGCGGCATACGGCTCATGCCACGCGCGGGCTGACCTGTCAGCTCGACTTCCGGCCGCCGCTGGCGTGGGAGGACATGCTCGCCTACCTGAAGCTGCGGGCGGTTCCCGGTGTCGAAGCGGTGGATGCCACGCATTATCGCCGCACCGTGGCGATCGGCGATGCTCGCGGCTGGATCGGCGTGTCGCTCGCGAAGAGCGGTCTCGCGCTCGAGGTCGAGCTGTCGCCCGCACTCGCGCCGGTGATCGGCGCGGTGATCGTGCGGGTGAAGCATCTGTTCGATCTCGGCGCCGCACCCGATGCGGTGGCTGCGCTGCTGTCGCAGGACCCGCTGCTCGCGCCCGCGGTGAAGCGCCTGCCGGGCTTGCGCGTGCCGGGGGCGTTCGACGGCTTCGAGCTCGCGGTGCGCGCCGTCCTCGGTCAGCAGGTGTCGGTGAAGGCGGCGACCACCATGGCGGGACGGTGGGCGGCCGCGTTCGGCGAGCCCGTCGAGACGCCTTGGCCCGAGCTCGGGCGGCTCGCCCCGACCGCGGATCGCATGCGCGCCGTGGCCGAACACGAGATTGGAGCGCTCGGCGTCATCGGCAGCCGCGCGCGATGCCTGATGGCGCTTGCGCGTGCGGTGACGGAGCGTCGCGTCGTGCTCGCCTACGCGGCAAACGTCGAGGAGCAGATCGGCCGCCTCATCGAGCTGCCCGGCATCGGTCCGTGGACGGCGCAGTACATCGCGATGCGTGCGCTGCACTGGCCGGACGCCTTCCCCGACGGCGATCTCATGCTGCTCCGCGCCGCCGGGACGGGACGCAAGGAATTGCTCGCGCGCGCAGAGGCCTGGCGGCCGTGGCGGGCTTATGCCACTCACTATCTTTGGCGCACATTGGGGGTCCATCCATGAACAGCTATACGTACGTCGAGAGCCCGATCGGGCGGCTCCTCTTGTCGACCGACGGCGAAGCCCTCACGGGCATCTACATGCATCTGCCGGACGGTCCCGCACCCGACATCAAGGATTGGGCCTGCGATGCCGATGCCGGAACGCTGCCGGCGACCGCGCGCCAGCTCGAGGAATACTTCGGCGGCAAGCGGCGCGAATTCGATCTGCCGATGCGCCTCGCGGGCACGGAATTCCAACGCCTGGTCTGGAAACATCTCGAGGCCATCCGCTATGGCGAAACGTTGAGCTACGGCGAACTCGCGAAACGCATCGGCAACCCGAATGCTTCACGTGCGGTGGGCCTCGCGAACGGCCGCAATCCCATCCCGATTCTCGTGCCCTGCCACCGCGTCATCGGCGCCGACGGCTCGCTCACGGGATACGGCGGCGGCCTCGAGCGCAAGCGCTGGCTGCTGGCGCACGAGGGGACGGCGAGCTTCAGCCTGCAATAATCCGGCCGGGCACAAGGGGGAGCACGCCATGGCCGGGTACTCGGGCACGCCGCTGGTGAAGAAACTGGGGATCAAGGAAGGTAGCGCCATTCACATCATCAACGCGCCGCGCGGCTACCGCGCACTCTTGAAACCATTACCGGCGGCCGTCAGGTTTGAGCCCGCCATCAGCGATGCAACGATTTTGGTGCATGTCTTTGAAACCGAATGCGAGCGACTCGCCACCACTCTTCGAGCCTTGCGCAAGCAGCTCGCTGCGGACGCGACGGTGTGGGTATCCTGGCCCAAGAAGGCCTCGAAAATATCCACGACGGTTACCGAGCACACCATTCGCGAGGTTGCGTTGCCCCTGGGTTTCGTCGATGTCAAAGTGTGCGCGGTCACCGATATTTGGTCCGGATTGAAGCTCGTGGTACGCAAGGAGCTCCGGTAGAAGGATGGTCATATCATCGGCAGTTTCACGGTGAAGGCCGCCCCGCCGCCATCCGCCTGGTTGGCCGCAAACGCGGCACCGCCGTGGAACTCCGCGATGAGCCGCACGATGTAAAGACCGAGGCCGAAATGCGGCCGGTCGCCGTGGCCCTCGCGATGCTCGAACAAAGATTCAAATAGGCGGGGCAGCATGGCTTGCGGAATCGGCGGCCCGTCGTTCGCGACGCTGAGCTCGTAATTGCTGCCCGACCTCGCGAGGCGCACCGTGATCAGACCGGACGGGGGGCAGAAGTCCACCGCATTCTCGATCAGCTTGTCCAGCATCTGGGCGATCAGGTCGGGCGCCCCCAGAATCGGGCAGCCGTCCGGGGGCGTGTCGAGCTCGAACCGCGAGGCGGGGAAGGCGTCGCGATAGCCGGCAACGGCTGCCCGAAGCAGCTCGCACAAATCGAAGTTCACCCGCTCTGCCTGCTTGATGCTTTCTTCCACCCGCGCGGCTGCACCGAGCGCGCTCAAGATCGATTGCAGGCGCGACACGCCCTCGCGGGCGCGGATCACGAAGCCGCGCTGATCGGCACGCAAGCCTTCGGATTCCAGGTTGTCGAGTGAGGAGCGCACGATGGTGAGCGGCGTGCGCAGCTCGTGCGCGAGCTTGCCGCCGAGCGTGCGCAGATATTGCGTGTGCTCGTTGAGACGCGCCAGCACGCGCTCGAAGCCGCGGGCGAGCGCGCCGATCTCGTCGGACCGCTCCGACTCCGGCATCTGCAGGCGGATGCTGCCATCATTGCCGACGGCGGAATCCGCGGCCGTGCGCAGCCGCCCGATCCGCAAGCTGATGACGGTGGCCACGCTGAAGGCGAACAGGGCGGCGAGCGCGGTGGCGAGCAGGGTGAGGTTGAAGAGATGAGTCAGCGCCCGATCGCGCGGCGCCAGGAGCTGATCGCCCGCCTGGTCCAGGACCACGGCACCGCGTATCTCTTTGCCTATTTTTATCGGCGCCGCCGCCGTCAACACCAGTTCCTGGTTCGCCCCTGAGCGCAGCCATTCCGCCGCCGGATGTCCGGCGAGCGCGGCGGCGACGCTCTTTCCAGTGACACGATCGGGAGCGGACGCCATCAACGGCCATGAGGAGGTATCGACGGAGACGAAACGTCGGTACCACGTGCCATCCTGGTCGGCATCGTCGTCATCGCCGGCGGTCGGCTGGAGTTTTCCTGCGACGCCGAGTTTCAAGCCATTGGCATCGACCACGGTCGCGCGCGTGCCGGAACGAATGAACACCGCGAGCATGTCGCCGAGCCCGGGAGTCGACATGAACAGGCGGCCGCCGTGCGGCGAGTCCGTCACCTTGAACCCCGACATCTTGCCCTCACCGTCCCGCGCCTCCAGCCAGAGCCGGGGACCGACCAGGCTCAAGGGCACCCGCGCCTCCAGATGATAGCCGTGTGCAGCCTCCAGCCAGAATGCCTGGATCCGCGGTTCCGTCGCGGCGCGCTCGATGCCGTCGTCCCCCTTGACCGACCTCTGCGCCTGAATGAGCCCCTGGGCGCTCGAGGCGAAGAAATAAGTATCGATAGATCCGTCCTCGCGCTCGAGCGTGAGGTCCACGCGGTCGAACCGGTCGCGCAGCGATTGGGGGTCGGCAGGTTGCGCGACCAGATGCGGATCGTAGACCTCGAGGTACACGAAAAGATACCGTTCGGTGCTGGCGAGCAGCAGCCTTGCCTCCGATCCCCCCGCGCTCGGCAGCGCCGTTGGATCCGCCGCGATATCCCAGTCCTCCCGATAACCGTCGAGCAGCGGCTGGACGTGCAACGGGTACACGTACAGGTCCCCCGCCTGCTCTGCGAACGGCTCGGCGTCGTCGGCGTCGCGAAACACCCGCAGCGGTTCCGCGGCGAGCGCATGGGCGATCGTGTCCGCGCTCGCCTCCAGCGCACCCTCCTGCGCCATCCGCATCGCGCTCTCCAGCTCACGAGCGTACTGGCAGCCCGCCCACGGCAGGATCAAGGTGGTCAATGCGACGATCAGCAGTTGTAAGCGGATGCTCACTCGACCCAGCGGTAGCCCATGCCGTAGACCGTCTGGATGGCATCGAAGGCCGGATCGACCTCGATGAATTTGCGGCGCAGCCGTTTGATGTGGGAGGTGATGGTGTTGTCGTCCAGCACCACGTTCGCCGCGTCCATGAGCTGCTGCCGGTTCTTGACGTGCCCGGGATTCTTCGCGAGCGCGTGCACGATCCAGAACTCCGTGAGACTCAACGTCACGGGCGCACCGTTCCAGGTGGTCTGCATCTTGTCGGCGTCGATCATCAGGGCGCCGCGCCGTACGGCCTCGGCGCCGCCTCCCGGCTGGCGCAGGGCGTCGATGCGCCTGAACAGTGCGGCGACCCGGGCGGCCAGATGGGGCAGGCTCACGTCCTTGGTCAAAAAGTCGTCGGCTCCCAACCGCAGTCCCGATACCGCATCGAGCTCGCTGTCCCTCGCCGTCAGGAAAATGATGGGCAGCTCCGACGAGAGGTTGCGCAGGTCGCGGCACAGGTCGAAACCACCCTCGGCCTCGTCCTCCAGCGAGATGTCGATGATGGCGAGATCCGGCAACCGGATCCCGAAAGCCTGCATGGCGCCCTTGCGGTTGGCGTAAGTCTTCACCTGGTAGCCGTGCCGTGCGAGCGCCGCCGCGTAATTCTCCCGAAGGGCCGGCTCATCCTCGACGATGGCAATGTTCTTCTTCACCGCAGCGATCATAGCCGATGACGGCCGTTTTCACGTGTGGCGGCGGTCGCAAACGGGCTCGCGCCACAATTGGTCAGAATTGGCCCGCGCCAAGCCCGAATTCGCTCGAGGACCGCAAGAGTTGCCGGCCATTCTCGATCCCATCGAAGGACAACGAGGAGCCGACCATGCGATCAGAGAACCCATCATTCGGGATGCCGCCCGCACTCTGGACCCAGCGCCGCGAGGCCTCGCTCAACTGGCTGGCGCTCGGACTGTTGCTCGCGGCATGGAACGCCGTCGATGATGCGGGCTCGCAGGTTCCTCAGCCGACCCCGCGGCCCGCGCCTCTGCGCGCGTATGCCTACGTGTCGGTGCGCGCGGCGGCACGCACGGTGAGTCATGGAGCGGTCAACAAACTGTAACGCGGCACGTGTGTAATTCGGGGGCATCTATGGATTCCCTCGACACGGCCAAGCGGATACTGATCGTTGACCGTGACGTGGTCTCCGTGGAACTGCTCCGTCAAGGGCTGCGCGGCGCCGGCTTCGCCGTGCGTACCGCCGCCGAGGAAACGATGGCGGTCATGGCACTACAGGAAAGCCCTCCTCACCTGGCGATCGTCGATTGGGACCAGGGTACCGGTCCTGCACTGGAATTCATCCGGGATGTTCTACGCGTACGCGCCCCGGAGACCGTGCGCTTGATCATCGTGTCGTCACTGTCGGCGGAGCACGATGTGGTTCGAGGACTCTCTCTCGGAGCGGACGATTACATTGCCAAGCCGTTCTCGCTGCGAGAAGCGATCGCCCGGGTATGCGCCGTGTTGCGTACCCGCGCGCGCGAGCCGGCGTCGCGCGGACTTGCTTTCGACGAACTGGTGTTGGATGTCTCCGCCAGCCGGGTGCTCGCGCGGGGAAGGTCAGTGCGCCTGCGCGGTACGGAATATCGGTTGCTGGAGTTCTTGATGGCGCATCCAGGACGGACCTTCAACCGGACTCAACTTCTCGCGCAAGTCTGGGGCGGCGATAGGGAGGTCGATCAGCGAACCGTCGATGTCAACGTCCAGCGGCTGAGAAAAACATTGGGTGAGCGAGGTTACGGGGCTTACATTCAGACCATCCGCGGCTTCGGCTATTGCTTCATGCGCCCATCTTCCAGGTGATGAGCCGACTGTCAAAAAACCTTCTTCCGTCGGTCACGCAGAAGTCACGGACGGCGTTGATTCTGAGCCCCCGAAGCAACGGGTACTTCGGAGGTGGTCATATGATGGAGCGTCACGCGGCGTTGCCGCTCAAATTGCGATCGGTTTTCATTTCGGACATTCATCTGGGATACAAAGGCTGCAGCGCCGAGTTGCTCCTCGACTTCCTGCATCACGTGGAAATGGATTACCTCTTTTTGGTCGGCGATATCGTCGACGTGTGGAGCATGAAGAAAACCATGTTCTGGCCGCAATCGCACATCAACGTCGTACGGACCATTCTGGGCAAGGCCAAGCGGGGCACCAAGGTGATCTTCGTGCCCGGCAATCACGACGAGGTCTTCCGCGAATTCGACGGTGCGGTTTTCGGTAATCTCGAGATTCACCGTGAGTACGTATATGAGGGCGCGGGGGGGCGACGCATGTTGATTCTGCATGGCGACGAATTCGATAGCATCGTCAAATGCAGCCCGTGGCTTGCCAGATTGGGAAGCAACATATACGACGTGCTGCTCGCAGCAAACCCCTACATCAATCGGGTGCGCCGGCTGTTCGATTTGCCGCACTGGTCGCTGTCGGCATACCTGAAGAACAAAACAAAGAGCGCGGTGCAATACATTGGCAGTTTTGAGGAGTCGGTCGCCCAGGCCGCGCGCAAACGCGGCGTCGATACCGTTGTCTGCGGACACATCCATCGAGCAGAGATGCGCGACATACACGGGGTGCTCTATTGCAACGACGGCGATTGGGTCGAGAGCTGCACGTCGCTGGTCGAAGATATGAACGGCCAGTTGCGCTTGATCGACTGGCCGAAGCTCAAGGGACAGATGCAGATCCCGGCAGCAATTCCGATCGAACAAGCTGCCTGATGAGCCCGAACGATTCGTCGCCCCCCACCGGCGTACGGCCCCTGCAAGGGGCCCCTTTTTTTCCCGAGGAGAAAGTCATGCTCGAACAACGGTCGCCCCTCGAGGCGCACGCGAATCCCTTGGAGTTCGAATGGCAGCGCTGGTATGAGGCAGTCATCATCGCGCGCGCCGAATACCACGCGCTGGCAGCCGATCGCGCGGCGAATGCCGAACTGCTCGATGCCGCGCGCGAACGGCTCGATCGCGCGGAGGCCGCAAAGTCGAAAGTAATGGCGAAGCTCGAGCGCTTCAGCGGGTGCTGAAAGCTTCGCTTGATGAGGCCGCTCGGGCCCGATACGCTGGTCGGCGGGTTATTCGCCATGAAGTGCTGTTATCACCCCGGGTATCACGTCGCCCTGCCAGCGGGGCACCCATTCCCTATTTCGAAGTATCAGCTTCTCAAGGAAGGGCTGTTACGCGAAGGGTTGGTTGCGGTGGAAGATCTCATCACGCCGCAACCGCTCGGCTTGGACGACTTGGCGCTCGTGCACACGCGCGAGTATCTGGCGAAGCTCGAGAGCGGGACACTCTCGGTGGCCGAACAACGCCGGCTGGGTATGCCTTGGTCGGATGCCCTCTGGAAGCGCTCGCGGCTGTCGGCCGGAGGAACACTGCTCGCGGCACGTCTTGCCCTGGAGGAAGGAATCGCAGGCAACTTGGCCGGCGGCACCCATCACGCATTTCCGGACCACGCGGAGGGCTTTTGCGTGCTCAACGATGTCGCGATCGCCATCACCAAGCTGCGTGCTGAGGGAAAAATTCAACGCGCCGCCGTCGTCGACCTCGATGTTCACCAGGGCAACGGTACCGCGGCCATTTTCGAGGGGTCGCCTGAAGTGGTTACATTTTCCATGCACGGCGAGCGCAACTATCCGCTCGCGAAGATGCGCTCCACGGTGGACGTGCCCTTGGCGGACGGCACGGATGATGGAGCGTATATCGAGGCACTCGATCGGCATTTGCCGGAGGTGCTCGACGGACCTGGCCCGTTCGGGGCGTTACGGCCCGACATCGTCTTTTATCTGGCTGGCGTGGATATCGCGGTCGGCGACCGCTTCGGAAAGCTCGCGGTCAGCGAGGATGGAATCCGCCGCCGCGACTGCCGAGTCATCGACGAGATCAATTCGCGGGGGATTCCATTCGTGATCGTGCTGGGCGGGGGATATGCCTCGAGCCCCGCCAGGACGGCGGAACTCCATGCACATGCGTTCCGTGCAGCGGTGGCGGGCGAACCTGGCTTGGCGCCGCTAAATAGCCGCCGCTAAGCCGCCGCCATCAACCCCTTCAACTTGCTGATGGCATTGCTCTCCACTTGACGCACGCGTTCCGCAGAGATGCCGTACTCGTCGGCGAGCTCGTGGAGCGTCGCCTTGTCGTCGGTCATCCAGCGCCGCTTCAGGATATTCCGGCTGCGCTCGTCGAGTTTCTCGATGGCCACGCTCAGACGATCGGCGGAATCTTCTTCCCACTCCTCGCGCTCGACCTCGATGGCAGGGTCGGCATTGCTCGCCGGCAGGTACATGGCGGGGGAATAGGCTTCCTCCTCATCAGACTCCGGCGTCGGATCGAAGGACATATCGCGCGCGGAGAGCCGCTGCTCCATCTCGCGCACATCGCTCACATCGACGCCGAGATCCTTCGCAACGGCCCGAGTCTCCTCCTCCGACAGCCAAGCCAGGTTCTTCTTCATGCGGCGCAGATTGAAGAACAGCTTGCGCTGGGATTTGGTGGTCGCGACCTTGACGAGCCGCCAGTTGCGCAGCACGTATTCATGGATTTCGGCACGGATCCAATGCACGGCGAAGGACACCAGCCGCACGCCGACCGTCGGATCGAAGCGCTTCACGGCCTTCATCAAGCCGACATTGCCTTCCTGCACGAGGTCGCCCATCGGCAGCCCGTAGCCGAGATAGCCCCGCGCGATGTGCACGACGAACCGCAGGTGCGACAGCACCAGTTGCCGCGCGGCGTCCAGATCGCCCTCGCTCCGAAAGCGGGAGGCCAGCGCCACCTCGTCTTCCTTGGACAGCACGGGAATCTGCGACACGCGGTCGATGTATCCATCCAGGCTCCCCACGGGGCCTAAGAACACCAATCCGGTTTTTTTAGCGACTAAGGCTGAACTCGAACTCATACACGTCTCCCAACTAGGCATCAATAATAGCACTCCCAACGTTAGAGTGCTAACGACCCCAAAAGTTCTGGTCTAGAAACGTTGATAGATCAATGGCTTAGGGCTCCACTGCACGGATATGACGCGTTGCCGCAATCCAAGAGCCCAACCAGCCCAAGCCAATCGATAACCCTAAGATGCGAATGACCGATCCAAATCTCAAGCCCCTCAGTTCAAACTGGCTGCCGTACAAAGCCGCGAGATGGCTGAGGGGGCGCGACAGCACGGCGACCGCGATCGCCACGACCGCCACGGCGCCGATTCCGCCCCCGAGCCCATACCAAACGCCGCTGTAGAGAAACGGCCTGCGCGCAAATCCATCGGTGGCACCCACCAACTTCATGACCTCTATTTCATCGCGCCGGTTCAATATATCGAGCCGGATGGTGTTGCCGACCACCAGCACGACGCTCAAGCCGAGCAGTCCGCTGGTCAGCCAAAGAACCCGCCGCATGACGTCGAGCATCGCGTTCAGGCGCTGCACCCATTCGGTATCCAATTGCACCGCGTCCACGTCGGCGGCGGCCTCGATGCTGGTCTTGAGAGCCACCGTCGCCTCGGGTGTGCTCGCTGCGAGCGTAGGCGTCACGATCAGAGTGTTGGGCAGCGGGTTGCCATCGAGGGCATCGAGAGCCTTGCCGAATCCCGAGGTATTGCGGAATTCGGCAAGCGCCTGATCCGCCGGGATGACGCGGACCGCGGCCACGTCGGGGCGCGCCCGCAGCTGCTTCGCAAGGGCGTCCGCCCGCTCCGCACCAGCCTTCTGCGTCATGTAGACCGAGAGCTCGAACGCCTGGTTCCAGTTGGCGGTGGCGCTCCGGGTGTTCTGCAGAAGCACGCCGAAGAACAGCGGCAGTGCCAGCGCGACGGCGATGACGGCAACGGTCATGGCGGTTGCGAGCGGATGCCGGACGATGCGGCCGAGCGATCCGAGCAGGGTCTGCGCATGCCGGGCGAGCCACGCTTCGAGAGCGGCCTTCATACCACCCGCCCTTCGGCGAGCACGATTCGCTGCGCGGTGAATTGGTCGATCAGCTGGATGTCGTGGGTTGCGATCACCACGGTCACGCCGACATCGTTCAGGCGTTTGAAGAGCTGCATGATCTCGAGTGCGAGCTCCGGATCGAGGTTCCCCGTCGGCTCATCCGCGATCAGCAGCATCGGCTTCGCCACGATGGCGCGAGCGATGCCAACCCGCTGCTGCTCGCCCGTCGAGAGCTCGAGCGGACGGCTCTTCTCCTTGTTGAGCAGGCCCACCTGGTCGAGGGCGGCGCGCATGCGCTTGTCGATCTCGCGCCGGGGCACCCCCGCCACGATCAACGGCAGCGCGACATTTTCCGCAACGGGACGGTCGTGCAGAAGCTTGTGATCCTGGAACACCACGCCGATGAGCTGACGGAATTTGGGGATGCCGCGGCCCTTTACCGTGGAGGTGTTCTGGTTGTTGATGAACACCTGCCCGCGCGACGGGCGTTCGATGAGCGCGATGAGCTTGAGGATGCTGCTCTTGCCGGCACCGGAGTGTCCGGTGAGAAACGCGAACTCGCCCGCCTTGATGTTGAACGACACGCCGGCCAGGGCATCCCGGCCGTTGGGGTAACGCTTGAATACCTGATCGAAGCGGATCATTCGGTCCTCAACAGCGCCGCGACGAATTCCGCGGCGTTGAACACACCGAAATCCTCGGTCTCCTCGCCGATCCCGACGAAGCGGATGGGAATGCCGAGCTTCTGCGCAATCGCCAGCACGACGCCGCCTTTGGCGGTGCCGTCGAGCTTCGTGACCACGAGCCCGGTGACGCCGAGGCCCTTGTGGAATTCGGTCGCTTGCGCGACCGCGTTTTGTCCGATGGTGCCGTCCAAGACCAGCAACACTTCGTGCGGGGCTCCCGGATCGAGACGCGCCAGAACCCGCTTCACCTTCTTCAGCTCGTCCATCAGATGAGTCTGGGTGTGGAGCCGCCCGGCGGTATCGGCGATCAGCACGTCGATATGCCGGGCGCGCGCCGCTTGCAGGCCATCGAAGATCACCGCCGCGGGTTCGGCTCCGGAATGCTGCGCGATGATGGGCACGCGATTTCGCTCGGCCCAGATCGTGAGCTGTTCCTTGGCGGCCGCGCGAAAGGTATCTCCGGCGGCCAGCATCACCGTGCGGCCCTCGGCCAGCAGCCGGTGCGCCAATTTGCCGATGGTGGTGGTCTTGCCCGCCCCGTTGATGCCGACCACCAGGATCACGTAGGGTTTGATGGCGGGATCGATGGCGAGCGGCCGCTCGACCGGCTTCAAGATCTCGAGCATCGCCGAGCTCAATGCGCCGAGCAATGCCTCCACGTCGCCCAATTCCTTGCGCGCGACGCGGCGGCGCAGATCCTCCAGGATGCGGGTGGTCGCCTCCATGCCCACGTCGGCGGTGATGAGGCGCGTCTCCAGCTCATCCAGTATGTCGGCGTCGATCTTGCGCCCGATGGGCAACAGATCCTTGATATCCGTGGTGAGCCACGCCGGGCCCACGTTCAATTTGGCGCGCAGTCGCTTGAAAAAGCCGCGGGCGCCGGGCTTTTCGGCTTCGTTCGTCATAGATACCTAAGCTTAACAGAGGACCCCGGGCGGCGAGCCGGAGCGGGGCGCCGCGCGGGGGTATGATGCGATCGTGAAGCCCCGCAAACTCGACAAACCCCGCCCATCAGCGCTCAACTCGGTGCGCATCATCGGCGGCTCGTGGCGCGGACGGCGGGTGCATTTTCCGGATTCGCCGGGCCTTCGGCCGACGCCCGATCGCGTGCGGGAGACGCTGTTCAACTGGCTGCAGCATTCGATCGCCGGCACGCGCTGCCTCGACTTGTTCGCCGGGTCGGGAGCCCTCGGGCTCGAAGCGCTGTCGCGCGGCGCCCGCGAAGTGGTGTTCGTGGAGCCGGCATTCGCGCCGGCGCAGATGCTCGCCGAGCAGTTGAAGCGGTTTCACGGCGGCGCGCCGGGCAGCTCGGGCGGCCGCATTCTGCAAACATCCGCGGAGCGTTTTCTCGCCGCGCCCGGGGAAGCCGCCGGGAATGCTCCCCCGGAACCTTTCGACGTGATATTCCTCGACCCGCCGTTCGGGCTCGACGCGCTGCCGGAATATGTCCGGCTCATCGATGCCGGCGGGTGGATCGCAAGCGGCGGCTGGATTTACCTCGAGAGCGCGCGCTCCGCCGGCCCACCCACGATTCCGCCCCATTGGGAGCTGGTCAAATCGAAGTCCGCGGGCGAGGTGGGGTATCATCTGGCGCGCGCAAACGTCGAGATTCACCATGAATAAAAGAACCGCCGTCTACCCGGGGACCTTCGATCCGATCACCAACGGCCACCGTGACCTGGTGCGCCGTGCCGCCAGCATTTTCGACAAGGTGGTGGTGGCCATCGCCGCCAACCCCAACAAGGCGCCGATGTTCTCCCTCGAGCAACGCGTGGACATGGCGCGGCGCGTGCTCGAGGATGTCCACAACGTGGACGTGCGCGGCTATGTGGGACTCACGGTCGATTTTGCGAGACAGAACGGCCTGTCGGTCATCGTGCGCGGCCTGCGTGCGGTCTCGGACTTCGAATTCGAGTTCCAGTTGGCTAATATGAGCCGGCACCTGTCACCGGAAATTGAATCGGTCTTTATGACGCCGCAAGAGCAATACACTTTCATTTCCTCGACCCTGGTCCGAGAGATCGCGGTTCTCGGCGGCAACGTATCCGAGTTCGTTCATCCGCTGGTGGAAGTCGAATTGAAGCGGCATCGCAAGCTTTGATCCGCTCCGCCGCGTTCTTCGCACCGTGCCTCGTTGCGCTGCTTTTTTGGGCGCCGCCATCGTACAGCGATCAAACGGGCCGCTCGGGGCACAAGGGCGCGATCGCAAGCGCGTATCCGTTGGCAAGCCAAGCCGGGCAGGAGATTCTCGCGCGCGGCGGCAATGCATTCGACGCCACGGTGGCCGTGTCCGCCGCGCTCGCTGTGGTCGAGCCCACGAGCTCAGGCTTGGGCGGCGGCGGATTCTACCTGCTGCATCGCGAGGCCGACGGCGTAGAGACCATGCTGGATGCCCGTGAAAAGGCGCCCGGGGCGTCGACCCGTGACATGTATCTGGATGCCTCGGGTAACCCCATTGCGCACGCGTCGACGGCGGGACCCTTGGCGGCCGGCATACCCGGCGAGCCCGCGGCGTTCGACTATCTCGCACGAAAATTCGGCAAGCTGCCATTGAAGGTGAGTCTCGGGCCCGCGATCCGGCTGGCGCGCGAGGGCTTTCCGTTGTATGCGCGGCTGCAGAGTGCGATCTCTTACAAACGCGAGAGTTTGTTGCGATCGCCGGATGCAGCCAGGGTGTTCTTGACCGCCGACGGGAAGGTGCCTGAGCTCGGCGCGATCATCAAGCAACCGGAGCTTGCGGCGACGCTCGGGGCGTTGGCCGACAAGGGCGCGAGCGGCTTCTACTCGGGACGGGTCGCCCAGGATCTGGTGAACGGTGTGCGTGCGGGCGGCGGCATCTGGACGTTGAAGGATCTCGCCGATTATCGGGTGATCGAACGCAAGCCGCTGATCGGCGAGTACCGGGGAGCGCGCATCGTCTCCGCCTCGCCGCCCTCTTCGGGAGGCGTCGCGTTGCTCGACGCTCTCAATATCCTGGCCGGCGTCGACTTGCGGAACATTGACTCCTCTACGCGCAAGCACTGGATCGTCTCGGCCATGCAGCGCGCATACCGGGATCGCGCGGTCTATCTGGGCGATCCTGATTTCGTGAAGACGCCGGTGCTCCAGCTCGTCAGCAAGGATTACGCCGCCGGGCAGCGCTCGAGCATCCGTCCGGACAAGGCCCTGCCGAGCGACATGCTGCCCGGCATCGAGACCGCGCCGGTCGGCCAGGACACGACGCACTTCTCCATTCTGGATGCCGCCGGCAACCGCGTCGCGGCGACGATGTCCATCAACTTGTTCTTCGGATCGGGAGACATGGTTCCGAAGACCGGGGTGCTGCTCAACGACACCATGGACGATTTTTCGATCAAGCCCGGCACCCCGAACACGTTCGGGCTGGTCGGCAATGCCGAGAATGCCATCGCCGCGAACAAGCGGCCGCTCTCCAGCATGACGCCGAGCTTCATCGAGACCTCCAAGGGGTTGATGGTCATTGGGAGCCCCGGCGGCAGCTACATCATCAGCATGGTGATCTTGGGGACGCTCGACTATTTGAATGGCATGAGCGCGCAGGAGATTGTCGCCGATCCGCGCTACCACCATCAGTACCTGCCCGACGTGGTCGAATACGAGAAGGGTGCACTGACGGACGAGGAGATCACGCGTCTTCAGGCCATGGGCCATCAGCTGGAACAGGGCAACCGCCGCTGGGGCAACATGGAGGTCATCACCTGGGATTTCGCGAGCGGCAAAGTGGCCGCCGCCTCGGACCCGCGCGGCGAGGGCGAGGGACTGGTTTACTAGTGATCGAGGCCGCGCGGCGTCCTCAGCGCTGGCAGACGGCACACCAGTAGGTCGAGCGCTGTCCTTGCGTGAATTGCTTGATCGGCGCCTTGCAGACCCGGCAAGGCTTTTTCGCCCGCTCATAAACGTAGAGCCGCTGTGCAAAGTAACCCGGCGTCCCCTCGGCGTTGACGTAGTCGCGCAAGGTCGTGCCGCCGATCTCGATGGCCTCGGACAGCACCTCTTTGATCGCGTGCACCAGGGCTTTCGACTCCTCCCGGGTGATCCGGCGCGCCGCACGCCGCGGCGAGATGCGGGCCCGGAACAACGCCTCACTGGCGTAGATGTTCCCCACCCCGACCACGATCTGCGAATTCATGATGAGATGCTTGATCGCGATGGAGCGCTTGCGTGTGGCGCGGTGCAGGTAGGGCGCATCGAAGTCCTTCGACAAAGGCTCGGGCCCGAGCTTGGCGAGCAGCGGATGCAGCAGCGGATCACCCACCACCCAATGAAGGCTGCCGAAGCGCCGTGGGTCGTGAAACCGCAGCACCCGCCCCGTGTCGAGAACCAAGTCCCAGTGATCGTGCGGTCGCGGCGGAGTTCCCGAAGGCAGCATGCGCAAACTCCCCGACATGCCGAGATGCACGATCGCCGTGCCGGAGTCGAAACCGATCAGGAGGTATTTGGCGCGACGCTCGACGCGGCGGATGGATTGGCCACGTACCGAGGACTCGAATTTCTTGTCGATCGGCCAGCGCAGGCGGCGCTCGCGCACCACGGCGTCGATCACGCGCCGCTCGAGAAGCCCGGGAGCAATCCCCCGGCGGGTGGTTTCTACTTCAGGGAGTTCGGGCAGGAGCGGGGATGCTCGGGCCTTGAGCTACTTGATCTTCGATTCTTTGTAAGCGACGTGCTTGCGCACGACCGGATCGAATTTCTTGGTCTCCATCTTGTCCGGGTGCAGGCGCTTGTTCTTGGTGGTCGTGTAGTAATGACCGGTGCCGGCGGAGGAGACGAGCTTGATCTTATCGCGCATGACGAGTGCTCCTTAGACCTTGACGCCGTCGGCGCGAAGATCCGCCACGACGACCTCGATGCCGCGCTTCTCGATGGTGCGAAGACCCCGGGTGGAGACCCGCAGGCTCACGAAACGCCTCTCGCTTTCCAGCCAGAATCGATGGGTGTGCAGATTCGGCAAAAAGCGGCGACGCTTGCGATTGTTCGCATGGGATACCGTATTACCGGTTTTGGGGCCTTTGCCCGTGACCTGGCAGACTCGCGACATTGGATAACCTTCGGATGGACGCCGAGAAGAGCCGTGCTTTATACCAGTGCGACAGGGTCGAGGCAAGGGCTAACCGGCAGCCCGCGAATTCCAGGGTGAGGTGTTTTCCTACATCTTATCGCGTTCCCGGCCTCCGCTATCCGTATGATTTTGAAGCTATAATTGAGCGGTGTAAGTGGCGTGTGGTGGGCCGCGTGGTGCGCGTGGCGTTGTGAAGACGGGCATGCTCATGGGTCGATTGCTCGCCATTGTACCGGCGCTCGCCATCCTGGCTGCTTGCGCCCCAAATCCCCCGCGACAGGCGGGTTGCCACGTCGAATCCGGATGGTTGGATGCCACGAACGGCTGCTCCGCGCGAGCCGGCTATCCCGATTGTTACCAGGTCTGCCCCGATGGTTCGCGCGAGCGGCTGCCTCTTTCACAAAACGCAGCGAGCGCGCAGACCACCAAACCCTGATTCGCCGCCGCTTGCCTCACCCGCGCTCATGGGCCGCTCCGGCCTGAGCTACGCCTGGCGAATTGGCTGCGGCCGATCAAGTACACGCAGCCAATTCGCCGTTCCCTGGGGTCTGGTCATGACACTCACGACCGGTATTCCCGCACTCCTGGCGGGCGGTATCTAAGCTAGAGCGCTTTCGTTGCGAGGCCATGGCGGCGGGGTTTTATTTTCATGACCCACGGCCGCAAGGCTCCTTCGCTTGCCAAGCAGGGCCGCAGATTCGAACGCGGCAGCCTCGAAAAGGCTTCCTTAAGCCTTTGGCAACTCCCGTCGGCGCGCCTGCGACAGTTCAATCAAGGTTTCGATGCGGATCAACCGTCGCTCATGATCCTCGAGCAGGGCGGTCGTCTCCTTCCTCCCCACCATGAGGGCGTCCACCCGCTCGCCCAACAGTACGATGTCTTTGCCGTACTTGATCACTTCCGCGATGAGACTCATGCGGTCTGCCGAGGCGCAAAGAACTCGACGATCCCTTGAGCCTCCTCGGGGTGTGCATCGAACCAAGCCCTCGTCTCGGCAACCACCTGAGCACGGAAGGTGCCGTCGGCAAGCCTTCGCTCGCTCGCTCGAATCTCGGCAAGGCTCAAATCGATCCGAACGAGCGCCGCGCGCACCTGGCCATGGATGTCTTTGAGCACCGCGCGCGAAGCCACCTCCTCTTCGGGCTCGGTGAGCACGTTTCCGGAGGTGTATGCCTCGATGGCCCGGCGTGCGAGTTCACCCGCGGAGACGCCCTCGCGTCGGCTCATCTCACGAAGCTTTTTCACGCTCTTTCGCGGCACCAGGTATTGCTGGCGCATCAGCTCTTCGGTCTTGGCAGACATACCAAACTCCTGCGCGTTGAAGTCCGATCAGATCTCAAGGTGACTATACCTCAAGCAGCTACACATACACAACAGCATACACAGAAACATCGAGTAGAGTAACTTCCGCTGCAACGCTGGCGCCGCAGCAAGTCAGACCAGCCCCCGTTCCGCCAGCGACACACACGCGCCGTCGCCGATGATCAGGTGATCGAGCAGCCGGATGTCGACGAGGCCGAGCGCCTCTTTGATCCGCTGGGTGATGAACTCATCCGCCTGGCTCGGCTCGGCGATGCCCGAGGGGTGGTTGTGCGCGACGATGACGGCGGCGGCGTTTCTTTGCAACGCCAGTTTGACGATCTCGCGCGGATGCACGCTCGCGCCGTCGATGGTGCCGCGGAACAACTCCTCGCAATGCATGAGTCGATGACGCTTGTCGAGGTAGAGACAGCAAAAGACTTCGTGCTCCAGGTGGCGCAGCCGCGCGCTCAGATAATCGCGGGTGGCCTTGGGGCTTCCGAGCAGCGGCCCGACGCGCAGCGGCTCCGACAGCTGCCGCCGCGAGATCTCCGCGGCGGCCTGGATCTCGGCATATCGGGCGAGCCCCAGGCCCGGCTCCGCACAGAAACGCGCGCGGTCCGCTGCGACCAAGTGCCGCAGCGAGCCGAAATGACTGAGGATCGAGCGTGCCAGATCCAGCGCGGAACGCCCGGGAGTGCCGTTCCGAAGCAAGATGGCCAGCAGTTCCGCGTCAGAGAGCGCCCCGGCGCCTCTTTCCAGCAGCTTCTCGCGCGGCCGTTCAGAGCGGGGCCAATCTCGAATCGCCATGCGTGTCAGCTTGGCGGCAGCCGGCCCTTTTCACTAGCGGCATATTGCGGGCAAGCGCGCAGATAGGGACGGGCGGCCGCAGGCTAGGCGTGGCCGGAACTGCCGAACCCCCCGCCGCCGCGCGCCGTGGCATCGAAGTCCTCGACCACTTCGAATTCCGCGCGCACGACCGGCACGATCACCATCTGCGCGATCCGATCGCCCGGATTAATCGTGAACGGCGCTGCGCCTCGATTCCAGCACGACACCATCAGCGGTCCCTGGTAGTCGGAATCGATCAGTCCCACCAGGTTCCCGAGCACGATCCCGTTCTTGTGCCCGAGCCCGGACCGCGGGAGCAGCAGCGCCGCCAGTTGCGGATCCTCGACGTAGATCGAAATTCCGGTCGGGATCAATTCCGCCGCGCCCGGCGCGAGTACCAAAGGTCCCGCCACACAGGCGCGCAAATCCATGCCGGCCGACCCGGCCGTCGCGTGCTGGGGCAATGGGAATTCACGCCCGATCCGCGGATCGAGGATCTTGAGCTTGACCTTGTGCGGCATCAGCGGCGGGTTCGCCGGGTGCGCAGGCGCCCGCGTTTGTCGGCGGCGGCGCTGCGGCGCTTGCGCGATCCGCGCCGGGGCGCCCCGTCGGAGGGGGGCAAGCGCTTGGCAATCTGGGCGATGAGCTCACGGGCCACGGTGAGCTTCGGCGCGCGGGCGATCTCGAGTTTGCCGCCTGGCCACAGAACGGTCAGCGCGTTGTCGTCGCAATCGAAGGCGAGCCCGTCGCCCACCTGATTGGCGGCGATCATGTCGAGCTTCTTGCGCTTCAATTTGCTGCGCGCGTTCTCCTCGACATCGTTGGTCTCGGCCGCGAATCCGACCACCAGCGGCCGCTTGCTCATGTCCGCCACGGACTTGACGATATCGGGTGCGGGCTCCAGATCGAGCGAGATGGCAGTGCCCTGTTTCTTGATCTTCTGTTTGGCGACGGCGACCGGCTGAAAATCGGCCACTGCGGCGGCGGCGATGAATACGTCCGCCTCCGCGACATGGCGATGGACCGCGGCATACATTTCGCGGGCGCTCTCGACGTTGATGCGCGTGATGCCTGCGGGCGTCGGCAAATGCACCGGCCCGGTGATCAAAGTGACGTGAGCGCCTGCCTCGCGCGCGGCCGCGGCGACCGCAAAGCCCATCTTCCCGGAGCTGCGGTTGGTCAGGTAGCGCACCGGATCCAGGCGCTCGCGGGTGGGTCCGGCGGTGATCAGCAGGTTGACCCCGGCCAAGAGACCCGCATTGGCCGGCGGCTCCAGCAGGGTGCTTGCCAGAACGTTGGGTTCCCACATGCGACCGACGCCGACCTCGCCGCAGGCTTGATTGCCGGCGGCGGGTCCCAGAATGCGGATGCCGCGCGATTCCAGGATGCCGACATTGAACTGCGTCGCCTTGTTGGCCCACATCACGCGGTTCATTGCCGGAGCGATCACCACCGGCGCCTCGGTGGCCAGACAGAGCGTGGCCAGAAGATCGTCTGCACGGCCGCCGGCGAGGCGGGCCATGAAATCCGCGGTCGCCGGCGCCACCAGCACGAGCTCTGCCCAGCGGGCGAGCTCGATGTGGCCCATGGCAGCCTCAGCGGCCTCGTCCCACAAACCAAACCGCACAGGTCGACCGGAAACGGCCTGGAAAGTCATCGGGCTCACGAACTTCTGCGCGGCCTCGGTCATGACCACCTGCACCTCGGCACCTTTCTCGATCAGCCGGCGCACGAGATCGGGACTTTTATAGATGGCAATCCCGCCGGTGACGCCCAGCAGAATGCGGGTTCTCGATGTCAATGGATGCCCTTGAGCTCTTTGAACCGGGCGATATCGCTCTCAAATTGGCGGCTCATGGTGGCCTCTTCCGAGTGCTTTTCGCGCAGATTCGCTTCCTGGGTGATGATGTCGCTGCCGACGCGCACCAGATCTTCGGCCAACTGGTCGGTCATGGGCGGCGCATTCGGATCCATGCTGTAGGGCTTGAAACGGGAGCTGGCGACACGCAGGCCGGTCATTTTCTTGTTCAGCGCATCGAGGAACTGACCGGTCTGCTTGATTTGATCCGAGAGCAGGGTGATGCGCTGATCGCGCAGATGCTCGATCTCCTGGACCGAGACGTAGGAGGCCAGAAGGTTCTTGTCACGGGTCGCCCGCTGCGTCGCATCGACCTTTCTCTGTTCCTCGTCCGCCATTTGCTCCGGGGTCTTTTGAGCATCGGTGTGCTCGATCTCGATCCCGTGGCCGTTGATGACCCGGTGCTCCTGGGAGGCGTACTCCGGCGGGATGCGATCGCCGTAATGGGTCACCCCATTCTCGTCCTGCCATTGATAGACCTTCCGGTCGGAGCCGGGTGTCGATGTGTTGCCTGCAAGCGCCGCCGCCGCCGCCAGCGACATCGACGCACAAATGAGCCAGGTGAGCTGTTTCAAACGCATACCCCCTCGAGACCGCGGGCCATTTTGAGCCGCGAAAGGGGTGTTTTCCAGGGCGTATTGCTCAATCTGTGAGGCCATAACGGTCCCGGTAGGCTTCCATGCTGGCGAGATCCGCGTCGCGTCCGAGGATGCGCATGTGCTGCATCAGGTCCGACAGGTTGATGACGGCGACCACGGGCATGCCGAATTGTTCGCGTACCTCCTGGACTGCGGACAGGGGACTGACCGCCCCGCGCTCCTGCCGGTCCAGGGCCAGGAGTACGCCGGCGGGATGGGCGCCGGCCGCCCGTATGATCTCGATGGAGTGCCGGATTGCGGTTCCGGCCGTGATCACATCGTCGACGATCAGGACACGCCCTTGCAGGGGACTGCCGACGATGTGGCCGCCCTCGCCGTGATTCTTCGACTCCTTGCGATTGAAGGCGAAAGGCAGATCGATGCCGTGATGATCGGCGAGCGCCGCGGCGGCCGCCGTCACCAGGGGGATTCCCTTGTAGGCCGGTCCGAACAGCATGTCGAAGGAGATGTCCGAGGCCACGATGGCGTCGGCATAGGCCTTTGCGACCGCCGCGATCGCGGCTCCCGAGCTGAACAGCCCGGCGTTGAAGAAATACGGGCTCTCGCGGCCCGACTTCAGCTTGAAGCTGCCGAACTTCAGCACGCCCAGGCGCGTGCACAAGTCGATGAACTCGCTTTGGTACGGGAGGATCATACGGCCGGCAGTCTCGCAAGGCAGGTCGCGCTTCGCAAGGGCTGCGCCGCAAGCGCCAGGCGCCGGCCACTTGCCTCCTGGTATCATCGCGCGCGATGCTCATCACCCGCGCCCAGCTTCTTTGACGCATCCTGCGAAACCCACCCTGCTGCAAGCCCTCGGCGACAAGCGGATGACAGCCGTATTGTTCCTGAGCTTTGCGTCCGGCCTGCCCTACAATCTGACCAATTTCAGCCTTCAGGCCTGGCTCGCGTCCTCCGGCATTGCGGTCAAGACCATCGGGTTTCTGTCGCTCGTCGCTCTGCCCTATAACTTCAAGTTCTTGTGGGCCCCGTTTCTCGACCGCTACGTGCCGCCCATCCTGGACCGGCGGCGCGGCTGGATCGTGATCCTCCAGGCATGCCTCGCGATCTGCATCGGCACCATGGGGTTCTGTTCTCCTACGACGGAGTTGTACCTGCTGGCCGGGGTCGCGGTCAGCGTGGCGTTTCTATCGGCCTCGCAGGACATTGTCATCGATGCCTATCGGGTGGACACGATTCCCGCCAGCGAGCGCGCCCTTGCCGCGGCGGCGACCGCATTCGGCTATCGCACCGCGGCGATGCTGGCCGGCACCGTGCTGGTGGTCATTGCCGGTCATCTGGGGTGGCGCGTCGCTTTCTTGTTGGTCGCCGCGCTCATGGCCGCCACGATGTTCATGACCTTCTGGGCGCCGCCGCCACGGATGCCGACCCATCCGCCTCGTACCCTGATCCACGCAATCTGGCATCCGCTGCGCGAACTGTTCAGCGCCAAGGGCATGTGGGGATTCCTGGCGCTGGTGTTGCTCTACAAGGTGGGCGACGCGCTCGCGCTCAGCCTCTACAGCACGTTCATGCTGCGCGGCGTGGGCTTCTCGCTGGACGAGCTCGGCATTGCCGGCAAGCTGAACATGACGGTGTCCACCATGATCGGCGTGACTTTCGGCGGCCTCATGTACATTCGCTGGGGGACGTTCCGCTCGCTGCTGATATTCGGTATCGGCCAGGCGCTCACCAATCTGCTCTACATGTGGCTCGCGCTGGCGGGCCGCAAGGTGTGGCTGCTGGTGCTCGCCACGTCGGTCGATACCATGGTCGGCGGCATGGGTCAGGCGGCATTCGTGGCGTTCCTGATGTCGCTCTGTTCGGCGAATTACAGTGCCACGCAGTACGCGTTGCTCTCGGCGCTCGCGACCTTGCCGCGGAATCTCTCGGGCGCGGCGGCCGGTGTTCTCGTCCCCGTGGTGGGATGGGCGCGTTTCTTCGTCATCACCTGCCTCGCGGCGGTGCCCGGACTCATCCTGCTGATCTTCATGCGGCGGCCCTTGAACGAGCTCGCCGCGCGCGACACGGCACGAAGCGGCGCCTAGGGCGCAATGACAGGGCTTGGTCCGCCGGGAAGGCAGCCGTCAGCGGCGCAGCGACCGATCCTGAGGGGTCGACCAAGCGGTACGCGCGGTGTCCTCGAATTCCCGGTCCAGATCCTCGGACTCCACATCGATGGCGCCCGACCAATCTTCCGGAGCATTCGCCATGTCGATGAGTTCGTCGAGCAGCTGTTCATTCCAGGAATCGAATTCGACTTCGGTGACGCTGCCGTCGAAAAATTGGATTTCGATGGTCTCATCCGCCTCGTCGATGGCGACCACTTCGAACAGCTCGTTGGTATTGCCGCGATACCACTGACCTACGATCGGCTTCACAACGTTCATGGGCCGTCTCCGTCTGTTATGCTCAAGTCCATTGAACTCTCAATGAATCTTTCGCGCAATCGGAAAATTTTGCGCGAAGCAACAACTCGAACTTGATCCAGCAATTCATAAAATTCTTCGTGGTCTTCTTCGTCGTGGTCGAGCCGGTCTCTCTGATCCCGCTGTTCGCGGGCCTGACGGAGGGCGCGAACGAAGCCTACAAGCGGCTCATGGCGTTCAAGGCGTCGGCGATCTCCCTGGGGATCTGCATTTTGTTCGCGCTCGTCGGGGCAAAGTTTCTCGACCTCATGGGGATCTCGCTCAACTCTTTCCGCATCGCCGGGGGGACACTGCTCTTTTTGATTTCTCTCGACATGGTGTTTGCGCGCACGTCGGGGACACGATCGACCACACCCGAGCGAGAAGAATCCCTGAAACGCGAGGACATCTCGGTGTTCCCGCTGGCGTTTCCGTTCATCGCCGGACCTGGAGCGCTTGCGACCATTTTGTTGACCGTCGGTGAGGTCTGGGGGAAGCCCGTTTTGTTCGCCGGCTTTTTGGGGGTCGTCGCGCTCGTGATCGCGGTGTGTCTCGCCGTGATGCTGGCTGCGCCGCGGCTCATGAAGGTGCTCGGCGTCACCGGCGCGGCTGTCATGAATCGCCTGTCGGGTGTGATTCTCGCCGCGCTCGCGGTGCAGTTCATCACCGACGGCATCCGCGGAAGCTTCCTCTCCTGACGCTGGCCGCCGGCTCAGCGGCCGGTCTTGACGTAGGCGAGATCCCAGACACCGTGCCCGAGGCGCTCGCCGCGCCGCTCGAATCGCGTTGGCGGCCGGAAGTCCGGTCTTTGCACATAGCCGCCTTCGCCGCTTTGCGAGGCGAGCGACTCGCAGGCGTTGCAGACCGTGCGCATCTGCTCGGCGTACTCTTCCCAGTCCGTGGCGAGCCGCAGCATACCGCCCGGCCGAAGCTTCTCGGCCAGCGTGGCGACGAAGGCGGCATCGATCAAACGACGTTTGTGGTGGCGCTTCTTGTGCCAGGGATCGGGAAAGAAGATGAGGATGGTGTCGAACGAATGATCCGGCACGGCGCTCCTCAAGACCTCGACGGCATCGTGGCAGACGATGCGCAGGTTGGAGAGGTTCTGTTCCCGGGCCTGCAATAAGAGCCTCCCCACGCCCGAGCGATGGACCTCGATGCCCAAGTGATCGGTCTCGGGATGCGCCTTGGACAGCGACCCGATGACCTCGCCGGTGCCGAATCCGATCTCGAGGCAGCGCGGTGCGGATCGGCCGAAGACCTGATCCAGGTCGAGCGTCCGCCCGTCGAAATCCACCCCGAAGACCGGCCACAGATCGGCCAAGGCGCGCTCCTGCGCCTGGGTCACCCGTCCTGCGCGCAAGACGAAGCTGCGAATGTGGCGTGGTGCGTGCATGGGTGCGAAGTCTGCCTGATATCATCGATTCATGCGCAAAACCTCGCTTGCGGGCGCGATCCTGATCCTCGCGGGTTGCGCGGGGCTGCCGCAGCACATCAAGAAATATCCGAGCGTCGCGCTGCAGGCGCCGCAGAACACCGAACTCGCGCGCGTCGTGGAGCGCAGCGAGGACGGCAGCAACAAGAACCTCTCGGGCGTGCGGTTGCTGGCGTCGGGCGAGGAGGCGCTCGACAGCCTGATCGCTCTCGCCGACCACGCCGAACGCACGCTCGACATCCAGTACTACATCATTCATCAGGACGAGTCCGCCCGGAACCTGCTCGCACACGTGCGCGAGGCGGCCGATCGCGGCGTGCGCGTGCGGGTGCTGGTGGACGATCTCAATACGGCCGGGGAGGACCGGCGATTCCTGCATCTCGGTCATCACGCCAACATCGAGGTGCGCATGTTCAACCCATTTCCCGGGGGACGTTCCGCGACCTGGAGCCGCATCCTCACCTCGATCTCGGACATTCCCAGGATCAATCACCGAATGCACAACAAGCTGTTCGTCGCCGACAACGAACTCGCCATCACCGGCGGACGCAACATCGGGGACGAATACTTCACGCTCGACAAGCGCAGCAACTTCATCGATCTCGACGTGGTCGTCGCCGGACCCCTCGTGGCGCAGTTGTCGGCATCGTTCGACGCCTTCTGGAACAGCAAATATGCCTACCCCCTCGCCTCGCTGGCCTCCGCGGACGGCGTCGAGAACACCGCGCAAGCCCCTCCTTCCGGATCCTCGAACGATGAGGCCAATTGGCTCCGGCGGGAACTCGACTCCGGCACACTACAGCTGGATTGGGTTCCCGCGACGGTGCTCGCGGACCGGCCCGCCAAGATCGCGAGCGAGTCTTCGCCCGACGAAGAGGTCACGATTGCCAGCAATATTGCCGAGCTCATGCGATCGGCGCAGCACGAGGTGCTGGTGATCTCGCCGTATTTCGTGCCCGGCGAGGAGGGCGTTGCGCTGATGCACGAGTTGACGGTCCGCGGCGTGCACATCCGCGTACTGACCAACTCGTTGGCCTCCACCGATGCGCCGCTGGTGCACAACGGCTATGCGCGCTACCGCGCGGCGCTCCTCAAGATGGGCGTGGAACTCTACGAGGTGCGTCCGAAGCTCGGCCAGAAACGGCCGAGATTCCATCCGTTCAAGAGCTCGAACGCGAGTCTGCACGCCAAGGCGCTGGTCATCGATCATCGAACGGTGTTCATCGGATCACTGAACATGGACCGGCGGTCGGCGCGCTTCAACAGTGAGCTCGGGCTCGTGATGCGCAGCCCCGAGATCGCCAAACAAGTGACGAGCTTGCTGGACGACATCACCGAGGAGGGCAGCTACAAGCTGTCGCTCGACCGGAGCGGGCACATCGTGTGGTCCTTCGGGGAAGGCGATGCCGAACTCACCTGGCATACCGATCCCGAGACGACGCTCATGCAGCGCATTTCGTTGAAGATGCTGGCGCCGTTTGCGCCGGAGAAGCTGCTCTAGGCGCGATGCATCTAGGGCGTGATGCGCAGCGTCCCCAGGTAATCCTTGACCTTGCCGCGGAAGCCCTCGCTGCTCGTCACCGTGGCACCTCCTGCGAGCACCAGGATGAAGTCGCCGCGCAGCGTGCGATTCACCTCGCGCACGTAGTTCATGTTGACCAGGCACGAGCGGCTGATCCGCAGCATCGGCTGCGACTTGAGTGCCAGCTCGGCCTGACTCAAGGTGCTGCGCGCATGGAAATTGTCGCGGCCCACGCGGATGGTGACGTAGTTGCGGTCCGCCTCGAGCATCTCTACCTGGGTCACGTCGATGACGTGCAGCTTGCCGTTGAACTCCGCGAGCAGGCGCGGACGCTCCTCAGGTACCGCGCGTGCGCCGCGCTCGAGTTGGGCGAGCAATCCGGCGAGCAGTGCCTGGCGCTCCTCCACGTCGCTCTTGTGATGCTTCGGACGTACCCGGGCGAGCGTCTTGCGGAAGCGCTCCTGGTCGAACGGCTTCAGCAGATAGTCCACCGCGCACACCTCGAAGGCCTCGAGCGCGTAGGTGTCATAGCCGGTCACGAACACGACCGACGGCAGATGCTCAGGCTCCAGCGCGCGCGCGAGGTCGATGCCGTTCAACGGGTCCATCTGAATGTCGAGGAACAGCAGTTGCGGCCGCTTGGTGCGGATTTCTTGGAGCGCGGTCTCGCCGTCGGCGTACTCGCCGATCACCGTGAGGTCCCCCTCGGCCTCGCAGAATTCACGCAGCACTCGACGGCCCGCCGGTTCGTCATCGACGATGATGACGTTCACTAGGCGGCCTCCCGGGACACGGGGTCGGTGGCGTTTCGGCGATCCGGCGCGGCGCGCATGCGCGGCAAGGTGATTTCGCTGACCCATTCCCTGCCGGAGGGCCCCGACGCGAGTCGGGCGCGGCCCTCGAACTGAACGGCGAGCCGCTCGCGCACATTATTGAGCCCGATGCTTTCGGTGCCGGCCTGTTTGCCGGGAGCGATGGTGTTGCACACTCGGAGCACCAGGGTATCTTCGGTTTTGCCGATCGCGATCGCGATGAGCACCTCGACCGGGCCTTGGTGGCCGGCGAGACCGTGCACCACCGCGTTTTCCACCAGCGGCTGCAGGATCAGGCTCGGCACCCAGGCATCGACGATATCCTCCGCGGGCGGCAGCTTGATCGTCAGGCGATCGGCGAAGCGCTTCTGCTGCAGCTCCAGATACAAGCGCACGAACTGCAGCTCATCGGAGAGGCGGGAGAAGTCGCGCTCTCCGGCGTTCAGCAGCCGGCGCAAGAGATCGGCCAGTTGAACCACCATGGCCTGGGCGGACTTGGGGTCCCATTCGATGTGACCGCGGATGGTGTGCAGCAGGTTGAACAGCGTGTGCGGGGAGAGCTGCATGCGGAGCGTCGCCAGGCGCGCGGCGCTCCATTCGCGCTCGAGCGCGCTGCGCTGCAATTCGAGGTTGCGAAACCGTGTGTATAACGACGAGCCCGTGACGAGCGCGAGGCCGAATCCATAGGTCGGAATGAAGCTGACGAAGCTCGCGAGCCAGAGCGACAGCATCATGGGGTCGCCGAAAGGGTCGTGGCCGTGCATGCCGGCCTGACGGTGGAATTGCGGGTCGCCGACCACGTATTCGGCCACGATCATCGCCGGGTAGGCGAGCGCTGCGAAGACGAGCCCCAAAACGAGTTGCAGCGGTACGGCCACCAGCACCGGGCGCCATTGAATTTTGAGAGAGGCCTGATAGGAGATGATCACGAGCGGCAGCAGCAGCAAATGCTGCAGCACACGCGCATCCCACGGCGCGAACAGCGAGAGGTCAGTGATCTTCGATATACCGGTCCGCATGCCGTAGGCGTAGAGCACGTTCGACACCGTGACGTACGCCCAGAACAGGAACACCAGCGTGAAGAACTGGCGCCGGCTTAGGCCCGAGGCGTAGCGCTCCGCCGAAAAGCGTTCCCCGTCCGTCTCGGGATTTGCGTTCATGGGCGCCAGCCTAACGCAAACCCGGGGTACGCGAGGAGAGGTCGGGCCGGGCAGGGGACGAATCCGTGGGTGTCAGGGACGACTTCGAGGGCGGCTTGCAGACCTAAGGCCCCCGCGAGGCGTCTTATAGCGCTGTCGGCAACCACCTCCAGGAGACTATGTCATGAACACCCCCGTCACGATCGCGATGATTCTCTGCGGCATCGTCGGCACGGCCGGCGTGGCCGCGGCCAGCGCAGCCACCCAGGACGAGGCCGCGCCCAGCCTGGTCGTCAAATACGACTCGGGCAGTCTGCTCACGGACACCGGGGCGCACGCCGTCTATCGAAAAATCGTCAACGCCGCCGAAGAGGTGTGCCCGATCACTCCCGGCAGCCGCTTGTTGAGCGAGTCCGTTCGGCAATGCCGCGCGCAGTCGATCGCGCGGGCGGTGATGAAGATCAACAACTCGAGACTCGCTGCGATTCACGACAGCGCGTCGAGGAGCGGTTGAGCGTGGTGGCGCCCACCTCGCCGAGCGGTGACCGATCAGGTCACGGCGAGGTCGGGCGCGCTTTTTCCGCGGCGTGACGTTCCACGCCGCCCATGATCTCCCGGTGCGCCGCGTCCACGCCGTCCCAGCCAACCACCCGCACCCACTTGCCCGGCTCGAGATCCTTGTAGTGCTCGAAGAAATGCTGAATCTGCTTCAGGCGCATCTCGGGCACGTCTGCGATCGATTTCCAGTAGGCGAACAGCGGGCAGATATCGTCCGTCGCCACGGCGAGCACCTTGGCGTCGCCCCCCGACTCGTCCTCCATGCGCAGCACACCGAGCGCACGGCAGCGCACCACCACGCCGGGTAGCAACGGGAACGGGGTGTGCACGAGCACATCCACGGGATCGTCGTCCTCGGAAATCGTCTGCGGGACATAGCCGTAATTGGCGGGATAGTGCATCGCCGTCATCATGAAGCGATCCACGAAAAGCGCGCCGGAGTCCTTGTCGACTTCGTACTTGATGGGGTCGGCGTTCATCGGAATTTCGATGATCACGTTGAATTCCGCGGGCAACCGATCGCCGGCCGTCACATTGTTGATGCTCATTCTGAGTGTTTCCCTTTCAAAAGTTCCATTACCAAAGCTGCCACTGATCGAAAATCAACACGTAGCCGGCCAATAGCGCATTGGTGGTGCCGTGCGCCGCAATGGACTCGCCCAGCTTGTCGGTGCGCATCGCGAGCGCACCGTAGGCAAGACCGGTGCAGATGCCGGGCAGCCACAGAGCCCCATGCATGAGGCCAAACGCCAGTGCACTCACGGAAAGCGCCGGCCATCGGGCTGCCGAGAAGCGTACCGTCTCGAACCGTGGACTGACCAGACGCCGCAGAAGATACCCGCGATAAGCGAGCTCCTCGGCCAAGGGCACCGTGCCCACCGCGGCGATCACCCGGCAGACGATCCAAATTGCCCGGAGAGGCGCAGGCAGCGTCGCGAGCGCCGTCGGGGCGCCCAGCGGACGGAGGAGGAGGGCGGCGGCGCCCAACCACAGGCAGAACACGATAGCGCCCACGGTCGGACCACGCCAGCTGAAGCGCAGGTCGGCGGCCGCATAGCGCTTGCGGTAGAGCCACAAGACGGTCAGTGCAGCCACGAACCGCAGCGGATACAGGAACTCGAAACCCGCCGACAGTGCGTGCGAGACCATGCCGGCCGCCAGGATCGCGAGCAACGGCATCAGGTACGCGGCAGTCGCATTTCCCGACGCGATGGGGCTCGCCACCGCAGCCTCCTGGGACACGCTGCGGGCGCGATCCGCCACGCGGCTCACCCACGGGGTGTGGTGCGCAAGCACGGCGATGCCCAAAGCGGTCAGATTGAAGGCGATCCATCCCGCCTGGGAGTGGAAGCCCAACAGGGCCACACGATCGTAGCCCGCGTTGCCGATCAGCACCATCGCCGCGATGCGCACCGCGTTCAGCAGGAATATCGCGAGCACGCCCACCGGTACGATCAAGAGCGCGCGCGGAAAATAAAAATCGCGGCGGAACAGCCAAAGCCATCCCGCACAGAATGCGAGGAGAAGTCCCACGCCTTCGAGGCCGGAACAGGCTTCCGCAATCTGCACGGCGAAGCGTGGGGTACCGAGCACCAGCATGGCAGGATCGCTATAAAGATCCGGCAGGAGCGGCTGCAATAAAATCCTGACGATGCGGAAGGTGATCTCGGCAGCGGGACCCCACAGCGATTGACTGGCCTTGATGGCGGCAACGGCGGCGGCGGCCGGCAGCAGGGCGAAGAGCGGCAACCCTTGCGTCTGCCGCACGACGCTCCTCCAAACGGCGAACGGCGCCAGCGCCGCAAACAGCGCCAGCGCGGCGGCCAGCGCGCACGCATGCCAGGCGATGGCAACGGCCGCGAAAGCGGCGCCCGGCGAGCCGGCATAGAGCTGCGCGGAGAGATAGACGAATGGTAGGAACAGCGCGACGTGAATTGAGGCCCAGCTCAAGCGCATGGGCGCGTGCTCGGCGGCCGCCGCGGCCGCGGCGTACACGTTGGCACGCAGGTACGCGAGCATCGCCAGCGATATTCCGTACGCGATGATGAACCGGAATAGCCAATGCTGGACGGTGCGGAGCAGCTTCGCCCCGTCGCTGAGCGAATCCAGCCCTGTCGCTTGAATGAAGTAGCTGGCGAGCACGGTTTCGGCCGCCAGCACGGCCACGATGATGCCGAGCCGTGCGGTCAAGCCGAAACGCGTCGGCGCTGACGCTATGCCCGGTACCGGAGTGCTCACCCCGGAAGTTTAGCCTCAAGCACCCACGGCCGCCCGGAATGCGGCGCGTTCAGTGACGGGATTCTCAGGCGTCGGGCCGGGATGGTCGTCAATCGATGGCGACTGCCCGGGGATTGACGCCCGCGGCAAATGGCGAGCGCGCGACCTGAGTCAAGGCGCCTGTGGTCGCATTGACCGCGTATACCGAGATGTCGTTCGAGTTTTCGTTCGCCACGTAGGCGAATTGCCCCGCCGGATCGATGACGATGTTCAGGGGGAAAGTGCCCGATCCGATGCTCGACGCCGGGGTCAGCGCGCCGCTTGACGGGGTGATGGAGTAGCTCGTGACCTCGTTCGCGGCGGTGACGTTGGCGGCGTACAGGAAACGGCCCGCCGGATCGACCGCGAGCGATTCCGGACTGGTGTCGGTGGACAACGGCGACCCGGACAGTGCCGCCAAGGTGCCCGTGCCGGTGTTGATGGAATACATCGAGAGGGTATGAGCCGTCTCGTTCGCGACATACGCGTAGGTTCCCGTGGGATCGATGGTGATGGCCAACGCGCCCGCGCCGGCGCCGAAAGGCGAGCCGTTGAGAGCGGCCAGAGAACCGCCGCCCGGTTCGATCGAGAAGGCGGCGACGGCGCCGGCCGCATAGTCGGTGACATAGAGGAAATTGCCGCCGGGATCGGTCTTCAACGAGGTGGGTTCGTCGCCCACCGCAAATGGCGAGCCGGTGATCTGGGTCAAGCCACCGCCGCTCTCGATCGCGAACACCGACACGGTGTTGTCGGTTTTGTTGGCGACATAGAGGAACTGATCGGATGGCTCGACCAATAGGGCGAACGGTCCGTTGCCGGCGCCGATCGCCTCGCCGGCGCTCGTGAGTGCCCCCGTGCTGTCGTCGATGGCGTACACCGACACATCGGCGGAGCCATTGTTGGCGACATACAAATAAGCGCCGTTCGGGTCCACCACCGCCGCCACCGGTGTCGTCCCGGTCGAGGCGAAGGGCGAGCTCGCGATCGGAGTCAGCGCGCCTGTCGAAGCGTCGATCGAGAAGGCGGAGATGGTGTTGGATGTCTCGTTCGGCACGTACGCAAATCTTCCGGCCTGCGAGCAACTGACGACCACATTGTTGATGTCGGCGGTGCCGATCGTGCCGGAGCCATTGTGTACAACGCAGGTCTGCGCCGGATTGGACGGCTGCGTGAGGACCGTGACGGAGTAGGCTCCGCCCTGATCGATTCCGGACGAAAACGCGAACGATCCGTTGCCGCTGACGCTGAGGTTGTCGCCTGAGTTGTCCTGAAGCACGAGGCCGGTGCCGCGCACCCCGGTGACCGTTCCGCCGATGGTGTAGCCGCCGCCGACGTGGCACGCCGCCACCGCGAAGGCCGCAGCCGTCGCCAACAGTCCAACGCGGACGATGATTTTCACGGAGCCCAATGTTTTCATGATGTCACCCCAAAAGCCGCCTTCGGCATCGCCCAGCTAAAGACCATGACCGCTGCCAATCATTCCGCAGCTCTTGCGACGTTTGCGTAAAGAAGTGTATGGACGGCCGCGATAACTTCGCGCTCATGGTAGCGGTCCTTCGGCGCGCTGTCTCCAACAAACGACAGTGCGCGTTCCGTGAACCAAATTGCAGATAATCGTTCCAATATGGGCTACAACAACGATCTCACATGGATCACCGTATGATACGAAAACTGGGCTTGGCGTCGGGTGCGGCATTGATCGGCGCCCTTTGGTCTGCCGCCGCGTGCGCCACGCTGGGTGAACCGGAAACCTCCCTGACCGCCGAAACGCAGCTGAATCGAGCCTCCCTCAAGGAATCGGATCTCGGATCCTATCGCGTCCATGAGATGCAGCTTCCCACCGGCACCGTGCTGCGCGAGTACGCCGGCCTCGACGGCAAGGTGTTCGCCGTCACCTGGAACGGCCCTTTCATCCCGAATTTGAAGCAATCGCTCGGCAGCTATTTCGCGGAATTTGCCGCCGCAGCCCCTGCCGCGCACGGTACTCGCCAGCATCTCGAAGTCCGCGGGCCCGACCTGGTGGTCGAGTCGGCTGGCCACATGAGGGCTCACCACGGGATCGCTTACCTGCCGCAGGCCCTTCCGAGCGGCGTATCGGTCGGAGATCTGCAATGAATTCCCTGTTGACGCCCGCGTTGCGCGGCTGCGCCTTCCTTCTATGCCTCGCGGTGATTTCGTGCGGCGGCGGGGGAGACGGCTTGAGCGGCGGGTCGAGTTCGGGCGGCACGACTACCGGTTCCAATGTCGTGAGCGTTACGGTGAGCGGTGGACCCGCCGGCGTGAATGCCATCAACACGCTGTACACCACCGTGACCGTATGCGTGCCCAACACCACGACTTGTCAGACCATCGACAATATCCAGGTGGATACGGGCTCCTACGGGCTGCGGCTGCTATCGCAGGCGCTCACGCTCACCTTGCCCGTCGCCACGGCTGCGAGCGGCGGCGGCCTGGTGGAGTGCACCGAGTTCGACGACGGCTATAGCTGGGGACCGGTGGCCCTGGTGGATCTGAAGATCTCGGGAGAGTCGGCGAGTGCGGTCCCGGTGCAGCTCATCGGCGACGCACGCTATCCCACCGCTCCCAGCGACTGCTCGGCTCCCGCACCCTCCGCCGAGAACACCGTCGCCAGCTTCGGGGCCAACGGTATTTTGGGCATCGGCCCGTTCGTGCAGGACTGCGGCAGCTTCTGTGTGGGGAACATTCCGGAGCCCATCCAGTACTACGGGTGCACGACCGCCACGGCGTGCACCAGCACCCTCGTACCGCTCAGCGCCCAAGTTCAGAACCCGGTAGCAATGTTCGCGACGGACAACAACGGCACCATCATCTCGCTGACCTCAGTCGCCTCGGCCGGGGCCGCGAGCGTCACCGGCTCGCTGATATTCGGCATTGATACCGAATCGAACAACGCATCGGGTACCGAGACCGTCATACCGGTTGCCGATACCGGTTTCATCACCACGGTATTCGACAGCACGACCTTGACGGACAGCTTCATCGACTCCGGCTCCAACGCTTCGTACTTCAACGTCCCAACGGGCTCCACAGCCATTACGCTGTGCCCCAGCTCGGGCGGCTCCAGCACGAGTATTACCACCTTCTACTGTCCCGCGAGTCCCGAGACGTTGACGGCATCATTCGTGCTGATCAGCAACTCGACCGTGAACGCGAGTTTCGAAGTGGCCAACGCGGACACCGTGAGCATTTCCGTGACCGCATATCCGGGACTCGCCGGAACGAGCATTGCTCCCGACAGCTTCGACTGGGGCCTGCCGTTCTTCTTCGGCCGGCGGGTCGCGAACGCCATTGAAGGCGCGGCGACCTCCGTCGGCACGGGACCCTACATCGCTTATTGATCTCACGTTAGACTGCCGCACCATGAGTACGGCCGTCCTGCACCTAGACTATGTTCCGATGGAAGGTATCGCGGGCAAGACCGCGTCCTGGTGGAACAATGTGCTCGGGGTCGTCGGTTTCCCGAGCCCGCCGCGCATAGACGCACCCGAGGTTCCCGTCGCAGCGAGCATGACGCCTTCGCTGGGGGCTGCCGCCGGCCATCTGTGCGAAGTCTGGCGGGTCACGGGCCCCGTTCGTGCCGAGCTCGCGTCGAGACATGACCAGGTGCATTACCGGTTTTGCGACGACTTCTTGTTCGGCACGCTGATGTTCGAGGAGCACGCGCTCGACGGCGACTCGACCGGCCTGTCGCAGGCCACCATCAGCGCCTATCGAAATATCTTCGAGGTTCTGGAAAAAACCGGACATCGGCACCTGATCCGCGTGTGGAACTATCTTCCGGAGATCACCCGCGAGGCCGACGGCGATGAGCGCTACCGTCATTTCAACACCGCGCGGCAGACCGCATTCCGCAGTGTCGGCCGGCCGACGGAGGGCATCGTTCCGGCGGCTTGCGCGCTCGGTTCGCCGGCGGGAAGCCCGATCTCGATTTATTTCCTCGCCTCCCGCGAGGCGCCCAAGATGATCGAGAACCCGCGGCAGACGAGTGCCTATCGCTATCCGCCGAAATTCGGGATTCACAGTCCGAGCTTCTCGCGCGCGTGCGTGCTCGGTGAATCGGCGGGCACGAACTTGTTCATCTCGGGCACCGCCAGCATCGTCGGTCACGAGACCATCCACCCCGGGGATGTTTCGGCCCAGGCTCGTGAGACGCTGGCCAACCTCGATGCGTTGCTCGAGGAGGCCAATCGCGTGGTCGGCACACCGCGCTACTCGCTCGACGCACTGAAGTTCAAGGTGTACGTGCGGCGGCCGCGCGATCTCGATGCCATCCAACGTGTGTTGTCCGCGAGCTTGCGGCCCGCCGCTCCCATCCTTTATCTTCAGGCCGACGTCTGTCGCGAAGAGCTGTTGGTGGAGATCGAAGCCACGGGGGAGACCGCGCCGGGATAGCGCGGCGCAAATTGTTCAGACGAAGTGGTGTACCAGCCGGCCCGCAAATTCGTAGAGCGCCTGTTGGGATCGGGATAACGCATGAACCGCGGGCAAGAACCAGAACAACCCGGGATCGTCTCGGGTCACCATATCGGCGGGCGCGGCCGTGACCTTGAAGCCCGCGGCAGTAAACTCGCCGAGGGCGCGAGTCATGTGCGCACTCGACGTCACCAGAATGATATGGTCTATGCCGAGTGGACGAAGCATGCGTGCCGAGAAGTCCGCGTTCTGGCGTGTGGACCAAGATTCACCCTCCACCCAGGTGACCTGCACCTGCAGGTCCTCTTCCATGAATCGGCGCATCGCGGCGGCCTCGGGTGGGGCGCCCGATATCAGCACCGGGAGATGAGTGGCGCGAGCGACCCTCGCTCCCTCGATCAAGCGCAGATCGGCGGTGGTGCTCGGCGTGTCCGCGCCCACCTCGGGGGAGTTGCGCCGGAATCCGCCTCCCAATATCACGATTGCGCGAGCGTCGGCCTGAGCGGGGGTGAGATGCACGGGGTCGAGCGCAGGGTAATCTTCGGCCCAGTGCCCGATCGCATCCGCGACGAACGGCGTGGAGAGCAGCCACAGGCTCATGATGCTGATCGTGCAGAGAGCGAAGCCGAGGCGTGGCCGGCGCCACCAGTAGAGCAGCCCAATGATGCCGATCAGCAGCGGCGATGCCGGCGGCATAGCCAGGTCTCTGAAGAAAACCCGCAGAAATAACAGCATCAATTAAAATACCTCATGAATACCCGACGAGATGTGATCAAAACTCTGGCGGCGATGCCGCTGATTCGAACCAGGGGATCGGATCCCGACATTATCTTGTATAACGGACTCGTGTCGACCATGGAGTCCCCGGCGCCCGACGCGAGCGCGGTGGCGATTCACGAGGGCCGATTTCTCGCGGTCGGGACGGATCGAGAGATTCTCAAGCTGGCGGCAGCGAACACGCGGCGCATCGACCTCGGGCGGCGCCGGGTGTTCCCCGGCTTCAATGACGCTCATGCACATCCTTGGGCGAGCGGTCTCGACGCATTGAAAAAAGTTCCATGCGACAAGTCGTCCCTCGAGGAGATTCTGGCAGCGTTGCATGCCCGCGCGGCGCAAACGCCGCCGGGCCTTTGGGTGCTGGGGTATCTATACGACGACGGCAAAACGCCGCGGTTCCTGACGCGTGCGGACCTCGATGCCGCCGTGCCCGACCATCCGGTCATCGTGACCCACCGGGGTGGTCATACCGGCTACGCCAATTCAGCCGCGCTGGCGCTCGCAGGCGCGAAAGCCGGCATGGTTGATCCGCCGGGAGGACGCTTCGAGCGTGACGCGAACGGTGAGCTCAACGGCCGGGTGGCGGATAAGGCGCTCGATGCCGTGCTCGCCAAGGTCCCCGACGATTTGACCCGCGACGACCATCGCCGCGCCGTCGCGCTGATGTCGAAGCTCTACGCCAGTCACGGGATCACGTCGGTGTGCGAGGCTGATACCAGCCCGGCAGGGCTGCAGGCGTATCAGGACGCCCGAGACGCGGGAGAACTTCTTTACAGGGCCTATTGCCACATGGACGTGGATTATCTGGACCGCTACATCGAGGCGGGCGTGCACACGGGATTCGGCGATGACATGGTGCGCATCGGCGGCGTCAAGCAATATGCCGACGGCTCGATCTCGGAGCGAACGGCGTGGCTGGCCGAGCCCTACATTGGCATGCCGGACTACAATGGGGTCGAGCTCGGCACGCGCGAGAGTCTGTATCAGCATTCGCGCAAGGCATGGCTCGCGGGATTCCAGCTCGCAACTCACGCCAACGGCGAGCGCGCCATCGATCGGATCCTCGGCGTGTACGAGGATCTCAATCGCGAATTTCCGCGGCGCGATCCGCGCTTTCGCATCGAGCATTGCACGGTTGTGACGCCCGCGCTGATCGCCCGCATGCGCGCCGTGGGCGCGATCCCCATTCCGTTTGCGGGATACGTGAATTTCCACGGTGACATCCTGCATTTCTACGGCGATGATCGAGCCGCCCGGATGTTCGCGTACCGCTCGTTCATCGACGCGGGCCTACGCCCGCCATCCTCATCGGACTACACGGCGAGCCCGCCCGCGCCCATGCTATGGCTTTACTCCGAAACCACGCGCCGGGATCCCACCGGCCACGTGTGGGGCGAGGCGCAGCGCATCACGGTGAACGAAGCGCTCCGCTCCATGACGCTGAACGGTGCCTACGCCTCTTTTGAGGAACACGAGAAGGGATCGATCGCCCCCGGAAAGCTCGCCGACCTGACGGTACTCGCGCAGGACCCATTGGCCGTTCCGGCGGAATTGTGGCTCGACATCCCGGTAGAGCGCACCATGCTCGGCGGGAAGTGGGTGTACGAGTCGTAAGGGCGGGGGTGCCCTGAGGGACGCCCGCCCGGCTTACCGCTCGGGCCGGCCTTGCCTGGCGCGGGGGACGGTGATTAAATCGACGTGTAGCGGGCGTCGTATAATGGTAATACCCAAGCTTCCCAAGCTTGAGCCGTGGGTTCGATTCCCATCGCCCGCTCCACTTCCCGCCATCGCTGGCCAATGCCGGCCAATTTGATTTCTAGCTCGCACCAGGCAGGGCGTTGCTAGACGTTGGCTAGCGCTGGCCGTGGATTCACACGCGGTCTTGTCTGTATGACCGGGATCGGACCCACTGCGGACGAAGGAGTCACCGGGAACCAGACGTTCATTCGAGCGAAAGCGGACACGAAGCGCCCGTATCAATTGGATCGCGTCGCCTCGTCCAGGAACAATTGGACCTCCCTAAAAAGCTGCTCCCGATTTTTCTCGATAAACATCATATGCGACCCTGCCCCGACCACGACCATTCGCTTCAAGGGCGCGTTCGACAGAGCGTTGAAGACGCCCAACGCGTCGGCGAGCGTCAATACCTGATCCCACTCGCCGCGCACTACCAGAGTCGGTACCGTCACTAGGGTGGGATCCCAATACGGTTTTCCGGCGTACCAATAATCGCGCATGTCTTGCACCGATCCGTTGGGCGTTCGAACAACTGACGGGTTGAGCGCGGAGCCTTCAGGGTCAGTCGCGAGTTCCGCCGCTGCCCATTGCTGGAACCAGGCTGGTGGAAACAGCTCATCTTTTTTCCCCTCCGGGGTTCCCGCTTGCAGTCGATCCCGAGCTTGCTGGACAGTCCATACTTGGTACGCGCCGAGGGCGCCTGGGCCACCGATTGTTCCGCCATCTCGAACCCATTGCGGGGCGTAAAGCACGAGCCGTTTGACTTTGTCATTGTGTTCGGCAGCATAGGCTCCGGCGATCGTTGCACCCCACGACCATCCGATAATATTGAGGCTATGAAGATCACGGCGTGCGAGAACATGGTCGATGGCTGATGCAAGATCCTTTATTGCCGTGCCTGTGCGCACTATCGCCGGGTTGTTCGCAGCTGGTTGCCCCATTTCCGGTGGCCGAGAGGAACCTCCGTAACCACGCAAATCGACCAAGTACACGTCATAGCCGCGTGCGGCGATGTAATCCATCCATGAAAATCCGTCCAACGGCAGATCGAACGTAGATTCACTCGCCTGCGTGGTCCCGTTAACGTAGATAACGGTACGCTCGGCACTGAATTTGCTCATTCCCTCGGCGTGTTTGTTTCGAATATATAGCTGGATGCCGGCGTCGCTCGAGGGAATGAGATAACTCTGCGACTGAATTTTCGGGTTGGCTGGTTCATGCGCTGTCGCGCATCCGATCAGGCTAGCAAAGCCAATGGCCGTGAAAGACATTTTGAACGCACTGATCACGCGACCCCCTTTAAACTGTCGTTGTGCCCTCGGAACCCGTCTACGCGTCTTGCGAATCTTTTTTCGCCCGGATGCTGATTTTGTCAACAGTACCCGCCGCTTCCGATCGAAGCAATCAGCAGCCTATGTCTGCTCTGGAGGAAATCTCGCCTCGTGCTGCAACGTCCGTTCATGGCCCGGGTAGGGACGGTGGTCGGCATTTCTGTGCAAATAGGCGACTATCCAATGGAACGGTTCGCTCGACAAGTGGATACGCTATGTGAATGGCTGTCGGTAAGGCTGCGTCAGGTAAGGTAGAAGACATTACGCAGGCGATCCTGGTGTTGCGCGGACGACGGGTGCTCCTCGACGCCGAGTTGGCCGTGCTCTATGGAGTCACGACGCGGCGGCTCAACGAGCAGGTACGCCGTAATCGCAAGCGCTTCCCAGACGACTTTCTATTCGAGCTCACAACTGAGGAGTTTGCTAACTTGAAGTCGCGTTTTGCGACATCAAGTTGGGGAGGTCGCCGCAAACGCCCGCTCGCCTTCACCGAGCACGGCGCGATCCAGGCCGCGACCATCCTCAACAGCCCTCGCGCGGTCGAAATGAGCGTCTACGTGGTCCGTGCTTTCGTGAAGCTACGTGAGGTGCTCAGTACCAACCTAGAGCTCGCTCGGCGCTTCGAACAGCTTGAGTCACGCCTGGATAGCAAGCTCACGGAGCATGACGAAGCCATCGCCGCGATCCTTTCGGCAATCCGCGAGCTCATGCGGCCGCGAGACCCGCCACGCCGCGGCATCGGGTTCACCGCCAAGCTCGCCGACGATGGCTAGTGTTCACTCAGTCGATCGCGCTCGTTCTCGAGAAACCTTGTAGCTGCAGCAAGAATTGAGGACAGTTCGCTTTCTCGTCGCTACCTAATCGGTGCGTCGCCCACTGACCGCATTGGCCGGCGTTGGCTCGTGTGGCATCGGTTTTCACACAAAAATCGCACGCAGCCCCCGTCGCGCTTGCAACTTCATGATTCCAAGAGGCGAGTTCGCGCCAGCGATATTTTCGATTCCCATCGCCCGCTCCACTCTCAAGCAACGTCAGGCAATGCAGGGCGACAGGATTGGGGTCAACACGTTGATCCGATGGGAAGGTATTGGGAATCGACGCCGAGGGGGCGGCGGTCTCATGGCCTCACGTAACCCTGCATTGCCCTTAGATTCACACGTACAGTCACACGCAGCAGTTCTCAAAAATAAATTGTGTGAATTCCCACGCTCTCGTCGGACCGCGAGAGACCGCAGGTGGCTGGACTCGACCCCGAAGTTGACTGTGGTGACTGGCCGCTGTCCGGCAAGCGAACAAGAGTGACGAGGTTTCGGTGTGGTGCTACTCCGGCAGGTTCATCGTGCGCAGAAAGCAAGGGAAATATTGCCGATCTACGGCGGAAAGCCCATCCTTGCCGCGAGGGCCTTGAACTGCGGATCGCGGCGAATTGGATCGAGTTGCCACCAAACTTTCAGCACCTGGAACATCGGATCGCGCAGCCGCTCTCCTTTCAACATCCACTGAAGAGCCGATCGTGTGTCACCCCACTGTGCGTAGACGCCCGCGTATACCAGTGCCGAACTGTCCCCATCGAGAACCTGGCAGGCCACCAATTCACGTTGTGCATCGGTTTGTCGTCCAAGCGCATGGTAGGCAACTGCCAAGCAGATGTGACGATCATCCTCGTCCAATGGGGTCGAGGGTAATTCACACTCTTGGCTCGCTCGCTCGAATTGACCAGAGGCAAGCAGCACGTCAGTTATATTGGCCTCCACGTAGTGAGCGTTAGGACTCAGCGCTTTTGCGTCCTGATAGTTCAGAAGTGCTTCGTCGTAGCGGCGTGCGTCGCGCAAAACCGACGCTAGAACAACATGCGTGTTGGGATTTTGCGGATCCAGCCTGACCGCGTAACGTGCCGCGCGCTCGGCTTGATCAACGTGACCGAGATTCGAGGCGAAACCTGCAAAAGCGGCTTGCACTCGCGCACTGCCCGGTGCAAGCACCTGAGCCCGTTCGAATTCGGGAGCGGCGCCTCGGAAATCGAGTTGCGCATACGCGAGAACCTGCGCCAGTTCGATGCGCGCTTCGCCGTACTCTGGCGCAAGTGCGACGGCACGCTCTGCCGCCTCGCGCGCCTGGGCGCGTACTTCGGCGCGATTGGCGGATCTGGCGACGAAGATGGAAATGTAGTCGAGTGTCCGGGCCCGCTGTGCGTGGGCTGCCGCGTAATGCGGATCGAGCGAAATCGCTCGATCGAATGCGGCCAAGGAGCTACGCAGATCCCGCTCACCTTTATCCCAATTGGTCAGGATCTGCATTCCGCGCAGATAAGCGTCGTAAGCCTGCGGATTGCGGGTCCCGCCCTGTCCTATCTTGTCCGCCTCTGCCTCGCTAAGCTTCAGCTCAAGCTGCTGAGCGACGGCGGTGGCAACATCGGTCTGCACCTTCAAGATATCGCCGAGGGGCCGGTCGTAGGTTTGCGACCACACGTGAAATCCGGTCACCGCATCGATCAACTGCACGGTGATCCGCACGGTGTTGCCGGCTCGACGCACGCTTCCTTCTAAGATTGCGCCGGCGTTCAATGTGTGAGCGATGGTGGAGACATTGACGTTCTGCCCCTTGAATGAAAATGACGAAGTGCGTGCCACTACCTGCAGCTCGCTTAGGCGTGAGAGCGAGTTGAGCAGCTCTTCCGTGACGCCGTCGGAGAAATATTCCTGCTTCGGATCCCCGCTCATGTTGACGAATGGCAGGACGGCAATTGAGTGTGGCGGAGGGGCAAAGGCGGCAGGCGGTGGGGGTGGGGGAGCCGAGAGAGTCGGGTTCGAACTTGCGGGTTGCGGATGCGCGCGCTCGTTCCAGTGCCACGGTTTCTCGACGAGAACGTAGACAATCCCCGTTGCGATGACAATAGCGAGCGCCCCGGCGGTTGCTTTTCGCATCAGGTAAGTAGGTGCTTCGATCGACTTTGTGTTTTCGACCCTACATGGCGCGTCAGCGCGTACGCCGCGAATGGCTTCGATGAGCTTCGGAAACTGCCGCTCGGGATGATCGCCGCTGGCGTCGAGCCATTGGGACGTGTTGAGAAAATATTCGAACGCCGCGGGCAGCGGCTCCGTGTCAATTTTGAGGGTGATCACGGTACGGCGCTTCGAGGCAGCACGCTCGAGTTCTCGCAAAACATGGTGAGAGTGGGCCCCGTTCTTCGAGAGGATCAACACCAGTGATGTAGCCGAATCGATGGCATGGACGATGGCATCCGCGTAAAACGCCCCCGCTATCACGTCGCGGGGTGCGATCCAGCAGGCGATGCCGGCATGCTCCAGGGTTGCGACGATGGTGTCGGCGACCGCCTTGTCCTGCGAGGCATAGCTGATAAAGACTTTGGCATCGGCAATCGAGGGCGAGCCGATTGCCGGCTGTGACTGAGCGTCCTCCTCCGCTCCCTCTGGCATGCCGTTTTCCTTCGGGTTATTCCGCCTATGTTCGGCGATGGGAGGAGAGTTGGCAAATAAGCCTTCTAATCGAGAGAAGCGAAAGGCGGGACGCGGGGATGCAGATCGGCGAGGATCTGCCGGTCAGTGAGCGCCTTTGGTCGTGGTTCGCCCCATCCCGAGGAAACTAATCACGAGTGTCGGCTTTACGGCATCCAACGCTAAGTTGCCACAGGCCGGCTTTGGCCGATCAGAGACCCACGACCGAAAGACGCGAGCAGGGGACCTCGCACAGCAATGTGTCCCTACGTTGCCTTGCGTTGCCCCACATACCGCGATAATTCACACGCTAATCACACTTGGGATTCGCCATCGCGCCAAAGTGCTTGTTTTTCAGCTCCGAAAGCACGGTCCGTGTGGGTTCGATTCCCATCGCCCGCTCCATCCTTAGGCAACGCCAGACTATGTAGGGCTACAAATTTGGGTCAAGACATTGATCCGATGGGAAAGTCTTGGGAATCGACGCTCAGAGGAAGGAGGTCTCATTGCCTCACCTATCCCTGCATTGCCCCGGAATTCACACGTACAGTCACACGCGGCAGTTCCTAAAAATAATTTGTGTGATTCTGTGATTCCCAAGCTCCCCCTCGTAGCAAGAGAGATCGGGGTGACTGGACTCAGACCGCGACCTGCCGGTGGCAAAGGGCAGCTTTCGCACCAGCAAGTCTTTGCGACCCTGCTACTCGGGTAAGTTCATCTTGCGCAGCAAGAGCTTGTAGCGGGGGTCGCGTCGCAACGGCGTAAGAAACCGTTCTGTCTTTATTTCGTAGGTGCCTCCCTCGCGGTGCTGGTAGGCGCGATCGAGCCACTCGAATGCCTCGTCGATCTCCCCGCGATACGCGTGAGTCCGTGCAATGGTCCAAGCATTGTTGTCTGCGAATCGACGCTTGAAGTCTAGTAGCCTGATATCAGAGTCATTTTTTCGACCTAACGCGAAATATGCCAGCGCTTCGCTGTTCACCCGGTCGTCCTCGTCCTCGAGGTGCTCACTTGCCGCAAGTGCTTTTGCAGGTTGTCCGGTGACCACCAGCAGTTTTATGAGGTCGCCGGCGGCCCCGAAAGCGTCCGGTGGTGCCAATTGAATTGCTTTGCGAAGCGCTGACTCAGCCGCGGCAAATCGGCCCATCGACAAGTTTGCATGGCCAATCCACGTGTAGTGAATCGCGCTCAGAGGATCCAAATCAGCGGCCTGCTTGAAGCGGTCAACGGCTTTGTCTGTACTCCCCAGCGTCCAGGCGAGTATGCCTGCCCAATGCTGGGCATTGTCATCCCCCGGATCAAGCTGTAGCGCACGATTTATTTCCAGCCCGGCCGCCGCCCAATCCCATTCCAGCAGAAAGTGAACCCTAGCCGCGGAAACATGACCATCAACCAAGGTCGGGTCGAGTTCGAGCGCCCGTTGAGCTGCTCCGAGCGCTTCACTCAAAGCCACGCGGAAAGGTATCTCCCCATTAAAAAATTGATCCGTGCGTACTCGGGCCAATTGCGCCCAAGCCGGCGCAAATTTTGGATCGAGCCGAATCGCCTGCTGTAGATAGTCAACAACTCGACCATCTTGATTCGCACTACCTCGGGACACGATGGTTCGCGCTTGCAGGTAGAGTTGGTACGCTTCGCCGTTTGTAGTTGGCACAACCCTCTTTCCCGCCGATTCCATCAGAGAGATTTTGAGTGCCTTAACCACTGCCTCGGCAATTTCATCCTGCACTTTGAATACATCGTCGAGTTTGCGATCATAGGTTTCCGACCACAAATGGTAACCGCTGTCTGCGCGTACTAGCTGCGCCGTAATACGCAAGTGATTTCCAGATTTTCGTACGCTGCCTTCGAGCACGTGAGCGACGCGGAGCCGTTTCGCGATCGTCGGTATATCTTCCGACTTGCCTTTGAAATAGAACGACGACGTACGCGCAGGTACCCGCAAATCCTGTACCTTAGTGAGCATGTCGATGAGCTCCTCCGACAACCCATCGGAGAAATACTCCTGATCTTTCTTCTCGCTCATGTCTACGAACGGCAGTACGGCGACTGATTTCTCGTTCACCACCTCCGCTGGCGCGGGGGCATTGGCCGGCGCCGGTGCCGCCGGCACCGCGGGCTTAGACGCCGGGAACTTGTCGGCGACGAAGTACCCCGTCCCAAGTATCAAGAGAGAACCCAAGATCCACGGCAAAAACGAGTGTGATGATGAGGACATCGATCGCGTCGATGAAGCGCCAGTCGATGATGTTGACAGCGCCGAAGGCTGACCGCTCGGTGCAACGGGCGTCTTGGCGTCGAGTGCAAGGAGGCGACGCACATGCTCGACAAAGGCATCGGCATTCGAGCCGCCCGGCAGGCGCGTCCACTGCACCTCACGAAACCGGTCCGGGACCCGGTCCTCCTCATCCGGCGTGTCATCGATCACCACCGGCAGTAGGAAGGGCAGGTCCGACGCCATCAGGTGGCTACGGTCTACGGCCAGCTTCCATTCGAGCCGAAAGTAACCTTCACCCCGAATGTGCGTGTTTTTCGAGATCACCGGGATGAAGAGTGCACAGCTCTTGATTTGGCGCCGGATCGACGCATCCCAGACATCTCCGCCGCGCAGCTCGCTCTGGTCGAACCAGACTTCGATGCCTGCTGTCTTCAGGGCGTTGCAAAGGTGCTGAGCTGGTTCCGCGTCCTGCGACGCGTAGCTTAAAAATACTGCCGTGCTCGGTTCGGTCACCGCGCCCCCGTAGCGGTGAGTCTCCGAAGATTTGTCAGCTCGGCGCGGTCGGCCATTCAAGGGCTCTTGGTGATGTTCCCCATAGCCTACCGCAAGACATGAGCGTCTGCTTCCCGGCAGCTACTAGCAACGCCAGCGCACGGGTGTGTCCGGTCAGAGACCTAGACTGAAAGGCTCGAGCCCGGGACTCTCGCACGTCGAGTGTCCTCACGTAGCCCTACGTTGCCCCACATACCGCAAAAATTCACACGCTAATCACACTTGGCATCGGCAATCGCACCAAACCGGTTGTTCTAAAGGCCCGGAAGATCCTTCCGTGCGGGTTCGATTCCCATCGCCCGCTCCATTTTTCGTTGGCGCATATTAATTAGTCATAGGCCGCTCTCGAGGGTCTCCCTTCCCAACGTCTCGATGCTACCAACTTCTGCTGGTGACCGCTCTTATGCTACGGCTCCAGGCCCACCCGGCGCACTATTTCCGAGAACCTGGCTTTCTTGCGCAAAGGATCGAACACAGGGTCCACTTTGAGGCTCACCAGGCAGGGTTCATGATTGCGAAAGGCGTTCTCCAACGCCTCCAGCGCCCGCTGGTTGTCACTCAACCCGATGCTCACAATCGAATAGAACCAATAGGGGACATAGGCGTACTTTTCGGTGAGCTGCTGCAATGCCCGTTCTGCTTCGCGGCTGCGGCCTGCGCGGCCGAGCGCGTAAGCCAACGCCGCCTCCGTAAACGCATTCCCGGGACCCATGCGTGCGGCGGTGCGCAGCGCGGCGATCGCCTCCTCATGACATTGCTTCTGCACTAAGGCCTGTCCGAGACCGAAATAAAGCTGGTCCCAGCCGGGCTCTAGTTCCACTGCTTTGTGGAACTGGTCGATCGCTTCGTCGAAGCGCCGACCGTAATACAGGGCCCATCCCACTTCTTGGATCGCCACGACGGAGAAAGGGTCCAGGAACTCCGCATGACGGTGAGCCGCCACAGCCTCCTCGCTGCGCCCGGCGTAACGCAGACAAACCCCCCGTCTCCAGTACACGTATGCATCATCGGGCGCGAGCTCGACGGCCCGGCTCGACTCGGCGTCCGCTGCGCCCCAATCCCAATCATTGAGGAGACGCAGAAGACCGAGCGCCGCGTGTGCCTCGGCGAGTCTCTCATCCAACACGACCGCCTTGACCGCTGCGGCTTCAGCTTCGGCGAACGCCGACTTCGGCTCCATCCCGAAGAAATACGCGAGCTCAATGAAGCATTCCGCAATCCCGGCATATGCGGATGCGTAGTAATAGGCGGATGCGTCGTGCGGATCGGACTGGACGGACTCCTGAAAGTAGCGAATCGCCTTGCGCTGCCCCCGTTCGGTCAGAATGCGCGCGTTGTATCGGCCTTTGAGGTAGAGCGAATACGCTTGCGGATGAACGGTGCGCAAGGTGGCGAGCCGAGCTTTGTCGTCCTGGTCAAGTTCGGTGCGCAATCCGGCCGCGACGTCGCGCGCCACGCGTGCCTGCAGGTCGAGAATGTCGGATGTCGCTCCCTCGTACGCATCGGCCCACAGATGCTGGTCTGTGGCGGCGTGAACCAATTGCGCGGTGATCCGAATCCGATCGCCGGATTTCATCACCGAACCCTGCAGCATCGCCTGCGCGCGCAGGGCGCGAGCGATCTGCGGGATGGACTCCTTCGTGCCCCGATAGCGCATCACGGAGGTTCTAGAAACAACTCGCAGGCTGCGAATCTTCGCCAGCTCAGTGATCAGGGCCTCGGTGATTCCATCGGCAAAATATTCTTGAGAAGGATCGCCGCTGAGATTGGCGAGCGGCAGCACCGCGATCGACTCTATCCGGCACGGAATTTCGACCGTGCGCACCCCGGCAACAAAGCGATACCCACGCCGCGGGACGGTGGCGATGTAGCGGTCTTGCCCGTCGCTGCCGAGGGCGCGCCGCAGCAAAAAAATCATCTGATTAAGATTCGCCTCTTCGACGTATGATTCAGGCCAGACCGCATCGATAAGCTCTGGCTTTCCCACGACGGTGCCCGGATGTCTGACGAGCGCAAGGAGGATTTGAACGGCTTTCGGCGGAAGGGCGATCACGTCGCCGTCGCGCAGTAAGCTTCGCCCCAGTGGATCGAGGCGATACGGCCCGAACTCGTATGCTGTCGCGCGCAATGTCATCATGAGGCGGTACTTCCAGAAAATTGATCTTTTCTTGAGGACTTCGTCGCCGGCCGCAAGTTAAAAACACCCTGACGTTATGGGCTTCGGCCCCATCAATCGAGGTGCGCATATGCTATCCGAATCTTCGATCCAAAAGCTGCGGGAGACGCTTCGCGGCCAGACCTTCCGCCCCGGTGAGCAGGGTTATGATCTCGCCCGAACGCTTCCTAACGCCATGATCGACCGCCGGCCGGCCCTCATTGCCCGCTGCGCCGGCGCCGCCGACGTGATCGAGTGCGTGCGCTTCGCCCGCGAACACGATGTTTTGGTCGCGGTGCGCGGCGGCGGTCATAGCGTTGCGGGCAGATCGGTCTGCGACGGCGGCTTGGTGATCGATCTGGCCGCAATGAAGGGTATACGCGTCGATCCGGTCCGGCGCACTGTGCGTGCGGAAACGGGGCTTAAACTGGGGGAATTCGATCGCGAGACTCAGGCGTTTGGACTGGCCACCACCCTCGGCGTAGTACCCACTGTGGGTATCGCCGGACTGACGCTCGGCGGCGGATGGGGCAATCTGCACGCCAAATACGGCCTGGCCATCGACAATGTCATCGGGGCGGACGTGGTGACCGCCGACGGTCAACTGCTCACCGTCAATGCGTCCGAAAACCCGGATCTCTTTTGGGCTGTGCGGGGCGGCGGCGGCAACTTCGGGGTCGTCACCTCGCTCGAATACCGTCTTCACCCCGTGGGCGCCGTGCTCGGCGGCGCGGTTTTCCATCCCGCTGCGAAGGCGAAAGAGGTGCTCCGTTTTTGGCGCGAGTACGCCGCATCGATTCCGGATGAATTGGTTATCCAGGGCGGCTCGCTGACCCTTCCGGACGGCGTCCCAGCCTTTGGCATCGCGGGCTGCTACTGCGGTCCCATATCAGAAGGCGAAAAGGTGCTGAAGCCCCTGAGGGCGTTTGGCCCGCCGATGGCCGACGCGTTCAGCGTCATGAGCTACCTTCAGATCCAATCGATGTTCGAGTCCTTCTTTCCGCCGGGGCGCCTGGTCTACACCAAATCCAATTTTATCCGAAGCATGAATGACGAAACCGTCGATGCGCTCGTGCCATGGGTAGGCAAGAGTCCTTCGCCCCACACTTTTGCCCCGTTTATCGAGCATTGGCACGGAGCGGCCACCCGCGTGGCCCCCACCGACACGGCTTTTCCGCATCGGCAATATTCGTGGAATTTGCTCGCGTGGTCGATGTGGGAGAGCCCGGCGGACTCGGAAAAAAACATACGGTGGAATCGCGAATGCTGCGAAGCGTTACGGCCGTTCCTAGTGCCGAGCGCCTACAGCAATTACCTCACCGACGAAGGTGAAGCGCTGACCCGCGAAGCTTACGGGCCCAACTACGATCGCCTCGTCGAATTAAAGAAGAAGTTCGATCCGACGAATTTATTCCGCATGAATCACAACATCAAGCCGTGATAGCGACGCGCCTACTTATTTTAAAGGCTCGGAAGCGGCGCCCGTGTGGGTTCGATTCCCATCGCCCGCTCCATTTTTCGTTGTCTGGGTTCCGAGCTTGTGCCACCACTGCCTCGTCGAAACGATTACTCCCACCTCAATCACCACTAAAATCAAGGACGCGACGCAGGTCACGGTATCGGAACTTTGGTACCGTAGGAAAGGCTCGCGTACCAATCACCCCGGCCCTGCGGGGTCAGGTCCATGAAGTGCCAGATTGGAGCGAGCAGGTCGATGCCACGCTGCTGAATGTCGGGAGCCATTCTTGGATGCGCTGTGTAAAAGTGGCGCAAGACCCCCTGGGCATCCCGCGAGAAAACGGAAACAGTTGAGTCCTGGGCGCCTTCGCGGTCTTCGCTGCCGAGATCGTACTTGAAACCGCTGTGGCCAGCACTCAGGAGACGCAGCTTGTCCCAACTCCGTGCGCGAGCGTGGGCGCGCAAAGTCGGAACGTCGGCAGCTGCAACTACCGCAAAGTCAAGGTTCTGAGCAAGGTGATGTGCGATTCCGTTAGCGCCGTCGAGCCACGCGGTGCACATGGGACAAGGCTTGGTCTGTTTCTTTCCGAACATCAGGTGATAGACGACCAACGAGCGATCGGGCTTGGTGAATAGTTCGCTTAGCCTGACGTTTCCCACCGGTGCGTCCCCAGCGCTGAGGTCGCGCGGACCCTCTTCGAACTGATAATCCTGAATAGCAGCGCCGTCAGGAAGATTGCGGCGAAGCTCTGCTACGCGTTCACGCTGGCGCATGAGCTCGACCTCGGCCAATCGAAGCCCCTCGCGTTTGGCAAGATACTCGGCAGATTCCGTTGTCAAGTTGGTTACCCGATATGTTCCATCAACGAACGTGTGAACCATGATAGTTTCCCGCCTGTGGGAGCGACCCTGAATGCTCATATTTCTCTATTGGCTATCGCCGCGCAAGCGAGAGGGGCCAAGTCTGGTGGCGTTCTATTTCGGGCCGGCAACGCCAATCAGATTGCCTTCGAGGTCCGCAAACTGACCCACCACGACCTTCCCGTTAGGGTTGACAGCGGGTCCCAACAAGCGAGTTCCGCCGAGCCGTTCCGCGTTATGAAGCGCGGTCTCGACATCCTGAACCCAGACGTAGAATAGAGCCCGAGGTGCGTATCCGCTCCCGCCGCCGACACCCCCTGGGATGCCGACGCCATCCGGTCCCTTCATGGTGTCAATGAAACTGTACTTCCCCTCCTCGGAAATCGCCTGAGCCACCGGAGCATCGTCTTTAAATGTCCAGCCGAAAATCTCGCGATAATAGTCGCGAAGCGTATCCGGATTGGTGCCAATGATCTCAAAATGCACAACTGGTTGACCCATGATCAGCTCCGATAAGTTTTCTGTCCCCGCCTACGGTATCTCTATCTTGCTTCTTCCAGCGGCCACACCTCGACGACGCCGTGGGCCACAGCGCACCGAGGAAGTCATAAAGGGCCCGTTCCGGATCTCGATCTTGGTTGCGTCCGGATTTCTTACCTGAACCGGTGTGCTCGTGACACCCATTACAGCCCCGGCTTCGAGGAGCTGCGCGTCGTGCGCGTGCGCTGCGTTGCGAATGGATACCTGGGTGCTACCGTACCCTTTGCGATCGCCATATCCGATCGCTACGAATTTAGGCATGGTCAACCTCTCATGGCGGCAGGCCGTGACACCGAACATACGCGCACCGATACGGAGGATCGGTACGCGAACGCACATAAGGCCGCGCACGTTATTGAGGACCGTTCGTCCGGAAGTGGTCACAATAAAAGTAACATGTTACACTTATTATTATGGAGACACCCAAAAGGGGCCCCGGTCGGCCCCGCAAACCAGGCGCTCCCGATGCGGCGCAGCGGATGCGCGCGGCGCGGGAGCGCAAGCGCCGCGCGGGCTTTCGCTTGCATCAGGGCTGGGTTGGTTCCACACCCCAGGGGTACTCCGATCACCAGCGCCTCGATGCCAGGAGCCTCGCGATGCATTGCCTTGTCGCCAGAAAACTTCTGGCGGATCCGGCACTCATCGCCCAGGCGCGCAGTACCCTTGCGCGCTGGAGAGCGCAAGCGGCAGAACCGGTCCCATCATACTTTCTCGAGTGGGGGCGCATCCTCGAGGGAAGCCCGGGGGAAATCGCCGCCTTTCTGGCAAGCATGCGCGAAGACGCAACGAGGCTGCGGCAATCCTCGCCTTTTACGAATTTTCTGACGCCCGAAGAGCGCGCGAGGATCTTCGAGGCTTTCCGGTGACGCGCGAACAGCTGGAGCATCTGCTGCGCGCGAGCGCCTCCATATTGATCGACAGTGGCAGCCGCTCATCCACGCAAGAATTGGTGGTGATTGGCAGCCAGGCTATCCTGGGTCAATATCCGCAAGCTCCAGGGGAACTGCTCCGCTCAATGGAGGCAGATCTCTACCCGCTGCGAGAGCCCGAGCTTGCCGATGCGATTGACGGTGCGATAGGCGAACTCTCTGCATTTCATGACACCTACGGTTACTACGCCCAGGGCGTAGGTCCCGAAACAGCAACGCTACCGGCCAAGTGGATTGATCGAGTAATCCCGGTGCAGAGCGAGGCCACGGGGCAGGCCGTGGGTCTGTGCTTGGAGGCACACGATCTTGCCATCTCCAAGTACGTTGCGGGCCGGGAAAAGGACTTGAGTTTTAACTTCGATCTGGCTCGGCACGGAATAACACGAAGGAGCGTACTGCTTGAGCGCCTGAAAAACACCGCACTTCCTGATGTCATTCGAAAGTTCGTGCGGCAGCGGATTGCTTTGCATTTTCCAAAGTAAAGTCTCCGCCTACATCGAACTATCCCTGTGTAGCCCTACGTGGCCCCACATGCCGCAAAAATTCACACGCTAATCACACTTGGCGCCGGTCATCGCGAAAAAGCGCCTGTTTTCGAGTCCCGGAAGCGCCTCCCGTGTGGGTTCGATTCCCATCGCCCGCTCCACTCTTCAGGCAACGCCAGGCCACGCAGCGCTACAAGATTGGGGTCAAGACATTGATCCGATGGGAAAGTCTTGGGCAATCGACGCCGACGGAGCGGCGGTCTCATGGCCCTCACGTATCCCCGCATTGCCCCGGGATTCACACAGCGATCGCAGGTGGCTGGACGCTACCCAAGCAGACCTTCGCGAGGGCGGCTTTCAGGGAGTGAGAGTTCTCGGGCCGGCGGTAACGTGAAGCCCCAGCGTGCTACGCACTCTGGCTGGTCGGAGCCACACCGACTACTCTCGGGCTGGGGCTGAACGCTATCGTTTGGCGTAGTCCAATGCAGACCAAAGCGCCGAGAAGCGCAAGGCCCGCGAGCCCCAAGAAAGCGCCGGAATCGCTGCCGGTCGTCTGCTTCAGAAATCCGATGATGCTCGGTCCAAAAAAACCGCCACTTGTGCCGATCGAGCTGACCAGAGCAATCCCGGCAGCAGCCGAAGACCCTTTGAGAAGCTTGTTTGGCACGCACCAGAACGAGGTCATGAATATCGGATTGCCGACCTGAAGGACCACTAAGGCGACCACGCGAAGGATCGAATGCGGTAGCAGCGCTACCCCGATGCCACCGACACAATAAAACGCGAGGCCGAGTGCCGCCAACCCGCAGCGGTCATCCGTCCGATCTGACAGCATTCCAGCCAGGGGGTATACAATCGCTGCAAGCAGATAAGTGCCGCCAACGATGAGGCTTGTAGCTGAATTGCTCGTGCCGAGCGCATCGCGCACAAGCAATGGTGCCCAGAAAGTGGCCCCATAGGCTATGGCGCAGAGGGCAAAATACGGAACGATGAGAACCCACAGAAGTGGATGACCGAGTGCGCGAAGCGGGGAGACGTGTGCCGCGACTGTCTGCTGCCGCTCTTGCTCAATCCGGCTTGAGACCCAGTCGCGCTGCTGTTCCGACAGCCATCGTGCGTCTTCGGGGCGATCCGTGAGGTAAGCGAGCGCGGCGAAACCAAGCAACACAGGCGGCAGGCCCTCAACCAAGAATAGCCATTGCCAGCCGGATAGATGCCATATACCAGTGAGTCCCAAAAGGGCACCGCCGAGCGGCGCACCCAGTACCTGCGACAGCGGAATACCAATGATGATGCCGGAGATTGCGCGTGCCCGGTAAGTCGCCGGAAACCACAGACTAAGATAATAAATGACTCCAGGAAAGAACCCGGCCTCCGCCATTCCGAGAAGGAACCGCACCGCGTAGAACTGCTGCGGCGTTCGGACCCACATCATTGAACACGCGAGTAAACCCCAAGTAATCGCGATTCGCGCTAGCCAACGACGAGCACCGAGGCGAGCGAGTATCAGGTTGCTCGGAATTTCGAACAGCGAATAACTGAGGAAGAAGATGCCTGCACCGAATCCAAACACCGCTGAGCTAAACTTCAGGTCGCTGTTCATTTGCAGGGCAGCGATACTAATGTTACTTCGGTCGAGCCAACAGAAAATGTAGAGCAAGAAGATAAATGGCAGCAGCCGGAAGCTCACCCGACGCATCGTTACAAGTTCAACATCCTGTTCTGTCACGCGCCTCAACTCCTAGAGCAGCGGATTCATTATCGCCGAATGCACTTTTCCTAGAACTTGGGTAGTAGTCCCGATATTCACTTGTCCCGAGCGGAGGTTGAACGAGATCGCTCTAGCGAAGTTTTCGTGCCTCAATATTTCGTAAGCAATAGTGAAGGAGGACGCAAACTATTCCAATCACTGTCAAGGTATAGGTTATCGGCGTGGGGTGCCGATTTACGAAGCTGGTAACTGCTCCCACGCCCCACAATAGAAAGCCCACGTATAGGAGTATCGCTGAAAGCGGCTTCCTCATGTCTTGCTCCTTGCGTCATTTACAGAAATGCAACGAATGCCGCGCTCTCCGCCACCCCGATGGGCGGTAACCCGAAACGTATGATCAAGCGGCGTACTTGAATGGAGCCAAGGCAAACCAAATGCGGGGGATAGTCATGGCACCCTAACCCATCAGCCCATACCGAAACTTTAAGTGCTCACGGATCATCATGCGCGGCATCCTTTCCCATGGAGTGCCACATAAATATAGACCGCCTAGATCCTTCGGGCAACAGACCCGAATACCAATCGCCGGCCGGTCAGGGACGTACAGACGGAAGGTATGAACCCGGGATCCCACTTACCGAGGAATGCCTTCGTGTCCAAAGCTCTACGAAAAATCACATGGCGTTCGTGCTTGGAACTCGTCGCGCGGCGTTGCAAAACTCGGCAAAGCATTCTCCTTCGAGATGATTTTCCCAAAAATCTTCCCCGTCGCGATCCGTTTCCACCCTTCGGGTCGTCCTTAGTGTGTCCGAAACAGAAGGAGATATGCCATGTCCGACGGGTCCGTTATTTTGATCAATCTGCTGAAGGTCAAACCCGGTAAGCAGGATGCGCTGATCGCGCTCTTGAAGCAGAACACCGACACGGTTGTCCGCACGCTTCACGGTTGGAGGTCGACCGAGCTGATCGCGGCAAAGGACGGCGCGGGCGTCGTTATCTACTCCGAGTGGGCGACCCCCTCAGCCATCGAGGCGATGCGCAGCGATCCGCGAATGAAAGTCTATTTCCCGAAAATCAACGAACTGGCGAGCTTGGACTCGATCGAGGGCTCGGCGGTGCTGAGCGAAACCCGCCGAGGGTGACGCAGGATGACTCGGCGGCCGAGGGGGCAACAGGGTGGCGAAATGGCGGACGGCCGCTTATACAGATCGTAAAGTCAGACGAAGAGGGCTCAGCGATGTCAGCAACCAAAGCGGCTTTTGTCCTGATCCACGGCGGTTGGCACAACCATTCGGCGTGGGACAGAGTTACGTCAATACTTAAAGCCAACGGCTTCTTGGCTTTGACACTCGACCTTCCCGGCGCGGGGGCAAATGCGATAGCACCAACATCGCTTACGTGCAGCCCGTTCAACCCCGCTGCGTTCGCCGCCGAAAGGTCACCCACCGGCCATTACATCCGCTGCACACAGGATCGTGCGATTCCGTTGACCGGTCAGGATCACATGATTGCGACGGTTGACAGCGCCATCGGCGGCAAGACAACTACCCACACATTGGAAAGCAGCCACTCGCGATTCCTGTCACAACCGGCCACCCTGTCGAAGATGCTCATCGACATTTGCGTCCAATCCTTGGCGGAACAGAGCGCGCAAGCGCCGTAGGCCTCGACACATGAACACGGCCGATTTCGAGGATCGTCTGAAAGCGCTGCGGCCACGCCTTCATCGCTACTGCGCGCGCATGACGGGATCGGCGGTCAATGGCGAGGATGTATTGCAGGATACCCTCGTCAAGGCCCTTCACGCGCAAGCCCAAGGCGCCGCGGTGGATAATCTCGAGGGCTGGCTGTTCCGCATCGCCCACAACGCGAGCCTCGATTTCCTGCGCGACAGGTCCCGGAACACGGTCGTTCCGCTCACCGAAGACCTCGAAGCGGCGCCGATACCCGAGGTGGACATCGTCGCGATCAGCTTTCGGACGTTTCTGCTGCTGCCTGAACTTCAGCGCTGCGCGGTGATCCTCAAGGATGTTCTGGGTCATTCGGTCGACGGGATCGCAAGCATCGCCGATTGCTCGCAGGCAGCCGCCAAATCGGCGCTTCAACGCGGGCGAGCTGCGCTGCGGCGACTCGCGCAGGCGCCCGAAGACACGCGGCTGCCGCTGATGTCCGATTCGGACCGCCGGAAGATCACCGCCTATGTCCATCTGTTTCGCAGCGGCGATTTTGACGCAATCCGCGCCATGCTCGCCGATGACGTGAAGCTCGATCTGGTGAACCGGCTCCAACTGAAAGGGCGCGACAAGATTGGCCGCTATTTCACGCGCTATGCGGAGGAGACGAAATGGCGGTTTGCCCTCGGCGCGGTTGAAGGACAGCCGGCCATGCTGGTCTTCGACAGCACCGGCCCGATGGAAGGACCTGCGCATTTTGTCCTGATCAACTGGTCGGAAAGCCGGATCATCGAGATCCGAGATTTCTTGTTCGCTCCCTATGTGCTTGAAGCCCTAGATTGGGTGCGGTTGGGGTATGTTCGACAACGCACAGACATTTAGTTTCGGCGTGGACATGCTCATTGGTCCGAGTCCGTTGATGGCCTTGGGTCCGGAACGTTCTTGCCAAGAGGGTCATGAACATGGATAGAGTGATTACACGGCGTGCGCTGGTGAGGGGCGGCCTGATTGCTGGCGCGCTGGTTCCGGTTGGAGGCCTCTTTATCAGTGGCGCCGCTTATGCCGACTTGCCGGCACTTGATCCGAGTGATCCGGCCGCGAGAGGGCGCGATTACGTTACAAAATCGGCGAAGTCCGATGCCTATTGCGGCAATTGTTCGCTGTATAAGAAGACGGGAGATTCGATGGGCTCCTGCGCTATCTTCGCGGGAAAGAGCGTAGCGTTCGCCGGGTGGTGCAGCGGGTGGGTGAAGATCGGAGCCCCTTGATGTGATTTTCTCGAGAAACCCAGCTGCGGTCTCGCCATTCGCTGAGTCTTTAGGGTCCCGGCGAATAGATCGGCATCGACCACGTTAAGTCACATTCAGTGTTCCGGATGAGGCCCAATCACCGAGTGGGGCCGGTTGCGGTTTGCTGACGGGAACGGGTACGGGTACGTGGGAACGCTATCGGAAATTCCTGGCGGTGGGTCTGTGGCCGTGCTCGTCAAGGGGGGCGATGCGGTGAAGCTGGTGAATGCGCCGGGCACGCAGACCGTGGGTCGTTCCGAATCCAATAAACTTCTGGATGAATGTCTCCCTTGAAGCTAACGAGCGCATCGATCTCCGCGAGCCCGCTAGCCGAGCCGGTGACTTCTTGGTGTTGCGTGCCCGGATGGATTGCTTTGTCGTATTTTCGGCGTGCCCTATGGACATTACACCTGTTAACGGCGCAGGCGGTACGCCACGCGGCGTGCACTACGAACTACTGGAATAGTCCGCGCTGAGCTCGAGCGCAACCGCAGCGTGTCGATACCCGTCCCAAAGCGCTGGTTATTCCCGAGCAAGCAAGGGACAACCTGGTGGCGCCGCCGTTCTCTTCGCCGCAAGGATACCTGCGCGATACTTTTCGAGGTAGTACGCAATCGTCTCGACGCGAATCTTCACGGAGCCCGCAGGCTTGGTGGAATCCAAGTCCTGGAAAGAGAAGAACAGCGTTCCCGATTGCTCGACGATTTGCTGCACCGGCGAGTAGGTGGGTTGATCCATCCCGCACTCGTAGCTCGAGAGGCGGACCACACAGGCGATCCAGGGCATTCGAGCGGCGAACTTGGCTGCCCAGAGGATCTCGTTGGTGTTGGCGCTGTACGAGGACGGCCAGACATCGGCGATGTCGAGCGGCGACTTGATATGTCCGGCGTCGATATCCGCGCGGAACATCCACTCGAGGATATCCGGATCCGTCGGCAGGAATTGTGCCCATAGAATCGGATACCCGTAAGCCTGCAAATCCACTTCGATTTCGTGTCCGATGCCGGGATCCATGTGGTAGGGGCGCGCCAACACGAGGATGCAGGCACTGTCGGTGTCTGCGCACTGCGCCAATGTCTCCCGTGCCGTCGCGCGGAGATTGGCGCCGAAGGAGTCGAGCGCGTCATATCCCGCCTTTACCGCATGCTGTGTTTGCTTGAGTGTGAGGCCGGGCAAAACGTCGCGCAGACTGCTGTAGAGCTGCTTCGGCACGAGCGGGGCGTCGCCCAGCGAAACCATCGGCGACACATGCCGGACGCCGTGCTGCGCGAAGACATCCCGCTCCTTGAGAAAGCCCGCTTTGATGTTTTCGGGCGCCGCCGTGACACGCGGGCACGCGAGCGAGGCGACCACTTGCCCGTTCAAGTACGACGGCAGCGAGTAGATCATGGGCGAGAACAGCACGTCGATCTTATGGCGCCGGTCGCGCGCGAGGAGCTCGCCGTAGTGGCCGTTGATGCACTTCACCGGGTAGCAGCAGTCGACGGTGCCGCGTCCCCTGCCGAACCGGCGCGCCTGATCCTCCGAGCTGTCGGAAGAAAATTCGAGCTGGCGTGCATCCACGCCGAGTGCGCCGAAGAATCCGATCCAGAATTGGTGCGTTGACCAAAGATTGAGAACGCGGGGTATGCCAATACGCAGCTCGGCGCGCGGCTTCGACGCCGCCTCACGAGACGGGTTTAGAGCGGCGGAAGGCGCTTTCGCGAACCATTTCAGCAGTGTTTGGGTGGGCATCCCGGATAATCTCCAGATTCATCTTCACGACCCGCATCTCGTTCACATCTTCCAGCAGTCCCTTGGGACAGGAACTGCCGCTGATGACGCGTTCCCAGCCGACGGTGAGCGGGACCTTGCTCCACGGGCGCCCCTTGCCGTCCGGCAGACGCACATCGATGAAGGTGCGCTTGCAGCTTACGGGACACCAGGTGCACGTCGTATCCTCATTGGTGGTGCTCGTATATTCGAGCGCATCGATCACGTCGTACCCGCGAAAGCGCGTCGAAGTACCCGGCTTCACCATGTCGCCGGCACACAGCGCGGCGCCGATCGCACCCGCCTCACCGGAGTAGGGATGCACCACGATCTCGGCGTCGTGCACCTTCGCACGGATGAAGTCCACCTGGGCTTTGACGACCGCGAGGTTGCGGTGTGTGCCGCCCTGCAAGATGAACTTGCGTCCCGCCGCAGCGAGGTTTTGCAGTTGCCCGGCATAGACCCACACGTTGAGCGGTAGAACGGCGGCGAGCCCCGCCATGATCTCGTCGGCCGACCAGCCCTTGCGCTGCTGGTTGACGATATCCGACTGAAGGAACACGCCGCAGCCCATGGCAAGCGCCGGCACTGCCCGGGCCTTGAACGCGTGCTCGGCGTAGCGCTCGAGCGGCACAGAGTAGCGCTCGGCGACACCCTGGAGAAACGCGCCGTTGCCCGACGAGCACTGTGAGTTCAAGCGAAAATCCGCGACCGTGCCCTGGCGCAGGATCATGATCTTCACGTCGCAGCCGCCGACATCGCAAATCACGTCCGCGTCCGCGAAGTAATGCAGGGCCGCGGTGGCGTGCGCCACAGTTTCGACGATTCCGAGATCGGCACCGATCACATCTTTGAGCAGATCCTTGCCGTAGCCGGTCACAGCGAGCGCAGCGACTTCCCCGAAGCCTGCCCGACGCAGCTGGCGAAAAACCGCCTTTGCATCCTCAATCGGATTTCCGTTGGACTGCGCGTAGCAGCTGAAGAGCAGCTCGCGTTCGGACGAGAGCACCACCGCTTTCGCCGTGGTGCTGCCGAAGTCGCAGCCAACCAGCACCGCCGAGGGCGACGACTTCCGGCTCGCTTGCTTCCCGGGGCTCGAATATTGGGCAATAAAGCCGTCCAATTCGTGCTGATCCTTCGCCAGACCCTTGGCACCCTCTTTCGCCTTCGTTTCCCACTGCCCCTGCTCGATCCACCAGGCAAGTTTTTCTCGACTGGTAAAGACTCCGACGCCGGGCTCGGCTGCGGCAATCTCAATGCAGCCGAGGCATGCGTAATACAACGCTTCCTTCGGCACCTTGATCGCGGTCGCTGGATCGGCATCGATGTTCCTTTCCTTCCAGAGCTTGCCCAACTGATGACGCCACGCCTCCTGCAGTCCCCTGAAAAACAAGTTCGGGCCGCCCAGCAGCAAGACACCCGGCATCGGCGTGTTGCCCTTGGTGAGGGTGCTGAGGTTTTGGTAGACCACGGCTTCGTAGAGGCTCGCGACGATCTCGTCTACCGGCACGCCGGATTTGATGAGCGTGTTCGAGTCACTCTCGGCGAAGATCCCGCATTTGGAGCTGATTCGGTGCAGGGTGTAGCCGGCATACCCTGCCTGCGCCAGTCTCTCCGGAGATACTTGCAGCTTGCGCGCGGTCTTCTCGATGAACGTGCCCGTGCCGCCGCTGCACGCAGACTGCATATACACCTGCTTCGACTTGCCCACGCCGCTGGGCGCGAAGAACAGCGTCTTCATGTCCTCGCCACCGATCTCGGAGACGAAATTCACGTCAGGGTGTAGCCGCTCGACGGCTGCGGACACCGCAACGACCTCTTGTACCATTTTCGCTCCGATGAGCGGGGCAAGCAGACCGGCTCCCGAACCGGTCATGAAGACTCGATCACGTCCGGGTGTCAGGCCACAGTCGGACTCCATGCGGACCAGGAACTCGAGCACCATTTCGGCCTGCTTGGTGTCGTGGCGCATGTAGTCCTGCCAGCGGATCGAGCCGTTTTCCACCACCGACGCTTTGATGGTGGTGGAGCCCACGTCGAGGCCAACGGTCAGCATTGGGCAAGGTGCAGCGCGTAGTTGGCCGCCGTGCCGACCGCGCCGTTGCGCGGCACGCGATAGGTGGCGCGACGCATCTCGGATGTCTCGCGCTCCTTCAATTGATCCGCGGTGCGTCCGATACGCGCCAACACCTCTTCGTATTCGTCCTGCGCGCGCTTCTTTGCTTCGGTCAGGATCATCTGGCAGCGGGAGAGCGCGTGCACTTCGGCGTCGCCTTTGATCTCGAGCGGAGCGTACAGCAGATCGGGATGCTTTCCGGTCACGGCCGCCATCGCGCCGACGCTCATCGTGTTCGGCATGCAAGAGTAGGGGGAGAGCTCGCAGATCATGTGAGCCTTCTTCTTTTGGTGGGCCCAAAGGGCCTTGCCGACCAGCATGTCGCCTTCGCCTCCGTTCAGGCGGCTGTGGTAGTAGGGCTTGGCGAGATCGCGTAACTCGGATTGATGGGGCAGTTCGTGCGGAACGCCACCGAGCGCGCGTCTGAGGCGTCCATACGTCCAGCGCAGCAGTCCCTGCGCCGCGTGAATCCCCTTCGATTTCAGATAGGAGCCGCGGTTGATGCCGATGTGGTCCTCGAATTCCTGGGCCGCCATGCGCATCAGATAATCGAACCACACGGTAATGACCGCCGGATAGACCTCGGCGCCCTCTGCCTCCAACCAACGGTGAATGTTGTAGTTCGGGTCGCCTTCCACGGTTTGCAGATAAAACTCGCCGGTGATCTTCACCGTTGGTTTCACGCGCAGGCGGTCGACTCGAACCTCGTCGAAGCGCCGCCGCACCTCCCGCATGGCATTCACGAAGTAGGGCGTGGCAAGGTGCCAAGCCAGGGAGCCCCATTTCCTGCCGCGCCGCGGGCGATGAAGCAGCGCCTGATACAGAATTTCGATGCCATCTCTCGCGGCGCGGGCGGTTTCGCCCGGCTTCTCCTCATACGGGCGGATCTGGTATTCCAGGTCCTGAACGACATCGGCGAGGACGACCGCCCACGCGGCGCCGAGCGTGAACGGCAGATTGAGATCGAGGCCGCCACCGGCCGCAGCCCCTTGGTCGAGGCCCTCTTGGCCGATGAGAAACATGCGGAACGCGCGCATCCCCGCGTTGCGCAGTGCAAGCTCATAGCTTTGGTGGTACTGACCGAAGCGGCAGGCGCCGCAGGATCCCGCTGTGAGGTAGACGAAGTTCTTCGAGACTTGCTCGGCGCCAATCCGGTTCGCTTCGCGACGCAAGACGTTGACGAGGTTGCCGGCCGTGAAGCTGGTGGGACAGCATTGGCCGATGTCGGCGACCTCGCGGCCGGTGAGCAGGTCTTCGCGCGTCGCCGTCGGCATGATCTGGGCCCGGTAGCCGAGATTCTCCATGGCACCTTGCATCACCCGCTCTGCGCGCCAGTGGAGATTTCCGAAAAGAATGGTGACGCTGTCTCGCTCTGCACGGGTAAAGGGCTGCGGCTTGTAAGCGCGATAAGGCTCCGTGGCGCTGCGGGACGGGGGCGCGACGGCACGAGCTTTCGCGGATGCGGTGTCTCGAGCGACCACGACAGGGATATGGGCGAGACCGCGCCTGTGCGCAGCGGGCGGCGGTTCAGGTGGCATCGCTACTCCTCCGTGAATTCCGGTCGATTGTTTCGTAGAGTAGCCTCTCGGGGCGTACGGTGAGTAGAATTATTCGCACAAGAGTTCAGGGAGAAAGCCGCTTTGAGAACCTATAACGCAATCGGATACGCGATCATCCTCGTCTACGCGGCGGCGTGCCTGTATTTCGCCCCGGCCCATCTCGGTTCGTGGACGGGATTATTGATCGGCATGGCGTATCTCATCGTTTGCTGGTTTTTCGCGGGTTTGTATCTGTCTTGCGTCATTCACATGGGCATCGCCCACCGTGCGCTCGATTATAAGGAATGGTTCGTGAAGAGCCTGACGGTGGTGAACAACACCTTCGGGGTCTACATCAATCCCGTCACTTGGGTAAACCGGCATCGGCTTCACCATCGATTCGCGGATCATCCCGGAGATCCCAATAAGCTCTCGTCCGACGGCTTCTGGCGAACCCTGTATCTCTGCTTGATCCCCTACCAGACTGAGATCAATGTGGCCAACGACGCCATTCTCACGACCTGGCCATTTCGTCTCGTGGCGAATCCGATCTTCGCCATGGTGGCCCAGACACTCAGCTTCTTGCTTCTGTGGTGGTTGATGGGCGATCTGCGTTTTGCGGCCGTGCTCTGGGTTGGCACGCGCTTGTTTGCGTTGTGGGTCAACATGGTTCAGAACTACTGGACCCACGACCGCCGGTTCGGCTACCGCCGTTACGACGACGAGCGCGACAACGCGATGAACATCAGCGACTGGTTACCCGTTACCGCGACGTTCAGCGCCTGCCTGCAAAATAACCATCACCATTCCCCCAGTTTTTTGCGCCTGAGTCATGATGACTCGGAGTACGACCTGGGCTTCGCGGCCGTCAAGGTCATGAAGTCGCTCGGCTTGGTGCGTGCCACGACCAAGGGCGCGGAATTGCCCGAGGACATTCAGCTGAGGTCTGTCAGCTTCTAGCCGGCGCTATCTCGCTCGCCTTCGGGTCAACGGATAAAAAGCCTGTCCCCAAAATCCGGCCGGGATTTTCTCGTCGTGCAAACCGTAATTGTCCGGCCACTTGTCCTCGGGCAAGTAATGGGTTCCGAATATCTTGTCGATCCACGGAAAGTGAATGGCGAAGTTCTTGTCGATGGCCTCTGCCTGCGAGGTGTGATGCCAGTGATGGTATCGCGGCTGAATCAGCAGGGGTTCCAGCCACTTGATCGTGGGGCCGAAATTGCAATGCGCCCACGTGGCGTGAATGTTCACGAAAAACAGATAGGCCACGAGCATGTTGTGAGAAAACACGCACATCATGGGAATCAGGATGAACGCTCTCACGGCGACGTCGTCCACGATGTGGGAGCGTGAGCCGGCGAGCCAGTCCAGAGATTTGGAAGAATGGTGGATCGCGTGAAAGCGCCACATGAAGGGAACCTTGTGAAACGCGCGGTGAATGAAATATTCAGCCAGATCGGCAACCAGGACCGCCAGAAAGAATTGCACGATCAAGGGCAAATGGCCCATCGCGTTCGTGAGGAACGGGATGTTCAAGACGGAACTGAGTTGAGTAGCCGGCAGAAGGATCAGGAAGGTCGTGATCTGAATCGGCAAATGCGTGGAGAGGAAATACACGATGTCCGTCAGCCACTGACTTCGAAACACGCTCTGCTCCGGGTAAGCGGGCCAAATCACCTCAATGGGTGAAAAGATCAATGTCATCATCAGGATGTCGAGCAAGAACCAATCGAGACCGATTGCCGGACCATTGTGCAGATCCTGGTTGATCGGAACGCTGGCTCCGCCCAGAAGGCTCGCGAAGAGGGCAAACAGTATGCCGGTCAATGCCAGAACCTTCTTCCGGCGCAGCATTGCGGACGCAACACCGAAGAGGATCGCGCCCACGATGACCGCCTGGATCACCAGGCGCATGAGAGCCATCGGGTAATAGGGGCGCAGGTCGGGGGAAGACAACAGCTGGGGGAAATGCAGGCATGCAACCGCGCCGAATGAGAGCAGCCCGAAAAAGGCTGACAGGACGCCGCTCCACCAACCGGTTCCGAATCCGGCGGGGTCCTTGTCACCGAACAGCTCGTTGATTCGTTGTTCGAGCATCAGTATCCCATCGCTTGTCGGCCAGACCAGAAAGCTACTCCAATCCCAGCCGAAACACCCAATTCTTGGGCATAACTGGGATCTGGGTTCGATTCCCCATCGCCCGCTCCACTTTTTCGCCGGCCGGCGCGTCCCGACGTGGTCCCAAAACTCGGTTAGCTCATCTTGATCTCGATGGTCTCGTCCCTCCGGCATCGGACCCACAAGGGTTCGGTGGGGGAGCGCAGCTATCGATCAACGAAGCGGATGCCGATCCGATGTGCAACCGGCGTTGAGACGGCGGTCTACGAGTGCGCCGGGCTGTGGCGGGAGCGGCTCGTCACTTGCCATACGACAAGGGCAGGGATGCCGAACAATATTTCGCGCATTCGTTTCGCCAGCGATAGGGCGATGGCCACATCGCTGCCGAGCCCGAGCAGTTGACCCACCTCGACCAAACCCGCTTCTTGGACGCCGAGCCCGGCCGGCGCCACAAAGATCAGGCTCCTGGCCGCCTGGGTGACACTTTCGAGCGCGATGGCGGCCGCCGGGCTAAGCGGGTGCCCAAGCAAACGCAACGCGAGCCAGGTCTCAGAGCAGCCGACGATTAAGCCGGCAAGCTGCCAGACGACTGCCAGCGCGAGGAGATCGTGCGCCGACATAACTCGGCGAATGGCGCTATCGAGCTGAGCCAAACTGCCCAATGCGCCGAAACGCCCGGGATTGGCGGCGAGCATGCTCGCACCGAATTTCTCGGCGGCCTTAAATAATTTTCCGCTCTTCAACAGCCACAGCAGGCACACGAGAAGCGGGACGGGAGCCGCAATCGCCAGGAAAAGCGCAACGGAGGATCTGACACTGTCGGTAATCCTAAGGAGGAACAGCAATCCGACGGCGAGGAAGACATATTGGGCGGCCACGTTGAGCAGCATTTCAATGACCACGCTCGCGGCCGCCGTCGTGCCGCTGACTCCATGACGCGCGAGCAGCCGGATCCCCACCAATTCACCCCCCACGTTAGCCACCGGCAGCAGACGATTAATTGCCTCCCGAATTGCCGCGATCGAAAAGAGCGAGGCAATGCACGTCTGCTCGAGGATCAGTACGCGCCATCCCATCACGTCGAGCAATAGGGGAGCGATGTGAAGTGGTACCAGCAAAAGGAGCGGCCATCCGGCCTGCCTCAGCAGGCCCGCAATCGACTGGGCGCCCTCTCGAATGACGAGTACTACCAACACGGCAACGCCGAGCGCAAACGCAATGCGAGTCAGGTATTTCACGTCGGTGGATGCTCGCGCGACGGCAGGGCCGGCACGCAGGAGATCGTCAATCTGCCGCTCGTCGCAGAAGCGTGGCCAAAAAAAAGGCGCGCCGAAAATCGGCAATGCAATCGAGACTCGGCGCCCACCGGAAAGCATCATGAATCTGACGCGTGTCCCTGGAAGCGCGATCGACGCCGAAAAAATAGTGATTGACGATCAGGATCAGACCGCCTGGTGTCAGCTTCGATGTGAACGCGCGGGCGAGGGTCTTCAACGCAACCGGAGTTCGGGGATTCACGTAGTAGAGAGTGTCCGCAATAATGATCAGATCGAACTCGGATTCCGTGGGAGGGGCGTCAAGCATGTTTCGTTGCGCATAGGTAATGTTCGGATGACTGACAGATAGTCTTCTTGCCTGACTGACGGCCTCGCCAGAAATGTCGGTGCCAAGCACCTGCTCGCCGAATGGTGCGAGCTTGCGCGTGAAGGTGCCGAGACCGCAGCCGACGTCGAGTATGTTTCGATAGCGGCGTTGCGGCAGCATCGAGAGCAGACAGGCGTATTTCCGCTGCTGATAACGGTATTGCGGCAATTCGACGCCAAAGGGATCGCGAGTCGTGGCATACAGATGATCGAATGGCGATCCGCCCTGATCTTCCTGCCGATACCGCTCCAACCGCGCGTCGGCACGGGCCGACCGCATCCAATAGGCCACATCGCGGATCGTCATGAAGAAATTGGTCGGGGCCGGGGCCAGTCCATCAAAAGTCGGCATACGATCACCACGGTCGGTCACGAGGTCTCGGGAGTCGTTGTCTTGCAAAGTATCGCGAACTGCTTGTGCAGCACAAGACCCGGTGGCTGGACGGCGCCACGAATACAGGCCGGAACTCAGTGGGCCAAGCAGGCCGTTTACTGCTGGAGACACTAACGCGCTGCAAGGCCGCCGAAAATTCACACGCTAATCACCCTCGGCGTCCGCCATCTCACAAGACCGCTTGGGTCTGTGGTCCTGTCTTCGGTCGCGGGATCGCAAAAGTTCGGCGCCGACCTTGCACTCGCCTGCGAATCGTGCGGCCTGCCCTCACCGAAAATCGGGCGTACTTCCGCCCTTAACCAAAGTCGTCGGTGATCACTGTCCGCTTTGTAGAAACCATTTATCGCGCGACAAACGATAATTGCAGTGTATGCGAAGTGCGTGCCCAGAGTGGATCCCGGGATGCTCAAACGTGGCCGCATCCATTTGCATGCCCAGACGCTCCATGACGGCCCGCGATCGAGACGGGCAGGTCATCCCGTGGGATGTTCAGCCCTACACAGCCAATGAATTCGCCAGTTGCCTTGATCTCGGTCGCCCATGGCCCCCACCCGCGCTCCGAGATGAGGCGTTCGCAGTAATGCGCCATTGCGTCGCTTTTCTCGCGCGTCAACGGTGCCGGGAAATGTGCCATAACGATAGGATCAGCATTGAGGGCCGCAAATGGCTCGCGATCTGACGCCCGCCACTGCCTCAGAAACAACCGCTGCGTCTCGATTTCGATCGGAGCGTTCACCGGCGACAGATCCGCGGGTCAAGCTCAATGAGCCGAGTGCAGTGTGGTATTGAAAAGGTATTGACTGTCGAAGTCCGTCTTATCGCCGGCTCTCTTGTTAGCAACCGGCTGCAGCCGCGCAGTAAGCGGCTTTTGCCACTTCCAAGCCAGCGCTGCAACGTCGCTGAAGATCTTCACCAGGCGTTCTTCGCTGATGTCGCCGGGGAGGGGCACGGTATCGAGGCCCGTTCCGCATACCGACGAATACGCAAGCAGCGAATCCATCTCGTAGGTATTTTCCGCCCAGCGCTGGGCGAGACGCTTGTCTTCCATCACCGGCAGCATCAACCCTGAATAGCCCACCTGCTTCACCCTGACCGCCTTCACGGCCGTCGTAATCGCGAGCGCCGCCGTCATTGTGCCGCTCGAACCGAACGGTGAGCCCGTGTAGAGTTCGATTGCGTCCCCAATCGACGCGTCGGCCAATGGCGCGGGCGTAGGATCCACGCCGGCGAACTCCCATCCGCTGGATGCGGCAACTGCATTGCCCACTTCCTCGCCTACCCGCGCGTGGATCGTCAATTGCCGTGTGAGTTCAGCTACGGACGCATCGAAGTCACCATGCGTCGATCCGAACACTTGCTGCACGACGCTGGCGCCTTCGAATCCCAGCGAGAACTGCTTGCCGGCGCCGGTGTGATAAGCGCCTGGATAGAACGGCCCGAGCGGCTTGAGCATCGCGGTCGCTGCAAACAGAAAAGTGCCTTGGCTGTGTGCACTGTGCTCGGCCACGTAGCGCACGAGCTTCGCCGACTCGCGGATCGTCTTCCAGTGGATGCCGTCGCCATCCGCGATGATCGCACTCGCGTTGAGATGCGGTAGGGTCGAGAGCACCTGCGCCAGCAGGCGCATCGCCGCGGGATCATCGGTGTCGTGCAGCATTGCCGGACCGACGTTCGGCATGAAGCCGTCCTTTTGCGACAGGTCATCGAGCGATCGAAGAAACGAAAGGGCTTGCGCGTCGGAGAGGCCCTTCACGAGCTCCGCGAACGGCTGCGTCACGATTCGAACGGTTTGAGTTTCGTAGCCACGCCGTGCGAATTCGGCCCTCGCGGCACTGAGCACGCGCATCGCACCGTCAATCTGCTCTTCGTACGTCAATCGATCGAGCCGCACAAAGGCCGTGATCGTACGGACCTTCGGTCGGGATTCGTTCGCGGTTGCGTGCGCTGTAACGGAGGCGAGTGCACAGAGCAGGGCGGCGGTGATCAGGCGTCTCATGCGGTTGTCTCTCAAGGTTGTTGCCAGTCAGAAAGCTTACAGATTTGCTCATGATGGCGTAAATATACTTGCCGTCAGCCGGGACACGGCTTATGAAGGGATGGCGCTTGGAAAATGAGGAAGCGAGTCTCATGCTTGTTACGGGAGCCGACACACATTCTCCCCGCTCGCGCGACGACGACGGTGCGCTTACGCGATGGGAGCGCTGGGCCGGCCATGTCGGGTACGCCGCCGAGGGCGTGTTCTATCTCCCGCTCGGGTTCTTTGCGCTGCTCGCGGCTGCGGGACCTCAGCAGCCCAGCGGATCGACGGGCGCCCTAACGAAGGTCGGGAAGACGTTGGTCGGCGATGCCCTGCTCGTGGTCCTCGCGGTCGGCCTGGCCGCGTTCGTGTTGTGGCAACTGGTCGTGGCAATCGCGGACCCGGAACATCGCGCAGAGCATCGCAATCCCCACCGCCGGATGGTGCGGCTGGGCCATCTATTCAACGGGGTGTTTCATTGTGTGTTCGTGGGCGAAGCGGTGTGGAGCATCCTTGGCGACAGCCGAGTGGACGATGAGAAGCAAAGCCAGATCAGATGGACAGCGCAGGCGTTCGCGCTGCCCGTGGGACGATACCTGGTGGCGCTCGTGGGCGCCGGCATCGTCATCTTTGGAGTCTGGCAGTTCTATCGCGCCGTGACTCGCGACAAGAACAAGCGCGTCGAGCTCAGTCGCGCGCGCTTTCCACTCGCCATCAATGCGCTCGGTGTTTATGGACTCCTCGCGCGCGGCACGCTGTTCGGCCTCCTCGGCGGCTATCTGATCAACGCTGCTTGGCGCCATGACCCCCGCTATTCAGGTGGCATCGCCGGCGCGCTCAGCGGACTGAAGCAGCAACCTTATGGCGGATGGCTGCTTGGTGTCGTGGCGGTCGGGCTGCTGTGCTACGGCCTTTATCAGATCGTCAAGGAACCGTACCGGAAGCTCGGGAAGAGCTGACGATTAGGCCGTCCCTGCGTCAAACGGGATTCACCTAGAGACCGCCGCCTCGTCTACCGCGATATCCATAAACGAAATAGGCAACCAGAAGGGCGACAACGATCAATCCGATCGGACCAATGCCCCAGCCCGCACCCATGCCCCAATACAAACCTCCGCCACCACCCAGTAGCAGCAGCAGAACTATCACAACGATCAGCAGATCCATGAGCCTCTCCTAAATGGACTCCGGTAGGCTCCGATTGAAGCATGATGAGAGTCATGCAGTCTGTGCGCTATCGAACCCTTGCGGGGCCGCAGCGGAAAGCGTCCGGCGTTACCGTGCCGCCGCCCGGGGTAACTCGAATTCGGGATCCACGAACTCATCGACCGGTGCGCCCAATAGGCTCTTGAGCTCATCCCCCGAGATCACGTCGCGCTGCAGTAACCGTTGAGCCAAGCCATCGAGTTGCGCGCGGTTTGCCTTGAGCAGCTGCCGGCAGGTTGCTTGGGCTCGCTCGAGCAAGAGGCGAGCTTCCCGCAAGACAGCCGATTGGATGTCCGGCCCGAGCAGCTCTTTGGGCACACCCGCCACGCTCAACAGGCCGAACGCATCGGAGAACCCGAGCGAGCCAACCATGTTGATGGCGAGTTCCGATGCCCGTTTGAGGTCGTCGGAAGCACCCGTGGAGACGCTGTCGAACACCAACAGCTCAGCTTCGCGCCCCGCCAGCATCATCGCCAACCGGCTCGTCAGTTCGGATTGCTTGTACAGCGGGTCCTCGGTGTCGCGGGTGATGTAGGTCACGCCCAGTGCCCGGCCGCGCGGTTCGATCGTGACCCGCTCAACGATGCCCGCCTTGAGCCAATGTCCTATCAACGCGTGGCCTGACTCGTGGTACGCAAGGCGGTCTCTCAAGTCCTGCGTAAAGAGGTCCTTGATTGCAGAGACTTCACCGCCGAGCTGATGGGTCTCGACCGCGCCCAAGAAATGTTCGTTGGTCACTTGCGGCGCATGAGCTTCCGCTGCCGTGGACGCGGCCTTGTTCACGATGTTGGCAATTTCGGCCGGTGACATGCCGGCGGTCATTCGCGCCAAGACCGCGGTGTCGGCGCGTCCGTCGTGCGCCAGTTTTTTTATGTACAGGTCGAACAGCTTTTGACGCTCAGGCAAGGTGGGCAGCGTGAGGCGCACCAGCATGTCGAATCGGCCGGGCCGACGCATGGCCTCGTCGATGTTGTCCTCATGATTGGTGGCTGCCACCACCACCACGTTGTCGAGTGCGTCGAACCCATCCATCTCCACCAACACGCGGTTGATGATGCGATTGAGCTCCGATTCGGCCCCGGCCATGTCGCCGCCGCGGCTGCGTTTGCCGATACCATCCACCTCATCGATGAACAACACGCACGGCGCGTTGCTGCGCGCGAGCTTGAAGAGCGCCTTGACCTTGTTGACCCCAGCGCCGTAGAAGGTCGCAGTGAAGTACGAGCCATCGACCGAGATGAAATTGGCTTTGCTTTCTCCTGCAAGTGCCTTGGCGAGAAGCGTCTTGCCGGTGCCGGGCGGCCCGACCAGCAACACGCCTCTTGGTGCCACAGCGCCGAGGCTCGCGTAGTGCACGGGGTCCTGCATGAACGCCTTGACGCGGTTGAGCGCAGCCTTGGCCTCTTCTTGGCCGATGGCGTCTGTAAAATTGGTTTTGGGACGGATAGCAAGCCGGGAGGCGGCGCCACCCATACCGCGTTGCAGCCGAATGCTGACCAAGAAAGCGCCCACCAACACGGCCCCCAGCAGCAAGGGCGACAGCATCCCGGTGAGTATGTCCAGCAAACGGCGGCTAGCGGTTCGCGGATCGACCTCGACACGCACCAGCGCGAAGCCGGCCTGAGCGCTCTTGTCGCCGAGCGAATCCAGCGCGGTCCCCGCACAGCCCAGCGTCGTACATCCCGGCACAACGGTGCTGTCTTTCTCGCCGCTCTTCAGCGTATAGAGCACGAGGCCGGGTTCGGCCTTATCCAGGCCGACCGCAGACAGATTGCCGGCATTCAGCGCATTGCGAAATTCCGCGACGCTTTTTTGGTGTGTCAGCCAGTCATCCGGTGCCTTCTCGAACTGCAGAGCCTGCAGGCTCTTGCGGGCATCGCTTTCCCGCGAAGCCTTTTCCGTCAGCGCAATGACGCTAAGCAGCAGAAACATGGCGACTAGGACGGCCATTGACAGCGGAAAGTGAGTGCGCGCGCCGCGTAGAAGTTTTTTGAGCATCGATGCTTTGTATACGGCAAGAATGAAATGAACCCCCAGCGGCATTTCACATATTCACAATGCGGTTACCCGAGTTGACCCCGGCAAACCTGACGAGTGGCTGGGTGGAGACGCCATTGCTTCGCCTATGCGGAAGGCAGCTGACGCGCCCGAGCACGAATGCATCAGGTGTAAAGCATTGAACAAGATAGAAAAACCGCCACGGGGAGCCCGTACGTGGCCCCACACACCGCGAAAATTCACGCGCCAATCACACGGGGTTCTGCGATCGCGCCGAACCGCTTGGCTTCAGGCTCCGGCCGCAGCGCCCGTGTGGGTTCGATTCCCCATCGCCCATCGCCCTCTCCACTTTTCGTTGTCTGGCGGGTCTCTGCGTTGTCCAGCGATCAATGAAACGTCAGCAGCACCAAACCCTCAAGGCTCATCTACCGGAACCAACACTTGATGCTTGAGCAACATGCGCACGCCGGTCGCCCAGCCCTCCGGGCCTCCGGCGAAATTCGCCGCCTGTTGATCGAGAACTTTGCCAGTCTGAGCGTCAGTAATTTGGACCACCACGTAGTAGTCGGTCTGGGTGATTCTTCTCACCACCCCAATGAGTGCTTGGTCGGCCCCGGCCCGCAAGGCAATGTCGGCTTCACAGCCATCGCAATTGCGCAGCGATTTCGCCCGAACGGGCTCCGCGTCGACCTTGCTCACGTCAATGAGGATGTATCGGCCCGATTCCAAGAGCATCCGACGTGCCTCACCGCTCACCTTCTCCATCGTCGCCTCAGTGTTCGTGGTCTGTCCTAGTAGTGCCGCCGCGGGAGTGGCATCATCTAGCTCGAAATCAAAGACGGCGAGTTTGACTACCGGCGGTCTCGGCGGGGGCGGGTCAACCGGAGCGCCGAGCGGACGCACGCATTCGGCATGGCCACTCACGGGATTGACGATCGCCTCCTTGCAGAGCGCATTGGGTGCGGCGAGCTTAGTGTCCGGGGAATCGCCGGAGAACGCGATGCCCGAATATCCGGATAGGCAGGCCCCTGCCCAGCACGCGATCATCGAGACCCGAGTTTTGTGCATGACGAAACTCCATCGACCGGGAATGCCGGCACGCCGGTCGAGCAATTGGGCCATGGTCAAGTTTATCAAACAAGGGCAAATTGCCCGGCGTTGTGCGGCTCTCGCCCGCACTGAACACCATCTGCAATGCCTTGAGAATGCGTAGGTCGAGCACGTAACACCGATTACAATCGGAATATGAATCTTCGCTTCGCTCTGCTCGTTCGCATGGCCGTGGTGGGGACATTGTGCTGGCTGGCGGCATCGGCGTACCTGGTAGCTCAGTCCGGCCAGCGTGAGGCGCGGGAAATCCTCAAGATCGCCGATCAGATTCGACCGATCATGACCTGGGATGTCATGAGGCGTATTGCATCCATCGATGCCGACGCCCGTTATCCGGATCTGGGCGGTGCCGCGTCCCGATTTCCCGATCCCGTGTGCTTGCGCTATCGCGCCAAAGGGGGAGAGACCTCGGATTGGGGTTGTAGTTCCACCGGGGTCAATAGTGACATTCCACGCCCTGTTACACGGGTCCTGCGCGCGCTCGGTCCTGGGCACATTTCCGTGCCACTGGACGTGACGATCTACGGCGGCCACGTCGGCACGCTACAGGTGGAATCGAACGATGAGAGCCTGCTCAGACAACAGTGGCACGGCGTTCGAGAGCTGCTCGCGTTTACAGCGGTGACGGTGCTGGTGTTGGCAATGTTGGCTCTGTTGGCGATCGGACATGCCCTGAAGCCCACAGGAAAAATCGTCGAGGCCGTGGCGCGTCTGGGTGACGGGGAATATCAAGTCAGACTGCCAACATTCCGTCCGCGAGAATTTGGACAGATAGCGAGCGGTATCAATGAATTGGCGAAACGGCTGACGCGCTCCAATGCGGCACGGGCGGCTTTGACAGCACGACTCATTCGATTGCAGGAGGATGAACGGCGCGAATTAGCCCATGAGTTGCACGAGGAGTTCGGGCAGTGTGTCACAGCGCTCGCTGCAGTGAGCGCGAGTCTTCGGCACAGTGCGGTCACGAGCAACCAAGTCACTGAAGCCGACGTCGTCCCGCTTGAACTGGGCGTCGAACATATGCTGTCATCGCTTCGCGGCATGCTAAAGCGCATGAGCCTGCCACCGCTCGAAGGGCAAGGACTGCGATCCGCCCTCACCGACCTCATCGCGGCATGGCAGATCCGACTGCACGGCGGGCCTCGCGTGATGCTCGATGCCGATGTGGGCGCAGAGAGCATTCCCGGCGGCGATTGTGCGCTGTGCGCCTACCGAGTGGTTCAGGAATGTTTGAGCAACATCGCACGCCACGCGCCGGGCAGTTTTGGTGCCGGTGTCTATCTTCGCCGTGAGTCTGATGGGCTACTTGTCCGCATATCCAACGAGCTTGCGGGAGCAAGTCAGAGCGGCGTGATTACAACCACAGGAATGGGTTTGAGACTCATGGATGAACGCGTTCGCTCGCTCGGCGGAAAGTTTTCTGTGGAGACATCGCCAACCACGTTTGTCGTCGAAATTCGATTACCCATGGTCGCGCAATGAGCAAGCCCGCGCCCATGCGGCTGCTGCTAGCCGACGATCATGCGATCGTGCGCGCCGGCTACCGGCATCTTCTCGAACGGCAGGACCATTACGTGGTAGTCGCCGAGGCCGAGACTGCCGACGAGGCGTATGCGCTGTTTCGGGAATGTCGACCGGATTTGGTCATCATGGATCTGGCCATGCCCGGCTCTAGCGGCCTGGGGGCCATCCAACGCATCTTGCGTGCCGAGGCGGCGGCCCGTGTGCTGGTGTTCAGCATGCACGTCTCACCGGATTTCGCCATGGCCGCCTTGCGAGCGGGAGCGCTCGGCTACGTCACCAAAAGTAGCCCTCCGGATGTATTGCTACGGGCGATTGCCGACGTACTGAAGGGTCAGCGTGCACTTAGCCCAGACATTGTTCAGGCCTTGGCGCTGGCGCGAATTGAAGAGCGGCGCCAGCCGCTCGAGGAACTCACGCCGCGAGAATTCGATATCCTTTGCATGCTTATCTCCCCCGCGAGTGTGCAGGAGATCGCGTGCCGTCTACATCTCAGCGCCAAAACCGTGCAGAATTTTCACTATCAGATCAAGAGCAAGTTAGGCGTGAATAGTGACATTGAACTCACTCGACTTGCGATCTCTTGGGGATTGGATCAATCGCTGAGATTGGGCCGCGATGAACTTGCTATCGTGAAGCCGACTCACTGAGTATGTCAGCTTTGCGGCGGAAGCTTAATGTCACACGCAGCGATGCCTCACCCCGGTGAGATCACTTGCTCGGCCGGAACGACAGACACTCCAGATCGCTGGTGATGGCTACGTTCCTCGCAGGTCTACAGTACATTTCTTCGCCCGCTTTGACCTGCCCGGCGCACGCTCGGTGCCCGGCACAATCGTTGAAGCCTTTGAAATGATAGCGGTAGAGCTGATCCCTTTCGGTGGCGGTCAACGGGGAGCGGTGGATAACCGCGACGGTCGCGTCGTGCCCATCGATCGTTGCCTTGTAGGCCTCGACAACGAGACCGTTCGAAGGAATACGGCTGCCGAGTCGGTCGGTCGAGTGACCGGTACCCTCGTGCGCCGCGCTGCCAGCGTGTCCGCCCCCTCCGTGGGCCCCCGCTCCGCCGCCGTGTCCAGCGGGCGATGCGGCAGCCGGAGCCAATCCGGCGAGCCCGAAAGTGGCAACAAAAGCACAGATACTCAGGAGGCTAACACGCATACCGCACCTCTCCTTGCACGAGCATACGCCTGCCCCCGCACGCTAGCAAAGGCGACTAGGGCCGCGAAAAGCAGAAGACGGAATGCCAGTCGGTCAGCGAGCTCAGCGCCGCAGGCTTGATATCGCCGAGTCTCTGCCCCGATGCGCGTAGCCTCTCGAGGTAACGCTCGCCGGATCCAGGAGCCACGGCTTCAACCGTCGCCGGGCAGAGCTGTCCTAAACGAATGCAGAGCGCGTAGTTCGGATTCAGGCGCAGCTCGGCCTCCAGCTCCTCCGATAACTGGCGGGAGACCCGTTCTTGCGACTCCAGGTAAAGCACATACCTGGGTACGTTGCTGCTGATGTCCGGCGCCACGAGTGCAAAGCGCGCTGCCGGTGCGTGAACGGGGAGCAGCCGAGAAAGAACATCGGCGACCAACCCTTCGCTGAGTTTCTCTCCGCACATGTCCGAGACACTGTCTTCCTTGCCGACGAAACGAATGCTGGGCGTCGCATGGATGAAATTATCCACACGAATTCGATCGCGGAGCAGATATCGATACAAGCCGCCGGCCGTGGTGACTACAACAGAGTACGTCGAAGCCTGCTGGAGCTCGCAGACGGTTCTCGCTATTCCCCGATCATCAATGAACTCGAAAAAGTGAGAGCGAATGGCGACCGGAAATTTATCCTCATACGGGATGCTGACAATGGCTTCAGTCGCAATCAATCCCTTGGGTTGAATTCGCACCCCCGGGAATCGCGTCTTGAGGTCGGCGAGGAGCCCAGCCGCGTGACCGTCGCCCCAGCAGCTGATCGTCGCAAGATGCGGCCAGATTTCACCTTGAGCTTTTGGGTCGACCGATCTAAGTCGATCTGCTCGGCGAGGGTTCGGCGCTATCGACCGCAACCGCTCCGCGCTCGGTACGCCTCGCGCCAACTGCGCCAGTATTTCATCCCAACACGCAGTGAGCTCATCGAGCAATAATGTCAGGAATGTCGGATGCCAAACCGAGATCACGCGGAGCTCGGACTCAGCTAGAAGCCGCAAAAGCGTTCGGCGCCTGAATTCGGTGATGTCGCGCGCGTATTTCAGGTCCTCGCAGTCAATCAGCGCGCGCTGTACGAGTCTCTGCAGCCACCCCCCCAAGTAGGCACTGTCCGACTCGAAGCCCACCACGGGGGTGCGGGTCGCGGTCGACACTGGACGCGGCATCGCGGCGTCATCGATCTCCCGGGTGCGAAGCGGGCTCACCGACCAATACGCCGGGCCGCCGAGGATCGCGGGTGTGCTTCGGGCAAGGTCAAACATCCATGGGCCGATGGCGCGTCCAAACTCAGATTGCAGGGTCGCCGTGTACGGAATGAGTTTGGCCGCACGCGTTGAGCCGCTGGATGGCTGCAGGCATCTCACGGCTTCTGCTGTGAGGACGTTGGGCACACCCGCTCGGACCTGCCCAATCGATTCATCGTAGTCATCGAATGTGGATAAGGGGACGCGCTCCTGAAACTCACCGACCGAGCGTATCGCTTGAAACTGGTGGCGCCGCCCAAAGGAAGTCTGCGCATTCGCCCGCAAATACCGCAAGAGTATTGCTTCCTGTGCCCGGTCGGGATGCCGGAGTGCCGAGCGGAAGCTCACGTAAGAGCGTCCCTGCGCTCCGATCCATCCCGCGTTAACCAGGGCGGAGGATACCTTCATCCTGAGCCTGTGACCGCCGGCACGCTCTGGGCCGCACCCCACATGCGCGCTCCCGCACCGGTAAGGTTGTCCTTTGACAGGCGCGTCCAGCATACGAGCTCATCACCTTCAGCATGTCCTGAATTGACGGACGCAAAGAATCTCACGTGCGGATCGTTCAATCGACTCTCGGGGATGCCGGCCAACTCCGGTCGGAGGGGCTGCGGCTCCTTGAATCTGACCACGCCTTTGTCCTGATCGTAGTCTGCGCCGAACATCCGGGTGGCCACATGATCCATCGTGCTGCGCACACTCGCGGGCGTTTCAACCTGGTAGTTCGGGAAGAATTCCTTCCAGAATACGGGCAGAAGACGGTAAGTTCGAAAGCCTGACACAAGCAGAAACCAGTGCAATTCCGAGGTCGGGCAGAGGTCACTGATCCGCCGCACCGATTCAATCCACGTTCGCGCCAGTAACGTCGAGCTCCGGGCTTGCGGTTTGACGATCGTATCCCCGGAGTAAATCAGGTCGAGCCCTTTCCCTTCCACGTCGACGTGCATACGCCGGATACTGGTGAATCCGACCAGCGTGCTCGCGTCTCGTATCCGAACAACCCAATCCTTGTTATCGAGATCCTCACGAAACCGCGATTCGCTCACGCGCTCAAAGTGCGATGTGAACAGCACATACATTTCCGCAATGTCTGCGGAATCGAGCTTCGCCCGCTCTACCATCTCCCCAATCACAGTATCGCCATCTCCAGGTGAAGTGTTCTCGCATCCACGCGATCGGCCGCGGATTCGCCCTCGGGCCAGTACACCAGGTACGCCCGGCTGCGATAGCTCCTGGGCCTCCATCGCAACGCCGCAGCGGTAAGTGGATTCAGCTCGGCGAGGCCGAGAATCGCATACTCGGCTCCGCGGGAGGCGGCACGAGCGAGCCCGGCGCCCAAGAGTGCCTCGAATACCTCCGCATCATCATTGTCGATGGCCAGGTGCGAGAGGAAGGCAACGGGTAACGACGAGCCTGGGGCCGGTAACCCCGGCGCTGCCACCAGCGGAGCCACCACGTTCCACACCGGGCGCAGCAGACTCAATCGAGACGAGTAGCCACGGACGACAATCTGTTTGAACTCCCGTTGATCCCAGCACGCCAGGCAGCCAACGATCCGTGACCCGCTGCGGACAACGATAAAATCCTCAGGGTGCAAGCCGCGCGCACGCTTTGGGGAAACGAGATCCGTCGGAGTCCAACGAGGCGCAAATTGGAAGCGCGCTCCGTAGCGCCCCAGGCAGTCGGCGATCTCGGCCAAATCCTCGGCTTTCGCGGCGCTTACTTCACTCCGTGTTGTACTGTTCCTCCGATTTCTGGTCGAAAATGTCAAACTCAACACATCCCCTAATGGGCGATACCGGGGCATGCCACGCAGTCCCGCCTCGAACAGGCGGCGTGCCGGCACGTTGTCAGCGACGATGGTGGTGAAAAAAAGTCGCGCGTGCCCGGTGCTTCCGGCCAGATCCCTTAGCGCCGCATATCCGCGGCGCAAGACGCCTGCGCGGCCTCGGTGGTTCTGATGGATCCTAAGTTGCCCAAGATACACCACGGAGGTGGGCACACCATTCACGAAGCTCGTGAGCAGCGAGCATGCCCCCATGGCAACGGGATCCTCGTCGAGCCCGGACCGACCGACGAGGACGACAGTCCGATCTCCCTCGATCCCATGGGCGAGGTCAATACAGGGCTCGCGCTCCAATGTGAGCTTGATCTCGCCTTCCATGGGCGACTCACGAAGCAAGCGGCGCAACGCCGCCTCGTCAGAGGAAACCGCCAGCTCAAACCGCATGCAAGAGAGCGCTCGTGGAGGCAGGCGACGCTCGCCTCGAGCAGGCCCCACTCTCAATGAGCGTTCCTTGCCATCCCGCATCTCCGAGAGGCAGCTCGTCCCGCTGCCGAACCTCACCGCGCAACATGAGATTGATCAGGGGAAAGTTGCGCGCCATGAAGCCATTCGAGCGATTTACCGGATCCATTAAGCGGCGCGTTATGCTCGCGACCGAATAAAAGCTGGCACGAGCTTCTATGCAAAGCCGTTGAAGCTCTTCAGGTGCAAGCTGTTTCGGCCGGAACGGAATGTGGTTGTAGCGATATCGGGGATCTGTCCACCAAGAGTCGTAGATGAGCTGACCGTTCCGTTGCATTCGTTCGTAGAGGGGAGTTCCAGGGAAAGGGGTCAGATGATTGAAGGCGGCTATGTAGAAGCTGTGCCGCCGCGCGAAATCCGTCGTGATGCGGAAGGTTTCCTGATCGTCATCGTCGTATCCAAAAATGAAGGTGGCGTACAGCCGAATTCTGTGTCGTCGCAAATTCGCGAGCGCCACCTCATATCCGCCCGCCATGGTATTGAAGCCCTTGCGCATCTTGCGCAGGGTTGCCGCGTTGAGGCTTTCGAATCCCACGAGCAGGCCCTGACAGCCGCTGCGGGCGATCAGCTCCAGAAACTCCTCGTCGTGGGCCGCATTGATGCTCGCCTGCGACACCCAACGAATGCGCAGGGGTATCAGAGCGCGGAAGAACTCCTTGGCCTGATCCATATTCGAGGTGATGTTGTCGTCGACGAAGAAGAAGAAATTTCGACGCGTGCGCGCCCGGGTGATCTCCGCGAGGATGTCATCGATCGGACGCCGCGTTTGAGTGGACGAGAAATAGGCCTGAACGGCGCAGAACTCGCAGCGCCAGTGGCAACCGCGGCCGGCCTCGACAAGCGTCACTGGCACGTATCGCTTGCCGCGAAAGATGGTGCGGTCGTAGCGGCTCGCCGCCAAATCGGGCCGTCCAGACCCGCGGTAGACTGAGCGCAGGGCGCGGTGCCGGAAATCATCGAGAAGTTCGAGCCAAACGCTCTCCGCCTCGCCGACGACTACGGCGTCCGCATATCGCGCCACTTCCTGAGTGCACAATGTGGCGTGAAATCCACCCATCACCACGGGAATGCCGCGACGGCGAAATTCGCTGGCGATCTGGTAGGTGCGCGTGGCAGTGTAGGTCTCCACGCTGATGGCCACGAGATCGGTCGGCTCGTCGTAGGGAATGGGCTCGAGGCGATCGTCGTAGAAGCGGATCTGCACGTCGCTGGGTGTGAGCCCAGCCAGTACGGCGGGCGCCAGTGGCTCCATCTGCCAGCTACGGATGTAGCGTTTGTCGCCCGCGTGTCGGCCTATGCATGGATGAATCAGCGTAAGCCGCATGGCTATGCGACCCGCGCCGAGTCGTCGCTGCGGGCCGGAGGCGCCGCTTCGGCCGAGCCCGGCCCGCTGATTTTCCGAATCAATCCCCAGTCGCAGTTGTAAAAGCGGTCCAGGTGGTGGGCATAGAAGCGATATCCCAGGTTCGCGCCGATCACAACCGATCTGGATGCCGGTGAACGCCAGATGCGGCGCGCGATCGAGCGGTAGCGATAGACGTGCTTCCAGGCCGCTTCCGTGCCGCGCATCAGCGCGTCTGCGCTCATGTGTCGCGGCTGAAAGACGACATGCTGGCCATCGTAGAGCTCCCAGTTGCGGGTCAAGAGCCGCCCTTCGCGCTCGTAGCGTTTGAACAGCGGTGTCGCGGGAAAGGGCGTGAGCACGGCAAACCGCGGCAGGTCGATCCGCGCTTCCACGACGAACTCCGCGGTGCGCTCGAAGACCTCGGGCGTGTCATCGTCGAAACCAAATACGAAGCACCCCTGAATGGCGATGCCGTGTCGATGGAACACCGCGATAAGGTCTTTGAATTCGCCGGGGTCCTGAAAGCCCTTGTGCACCTCGCGCAGCCCGTTGCGAGAAATCGACTCCAGCCCGATCAGCAGCCCCCGGCAACCGCTCCGTTGGCACAGTTCGAGGAGCTCCAGGTCTTTCGCGAGCAGCGACGTCGCGAGGCCGTACCATTGAACACCCAGCGGCACGAGCGCCTCGAACAGTTTCGCTGCGTAACGGCGGTCGGAAACGAGGTTGAGATCGATGAAGATCAGCCGCCGCGCCCGGGTGCGCCGAATGTCTTCGACCACTTCCTCTACCGGTTTCTGCAGCTGGTGTCGCCCCCATGCCGTTGGCACGACGCAGAAATCACACGCGTGTGCGCATCCGCGTGTCGCTTCAAAGACGTCGGTAGTAATGTAGTCGCCCTTCGGAACCAGATCCCGGCGCACCGGCGGCACGCCGGCGAGACTGAGATCGGGAATCTGGTCGTAGCGCCGCGCAAGACGGCCGTTGATGCGATCTCGCAGCAACCGCGGCCAGCTTTCCTCGGCGTAGCCCACAACCACCGCGTCCGCGTGCAGCATGGCCTCGTCCGGTACCAGCGTCACATGCGGGCCGCCGAGAACTACCGTGGCGCCTCGTGCCCGAAAGTGATCGGCGAGCCAATAGCTGCGCGGCGCCGTTGGGGTGATCACCGTGATCCCGATGATGTCGGCCTGAAGATCCAGCGGGATGTCGCGGATGCCCTCGTCGATCAGAGTTACCCGGTGCGCTATGTCGGTTGGGATCAAGCTGGCAAGCGTTGGCAGCGTGAGGGGTGCATAGCGCAGTGAACGCTTGAAGATACCGGACCGATGGCGGTAGAGCCGTCCTTTAGGCGACAGCAGAGCTATGGAGAGCATCGGGATCCCTCTTGGCTGAAGGCGGTGGGACTTCCGTGGTGAGCGAGCGGGGGCATGCTGCCGGCCGTGGCGACCCGGGCGCCCCACACGCCGAGGACTAGTCCGGCCGCAACATCAATCAGATGGTGTTGATGGGCCAGTATCGTGGATGCAGCTACGATAACCAGCCAGATTCCGAGCAACACGCGCACCCACATCGACACCCGAGTCGCATACGTGGCGGCAGCCACTGTGAATAGTGCCACGTGCAATGAAGGCACGAGGTTATACGTGCGGCTCAACGCAGTGGCGAGACGCAACCACGGGTCCCACACGCTTGCAGTCGTGTTGACCGGCGTGAACCCCAGCTGGGCTGGCAACAGTACGAATGCGACACCTGCAATCACTATGACCCGTGCGAGCGCCCCGGCAAAGCGGTCAAGATCGGCAGTGCTTCGCAGGACGAAGGGGGCGAACAGGAAAATGCAGTACATGGTCATATAGGGCACGACCATGACGGGTACCAGTGGAATGCGCAGTTCTGAGGTGCCGTATGCATGAATGCGCAGCGCATGGCGGGCGGTGATCCAATCCGCGCCGTAGTACACCACAGCGAACTCTGCCGTGATCAACAAACACAGCAGCGTGAAGCGCCACAGGTGCGGCCATAAGTCGACCGGCAGCGACCCGCCCGGGTTTTGCGTCAAGGCGGACGCTCCGGCGCGCGACGCGGTCCAAGCCACATGCGCGCGTAGTGCGTTATGAACCGGGGACGAAACCGGTCACGATCCACGAACCGAGGCAGATAAATCCACGGCAACGTGGGTTGGCGATGATGCGCGAGGTGGAGGTGGTAGTTCAAAAATACTGCCTGTACCCACGGGTGTACGCGCAGGTCCCATGCTCCCTCAATGACATCAAGACGGGAGAAGGCGTGATCAGCATACTGAATCGCGCTCCAGTTGATGCCGAATGCAACATAGCACGCGAGCCAGCCCGCCGGGGAAAGATCCAGGAAGTAATAAGCCGCCAGCTGCAGCGTGATCGTGACCACGAGTTCAAGCCGTGCTCTAACCGGGGGCGCCGTAGCGAAGGCGCGCACATAGGCCGGGCCGCTCGTGTGTTCGGCGACCTGCGACCATTGAGGTTTCAGTGACTTACGGCGGAACGCGAACGGCAGCAGAAGATACATCACCCATCCCAAGACCACCACCGCCCAGTAAACCCCGGAAATGATGCCGTACCACTGCAGTATCTTCAGCAGCTTGTTGTCGCCGGGATAGATGTAATCGAAACTCTCGGTTTCAGTGCGATTGTTGCGGTGATGCGCGAGATGCGCTGCCCGTTGCAACGAGAATCCAGTGGGAAAGAGCGCGGCGCAAAGCACTCCAAAAGCGTAGTTGATGCGTGGGTTGGGGTGAAAAATGCCGTGAACGCACTCGTGGAGGCATGAGAACACCGTGTTACCAACGAACGAGAAGGCCGCCGCGCACAGAGCGACTTTCCACCAGGAGTCGCAATGACTCGCCGCTCGAAGTAGTATGGCGGCGGTTGCGCAGGCGCACACTGCAATCGACACATTTAATGCGACAGGTATTGGGACGGAATCCAATCGGCGTGTACGGTCCGGAACGGTTGGCGTGAGGGACGTGGCTGTTTCCATGGGGGATAGTGGTTGTGCAGGTGCCGTTCCTGGCTCGCCGTTGCCTGCCCCATATCCTGAGGACTTTCCTCGTTGTCCGCAATCCTGGTATGCCGTATGTCCCTCATCCGCGTTGCCACGAGGGGCGGTCAGGCCAATAGTCTTGTGCGGGCGTTCGCTGGTCCTGTTTCGCGGCCAGGACGGGCGGGTCGGTGCGCAGGAGGCACGCTGCCCACACCTCGGCACCGATCTGGGGGCGGGCCGCGTGGTGGATGACGCCATCGAATGCCCCCACCATCGCTTTCGCTTCGATCGGTCGGGCTTTTGCCAACAGAATGATTTGCGCAACACCGCGTATCCCGTCGATGAGCGCTTCGGCGCGCTGTTCGTGTTTTTGGGGACCGAAGCCACCTTCCCGCTGCCGTCGTTCGGGGATGCCACGCTGATCAGTGCCGCCCCTTTCAAATGGCGGGTGAACACGCAGTGGTACATGATCGGTGCCAATGGGTTCGACGCCCGCCACCTTCCCTTCGCGCACGGGCGGCGGCTAGTGGCGGAGCCAAAGCTCCGCGCCCCGAGCCGCTTCAGCCTCGAGGTCACTTACGAATACGCCATCGACGGCCATGGCTGGCTTGATCGTGCGACACGGTGGGTTTCCGGCCCGCGCGTCGAATTCGACATTGCCGCGTGGAACGGAAATCTGCTGCTGGTGCGCGCACGCTTCGCCCGCGATCAGACCTTCGGTATCGTCTCGGTGGAGCCTGCCGGTGAGCACGCCTGCACGGTGACCGTGGTCGTTAACGCGCAACGATCTGGGATGCTGCTTGGGTTGGTGCTGAAGGATTGGTTGCGGGTCCAGGCCAAGCGCATCGCGGTTCGCAACTTCCTGCGAGGCGATCTGCGCCTCCAGGGGATGGACTACGTTGCCGGTGGCCTGCGCGCGGGCGACGAAACATTGGCGGCATTCCTGCGCTGGGCAGCTGTCGTCCCTGAGGGCTGAAAACCAACGGAAGGGGCAGGATTACGATGAACACCGGGTATCGATCATGTAAAGCGGCAGCGTTCGGCGCCGCGCTCGTTTTGATGACGCTCTCGTCTGGCGTTTGGGGGCAGGCCGGCTCGACTATGGCCCCGCCGGCTGCCACCGTGGCGTCCCCTGAGACGCTTGCGGTACACGATGAGCTGCGCCACGTGCGCGACGAGATGCTCGACGCGTGGCAGCGTCGCGATATCGAGGGCGTGTTGGCGCACGTCGATCCGGAAGTCGTCGTGACTTGGCAGAATGGCGAGGTCAGCCGCGGCCCGGACGGCATACGCCGCTTCTACCAGGAGATGATCGAGGGCGAGGGCAGCATCCTGTCGAACCTCGTGAGCACGCTCAAGGTGGATGACCTGTCGATTCTGCACGGACCTGACACCGCGATCGCATTCGGATCGATACACGATCAGTTTACCTTCAAGCGTGCGCTGGCGAGCACCGCTGCGATTGGCGCAGGAAATACTCTCGAGCTCACCAGCCGCTGGACCGCGACCCTCGTGCGCAAGGCGGGAGAATGGAAGCTTGCGAGCTACCATGTTTCTGCGAACGTGTTTTCAAACCCCGTGCAAGACCTCGCGGTCAAGGTGTCCGGTCGCCTCGGAGCGATCGCGGGGTTTCTGGGCGGAGCCATCATCGCAGGTTTGATCGCGTGGGGACTGAGGAGGCGCGCGACACCAGCGGCACATGACGCTCGGCCGTGAAGATGCCCGCCTCGCGGCGCTCGATGGCGCCACGAGGGCGCTTTATGCGAGCGTGCGCGCGGCCCCGAAGAATCGTGGCCTGTGGGAGGCGCTCGAGGGAACCCGGCCCGCCCGGCGTAATCTCGCCCGTGACTTGCGCATCGTTCTGGTGCCCGGGATCCTTTATCGGGATTTTCCGCGTACCGGCGCGGACGGCGCAGTTCTGCGCGAGATCGCGGTGCGGCTCGAGATCCCGCTCGACATTGTCCCGCTGGACGGTACCGAGGGGTTGGAGAAGGCAGCCGATCTGATCATCGGCCGGTTGCTGGCGGTTCCTGAATCCAGCCGTGTGCTGCTGTTCTCCCTCAGCAAGGGGAGCGCTGAAGTGCGGCATGCTCTCAGCCGCCCTCAGGCACGCGTCGCCTTTCAGCGCGTCCACGCGTGGGTCAGCGTCAGCGGACTTCCTTTTGGAACGCCCACGGCGGAAACCGTGTTCCGTCGTCCACTCGCGCGCGCGTGGATCAGTGCTTGGTTTTGGTACCGACGCCGCAGACTCGCGTCTCTTCGCGAGCTGCTGTTCCATCGACCCGGCGCTTCTTTTGAGATTCCGGAGCACCTTCAATTCGTGCAAATCGCGGCGTTCCCACTGCATTCGCAGCTTCGCGACCGTCGCTCCAGGCGTTTCCAGAGGCGGCTGGCAGCGTTTGGGCCCAACGACGGATTCGCCGTTCTCGCGGAGCTCGCGGCACTTCCGGGTTCGCTGTATCCGATCTGGGGCGCCGACCATTATCTGCGTGGGGGCCCGGAGCTTTCGGTGGCCATCACCCGGCTTATTGAATACTTGAGCGGCTGTCTCGAGTCCACCGCAATTTGATGCTAGAACACCTTGCGGATGGTCAGTGCCAACACCCGGCCCAGGGGATCGAGGAATCCCGGTTCGAACGCGGTTGGGGTGGCGCCAAAGGCATCATGCACCGTTTGCCGGCGGTCGAATAAATTGGTGACGGCGAGCGAAGCGCGCGCCCCTTGGGCCCAGGACGCGCTGCGCATCCGCGGCAGGTGTCCGAGATCCAGGAAGACGCGTAAATCGGCCGTTCCCAGGGATGAGAAATAAATGGGATCCGAGGCCGCCGGGTCACCACTGCCGACCACCGTCGGGCTGCGCCAAGCGACCGCGAGAAGGACACCGACTCCGTCGCGATGATAGAGCGTGTGAAATTCGATTTTATGACGCGGTTGACCCCCGGCCACGTCGGACGGAGCGCCATCGAGCAGATTCAATTCGGGGATTCCTGAACGAATCAGTGTCACGTCGCGCAGGTACCAGGTATCGAACAAGGAGAATTCGATCCGATTCGCCATGGCCTTGGGCGGCGACTCGCCCACGGGTATCCAGACGTTGACACCCCATTTCACGTCATCGACTTGTTCACGTTCGAGGTTGACCCAGCGGTCGTCGATCCCGATCAGAGAACCGTCCATATCACGGACGAAACGACCGGGAAATGCCGATTCGACCGCAGCGGTAGCAGGGGGCAGGGCACCGATCGCGTTGCTAATGCGACTTTCTTCATAGTGAGCAAGAAATTCAGTCTTGCCGGCGAACGGTCCAACCGACACTCCGAAGGAGCCCTGGCGCGAGTCGGCCGGGGCAAGCGCATCGTTGCCACCGGTGATTTCCGTCAGATAGACCGTCTGTTGCGTGATGTAGTCGAAGGTCTCGACGTTCGAGGTGTATATCGGCGGCGCTCGCAACTGCTGCACCGTGGGAGCGGCGCGATGGTCGGTGTAAATGGCGTCGAGATGGAGTTTCTTGACTGGGTGCCAATCCAAGCCAACGCTGCCGCTGAACAGATCGCCGAAATCGGAGACCGAGTCGAGCGATGCGCTGAACGTTCCGGACATTGCACCCAGGGCGGGGAGAATACCGCGGTCCCGGTCGGCCAATGGAACACTGGCGTTGAAATTGGCGCTGCGAACGGTCCGCACCAGATTGCTCGCGGTCAGGGCGGCTGCGGGCTCCGCGTCGCGGGTGTCGAATCCCTGATATTGCAATCCCAATTTGAAATTGGCGATCACGGGCCCGGCCGGCAGCGAAGCGGCAGGGCCGCTCAAGGACAACTGCAGATTGCCGATGTTGAATGCGGATTCGGTACGGTCGATCAACATATCGTCGATGCCATCGAAGCCAAGATCGCTGGTCGATCTCGAGGCGACATGCATGTAGTACACGGTCGTGCCCCAAACAAAATCGTGAAGCAGGCCGGTGAGCTGCATGGCCACACGGGAGGTTCGTACGGCACCGCTTTCATCGAGAGGCTGTTGCATCTCACCCGTCAACGAACCCGTCGCCGTCGCGAGCCCCTGCAATGAGCGGGCGGACGCGACATCGTATGACGCTTCGAACGAGCTGCTCACTCCGAGCAGGGAATGACTGACGGTGGCCGCAATCTTGGTGTCCGTTTTGTTGGGCAACAGTGTGTAGTAGGAGCTGTCCGGTACCGAGATGCCGCGATCGTTGTCGGGCAGCCAGGCATTGTCTTTGTAGGTTGCAAGCAGCGTGCCCCGGGCTTCATCGTTCAATCGGACCAGGGAGGCGTCGGCCGCGATTGCTTGGCCGCCACCCTCCGTGGCGCCGCTTTCGGCGGCGCGTACCGGCATGGCGGCATAGTGCTCGCGTAGCACGAAATTGAGCACGCGTTGGTTCTCGGAAAAGCCGTACTGTAATGCGACGCTTTCCGGCAGGACGTCGACTCGTGCGATGGCTTCGCGCGGCAGATTGTCGAATTCCGTTTGACCCGCAAGGTGGCCATTGATGAGTACGACCGCCATCTGATCGCTGCGGCTGCTGCGCGTCAGAGGGCGCAGAGCGTCAACGAGGTCGCTGAGCGAGTCGGCGCCATAAGAGTCCAGTTCCGAGGGCGATAGTTCCAATAGCGGCTCGATGCCGCCGCCGATGGCGCCGCCTCGCGGGGTGGTGACAATAATCTCGGGTGTGGGCTCAGAAGTTGTCTGTGGCACGTCTGCCGCGCGCACCCGTCGTACGGGCATCGCCATGCTGACCGTGACGGCCAACCCGGCGAGAGCGACAGGCAACCAGGGCCACTGCATGGAATGACACCGCCTGTACGGTGCTACTCCATGTGCACAGAAGTGATTGCCGAGAGTTGGCCGCAAGAACAGGAGGCATTGCGCACCCGCATAACGTAGCAGGCGACGGATAACCTGGCTACCTGCGTCCAATCAGAGCGGCGCGGGATTTCGAGGGGAGCTAGACTCTCAGCTGACGTGACGAGGAGACGATGCAATGCCCGTTTGGTGGCAGACCATGAGCAGTGGGCAGCGACGGTTGGCGTCGTCGATTGGAACATCCAGCAGCCGAAGCTGCTGGACGCATGGAAGATGAAGGACGAGCATGGTTGAGTCGACCGCAGCAGCGGCAATTCCACGCTGAGCATCAAATCGGCTATCCGAGCGATTTCTCGAAGCGCCAAACCTCAAGTGCAAACGTACCGCCCGGCACCGCGACATGGTCGGTCACTGTCCCGGTGCGGATCCAGCCGCACTTCTGGTAAAACCCGGCGGCGCGATCGTTGCCAATAACGCACGCGAGCCAAGCCTTGTGGACACCGCTTTCGAGGAGACGAGCTTCGGCATCCGCCATTAGAAGCGCGGCGATTCCGGAGCCTCGCGCATTGGAAGAAACGAAGAATTGATACAACTCGTCACGTTTCAGATAGTAAAAGCCGACCGGTGCGCCTACTTCTCCGGCTACCCGCACGCTCATCGAAGCAGCTCGCAGTCGTTCCTCAAAGTTGTTCAGCGTACGCAGCTGGGCAAGAGCCGCTGGTACGATTCGCGCATGCGCGTCTTGCCAGCCATCGAACCAGAGCTTTGCCAACAACCGGAGCTCCGATGGCTTGGCGTCTCGTATGTTTGTTTCAGTTAAGACGTTCAACTCTCCCGGGGGCGACAGACGCCCCCGCAAAGGCCAGAGTTAGCGCTGCGCGACGAACTGATTCTGTAACGCGGGGAGCGCGGCTTGCATCTTGGCCAGTTCGCGCTCTAGAGCGTTCACTTTCGCAACCTGATGCTGTAGGCCACGAATCTTTGCATCCTGGGCGTCGATCTGCTGCTGCTGCTTTTGCACCTCATGGAGCAGCATCGGCGCAAGCTCCTCGTAACGCACGCCTCGGATCGAGCCCTTCTCGTCTCGGATGACCAACTCCGGATACACCTTGTCCACCTCCTCGGCAATCAGACCGTACTGCAACATACCGTGCGGGTCGGCTGTATAGTGAAACGTCACGGGCCTTAATTTGGCGAGCTTCGGTGAGAGCTCGGTCATGGTCTCAATATCCATCTTATAGCGCTCCGAGGAGGCCAATACCCCGAGTTGACCGGAGGATGTCACAAAAACCGCGCTGCCTGTGACCGGGGAGCCATAGATGCCAGCGACGTAGGTGGCAGTTTGCGCGCTTCCTCCGATGCGGATTGTGTCGCTTTCGTTGGCGCCGCTACTGCCGATGTAGATATTGCTATTGCCGGTGGTGAGGCTGATGCCGGCCTTCTCGCCGATGGCGATGTTCCCGCTTCCCGTGGATTCGAGAAGCGCGGTCTCGCCAATCGCGGTATTGCTGGAGCCGCTCTGGTTGGCCTGCAGCGCGCCTTGACCCACAGCAACGTTGAAGATACCTCCCGTGTTCTTGAGAAGCGCCTCGTACCCTACGGCTGTATTGTCGCCGCCGGCCGTATTCTCCCCCAACGCTTCATAGCCCACGGCCGTATTGGCGGCGCCTGCTCCATTGATCTCCAGTGCGAATGTTCCCACCGCCGTGTTATATGAAGCCGTATTCTCAAGCAGCGCCGCCGCGCCGAATGCCGTGTTGTATTGGCCGGTCTGGTTGAGATAGAGAGCTAAATAGCCCGCTCCGGTGTTGTAGTAGTATCCGGTGGTCAAGTCATACAGCACATCAGTGCCCATGGCGGTATTACCGTAGCCATCGCTCTGAACCAGGTCGGGAGGTTGCGTTGCATGAGTGATGCCGCAGACCATGGAGAGCCCGCATAAGAGCGTGATAGCTGGTCGAGATGTTGTATTCATTGAGTTCCCCCTCGTGTATTCCAAACGGAAATATTGCTTTTTGGCCATGCGACACCTGCCGCCGTAGCATGGCCGAATCTGGCATCGGCTGAATTTCCCCCTCTCAACTGACAATGTGCAAAATGGGAGCGAATCGCGTCATCGATTTGTAAATTATTATTGAGACTGCCCGGGCTGGAATATGCCATGCGGCTCAATACGGCTCAATGCGGCTCAATGCGGCTCAATGCGGCACTGCGGAACCCGCTACGGCCCCCTGGTTGCAGAAACACGGCTTTGCCCGGGCCGGTCTCGGTGGATTCCCGTCGCGCCGCCGGAATCCAACCTATGTCGTCAGTAGAAGTCCGGATGTTGCATCGGGGGCGATTCGCGGAGCATGACAAAAGCATACGAGCGGAGTTGCCCAACCACCTGACAAGAGGCCTTAATACGATGAAAAATTCAGCGAAACATTCGCGTCGAAAAGTACTTAAGATTGGGGTTTCGGCGATAGCCGTAATCCCCCTTGCCGGCTTTCCCCTCTTGGCATCTGCGGCGCAAAACGCGGCCATCCGCAATGCCTTGAAGTTTCAGGAACAACCCAATGGTGATAAGCAGTGCAGCAACTGCGTCAACTTCATTCCCAACAAGGACAAGCCGGGGAATAATGACGATGTGAATGGCTGCAAGCTCTATCCGGGTGATACGGAGATCCCGCCCCACGGTTATTGCTCAGGCTTTGTGGCGAAACCCGCAGCGGCTCACTGATACTGGCGATTCGCAGCAATACAGAGGCGGTCCCCTGCGCGTTATCCGCTGACCTGGGAAAAGTCAGAGGGCACACGCGCGGTGGGCCCGTTCTCTAACCCGGCGCCTAGCTCTCGCGAAATCAGAAATTGAGATGCCGGATACCTTGCTTTTGCTGCGTCTGGAGCATCGAAACCTGGGTCACTTGCTCGGGTTGATCGAAGATCAAGTCGCGGCCGCTGACGCGGGAGCGCCGCTCGACACAGATTTGCTGAACCTCGCGTGGGAATATTTCTCCGACTATCCGGACCTCTGTCATCACCCGAAGGAAGATCTCGTCTACGAGCTCTTGAGTAGACGCGAGCCGGGTTCGTGCGCCGGCCTCAAAAATCTGGCCGCCGAGCACGTTCGGTTGCACGAGCTGACCGAGAAATTCGGCGACGCGGTGCGCCGATTGCGCCGGGAACCGCGAGCCGCGGAGACAGAGGCGCGGGAAGTGATTCGGGAATTTACGCAGCGCTATCGACAGCACATGAGAGAGGAGGACGAACGGTTCTTTCCTCTGGCCGAGCAACAATTGTCCAAAGACGAGTGGGCTGCTCTCGATTTCGCGATATTCGATCGGGATGATCCTCTGTTCGAAAATGCGGTGGAGCAGCGCTTTTTGGCCTTGCATCAACGGATCGAGGCGGCGACCAAGGAGGGGAAAGCACGCACACAGGTGCTTGACGCCGGCAATCGACTGCGTGGTCTGTCGGGGATCGATAGCTTCAACGAGTTGATGAAATCGGGGGGAACACCCTTTCGCCTGAGCAGCTTTGCGGGGGGCGGATACGGACTCGAGCATGAGCGCGAGTTGTTGCTTTATGTCCCCGAATGCTCAGCGGAGCGCGCAGTGTGGTGTGCGTATTGTTATCTATGCGGCCGCGGTTGGCCCTGGAGCCCGGCCAGATCTGTCGGCTGATCTAGTCAAGCAGCGCTTATCGCTTTGCCCGCCGAGCCGCCTCGATTGCGGCGATGTCTATCTTTTTCATGGTCATCATCGCTTCGAACGCGCGCTTGGCCGCTGCGGGATCGCGATCGGATAGTGCGGCCATCAGGGCATTCGGGGTGATCTGCCACGACACGCCCCACCGATCCTTACACCAGCCGCACTGGCTTTCCTCGCCGCCATTGCGCACGATCGCGTTCCACAAGCGGTCGGTCTCGGCCTGGTCGTCCGTCCTGACCTGAAATGAGAACGCCTCGTTATGTTTGAACTGCGGACCGCCATTGAGGCCGACGCAAGGAATGCCGATCACGGTGAACTCGACCAGCAGGACATCGCCTTGCTTGCCGTCGGGATAGTCGCCCGGCGCCCGGTGCACTGTGCCCACGGCGCTGTCGGGGAAGGTCTCGGCATAAAAGCGAGCAGCCTCCAACGCAGAACCCTCATACCAGAGACAGATCGTGTTCTTGCCAGCCATTGTCGTTCTCCTGGGAGAGTCACTGTAGGATTTTCGAGTTTCAGGGCTGCCGCGGCTAATCCAATCGGACCGGCATCACCTCGGCCGACAGCTGCACTTCATCCCCCAGTCCGTACGCGTAGTAGACCGGCCGGGACACCAATCGCAACGTCAGGAACAGGCGAAAACGGATTTTGCGCAACAGGCTCATGCGCTTGGCGGGAAGCAAATTCTCGTTCGATACATGCACGATCCATTCGCTCCGATCGGTAGGCAGCGCGATCTCGTGGTGTCGCGCCATGCCCCAGAGCGCCTGCTCGACGTTCGGCTCCTCCATGAACCCGAAGCTGACTTCCACGCTCATGATGCTGCCCCGGACCGGATGGCGATCGAGCACCGTGACGGCGTACCGATTGCCGTGAATGTAGGGGACCTTCGCGTGCTTCACCTCGACGAAGATGAGATTCCGCGGCAATAATCCATGCCGATCCCAGATCAGTTGCAGGAGGGCTGGTGCCCGATCTGCCTGTGATCGCAGGTGATTGGGCGCCATCAGCACCGCGGTGCGCTCCATGAAGTGGCTTGCTTCGCGGTGCAGCCGGATCAATTCGGCCACCGTCATGGTGGGCCTGGCTTGGTAAGCCGCGAAAGTTGCCTTGCGTCCCCATCGCCAGGTTGCCATCACCAGGAATACGATCGAGCCAATGGTCAACGGAACGTAACCGCCGTCGAGAATCTTGAGGGTGCTCGCCACCAGGAACGCCGCGTTGCAGGCGGTCAGTGGTCCCCAGACCAGATAAGTCAGCGTTCGGCTCCATTTCCAGCGCAATCGCGCCACCGCGATCATGGCGAGGGACGTGATCAGCATGACACCCGAGACCGCCAGGCCGTACGCAGAGGCCAGCGCCGCACTGGAACCGAAGCCGGCCACGAGAGCGATGCAGCCGGCGAACAACACCCAATTGATGAACGGGACATAGATCTGGCCCGCGTGTGCATGATGTGTATGCCGAACTTGGATGCGTGGAAACAGGCCCAGCCCGATCGCCTGCGAGGTCAACGAGAAGGCACCCGAGATCAGCGCTTGCGATGCGATGATGGTGGCCACTGTCGCCAGGAGGATCATGGGGTACAGCATCACGGGCGGCACCAGACTGTAGAACAGTTTGCCGCCCGCGACGGGCGCGCCGCCGAGCATGTAGGCTCCCTGGCCCAGATAATTGAGCAACAGCGCTGGATATACGAGTCCGAACCAGCTTGCCCGGATCGGGCGCCGCCCAAAATGGCCCAGATCCGCATACATCGCTTCGCCGCCGGTCACGACCAGCATCAGGGCACCCAAGATCAACAGTGCCGGATAGAAGCCCGAATGTTGTAGGAAGGCAATTGCGTAGACAGGGTTGAACGCCGCCAGGATTTGCGGATGCAGGCGGATCTGTGCGGCCCCGAGCAGCGCAATCGCCAGGAACCATACAAGAAGGATCGGACCGAACACACGGCCAATGCCGGTGGTGCCATGCGCCTGGATGGCAAACAGCATCGCCAGTAACAGCACCGTCAACGGCACGATGACCCCGCCGAGCGCCGGGGCCGCAACGCCCAGCCCTTCCACGGCAGACAGCACGCTGATGGCGGGTGTGATCATGCCGTCGCCCAGCAGCAAACCCGCGCCCAGCATCAGCGACCAGAGGACAATGTGGACGATGCGTCCCTTGTATTGATGCAGCAGGCCGTAAAGCGCAAAGACCCCGCCTTCCCCGTCGTTGTCCGCGGGCAGTACCAGCAGCGCGTACTTGATGGCGACGATGATCGTCAGGGTCCAGAGGACGAGCGAGATGCCTCCGAGCACGTTCCGCGGCGTGCTGGCGACACCGCCATGCGCGAAGAAGATCTGATCGACCGCATACAGCGGCGATGTGCCGATGTCACCGTAGACGATCCCGGCGGCTCCGATGGTAGCCGCCAGGCTGTTGCGAGGCTGATGCGGACCCTGGCGAGGGATCACAGCCTCGCGCACGCTCAGGCGCGCGCAATACCCAATTGCGCTCCGATGAGTTGCATGCGTCGATACTGCTCATGCAAACCATCCTCGAGAGCTTTGATACTGGCCGGAAGATTCGAATTCTCCCACCGATCTACCAACGCACGCTTCGCATCGGCAATCGATTGCTCGCGCAACGCGGTCCAAGCTGCGACCGATTTGCTGAAGCTCTCGTACTCTTCCGCCACGCGCCGGCGCAATTCATCGAACCGGGGGGAGCTGGCCTGTCGCGCAAGTTCTTGTTTCGCCCTGAGAAACTGAGTCTCCAGCATCACGCGGCGAATTTTGAACCAAGGCACGCGCTTGAGGTTCTTGGCGAGGCCCGCCCAATGCAGCGCATTGATCAACCACTTGGAGGGGTCATATTGCCACCAGCGCACCCCGTTCCGGTAATCATGCGCGAATTGGTGATGAAAATTATGGTATCCCTCGCCGAACGTGAGCAATGCGACCACCCCATTGTCGCGCGCCGTGTTCGACGTGGTGTATGGGCGGGTCCCGACGATGTGCGCCAGGGAATTGATGCAAAATGTCAGGTGATGGCTGATGACGAGACGCAGGACCCCGGCAAGCAAGACCATGCCGATGATGTCGCCGAACGCCCAGCCGAGTAGCAGCGGCACGCCGACATTCATGCCGACCGCGAGCGCCAGGTAATGCCGATGCTGAAATGCCACGAGCGGATCGTTCTGCAGTTCGCGCACGTACTTCAAATCGGGGTCGCCGCTCGGGTAATTTCGGAGCATCCAGCCGATATGCGAAAACCAGAACCCACGCCGCGCGCAATAGGGGTCCTTTTCCGGATCATCGATGAAGCGGTGATGCACGCGATGTCCGGCGCTCCAGATCAAGGCACTATTCTGCAGAGCCATGGCACCGAATAGAAGAAAGATCGCCTTGACTACTGGATGTGCCTGATAGGTGGCGTGGGAAAACAGGCGGTGATAGCCGCAGGTGATCGACAGCTCCGTGACGCTCAACAGTACCGCGAAGGCAACCCAGGCGGCGAGGGAGTAACCGTGCGCGATGCCGTACCACGGAACCAGCGTGACGGCAATTCCCAACGTGACTACAAACATCAAATAGGCTGGCCAATTGCGGGGCGGCAAGCGGCCGGTCGGTTCATTCATTCGTTTCTCCTGGAAAACGAGGCGATCATAAAGACCGCATTCCCCCAAATATGGGGGTGACAGCAAACTTTACCACCTGCGCATGGCCAGTATGTGATCCAAGTCAGCTTTGCCAGGGTCGCCAGCCGGGGCCCGGGCTACGGCTTTCCCTCATGGTCGGCCCGGTCATTCTGGCGTAGAAGCTCGTTTCCGCTGCGTTGCGTCTAATCAGCGGGAAACCATGCAAAACGAACAGGTTCGTCACATTATGACTGGCGCCGTGCGCAAGCGCTGCTCCATGGCATCGGCGTCAACCGAGCTGGCGGGCAGAACGACGGAACCCACAAGCCCACCGAACTCGTCATGCGCAGAGCGATCGAAGCGGCAACTTCCGCGACGATGAACGGAACCGACCCGCGGGGCATCGCCGCGGCGATGTTATATCTGAATGAGCGGAACGCGTTGTTGGAGGCATTGCGGGTGGACGTCGTGCGCTACGTGCGCAGCGGGCAGGATGAGCGGTTGCGAGCAGCACTCGGTGGATTCCGAACTTGCGATTCTGTTCTGAGGTCTGCCGTTGTCGAACCTCGGGTTTCCACACATGTCGACGGCCGAGCCATAGGGCACAATGGATCCATGAGCGAACATCATGCCCCCCTCACCCCGACCCAGCTGCTGTCCTACATGCGAGCCCAGCCCTGGGCAATCGAGGCGGCTGTCACGCCCCAAGGTGCTCCCCAAGCCGCCGTGCTCGGGGTCGCCATCACGGACCGCTGGGAACTTCTGTTCGACACCGTGACCCAGTCGCGCAAGCACCAAAACCTGGTGAAGAACCCGCGCGTCGCGTTCGTTATCGGCTGGGAGCATGAACGCACCGTGCAATACGAGGGTATTGCCGAGATTCCCACGGAGGCGGAGTTGGCCGACGTGCGGGCCTACTATTTTGACCGTTTTCCCGACGGCCCCACCCGCCAGACTTGGCCGGGCCTCGTGTACTGGCGAGTGCGCCCCACTTGGATCCGTTACAGCAATTTCAACGTCAACCCGCCGATCATCCAGGAGTGGGACGCCGCGGCGATCGCAGGCTGGCTGAAGTAAGCGCTCGGTCTGCGCCGAACGTCGCGCTCAGGATTCGATAGCCTCAACGAGCATTCGCTGTGCCGGCTCGAGTCTGGCGGCAGCATCCGCCGGTACGCCGGTTTGGCGAAGCATCGCCGTGACCGGATGAAAGGCCACCACAACCTTCCCATCCGTGCGTTCCTGCACGAGCGCGCGTAGTGGCAGATCGAGGGCCGCCCGCGGTGTGACGAGCATGATGGGAGTGCCTCCCTTCGCGTTGCCGTAAATCAGGACCGTCGCCGGCGGCATCGCCGCGCCGGCAGCCCGCGCATTCGCAGCATGATCGATGCGGGCGAAGACCGTCAGACCGCCCTTCGCAATGGCGGCGAGGAGACGCTCGACGGTGCGATCGAAGGGAAGCGGTGAGACGTGTTCGACGATGTCAGACGCCTGAGTATCAGTCATGACCAACCTCCGTTGCCCAATCAACGGGCAATTTGCCGTGTGCCAGGCTGGGGGTCAAATCCGATCGGGCTCAATTTTGCGCAGTGGTTCAGCTAACGCCCGATTTCGACGCGATCGCGGGCGCGCGGCAGCGCGTTCAATTGGCCGCCCAGCTCTCGGGCGGTCTTGTGGCCCGAATAGATCGCCGAGGCAATGATGGCGGGTTGGAGGCAGTCGCCGATGCGTATGATCCGGGGGGACGGCTCATCACCTGGCGATCCCACCAGCTCGCGGTAGAGCGAGTCTTGCGGTTCTCGCGAGGTGACCAACACGAGACTCTGCCCGTCGTGCGTGTGACTTCGTCCTGTATAGACGCAGCCGAGCGCCACGGCGGCGCCGTCATAGCCTTCCACGACATGGTTCACGATGATCTGCACCCCCGCCTCGAGCAACTCCCGCTGGGTGCGGAACTGTTCGGCCGTATAGGCGCTCCACGCACCCGCAGTGCCCTCGCTGGTGACGTAACGAACCCTGGCGCCCGCGCGCGCGAGCTTCAGCGCCACGACCGGCCCCATGTAGTAGTGATCATCGTCGAACACGGTCACGGTGCCCTCGGGACTCGTGCCGTCCATGATGTCGTCGGGGGTCAGCACCTGGCCCTGAAGCACGACCAAGGGCATCGTGTGCGACCGGCCGACGCCGTTCCGCCGCCAGCGCGCTCCTGTGGCGATCAATACGTAGTCCGCGTCGAACCCTCGCACATCAGCAGCCGTCAAGCGATTGCCGAGGTACGTCGACACGTTGTTCATGCGACTCAGCTGGCCGGTGCGGTAATCCCGGACGCGTGCCCACTCGGCAAGGCCGGGTAGCCCGCTCTCCCGCGTGACCCGGCCGCCCGGGGACTGTTCCGCTTCTGCGAGCGTAACCGTAAAGCCCCTTTTGCCGAGAATATGGGCGGCTTCCAGTCCCGACGGTCCCGCACCCACGATCAATACCGAGCCGTGCCCCTGGGGCACGTGCTCCGGGTGCCACCCGCTGCGCCACTCCTCGCCCATGGTGGGATTTTGCGTGCAGCGCAGTGCCGCGCCCCGATAGTTGTGTGCGTAACAGATGTTGCAGCCGATGCACTCGCGAATGTCTTCGACACGGCCTTCACGGACCTTCGTGGGCAGGAAAGGATCGGCGATGGAAGGTCGGGCGGCGCCGATGAGGTCGAGTACGCCGCTCTTCACCTGGCGCAGCATGACGTCCGGCGATGTGAATCGGCCGACACTCACGACCGGCCGTCCGGTGAGCTCCCGTGCACGCCGGACACGAGACTCGAATGCCGCTTCCTTCACGAAGCGCGAGGAACCCATTTCCTCCTCATAGTCGTCGATGACGATGTCCCAGAGATCGGCGAGCGGTCCAAGGGCGGCGAGAATCTGCTGCGCTTCCTCGCCGCTCAAATGCTCATCCCCATGACCGGTGATGCTGAAGCGCGTGGCCACGGCGCAGCGATCCCCGACGGCGTCCCGGGTCTCTTCGAGCAGCTCCCGAAACAGCCGTGAGCGATTCTCGAGGGTGCCGCCATACTCGTCGATCCGGTCGTTGAGGCTGCGCGACAGAAATTCGGACACGAGGTAACCGTGCGTGGCGTAGACATAGATGATGTCGAACCCCGCCGCCCGTGCCCGTAGCGCCGCTTGACGGTGCCATTGCCTGAAGCGGCTGATGTCGCCGTGGTCCATCCGCTGCGACTGGATGGGATCCTCGCGGGCGGGCATCGAGCGGACACCGACGGATGGAACCCGGGTGGCGAGATTTCCAACATAGCTTCCGCCGTGCCAGAGCTCGATACCCGCCAGGGCGCCGTGGGCGTGCACCGCATCGGCGATGGCCGCGAGATTTGCGATGTCGCCATCGTCCCAGATCGAGGCGAAGGGAAAGGGATGGTCATCGGAGCTCGGATGAATCGAGCAGTATTCGGTGCAGACGACGCCCCAGCCTCCCTCCGCTTTGACGCCGCGCATGGCGGCGAGCGTGCGCGGCAAGGCATGGCCCATGCCCGTGCAATGCGGCACCTGGTAGAAGCGGTTCGGCGCCGTGACCGGCCCCATCTTCAGCGGCTCGAAGAGCGGCGCATAGCGTGGTTCGATTCTCATTTCGGCGTCCTTTCGTTCATGCAGCCACAACAGTCGCAGTCCTGTCCATGTGGGATGTACGGACTGACTGAGCTATTTGACGAGCGTATAGAGAAAACACCATGCAAGAAACACTGCCCAAGCGCCGACGGCCGCGCGCCCCCGTGATTGCGACCAAGGCTCGCGATCGGGGACGCCACGCCGACTACACCCCTGCATACGACCTATTGCCGAAAAGCGACGTGGAGCTCCTGATCGACGCGGCCTTGCAGCTACTGCGCGACACCGGTTGCGCATTCGAGCCGGGCACCGAGGCAATCGATCTGTTGAGCGCGGCCGGCTGCGATGTGAGCGCCGACGGAGTCGTTCGCTTCGATCCGGAGCTGGTGCGTACCGCGCTTGCGACGATGGCGAAGAGTGCGCGGCTCTGGGACCGCACGGGCCAAAATTACATCGAGCTCGACACAGCACATACCTGGTTCATGCCGGGCATGACCTGCATCAAGATCTTCGATCTGGCGAGCGGGGAGAGGCGTGAGAGCACCGGAGATGATCTCGCCACCATCGCCCGCGTCGCCGACGCGCTGCCCAATATCGATGGCGTGTGTGTGGCCTGCAAGGACGTGCCCCGCTCGGATAGGTCGGGCGAGGTCAACGAGTTTGCCACACTGATCGAAAATACCACCAAGCCGCTCGAGTATCTGTGCGAGAACCCGGAGTCGTTCGAGGCGGCGATCGATATGGCGGCGGCGGTGCGTAGCTCGCACCACGCGTTGGTGGAGAAACCGTACTTTCTGCAAATCGTCACGCCGCTGCCGCTGTCGTATTGGAAAACCCACAGCGATCAGATCATCGCGGGCGCACGTGCCGGCGTGCCCATGAGTGTCGGAACGCTGCCCATCGGCGGCGCCTCGACGCCCATCACGCTCGCCGGCTGCATGGCGAACAGCCTCGCCACCGATTTTGCCGCCATGGTGCTTGGCCAGTTGGCGCGTCGCGGTTCGTTCGTCGTCGGCAGCTCCGATGTCTGCTTCATGGAGCCCTCGACGGGCGGCATCGGGAATTTCCCGCAGGCGTCGCTCGCGGACATGGCGGCGCATCAGGTGCGGCGCCACCTCGGTATACCCTCCTTCACCGGATTCGCCGGGCCCTCGGTTGCGCGCCGCTTCAACCAGGACGCGGTATGGGAGATCTCGGCCGGCATGATGCAGGCCTTCTACAGCCGCCCGACTACGCTCGACTACTTGGGCTCGCTGGACGAAGGCATCACGTTCTCCCTGCAGGCATTGTGCTTTTGCGACGAGCTGGCGGGACTTCTGCGTACCCTGTGGCAGGGTGTCAGGATCGATGCAGACACCCTGGCGCTCCATCTCGCCGGGGAAGTGGGACCGCGTGGCAACTACTTGGCACAGACGCATACCGCCGCTCACTGCCGTGACCAGATCTGGCCTGCGCGTTACCTGGGACCTCATGTCCCCTTAAGCACCGGCGATAAGCCGGACCTGGAGTTGTTCGAGCGCATCGATCGGCACCTGGCGGGCATCGTCGCCGAGCATCGCCCGGCGGAGCTTTCGCCCGCAATCCGCGAGGCCGTCCAAACAGTGCAGGCGCGCACCGAAGCAGTGATGCTCTAGGTAGGACACCTCGCTGAGAATCGGCTATGCTTCGAACAAGTACCGATGCGTCTCAAAGTACGAGTCCGACTTTTTGCGCGACGCGAAATCGGCTGCTCCTGGTTGTCGGACCAGGGAACCGAAATAATAACAATAAGGGTTGGAGACTTTCCTGCGCGAGCTAGCGCAGATCGTAACGCGTTTCTTTTATTCACCGCTCTTGTCTGGGTGGGCGTGCTATCGGGCTTTGGGACCGACAGCTTCAACCATGTGAGAAAGTACGGGCTGGACTATCCTTTGATCGTCCACTTCCATGCCGTCGCCTTCGTCGGCTGGCTGGCGCTGTTCACGGCGCAGGTGACCCTAATCCGATCTGCGCGGGCGGACATCCATCGTCGCTTGGGGATTGCAGGCGCGGTGCTCGCTGCGATCATGGTGGTGCTGGGTCCCGCGACGGCGTTGGTCGTCGATGCCGCTCGTTACACGGCCACGGGCCGGACTCCGGAATTTCTGGCCGTCCAGCTCACCGACATTCTGGCCTTCGCCGGACTGACAACGGCAGGGCTGCTGATGCGCGGGATTCCATCCGCGCATCAGCGTCTCATGTTGCTGGGGCTGATCTATATCAGCGATGCCGGCTTCGCTCGGCTCCTGAACGGCCTCATAGCCGCGCCCTTCGGTCAGGGCGTCTGGAGTGCGAGTGGGAGACTGTATCTCGGCAGCGATCTGCTAATGCTTGGCCTCGGCGTCTATGACTTGATTACCTCCGGTCGAATGCATCCTGCATATATCGCAGGCGTCGTCTGGATGATCGCTCTCCAATGCACGGCATTGGTCCTACTCGGGAATCCAACCTGGAAGGCGCTGTCGTTGCATCTGATCGGCCACTAGGCAAGACGTAATGACCAGCCAGTGGGGTGGACAGTTTAAACGGGCCGTCGCTTGGCTGCCGTTCGCCGCTTCCAGTAGATATAATGGATGCGGAATAAAGTTGACCGTGAGTGTGGAAAATTATCATGACTGGATCACGTCCGATTTCCGACTGGTATCTCGCGCAAATAAACGTGGGTCGGCTCGTAGCTCCGCATGGTGATCCGCGGGTGGCGCCTTTTTTTGATGCGTTAGATCGGGTCAATGCCCTGGCTGAGCGGTCGCCAGGCTTCGTGTGGCGGCTACAGAGCGAGGCCGGTAACGCTACCGATATTCAGGCGACGTCCGATCCACTTTTCCTTGTAAACATGTCGCTTTGGTCGGATGCGGAAGCGCTGTTTGAATTCGTCTATCGAAGCGCGCATACGCCAGAGATGGCGAGGAGGCGGGAATATTTCGAGCGCTTTGAGGGTGCATATCAGGCCCTTTGGTGGGTGCCCGCAGGTCACGTGCCCGATGTAGATGAGGGGCTATCCCGCCTGTGGCGGCTCGATCGATATGGACCGACGCGCGTAGCGTTTACTTTCAAGATGCGGTTCCCGGCTCCCGGCCTTTCAGGCTCTCCTAAGGACATGGAACCCGATCCCTGGTGTATGGGCCGGGCATAAGAGCCGACGTTCGCGAGAAGCTGCAGCGGGTCGATGGCGGTCGATTCCAGACTTACGGGGAGAATCCGCAGTCGCGACGGACATCTGCGACGTGCCCGGCAAAACCCTTGTGATCCTTAGCGAGGTCCGCGGCGCGGTCGAAGTACGTCCGTGCGCGATCCTTGTTGCCGAGATGGAAACAGATCATCGCCCCGACCAATGCTGATCGACCATCATTGGAACCAGGCAGACACCCTGCGGAGTCTATCTCGGCCAGGACGGCACTATATGATTCAAATCGCCGCAAAAAGGGAACACCCGCCGCATCCATATGTCGCACCACGTCTTTCGCTGTCCGGTCAACTAGATGGTCCAAATCAAACCAGACATCCTCATCGAACACGAGGCGCGATAGCCGCACGCGGACGTGGCATTGGCATTCTTGGACAAAAGGCGGGAGGGATCGATCATACTCAACGACACCAACTGCCGGAAGCGCGATGCCCAGGTTCACGGCGAATCTCCCGTAAAGGCTTTCGCGAAGTCCCGGGATGACGTAATCGCCGATAGGATATTGGCCCATCTGGAGATTTACGGTTTGCACTAGCCCGTCCCCAACGCCACGGTTGTAAGTGCGCCCTTTCTTTCGGAAGCCGAGGGGCTTCAAATAGGCCGTGAGCTCTGTCTGCACGGAATCAAGCGCTGCTACGAACTGCGACTTAGACATGCGACGTATTGTGCCGAGAGTTGGCTCGCGACGGAACGAAAAGCAATCGCTCGCGACAGGCCGAAACGGGGTCGCGACCCGTCTCCGGTGGCCCGATCATCCGTATCCGGCAGCAGGCGGGCCAAAAGGCGAAGCTCATCGTCATGAAATCGCTGCCTGTTAGCTGCCGCTCCCGGCTTGCGGTAGGCTTACGGCGGAGCGCAATTTTCCCCATTTCTGATCGGAAATGAAGGCGATGGGCACATCCAATTTTCATCGAATAGGCAGTATCGATCCGAAGAATCTCGTGGACGAGTACAAGGATCGCGCTCTCGGAGAGTTGAGTGACGCGGAGTTATTCGATCAGGTCTGTCCAATCGTCGCTCGCCCACCAGTGCGGGGCCTAACGAGTTTTACGCTGCATGCACCACTGGAAGTGATGGCACGTTACGGTCTGATGCGGCTTGTGGAGCCGTCGCCAATCGCAGATCGATGCTGCCTTCCGGGCGGTACTGCGAGTTAGCGCCCACAGCATGTTGCAGGACGACTTGGAGCAAGCCAAATTCGGCTGGTCGCACTGCCTGAATTTGCCGCTATCTGCGTTCGGCTTATCCAGCGCGGCAATCGCCGAGGCGATCCTCGTCGGCCGCATCACTGCCTGAAAAGCCGTGCTAATTTTCCTGCTCGGAAGCGATCACTGCGTGGCGATGGGAGCGAAGTTTCACTTTGTGCAAGCGATCTCGCAATGAGCCCTAAGTCTTAGGTGCCAATCCAGGCCCTGCTCGACCATTCTTCGTAGTCAGCCACATCTTGGGCGATCTTCCGACCGTAGAAGCGTTCGATGATGTGCAGCGCGAGGTCTATTCCCGCGGTCAAACCCGTTGCGGAAGCCACAGACCCAGATTCAACAAAACGTACTCCTCGAACAAGAACTATTCTGGGAAATGTCTTCTCGAAATCGTCATACGCGGCCCGATTCGTGGTTGCCCGCTTGCCGTCTAGGAGGCCTGATTTCGCCAGCAAGTAGGCCCCCGTGCACACCGATGCGGTCAATTCCGCTTTGCCAGCGGCACGACGGATCCAATTGAGCGAGCCTCGTTCCCAGCTTTCGTCGCTCGTCCGCCCACCAATAACGATGACGCGCGGCTGTGGGGCGTTAGCGAACGTGAAATCCGGTACGACGGTAAGTCCGCTGACTGGGAATGCACCCATCTTAGGGTCCATGACGCTGCGCCCGTCGTCACAAATTACCGGGGAACGCGATGCCGCTACCGAATAGACGTTGAAGGCGCCGCCTGAGTATGCTCCGCTGCTCAAAACCTCCCAAGGGCCGGCTACATCGATGAGCGTATTGTGCTGTCCAAGTACAATCAACAAGACGGGTAATCGTAACAACGCCATCGGCACCGAGGCACTATGGCGTAATGCGAACGGTTCCTACAACAATGCATTGGGGTATCAGACGCTGTACTGAACGACGAGCGGCAAGGGTAACCTCGCCCTCGGGTATCAGGCGGGTTACAACCTGACGAGCGGCAGCAACAACATCTACATCTCCCATGCCGGCGGCGAGGCGACCGAGAGCGGTATCATTCGCATCGGCACGGCTGGCAACCAGACCGAGACCTACATCGCGGGCGTTGACACGGGAGTCTCCGGCGGCAGCGCGGTGTATGTGACCTCTTCGGGCCAATTGGGTGTGCATAATTCTTCGGAACGCTACAAGACGGCGATCGCACCGATGGGTTCGAACACGGAGAAGCTCGAGCAGCTGCGGCCGGTGATCTTTCACTTGAAGAGCGATCCCGACGGCGCCGTGCAATACGGCCTGATCGCTGAGGAAGTGGACAAGGTGTACCCGGAACTCGTGATCCACGATGCGGCGGGCAAGATCCAAAGCGTGCGCTACGACGAGTTGGCGCCGATGCTGCTCAATGAACTGCAAAAGCAGCAGGCGACGATAAAGACTCAAACGGAAAAGCTTGATGTACTGAGCGCACGAAATGGCGCACAGGCGGCGGAAATCCGCGACCTAAAGATGCTGCGCGAAGAAATGCAAAAGCAACTTGCGGAATTAAACGATCTAAAACAGGAACTACACGCCGCAATTCGCCAACGAAACTCGAAGGACGAACTCCTGGCACAGCGCTGAGATCATTGGGCTGCAGAAGCCGCCTGCTCGCGAGGCGGCGATGCATTCTTATTGAATTGAGCTTCGAAGCGGCAGGGCACCGGGATCGTTTCAGTCACTGAAAGCGTGGCGATACGTGCGACCAGCATATCCGAGAATAACCGTACACATTCGCCAGATGCAGTTCTTGGCCGCTTAGCTCCTGCTCGTCGTCGAAATTCCTGCGGGCCGCATCGAGTCGTCTGAACGTCGATGCATGCCTCGCCGGGCATAGCGATGCTGAATTACCGGTCGAAAGGCGTCAATTCGCTTCAACAACGCCAGTGGAGCGCGGACTCCCTTTGTCGAGCGCTGCAGCGTACGCATCCGCCACCTGCTGCATCATGCCCTCCCGCGCCAGCAGCCGGGCAAGTGAGGCGCGACGATAGCGCCAGTGTTTCCACGCGTCGTCCGGCCAACCTTCCTCGTTGGCGCGCTCGGAAGCTGCCGCGTAGAGCGCGAAGGCTTGGAGGAGTTGCGCGCTCCTTTTCGACACATCCGTCGCAGTGAGCGCATTATTCTCGTCGCGCTCGGCAAAGCGCGCGAGGGCGTTCGGCTCACCGGCATCCGCACCTTGCTGATACCACAGCCACGCTTGCGAAGCGTCCGATTGAAGCGCGACGCTTGCGGATTTGTCGCGGCCCTGCAGCCCATATTCGTAGAGATGACCGAGCCTGGAGGCCGCGATTGGCACTCCGTCTTGCCACGCTTTCTTATACAGCGAGACCGCACGGACAGGATCGAGCAGGTCTGCCAGATCCACACGTGCGGCGCGATAACCCTTCGCCACCGCGGCTTCGAACTGCCGTCTGGCGCCATTCGCATCCCCTTTGGCGACTAACGTGCGCCCCATCTGATAGTCCGATCGCCCGGCGTGTTCCGGTTTGCTGATCTCTGCCGAGCAGGCTGGGTTGGCGATATCTACCGTGATATTTTCAAGCAAAGCGCCGCGTGTCAGACGGTCTGGATCATAGAGGGCCGCAGCGGCCTGATCGCAGGCCGACCCTCTCGTCGGCCAGGGCCGCACCCGCGCATCGGGAGGTAAGCCCAATTCGGTTCGATCGGCCTCGGGGAGCGGATCGCTGAGAGCCGACGCGTCCCAGAGGATCTGCGCTGCAAGATCGGCTTGCACGTGCGCATCCCAGATCCGCGCGGTCTTGTCCAAGGAGGCAGTGACGATACGGGTGCCATCCGGCGAATAGACTGCGGATTGCACCGAATCGCCATGCCCTGACAGCACGGCGAGCTGCGCTCCCGTGCGCGCATCCCAAATGCGTGCGGTTTTGTCCGACGACGCGGTGACAATACGGGTGCCATCCGGCGAATAGCTGACGGATTGGACGGGGCCGGCGTGGCCCGAGAGAACGACGAGCGGCGCCCCCGTGCGCGCATCCCAGGTGCGAACGGTCTTGTCGAACGACGCGGTCACTAGATGTCTCCCATCGGGCGAATAGGCGGCGGAGGAGACGGCTTGGTTATGCCCCGACAGCACGACGAGCTGCGCGCCCGTGCGCGCATCCCAGATGCGCGCGGTCTTGTCGAACGACGCGGTCACTAGACTTTTACCATCGGGCGAGTAGGCGGCGGACAGCACCGAATCGCCATGTCCAGACAGCACCGCGAGCTGCGCGCCGGTGCGCACATCCCAGATGCGCGCAGTCCGGTCCAACGACGCGGTTGCGATCTGCCTGCCGTCCGGCGAGTAGGCAATGGACTCGATAATGTCGCCATGTCCGGACAGTACCGCGAGCTGCGCCCCCGTGCGCGCATCCCAGATGTGTGCCGTCTTGACCCTCGACCCGCCCCCCTCCCCCCCGCTGGCGATCTGTGTGCCGTCGGGCGAGAAGGTGGCGGTGATGAAAAAGTCCCGAATGCCTGAAAACACTGCAAGTTGCGCACCAGTGTTTGCCTCCCAGATCCTCATTGTTTTGTCCAGCGACGCCGTGACGATGCGACCTCCATCGGGCGAATAATTCGCGAACGCGACGCCGTCGCCATGCCCGGACAGCACCGTGAGCTGCGTATCCCTGCGCGCCACCCAGATGCGCGCGGTTCGGTCGTCCGAGGCGGTGACGATGCGTGCGCCGTCGGGCGAGTAGGCGGCGGATCTGACGAAACCGCCGTGGCCCGAGAGCACTGCGATAGGTGCACCGGTGCGCGCCTCCCAGATGCGCGCGGTTCGGTCGTCCGACGCGGTGACGATGCGGGTGCCGTCGGGGGAATAGCTGGCGGAAAATACGCGATCGCCATGGCCGGAGAGCACGATGAGTTGTTCGCCGGTGCGCGCGTTCCAGACGCGCGCAGTCTTGTCCGTCGACGCAGTAACGATCTGTGTGCCGTCCGGCGAATAGCCGGCGGACGCCACTATCCCACCATGCCCAGAGAGAACGATGAGCGGAGCACCCGTGCGTGCCTCCCAGATCCGCGCCGTCTTGTCGCGAGACGCGGTGACGATTCGGGTGCCGTCCGGCGAATAGGCGGCGGATTGGAGGGTATCATCGTGCCCTGAGAGCACGAGGAGTTGTTCGCCCGTGCGGGCATCCCAGATGCGCGCTGTTCTGTCCAACGACGCGGTGACGATGCGGGTGCCATCGGGCGAAAAGGCAGCGGAAATGGGGCGAACGCCAGGGCCCCTGAACACCAGCATCTGGGCGCCCGTGCGCGCGTTCCAGATGCGCGCGGTCTGGTCCGCTGACGCGGTGACGATTTGTGTGCCGTCCGGGGAATAGGCGACGCTGGTAACGCGAGCGTCGTGACCCGACAGCAAGGCGACCTGAACCCCCGTAAGTGCATCCCAGATCCGCGCGGTTTTGTCATACGATGCGGTGGCGATGCGTGTCCCGTCGGGCGAGTAGACGACGAATCCGACTCGATCCCCATGGCCGGATAGCACGGCAAGCTGCGGGTCCGCCGCGCGGATGTCCTGAAAAACACTGATGGCCGCCGGCGTGCGCACCAGTGCAAATGCAGGATTCGTGAGCACTTCGAGGATGATGCTCTGCGCACCCGCCACATCGGCGTCCTTGAGGCGCTGCGCGGCAGCCTGGGTAAGCAGCCGCGACTGTGCCTGTAGCGCCTGTGTCGCCTGATATTCCGCCTGATGCTTTTGCCGAACGGCGATCAATGCGGCAGCCGACGCAACAATCGAGAGGGCTGTTACCATTCCAAAGAATCCGGCGGCGATGCGATGGCGGCGAATGAATTTGCGGATCTGATACCCGGCACTAGCCGGACGCGCCAGGACGGGCTGGTCGTTCAGATACCGGCGCAGGTCCGCGGCCAACTCCGAGGGCGTACCGTAGCGGCGCTCGCGCTCGCGCTCCAGCGCCTTCATCGTGATCCAATCGAGATCCCCGTGTAGCAGGCCCACCAGTTGTCGCGGCTCGGTATCTCGGGCTGCGGCAGTTTCGATCGAGATCTCCCGCTCGGCGCTTAGCTTCGCGCTCGGGGTGGGCGGCTCTTGTTCGCGCAGCTGGCGCAACCACTCATCGAGCGGGGGCCTCTGGCGACGCTTCGTCTCGAAGGGCTCCAGCCCAGTCAACAGCACGTACAGAATAACCCCGAGCGAATATACGTCCGTGCGCGTATCGATGTCCCGTATGTTCGGATCCACCTGCTCCGGACTCATGTAGCCCGGTGTGCCCATGAACTGGCCGAAGCGTGTGAACAGCGTCTGCTCCGGGCTCTCGGGGGTCGTCGCCTTTGCCAACCCAAAGTCGATGACCCGCGGCACCGGTTTGCCGTCCACCTCCACAACTAATATGTTGGCGGGCTTTAAGTCTCGGTGGATGATCGCCTTCTGGTGCGCGTGCTGTACGCCCTCGCAGGCCTGGATGAACAGCTCGAGTCGCTCGCGGATCTTGAGCTTCTTCTGATCGCAATACTCTGTGATCGGCAGCCCCGGCACGTACTCCATGACGAAGTACGGCTGACCTTGGGGCGTGATGCCGGCATCGAACACCTTGGCGATGACCGGATGATCCATGATCGCGAGCGATTGCCGTTCTGCTTGGAAGCGCTGCACGACGGTCTCGTCGTACATCCCCGCCTTGATCAGCTTCAAAGCCACGGGCCGGCGCACCGGAGCGGTTTGCTCGGCGAGCCATACCTGCCCCATGCCGCCTTCGCCGAGTTTGCGGATGAGTTGAAACCGTTGCGCAAAGAGCTGTCCTGCGGCCAAGCCTGCGGCTCCAAGCCCCGCGCCGTCCACAGCGAATTTGTCCGTTAGCGGCGACTGCATGAACTCGGCACTCATGCCGTCACCGACTGAAAGCAGTGACTCGAGCTCCGCGCGCAGCGCCGCATCCGACGCGCAGACCTCATCGAGGAACTTGGCACGCGACTCTGAGTCCAATGCGACGGCTTGGTGCAGCAGTTCTTTGACGTGCGCCCAGCTCGGCACGGTCACGGCGTAGCGGCTCTACTCATTTCGCGGCGCAACCAGATCCGCGCCGTGGCCCAGTCCCGCTCGACCGTCGCCAGTGAAATCCCGAGCACCTGAGATATGTCGGGCGCCGACAATCCACCAAAGAATTTCATCTGGACGATCCTGCCCTGTCGTTCATCGATCCGCGTCAACTCATCCAAGGCATCGTCCAAAGCCACGAGTTGCTCATCGCCAGCAACGGGTAACTCCGGAAATTCTTCCAAAGCGATCCGATGTCCCCCATCGCGCTTGTTTGCCCGCCGTCGGCGAGCATATTGGACCAGAATTTGCCGCATTAAGCGTGAAGCGATCGCAACGAAGTGCGCGCGGTTCTCCAGTTGGGCGGGTTGGCTCCCAATCAACTGAATGAATGCTTCGTTGACCAGCGCCGAGCTCTGCAGCGTGTGATCCGCCCGCTCCGACTTGAGGTGGTAGTGCGCGAGACGCCGCAGTTCCTCGTAAATAACCGGCGCCAACGCACCGAGGGCTTCCTGGTCCCCCTTGACCCATTGCTGCAACAGCTCGGTGACTTGACCCGAGGGTTCCGACATTGGGCCCCCCTAGCTCTTATGGCTTTATCCATTGAGACTAGCCGCGCTCGTCACAGCCGTCAAATGCCTTGCACAAACCCGCTTTACGCGTGGACCCGGCGCATTTTGTCAGCAGGACAACTATTTCCTTGATGTTCCGACTCGTTCGCGACGAGCTAACCTCCCGTTTTCTTTGTGATTCCACCGGATGCGGCAGAGACGCAATCTGCAACTTTGAATGCCCCATGGCGGACGGTTAATAAACGTAGATTTCCCGATGCCCCAAGCGAATCTCTTCTCCGACTCGGTCACGGATGCCGTGTAACGCGTCAGCGGCTCGGACTCGAGTGCTTGTGGAGCCGCAGAATCCGGGAGGAGAGTTAGAATCGCGCCTCTAACTCTCCGTTGCCCACGGTCTCCCACGGTCGCACAAGGTCGCGATTTGCAATCCATGGGCGGTATTCAGCTCGAAGAAAGCACTGGCTCAAGGGAGCCCGTCGCGCTCGTGCAGCATCAAATCGTGGTCACGGAATTTCCGGTCTGCCAATCGTCCAAATGGTCATGATCGCGGATAGGCTCGCGATGACGCCTGGCGACTACGAAACACGCGACCGCGCCGGACAGCAGCGCAAATCCGCCATTCAGTAAAAACACGAGCTTCCCGAGATTATTACCGAGACTGAGATTTTCACTGGAAACGCCGAGCGATCCCCGCATAGCAGTTGCGGGATCAGCATCAACGGCGGGCGACTTCGATTCGTAGTACGGTACACCAGACGACTCACTCACTCGCGCGTGCGCAACGGCGAATACCATAAACGAAGCCGCGAAGTAGAAAGCAGTCAAAACGCGCTGTTTCCGGTTCATTTTGCATTCCTCGGTTGGACTAAAGAATAAAGCTAATCACTGTTGCCGACTATGTTGCTCAAGATCCTCGCCTGAGCGAATCGCCTGTTCACTTCTAGATGTGCAAAGCGCACGCGAATCCCATCATTGCCTAACAAAATATTTTGATTGAGGACGTGAATGCGGGTCATACCGACGCCTCACTCACTCAAGCTGCCGGTGATAGCTTGGCGGCTTTCGCGCTGGGGCCCCGCAGTCGTAGGTCTCTGACCGGCCCAACAGCAGACCTACAGCGGCCTAGAATGCTTGCCCGATAGCGGTCGCTCCCGCTGCCGGTTCCGCTGCAGAGCGCTTCGGAAACTCCGATGATGGACGGTAATTTGCGAGCCAGATGCCTCCGGCGCACACTTTGATAGATAATTGCGCTAGAGAGGCTGGCAATGTTGGGAGAAGCGCCCGAGTCTCGAGGTGAAAAGTGGAAAAGACAGCGACTCAAGAATCGACCTACGCCCTAGGTCATTCGGAGCGGGAACTTGAACGCCTCAGTCGTCAGGCAGAGCTTTTTGAGCCCTTTACGCGTCAGTTACTTCAACAGGCCGGAATTTCTGCAGGCATGCGCGTTCTTGACGTCGGCTGCGGCAGCGGTGACGTAGCCTTTCTGGTTGCTGAGCTGGTCGGGCAAACTGGCGAGGTCATCGGTGCCGACCGCGCCGCCTCAGCCGTACACCGGGCAACTGCGCGCGCACAGGCGCGAGACGCGCAGAATGTGAAATTCCTCGAAGCCGACCCTACGGAAATGCAGTTTGATCGGCCGTTTGACGCGGTCGTGGGCCGGCTCGTTCTCATGTATTACCCGGATCCGGTCGCTGCTGTCCGAAAACTGGTGGCGCACCTTCGTGACGAAGGTTTGATCGTCTTTCACGAATTTGACATGGCGAACCTCCGCTCACTGCCCCTAGCTCCAACCTTTGAACGTCACGCCGAGTTGATCAGGCAGACGCTAAGAGCCACGGGCGCGCGAACCGTGTTGGGCCTGGAGCTATATTCGGTGTTCTTGGCTGCGGGCCTGCCCGGCCCTTCAATGCGAATGGACGCCGTAGTCGGTGGCGGTCCGGAATCCCCAGTTTACGAGATCGTGACGGAAGTGGTTAGAAGCCTCTTACCCGTGATTGAGAGATTGAACATTGCGACCGCGAAGGAATTGGACGTCTCAAGTCTTGCACAACGGATGCGCGATGAGGTGGTTGCGGCGAATGGCGTGACCATGACTCCCGCACTGATTGGCGCGTGGTCACGAAAACGGTTGTCGCCCCGTACGGACCATCGGACGTCGTCGCGAAATTGATTGTGCCGCGTGCACCCTCTGAGAGTGTGCACTGACGATGCCGATCAGCCGCAGCCGCACAAATATGGATTTCATGTTTGCTTCCCCTCGGATGCGTCGGGTCGGCTGGAGTCCGCGGGGCACGATGAAAGCGAGGATGAACCACCGAGAGCTGTCACCGCGCCTACATTGGGAATCCGTTCGGCAACCATGCGTGCCATACCGACAGGACCCTGTTCCCACCTGACTTGAAGGCCCACGGCTTCCAGCGCGCGGGCTACCCATTCCAGTGACAACCGGAGCTTTCGGTAGGCGCTAACGCGCTGACGCCAGTCCGCGCCAACCCGTTCATGGAGAATGTCGTAGACCGTCACGACCTCGTCCTCATATTCAAGAAAGCAGGTGAGAATGCGCTCCGCATCACTTCGAACGGGAATGAACCGCCTTAGTCCAAGGAGCGGCGTGGAATAGTCGCGGAACGTCATGATGAACGCGCCTCCGGGTACGAGCATTTCGGCCACATCAGCAAACAGCCGTTCGACGGATCGTCGATCGGGCAGATGTGTCAGGGTATCTCCCAAGCACACGAACAACGATGCCGGGGCGTCGAGATGATTCTTGAACGCAAGCAGATCATCCTCGATGGCAACGATCGACCGGTCGCCGACATGACTCGTGATCACGTCCAAGAGAATCTTGGAACTGTCAATGGCAAGGACGGAATACCCCATGTCGGCCAGAGGGATCGTGTGCATGCCAAATCCAGCGCCGAGGTCGACGGCCCGCTGAGATTGAGAGGGTGGCGGGCAGACCGCCTCTACCTCGGCCCGACCGCGGACTATCGCGGCCTCCAATCCACCCGCCATCCAAACATAGACCGGAGCGAGATGGCTTTCGTAGTGCTCGGCGACTGTAGGCATGGACATGGCTCGTATCGAGAAGATGTTACGAAATTCTAGCCCTGAACCGAACGGTCATGACAGTCAGGTTTGGGGTCGCGGGCGGTCGGTGGTGGGGAAAGTGACAGTCGCAGGCCCACCGGCAGCGTCCGGCCAATTGCGGAAGTTCGCGACCTAAACTCCGTCGCTGATTAGCTGACATTCGTAACTTGCGCTAGCCTTCCCGTAACAAACCCTCATTGAAGGCAAGGACCATGATGACAGAGACTTTCGCTCGCTGGGATCCTTGGTGGTGGTACCGCGATGTGCCATCGACGAGCATTGCGGCAATTTACGATGATTGGGAGGGTTTCAGGTTGATATTAACTGGGAAGGACTGTCCTCCAACACGGGTATCTGTTGCCCAGGGTCACCTTGTTATTTACCGCGTTTACGATGAAATCGGCCTAGCTGGCCTTAACCTTCAAGGTTTACAGGTTGGCCACTCTTTTTATAAATCTGAATCGTCTCGACTCCTTTCCGAAGCATTCACGATGAACAGTGCAGCTTATGCTGGGCAGTCGCTTCATTACGGCATTTATACTGGGGATCGATGTGTCGATATAATCTGCACAACGGAACCGCGATTTGTTCTGTTGAGAGAGTTCGCCTCGGGTCGTTATGCAAGCGAAAGACCCGAGCCCAGTGATTCTTAGGCGCGCCTGCCTCGAGGCTGGTTGCATTTTGCAAATCTCCAATCTTCCTTTCTCGAAGCTGCCGTTCCCCGCGACGGGCTGCAAGTCGGCCAGAACCGGTCCTTCAACCAAGAACTCTCCCAACGAAAATGGGACGGACCAATCCATCGCTGACCGTCCCCAAAACGCTACTAAACGAAACATATGAGTCCCGATATGACGCCAACGGGAGTGCGATACAGCCTGAACTAGAAGGGGACTTTGTCGATCCCCTGCCGCCCGTTTCCATTCGCCACCGATCATCCGGGCGGCCTGCCGCCCGCAACGACGATGGGTTCGCCGAGCGCTCGCCGATATTCCTCCTCGCCGATCGCATCCACGGACCGCAGCTTCGCCAGCAGCTCGTCGATCAGCGAACGCAGCCCAGGCCCCGGCGTGCCGTGCGCGAATGAACTCTGGTACTTGATCGGCCCGGGGATGATCGCGACCAGGAAGGCCATTTCGGCCGGCGTCAGCGCCCAAGGTTCGCGACCGAAATAGCGGCGGGCCGCGGGCCGCAGGCCACGCAGATCCGGTCCCCATTCGATGATGTTCAGGTAGATCTCGAGGATACGATCCTTGCCGAGCGCCGACTCGAGCAGGAACGTGATCGCCAGTTCCTGCAGCTTGCGTCCGAGCTGCTTGTCGCGCGACAGGAACAGGTTCTTGGCCAGCTGCTGGGTGATTGTCGACGCTCCGCGCGCGGCGCCGCCGCGCGACCAGTTGGTGAGCAGCGCGGCGGGTAGTTC